>JBCBFT010000033.1:0-56137 GCA_038527485.1 Bacteroidota bacterium
CGTAGACAATCAGCAGCGGTTAGCTTACCAAGGAGTCATAGATTTTGGAGAAATAATCAGCAAAAGATACCTGAATAAAGTGACTCTGTAAATAGATGCTCTACCTTACTAAATCCAGTTTCATTTAACCCCAAATATGTTGAAACCCAAAGTCGGTCATACAAAAAACCAGGTCTACCAATAAGTGTTCTTTTCAACCAGCGATGAAAACTTAGAGAATATGTAGGTTCTTCAAAGTTTGTCTTCAGTTCTTTAGGAAGTACCTTAATCAAGTTTTCTTTAGCTTCATAAGAAGATCTCAGCTTATCGAATATAGAGTCAATGGAATTTATTGGTTTATCCTTCAAGTCCTTAAAACCATTTATGATTGATTTTATTTCAGCTACATATGTTTTGCTGATTATTTCTCCAAAATCTATGACTCCTTGGTAAGCTAACCGCTGCTGATTGTCTACGAGATCGGGTTCACTAGTAACACATAAAATTGGAAGACTTTCGTAGCCTTCTCCTTCCCTTAGGAGAGATGATGCTGTCGCTCCAGTTTTTATTGAATTACTTCTAGCTGTATCAAGACGATGGTCCATAATAACTAGATCCAATTCGGAAAATCTCTGTTTATTTTTCGATATGGTTTCCTCTACGTCTTTTCCATTAACACACAAAAATTCAATTCCAGAATTAAGTTTTTCCTCTAATTTTTTTGCGGTAGATTCTCTCTCTGGATCATCATCAATCCACAATAGTTTTACTTCAGACATATTCTAAGTATTGTTGACCAGTCTTCTGTTTCGTCAATGAAATTAATTTCACCGCCATTTACACGGACGATTTCGCCCACAATACTAAGCCCAAGCCCAGTTCCAGAGCCGATAACATCTTTATCATTTTCACTTAGTCTTTTATCTAATGATTCGTAAAGTATCCCTTCGGGATCGAATACAAAGGGAATAAATACATCATCGAACTTTTCTCTTGATAGTCCGATTCCGTTATCCTTGATTTCTATTATAGATTTTCCTGATTCCATGTAAGCTTCAATTCTAATTTTCTTCGGAAATATTCCTGCAATGACAGCCTTTATAGAATTCGAAATGACATTTAGGAAGATAGAGAATAGTTCAGCTTCTCTTAGTTCCACATGGATATTTGGTGGAACATCTGTATAGTCAATATCAATGTCATATTTAGTTACTATCAAATCGAATACTTCTACTACCTGCTTAATTCGATCTTTGATTGGCAAGGATGTCGATTCCTTTCCTGAAGAACTAGCTGAAACTAGAGAGGTAAGTTGTAGGAGGTCTATTAAGCGCGAATTTAGATCATGGAATTCTTCCGCAATAACCCTCAATTCTTCTTCTTTTGTCCTATCTGCTATTTCGACTAGTGAACTACTACTTTGCCGCAATAGTCCAAGCAAGGATCTTACTTCGTGTGAGAATATATAAAGCAGAGTAGAGGTTGATGCTACAAGCCTTAATTTACTAAGCTGTATTTGATATGACTCATTTTGACGCCTAATAACTTCAGTAGCTTTTTTAAATGACTCCTTAACTTCCTTTCTTTGCTCAGGCTTTAAACTTCTAGTAATATTGGAGATCTGTGTTTCAATGTGGCTCACAGCAGCTTCTACAACTTTTTTGGGAGAAATTTTCTGTTCGATAGTATTTTCTAATTCTTCCCTTGCTGTGGTTACCTTTTGAAAAGCTTGCTGGCTAATTTGATCTTCCCTAGTAATCATACTCCAGTCAATTGCAAACCGGATAAATCTCTTTAATTGATCGAATTCCGGAGAATCAATAAAACCTTCTCGATTCATCTTCATTTCAAAGCCTTCAGACTGTTCGCCAATATTCACCCCTCCTAAAAATGCATTCATTTCTAAAAGAGTCAACATTACTCTCTGAGGATTTATTCCTCTTAGTGACTGTGCAAACTTGAAAAGCTCTTCATACTTAGGCTTTGCTAGTCGTTTTCCTCTGTCTTTATCAATTTCTAACCAATCATCATCTCCATAAGGAAAGACCCTGAATCCTTTATAGTAAACTTGTACCCCCCCCCAGTCTCTTTTTATTTCTTTTGTTGTCTGTTTAGATAAAATACTCAAGTCTCGTATAAATGGCCTTTGTTCTATTAGAATTCCTAGTTCAAGGTTAATATCTTTCAGACCAAGAAATTTTTCCTTTGAGATTATTGTCTTTCTGCCGAGTCCCATTGCATCCAAGGTACAAACAGCTTGGAATTTTGAGTTAATGTGAGCTTTTAGAGTTCCCCATCCTGCTTTTTTTAGTGAATCTCTAAGATCTATAACATCTCCCTCTAAGTCAGGTGCATATAAGAATACATTGAATCCAGGATCAATCTTGAAGCCATCTCGTCGTTTGGTACCTTGATTAGCTGCGAGGACACTTAACTGTCTTTTTAGCCAATTAAAGCCTCGTTTTTGCCATTCATCTTTTATATCCTCAATAATAAGAGTTGTTCCTGTCTCTGCCCCATCTAAAATCTTTTGTTCTCCTTGTACAAGAATAGATGTGACATCTCTTCCTTCAGTAAACTCCTCTATCCATGGGAAAATAATAGTAGTCTCTTGAATATCTTTTTGACGTCCTTGTAAATCATTATTCTTAGTACCTCTTGTAATTAAGGTTAATTTATCACCGAGTCTTCTACAAGAGAATCTTCCTATTCCCTTTGCCCCAGTTAATGGACGGCCAAATACCAATGATTGATTTCTCGTTCTCTTATTGGTTGTGGCTATCCGCATCCAATAATTCTGAACAGACTCAAAACTCATCCCAGTCCCGTTATCAGAGATGATAATTCTAGGATTTCCTTTATCATTTTCATCAAAACTGATTTCAACTCGAGTTGAATCTGCATCGTAACTATTTTTTACTAACTCTGCTAGAGCTATATGTACAGATTCAACAAGCTTTTCTCCAAGCTCCCCTAATAAAGCACTATCTACAGTAAATTTCAGTTCTTTCTTGCTCATCCAATTGAATATACTTCTAAAATGCCCCAGATCTAGCCTTTTTCCAATTTAATGAGAAAAGATTTTCTTAAAAATACATTGAGTAGTCAAGCAAAATGAATATGGTAATCTTTGCCAACACAATCGAGTATGGTCTTGAGATACATTTTGAGGCTATCAGCAGATATGTATGCTTCTCTAGGGATCCATTGATACTTGATTTTTTCCAAAGCATTTCAATGTAATTGAGCTCTAGTGATGCTTTGGGTAAGTATTGGATATAGAGATTCTTCTCTTTCCATTTTTGGGTTTGTTCTTTGAACTTTTGAGCTGTGTGAGTAGATGCTTGATCCATGATCACAATAGTCTTTTTCTGAGGGTTGAATTGATCAAAAAACTCAATCAGATCATCGGTTTTGGGTGCTTCATCCCTCATTTGATACTGAAACTGGCCTTTTCGATTGATCATTCCCATTACTGTAAAGTTTTTCCCTTGAGTGGCGGGGATGATTTGGGTCTGTCCAATTCTTTGCCAAGCATAAGGAACAACAGGCTGAAGACTAAAGCCTGCTTCATCAAAGAAGAATAGCTCGATCTCATCGTTGTCTTCCATTTGTTTGAGGAGGCGAAGCTCTTCCTTGAAAAAAGCAAAAAGAACTTCATCTCGTCTGGGTTTGCAGGATTTACGCATTCGTTTCCAAACAAAACCTGCTTCTTTCAATATGCGCCCGATGGTCCAGACACTAACAGTCTTGTGAAACTTTTTGCTGACATAATCCAGCAGATCTGCTCGTTTTCGCACCACCGTCTCCGCAACAAATATCACCTTTTTTTTCTTCTGTATTTAGTTTTGGGGGGCGACCTGGATGAGGTGCATCCACTAGGCCATCAAAACCGCCTGATTCCCAGCGATTAAACCAACTCGATATCGTATCTCGATCTACATCAAAGATCAAAGCTAACTCCTTGATCTTTTTACCCTGCGAACTCAAGATAAGAGCATGGGCTCGATCTCGGACACGATAACGAGCATCTGTCTTTCGAATGAGATCTAATCTTGATTGGTCTTTAGAACTTAAGCCGATTACACGCATCGTTTTTATGCAAAATAAGCCTTTTAGGAAAATACCTGTTTTATTTTGCTCACCTACTTATATATTAATTTATTATTTTGATTAAAGCTTAAGTATATATCGCTCAGGGAACTAAGTAATTATCATAGGTTAATTTGAGCATATGTACCAAAGTGTACGATTATCATGTTAGGGAGGCTTCAGGTTTCTCTAGATTCAGCCTTGTTCCTGAGCTAAAAACCACATTTGATTTTCATCTTCTAAATACTACTACCTGATGAAACACATTGTTTTTTTCCTTTCGATCCTTCTCTTGACGACATACCTACCTGCGCAGGTTGACGGTTGGTGGAAGCATGGCCAAACTTCGAATCTAGATGTCCATGATGAGGTGGCTTCCTTGGCAAGCGGGAGACACCAGTGTGACTTTAAGCAAGGAGAAAATAACATGAATGAAGAGTGGTTTGAAATCTGCGCCAAAGGTTCTACTAATGAGGCGGGAAGTCCTCGGGCCGCCTACTATGCTTTTCAAGAAACACACGTCTTCAATCTTTACGAAGATGGGCAAAATCTGAGTCTTCTAGATGACCATTTCTTTAAGATTTCACTGAAGAAAAGAGAATGAAAAACCTAGCAATGTTGCCTGATGATGAGTGGCTACTCAGCCAGATGTTTCAGGTAACCCAATGTAATTCGAGTATACTTTACTTTACATGATGAGGATTGTATATAAAGTATTATCTCTTGTTTATCAAATGTTTATGGAATCGGTACTTTTTGGATAGCCTTCTTGTATATTGAAAGTATATGCCGAAATATTATCTCAATATATGTAGCTTAATCTATCTGAAGGGGATACAACCACTGCTAAAACGGTGATTTTATTTAGCAGAAAATTCAACTCAAATTTCATCTAATAATACTACTACTCGATGAAACACTTAATTTTTTTCCTTTCGCTATTTCTATTAGCGACCAGTCTGTTTGCACAAACTGATCAGGTCAAAGTAGTAGATGCTGCTGATGGCTCACGGCTCATGGTCAATGGCCAGCCGATGATGATCAATGGTATGAACTGGGACTACTTTCCCATTGGTACAAACTTTAATTACAGCCTGTGGAGTGAATCTGACGCTGTGGTGCGTGCGGCACTAGACAGAGAAATGTCGCTCTTACAAAACATGGGTGTCAATGCTGTGAGAATGTACACAGGCGTACCCCCCAAGTGGATCGCGTACATTTACGAAAAGTATGGAATCCACACGATGCTCAACCACTCTTTCGGTCGATATGGATTGACCATCGATGGAAGCTGGGTGGCCATCACAGACTACAGAGAACCCAAAACAAAAGAACTGTTGATGTCTGAGGCGACAAAGCTCGCAGAGCAGTACAAAAACACACCTGGTCTTTTGTTGTATCTGTTAGGTAACGAAAACAACTATGGTCTTTTCTGGGCTGGAGCTGAAACAGAAGCTTTTCCAGAAGGAGAAGAACAGCTGAAAGCTGTAGGTGAAGCGCGTGGTCGTCCCATGTACAAACTCATGAACGATGCAGCGAAAGCCATGAAATCTATTGATGGCTCTCACCCTGTAGCTATCTGTAATGGTGACTTACTCTTCATTGACATTGTAGCAGAAGAATGTACGGATGTAGACATTTACGGAACCAATATGTATCGTGGGGTGTCCTTTACTGATGCCTTTGAGCGCGTCAAAAAGGAGTACGGGAAGCCCATCATGTTTACAGAGTTTGGTGCGGATGCATTCAACGCCATTTCCAATCAGGAAGATCAGGAAATGCAGGCTTACTACATGGTCAACAACTGGCAAGATATTTATGCAAACGCCGCAGGGATGGGGAAGGCTGGAAACTCCTTAGGTGGATTTACTTTCCAGTTCAGCGATGGATGGTGGAAGTTTGGCCAGACCAAAAACCTAGATGTGCATGACGCCAATGCTTCATGGCCTGGAGGGGGTTACACGCGTGACCTAGCAGAAGGACAGAATAACATGAATGAGGAATGGTTTGGTATCTGTGCCAAGGGACCTACCAACGAGCGCGGATTATATGACCTATATCCCAGAGCTTCTTACTATGCATTACAAGAAGCACACAGCTTCAATCCCTATGCGACAGGACAATCAGAAGCTGCGCTGAAGGCACATTTCTCAAAAATCTCTCTTATGGGAGCTGTTTTGAAAGGGAGAGGTGACAAGGCTGCACTGGCTGCACAAGTTGGGGGTGGTAAGCTTAGCATCAGCCGCTTTACAGCAAACCTAGCCGCAGTGACAACGGGTGGAGACCTGATTTCTACTCCTGATGGTCTTGATCCAGATTATGACCTATTCCCCAATCGTCAAGGTTTTGATCATATGCAGTCATTCTTTGTAGGGGTAAAAGCTACACCTGCTCCCAATGTGCGTGCCGAGGTACAATTTAACATACTCGGAAATGTGGCGACTACGCCGATCAACGAAATCTTCTACGAAAACCGTGGACGTCCCGTAACAGTCGAGACACCAGATGGACAAGTTGTATTGGGAGATGCCAATAGACTGGCTGTTTACCGAGCAGACTTCGAATGGAACCATGAACTGTTCGATATGAAAGGATTCTATCGTACGGGCCATTACCATTGGGCATATGAAGGCGACTTCTTCGGCCTGTATCCTGAAGCCAACTATGGTCCCAACATCGACATCTACAATGGTACCGCACCTTTGGGGGCTGAGTTTTATGGTAAAAAGGCATTCAAAGGACTGGCGATTGCCATCGGACCCGAGCTATGGTGGGGGGCGAACCCAGCCATCATTGCAAAGTACACCCGTGAGTTAGGAGGTTTTGAAGTGACAGGTATGTTCCATGAAGACTTGGAGCAGCGTGTAGGTTCGGAAAGTTCCTTTGCCGTACCTATTCCCAAGACACGTAGAGCCTCCCTTTATGCAGAAAAGGAGTATGGTGCATTGGGTGTACACATTGGAGGTATCTGGGGTGGACAACCACTTGTCGGTCGTACATTCCAATTGATGAATCCTGAGATGGGCAAGGAAGGGACAGATATGACCCCTTATGAAGACGTGATTCGCAACGAAGATCTCTGGGGTGGAAAAATCAAGCTGACATATGCCAAAGGACGCTTCCAGTGGTATGCTTCTGGCGCCGCAAAAGGATTGGTCGCCAACGGTGGTGCTGATGCAACATTGACGTACACGGGGTGGAAACTCAAAGACAGCGGAAGCGGCAACGTCTACAATGTCCTGAGTGGATTTACCCTCGGAGTAGGTGACTTCCAGATTGCGCCTAACTTCTTATGGCAGCGCCCCATCGTCGGCCCTATGCTAGCAGGGGTAGAGTCTCCTGGACGTCCTCGAAATATCCTTGTCGATCCTTTCGTCGTTCGTGATGGAAATCGTGAGACGGTAGCAGGTGAGATCTTGCTGACCTATGACCCTACGCCTGGTAGCTTCTTCTATGAGTGGGACAATGACCGCTCAGAAGATGCGAAGTTTGCCGCTAACTTGGGCTTCGTTTACCGTCACCTACCCACAAGCATGGATGCTGCGATCGGTATCTTGCCTGATGGACGTACATTCTTTGGATTCCCTGGTGCAGCTCCTGCGCAGGATCTTTGGGAAGTACATGCGCGCATTGTTTCTAAAGTATCTCCTGACTTAGGCTGGATTGCTAATGTATATGGCGGTACAGCACAGGCAAGAGGGAGTGATCCTCGCTTGATTCGCCGTGCAGGAGTTGATTTCCGCATGATCTACAACGATCTGAAGCTCATCGGTTCATACAAGATGAATGATTGGGGACCATTTGACTATCACAGGGACTTCAACTTGACATTCCCTCACCAATTCTCACTCGATCTGTCCATGTCTCTAGGCAAGCCTGACTGGTTTGCATTGCCCAATACGCAGATTGGAATCATGGGTATCTACAGAACCCTGGATGAGTTTAGCCCACGTTACTGTCCTACGAGAAGTATCGATGCCGCTGGTGAATTCGTCTGTGATCCTACAGCTGTAGGCTTCAATAACGGAAGAGAGTGGGAAATCCGCACGTATGTAAACTTTAACATCTTCAACTAGAAAAAAATATTCAAACCGATAGAAATGAAAAAATTCAATCACCTAATCGGGATAATTATATCTGTTTTGCTGCTGGTTTCTTTGGGCTGTGAGCGTTCGCTCGAAGGCCTACAACCTGCGAGCGCGCCTATCGATGGCAACGTCTTTCGAGACGGATTTAGTGGAGGACTAGAATATTCAGCCTTTGGTGGCTCTGATGTGACCGCTTTTACAGTGGTAGAAGAAGGAGCTTACGAGGGAACATCTGTTATGAAATTTTCTGTCCCCGACTTTGATGATCCCAAAGGATCTTATGCAGGAGGTGCTTTCACCGTACCTGGTGGCCGTGACCTCACGCCTTTCAATGTCTTGACCTTCTGGGCTAGAGCCTCACAAGCTGCGAATATCAACATCTTGGGATTTGGTAATGATCTGGGCGAGAACAACTACGTAGCAACCATTACCAACACGCCCGTAAATACCAACTGGCGTAAGTATTACATTCCGATTCCAGATCCTTCCAAGCTTACACAAGAAGGTGGGATGTTCTTCTACTCTGAAGGACCCGAGAATGGCACAGGCTATACATTCTGGATTGATGAGGTACAGTTTGAAACACTAGGAACCATCGCACTACAAAGCGCAGCGGCTTTCAACGGAGCTGACTCTACGACTTCGCTAGAAACAGGTGCTACATTTTCTTCTGGTGGTTTTGCAGATTTCAACCTTCCCAATGGTATCAACCAGCGTGTCGAAATAGGAGGTGCTTACTTTGATTATACAACATCCGATGCGCTAGTAGCTACTATCAACCCATTTGGTGTAGTGACTGCCATGGATGCAGGAAGTGCCTTCATTACAGCTAAATTAGGAGAGAAGGATGCAGATGGTTCTTTAACTGTTAATTCGACTGGAGAGGCCGTATTGCCTCAGACAGCAGCTCCTGATCCTACACAGCAGGCTGATGATGTAGTTTCCATTTACAGTGATGCTTATGTCGATGAACCTATTGAGTTCTTGAATGGCTTCTGGGAGTTTTCTACTACTCAGAGTACAGAAATTCAAGTCGCAGGGAATAACATTTTCCGTTATTCACAGCTCAACTTCGTAGGGATTCAGTTTGCCAATCCGACCATTGATGTCTCAGGTATGTCCCACTTCCACATGGACATGTGGACGCCTGATCCAACGGCGCTTCCCGCAGCTTTCAAGATCTTACTTGTAGACCTAGGTGCGGATGGTGTATTTGAGGGGAATGACAATACGTCTCATGAGATTACGTTGAACGATCCTACGCTACAGACTGAGCAGTGGATCAGCCTTGACATCCCGTTGTCAGACTTTATTGGTTTGAGAGGGAAAACGAATTTGGCACAGATTGTACTCTCTGGTGATCTTCCCAATGTGTTTGTAGACAACATCTACTTCTATGACGATGGTACAGGTGGTAGCACAGGTGGAGGCGAAAATACGCCTTCCGTAGCAGCGCCTGCGCCTACAGTACCTGAGGCAGATGTCAAGTCTATTTTCAGTGATGCTTACACAGACGAGCCCATCGACTTCCTCAATGGTTTCTGGATAGGTTCTACTACGCAGAGCGCGAAAGTCGCCATCCAGGGTGATACGGCGATTTCTTACACACAGTTGAACTTTGTAGGGATCGAATTCCAGAATCCTACGGTTGATGCGACAGAGATGACGCATTTCCATGTGGATCTTTGGTCTCCAGATCCGACGGATGCTGGACGTGTATTTAAAGTGTTGCTACGTGACTTTGGTCCCAATGGTGTATTTGATGAAAGCGGTGATGATACCTTCCATGAGCTGGTATTTACTGCCCCTGTATTGAAAACCAAAGAGTGGATCAGCTTGGATATTCCATTGACAGACTTTGTCGGATTGACAAACCGCGCGAATCTGGCACAGATTGTATTCTCAGGTGATCTGCCCAATGTATTTGCGGATAACATCTACTTCTATAAAGGGGGAAACACAGGAGGTAACGACAACAAGCCTACCACACCTGCTGCCACGCCTACAAAGCCTGCATCAGACGTAAAGTCTCTCTTTAGTGACGCCTACACAGATGAACCATTGGACTTCATCAACGGTTTCTGGGGAGGTTCGACTACGCAGAGTGCCAAGATTACGGTTCAGGGCGACAGCATCATCCAGTACACAGAGCTCAACTTTGTGGGCATTCAGTTTACCAATCCTACGATTGACGTGAATGAGATGACGCATATCCACGTAGACATCTGGACGCCTGACGCCACAAATGGTGGACAAGTATTCCGAGTGAAGCTACGCGACTTTGGTCCTAATGGAGTCTTCGATGAAGCAGGAGATGATACAGAGCACGAACTTACATTTACAAGCCCCACGCTGCAAAGCGAGCAGTGGATCAGCCTGGATCTTCCTTTGAGTGATTTTACAGGTCTTACCACAAAAGGTAACATGGCGCAGTTCATCCTCTCAGGAGATCTACCGAATGTATTTGTTGACAATGTTTACTTCTATAAGTAACAGTTGATCCATTGAATGATATTCATTCCCCAGGCGGTAAACGTCTGGGGAACACGAGCAGAAAAGCCTGCTAAGAGGGAACAAAAAATGTGGACTTCTACAAATAATTTAACTTAATCATGAAACTTTTTAGTTTGAATACAACGCGTTTAATGGCTGTTGCCTTGGCTCCTTTCTTGGCGCTAGGTCTCAACAGCTGCGAAATAGACACAACTCAGCAACTCGAAGAGAGAAATTGGACGCTGACTTGGAGTGATGAATTTGATGGAGCTGCAGGGACAGCGATCGATTCTGACAAGTGGGGATTTGACCTGGGCCGAGGAGACAACGGCTGGGGAAATCAGGAACTCCAGACTTATACAAACGAGTTGGAAAATGTCGCTTTGGATGGTGAAGGTAATCTCGTCATTACAGCGATCAAAGATGAGAGTGGCGCCTTTGCTACGTTTTCATCCGCTCGTATTACCACAAAGGACAAATTTTCACAAGCCTTTGGACGATTTGAAGCACGCCTCAAGACACCTTTTGGTCCTGGACTATGGCCTGCGTTCTGGATGTTGGGAGATAATATTGACGAGGTAAGCTGGCCGCAGTGTGGAGAGATCGACGTGATGGAACTTCGCGGACAAGCTCCCAATATCGCACTAGGTTCGCTACATGGTCCTGGCTACTCAGCAGGAAACTCTATCACAGGTAGCTATGGCCTAGAAGACACCCGTTTTGATACGGAATTCCACATCTATGCCGTCGAGTGGACGGAGAATCGCATCGACTTTTTCGTGGATGACTTCCTTTATCAGCGTATCACTCCTGATGATGTACCAGGAGAGTGGGTATATGATGGTCCTATGTACTTGCTGCTCAACGTAGCTGTGGGTGGAACCTTCGTTGGATTCCCTACAAGCCAAACACCATTTCCTCAGAAAATGATCGTGGATTACGTAAGGGTTTATAAATAAAACCAATAGCTGGAAAAAGAGCTAGGGAGGGCAAATCCTTGAGCTTCCTACTCTTTTTCTGGTCCTATGTACGCTACGAAAAACGATACTACTACTACTACTAAAGTCTTGATAGACATGCCTGACCTACGAAAGGTAACCATAGGTAACGAAAGCTTTTTCGCTATCGAAAGGGTTGACCAAATGCGTCCTTTCTTTATGACCATCGTCAGTGAATCTGACCATTGGATGTTTGTCGCCAGCAATGGAGGACTCTCAGCAGGACGCAAAAATGCAGAGTTTGCGCTGTTTCCTTACTACACTGACGACAAAATCACAGAATCTGTTGAAGTAACGGGGTGTAAGTCCATCTTTCGTGTATCAAAGAATGGGAGCTCTTACCTTTGGGAACCCTTTTCGATTCGGGGAGAAGGACACTTTCAGCTTACGCGTAATCTGTACAAACATGAGTTTGGGCATAAAGTCATGTTTGAAGAGATCAACCACGATCTTGAACTATCTTTCCGATATACATGGAGTTCGAGCGATCAATTTGGATTTATCCGACAAGCGCATCTCTCCAATCAAGGTGCGGAAGGGGTAGAAATCCAATTCGTAGATGGACTCCAAAATGTCATTCCAGCCGCAGTAGGGAGCTACACACAAAACAACTTCAGTAATCTTGTCGATGCCTACAAGCGCAATGAGCTAGATGTAAGTTCAGGGCTGGGTATCTATGCGTTGAGTGCCATTATTGTAGACAAAGCAGAACCTAGTGAAGCCCTCAAAGCCAACATCGTTTGGTCACTCGGTTTAGAAAATCCTACATACTTACTTTCCTCTCAACAACTTGATGCATTTCGAGCTACAGGAACAGTCCAGCTCGAAACCGATGTAAAGGGGGAAAAAGGGGCCTACTTTGTGAATGCAAAGATGAGCCTGCAACCTCAGACTGAGGAGAGCTGGTTCATCATCGCCAATGTCAACCATAACCAATCTGCCGTCATTGATCTCATCCATCGCATCAGGGGAGAAGAAAATCTCTTGAAAGCTGTTCAGGATGATGTTGCGCTAGGAACAAAGCGCCTGATGACGCTCAATGCCACTGCTGATGCCTTACAGTGCACCGAAGACCCCCTCCGAGATGCCCGTCACTTCAGCAATGTCTTGTTCAACATCATGAGGGGAGGTATTTTCGATCATAACTACCAGATCGAAAAGTGGGATTTTGCCACCTACTTGACCAAGGCCAATCAGAAGGTTGCTCAAACGCATCAAGACTTTTTGGCGCAACTACCCGATGCCTTTTCGGTCCAGCAGTTAAGCGCGCAATTGGAGTCTGTGTCTGATCCGCATCTGCGGCGACTCTGTGTCGAGTATCTCCCCCTGAAGTTCAGTCGCCGCCATGGTGATCCCAGCCGTCCTTGGAATCGCTTCTCGATCAATACACGAGACGAAAATGATGGCAGTAAAGTCCTGGATTATGAAGGAAACTGGAGAGACATCTTCCAGAATTGGGAGGCCCTTGTCCATGCTTTTCCCGATTTCATCGAGGGTATGATCGCCAAATTTCTCAATGCTTCGACTTTTGATGGATACAATCCTTATCGAGTTACCAAAGGAGGCATTGATTGGGAAACCATTGAACCAGAAGATCCCTCCTCCTACATTGGGTACTGGGGAGACCATCAGATCATCTACCTGCTGAAGTTTCTAGAGTTCATGGAAGCCCATCAGCCTAGTCAATTGGCGGATATGTGCAAGCAGGCTTTCTTTGTATACGCCGATGTGCCTTACCGCATCAAGTCCTATGCAGAGATTTTGCAAAACCCTAAGGATACAGTCGTATTTGATGAGGAGGCAGACTTGATGGTGCGCCAGCGACGCGAGGAACTGGGAGCAGATGGTGCCCTCTTGCGAGATCAGACTGGCCAAATCCACCGAGTCAATTTCATCGAGAAGATTCTCGCGACTGTCTTAGCCAAGCTTTCCAATTTTATTCCTGAAGGTGGAATCTGGATGAACACCCAGCGTCCTGAGTGGAATGATGCCAACAATGCCTTGGTAGGAAATGGCGTATCTATGGTGACCCTTTGTTACTTGCGGAGATTCCTGACATTCTTCCAGCAGGTACTTGCTCAATCTTCAGATAGTGAATACACACTTTCTGAAGAACTCCTGTCATTTTATGAGCAGATACGAGATGCTTTTGCGGGACACAGGGAATTGCTTCAGGGGGCCATCAGCGATCAAGACAGGAAAGCCATGTTGGATGCTCTGGGAGAAGCGGGAAGTGCCTACCGTTCCCAGGTCTATCTCCATGCTTTCACTGGAAAGACCGCCTCCTTACAGCGGGAAGATCTGCAAGATTTTTTCACCACTACACAGGCATTTCTCGACCATAGCATCGCTGCCAATAGAAGGAAAGATGACCTTTTCCATGCCTACAATCTGATGACGGTACATGCAGGGGGTGTTAGCATTGACTATCTCAGTGAAATGCTAGAAGGTCAGGTAGCGGTATTGAGTAGTGGCTATTTGAAGCCCAAAGAAGTACTTGCCGTGCTGGATGGGATGAAGAATAGTCATTTGTTTCGCCCTGACCAGTACAGCTATATCTTATATCCCAATAAAGAACTAGCGGGTTTTCTTCAGCGAAATAACATCCCTACAGCACGATTGACTGACTCAAAACTCCTGCGACAAATGGTGGCGGATGGTCACACAGCGCTAGTTGAGCAAGATGTGAAGGGAGGCTATCATTTTCATGCCAATTTCAAGAACGCTGGATACTTGGACGAGGCAATAACAGCCTTGGCTCATACCCAATACGCGAGCCTCGCTTCGGAAGAACGAGAACTGATCCTAGATATTTTTGAGGAAGTATTTAACCACAAAGCATTTACAGGGCGCTCAGGTACCTTCTATGGTTACGAAGGACTGGGTTCTATTTATTGGCACATGGTATCCAAGCTATTGCTAGCCGCCTGTGAATGTAGCATCGACGCGATCGATAAGGAATCAGACCCAGTGACCGTCGGACGGTTATTGGAACACTACTACGAAATAAACGCAGGGATAGGCGTACATAAATCTCCTGAATTGTATGGAGCTTTTCCCACGGATGCCTACTCCCACACTCCTGCTGGCAAAGGAGCACAGCAGCCAGGTATGACAGGTCAGGTCAAGGAAGACATCCTGAGTAGATTTGGAGAACTAGGCGTGAAGGTGGAGAATGGCCGCCTACATTTCCATCCGATTTTGCTCCGCCGATCCGAGTTTTTGACCGAACCTAAGACTTTTACTTTTATCAATCTTCAAGGAGAGTCACAATCCTTACCATTGCCTGTAGATAGTTTGGCATTTACCTACTGCCAAATCCCCGTTGTCTATCTTCTCAGTGAAAAAGATGCAGTAACTGTATATCTGAAAGACGGCAGCCAACTACAAAGTGACGAACCTGCACTTGATCTGAATACGAGCCAGTCGCTGTTTCGCAGAACAGGTGAAGTGCTCAAAATTGAATTTTCAGTTTCCTCCCACACACTCAAGTAGACCTACAATGAAATATTATATTTTCATCTTTATTCTTTTGCTGTTTGTCATAGCCTTGGGAACAGGCTGTCAAACAGGTGAAACAACTGATACTGATAATAACTCAATGAAGAGACCAGTACGCACTGCTGCTGAAATTTTAGGTAACCCTGACTTCCTTGCGATTTCCTACGGAGGATATAGGCATGCAGACCATGAGATCGAGCCCACGATGGACGAACTCAAGGAAGACATGAAGATTCTCTATGCGATGGGTGTTCGCATGCTCAGAACCTATAAACTGCACCGTCCACATGCGACAAATTTGGTGAAAGCAATCAGTGAACTGAAGGCTGAAGACCCAGAGTTTGAGATGTATGTGATGCTAGGTGCCTGGATGGATTGCCTCAATGCCTGGACAGATCTTCCACTAGATCATAATCAGGAAAGCGCGCGAAATGCAGAGGAGATCGAGCAGGCTGTCAAGCTCGCCAATGAGTATCCCGACATCATCAAGGTGATCGCTGTGGGCAACGAGGCCATGGTCAAGTGGGCTGCCAGCTACTTTGTTCAGCCATGGGTAATCCTGAAGTGGGTGAAGCATTTGCAGGATCTCAAGGCCAAAGGAGAATTGTCTAAGGATGTATGGGTGACTAGCTCAGACAATTTTGCCTCATGGGGTGGGGGAGGAGCTGAATACCACGTAGAGGATTTGAATGAACTCATCCGCAGTGTGGATTTCATTGCCATGCATACCTATCCGATGCATGATACGCACTACAATCCTGTATTCTGGAAAACGAGAGCCGAAGAGGCAGGAGAGGCAGACAGCGCAAAAATTGAGGCAGCCATGATCCGATCTAAAGAATACGCCATGTCTCAATACGATTCTGTACGTAGCTACATGCGAGGTTTGGGAGTAGAGAAACCTATTCATATCACCGAGACGGGATGGGCTAGCTTCTCCAATGGATTATATAGTACCACCAAATCCCGTGCTTGCGACGAGTACAAGATGGCCTTGTATTATGCCCACATGAGAGAATGGACAGACAAAGCGGGACTAGGTTGTTTCTACTTCGAAGCATTTGATGAGCCCTGGAAGGATTCTCGCAATCCAGGAGGATCTGAGAATCACTTTGGCCTGTTTACGGTGGATGGCCAAGCGAAATATGCTGTATGGGATCTAGTGGATGCAGGGACCTTTGAAGGTCTGTCTCGCGGAGGCAGCCCGATCGTCAAGACGCATGGTGGAGATGCAAGTGTCGTGATGGACAATACGCTCCCACCCCCCATGCAATAAAGCGGAAAACGGAGGTGGTGCCATGACTTACCAAGACGAAAGTCTATGTACATGGCATCACCCCCATCCAATCCCTAACCTAAAGACTATTATGAAAACTCCCATTATAACCATCTGTCTGATTTGCCTGCTTATGGCTATGAGTGCTTGTTCCAGCCAGGAAGAGAGCCGCAAATTAGCGGTAGAGATCGTAGAAACATCCGCTGCGGGAAATAAACTGGCCGTGGTAGAGCCTTCAGAGGAGGCAAAAGCATCTGCCATTGCGATCAGCCTGAAACCTGATGAGACTTTCCAAACCATCACGGGTATCGGTGGCTCTTTTACCGAAGCTTCAGCCTATCTGCTCAATCAATTGAGCGAACCCAATAGACGTAAAATATTAGAAGCCTATTTTAGCGATGCGGGTGCTCGCTATTCTCTTACACGGACTCATATCAACTCCTGCGACTTTTCTCTGGGCAATTATTCTTACGCTCCTGTGGAAGGAGACAAGGACCTAGTGCATTTTTCCATCGATGAAGATCGTCCGGACTTGATCCCGATGATCAAGGAAGCACAGGAAATTTCGTCTGAAGGTTTCAAAATCATTGCCTCACCATGGACTGCTCCACCTTGGATGAAAGATAACAACGACTGGCGTGGCGGCAAGCTATTGCCAGAGTATCGTGAAACCTGGGCCCAGTTTTTTGCCAAATATCTCGACGCCTACAAAGAAGAAGGAATCGATATCTGGGGCGTCACAGTGGAGAATGAACCCCTGGGGAATAACAATAACTGGGAGAGCATGCACTTCAGTGCGGAAGAAATGACTGCCTTCGTACGTGATCACTTAGGCCCCCAATTTGAGAAAGATCGAAGGGATGTGAAAATTCTGGGCTATGACCAGAACCGCGATGAACTCATTCACTGGGTGGATGTGATGTTCGGGGATGCGCAAGCAGCCCAATACTTTGATGGGACGGCCATCCACTGGTATGCTAGTACAGTAGAGTGGTTTCCCGATGTCCTGCAAGAAGCGCATAGGAGAGCGCCTGACAAATATCTGATCGAATCTGAAGGCTGCGTAGACGCCGAAGTTCCCAAATGGCAAGATGATGCTTGGTACTGGAGCAAAGAAGCGACAGACTGGGGCTGGGATTGGGCACCACCTGAAACCAAACATCTCCATCCCAAATATGCGCCTGCCTATCGCTATGCACGTGACATCATCGGCTGCCTCAATAACTGGGTAGATGGATGGGTCGATTGGAACATGGTGCTCGATCGTCAAGGAGGTCCCAACTGGTTCAAAAACTGGTGTGTAGCTCCTGTGATTGTCGATCCTGATGCAGACGAGGTCTACTTCACTCCTATCTACTACACCATGGCACACTTCAGTAAATACATTCGTCCTGGTGCCAAGAGAATCGGTTTTGAAAACCCCGACGAAGGGCTCATGGTAACCGCTGCTCAAAATCCTGATGGATCGATTGCTGTCATCTTGTTCAACCAAGGAGAAGAGGCAAAGGATATCCATCTTTCACTCGGGGAACAATCCACACATCTCACCCTCAGCGCACAAGCCATCCAAACTGTGGTCATTCCCAAGAGCTAATCAAGAAAAAAAGCTATTCAATGGACTAACTATTCAAGCTTATGTCTCAAACAACTACTACTCTCGCAAAAGACAAAGTCCCAGTTATACAGAAAGCTGCCTTCGGAGCAGGCCACCTGGTGAACAATCTCCTCCCTGGCGCTTTGGGGATCTTCATGTTCTTCCTGCTTACCGCATTTGGGATGGACCCTTTCTTGGCAGGTCTACTTGGGGGCCTCCCCAGGATCTTTGACGCCGTTACGGACCCTATCATGGGATTTATCTCAGATAATACCCGTTCACGCTGGGGAAGAAGACGGCCATACATCTTCGCTGGTGCCATTTTGAGTGGCGTCCTTTTCGCTTTGCTATGGCAGCTAGATGCCGAAAATGGGTCTACCTACAACTTCTGGTATTTCCTTATTTTCTCCCTCATCTACCTTGTTGGAAACACCGTTTTTTCTACGCCTCTAATCGGTCTGGGCTATGAGATGACATCTGACTACAATGAACGTACCCGCTTGATGGCATTTTCACAGACCCTAGGGCAGGTCGCATGGATGATCGTACCTTGGTTCTGGGTATTGATTGCAGATCCAGACTTGTTTGAGACTCAAGCAGTCGGTGTGCGCCAGCTTTCCATCATTGTAGGCGGAGCCTGTGTGGTATTGGGGATCCTCCCCGCGATCTTCTGTCGAGGACTTGATGCTTCTTACATGGAAGGAAGAAAGGAAATCTCTTTCAAAACCATCTTCTCCAACTTGACAGATCTTTTTCAGGGGATCGTGCAGGTAGCAAAAAATAAGCCTTTTGTGAAGCTTTGTGGAGCCACCTTTTTGGTATTCAATGGATTCCAGATGGTCGCGTCTTTCAGCTTCTTTATCATCGTCTTCTACATGTTCAATGGTGACTATGGCTCAGCAGGTAACTGGCCTGCATGGTTCTCTACAGTCAGTGCAATGCTGACAGCCTTTATGGTTATTCCCATCATCTCATGGATGGCCAGCAAAGTAGGAAAGCGAAAGGCATTCATCATCTCAACGGCCATTTCTATTGCAGGATATGGACTCAAGTGGTGGAGCTTTAACCCTGAGAATCCTTACCTACTGTTTATGCCCATTCCTTTGATGGCCTTTGGGATTGGCGGATTGTTTACCCTCATGATGAGTATGACGGCAGACGTGTGCGACTTGGACGAGTTGGACAATGGGATGCCACGTAAAGAGGGAACATTTGGTGCGATTTATTGGTGGATGGTCAAATTGGGACAGGCGCTGGCCCTGATGCTAGGAGGCGCCGTGCTGAAAATTGTAGGATTCGATCAGAGTTTGGCGCAGCAGTCGGTAGAGACCATGACCAATCTACGCATTGCGGATATTGTCATTCCGTCTTTGACTGCCGCATTGGCTATTGCTGTGATGTGGGGCTATGACTTGACAGAGGATAAGGCTAAGGAAATCAAAGCCGAGCTGGAATTACGCAGAGGCAAACTGTAATTCAGTACCTATTTTTCCCAACGATGACATCCTAAAATATATACATCATGTCTACAGAATTAATGATCATATTCATCGGTGCAGCCCTCATGCTGATTCCCATTTTGGATAGCATGTTGTCTCTTGGTTTAATGAATAGTAAAGTAGGGGTCCCTCTGGGGATCCTGGGATTTTGCCTCACCATGTATGGAGGATATGCAGTGGGTACAGTCACCATGCCTGGCCAACTGGAAGAAGTCGCCACAGGCAATAGATTACAAATAGAAGGACCTGTCGAAAAAGTACAGATCATCTCTCCACTTAAAGGAGATTCGGTAGAATGCCGTGTACTGACCATGGGTGTTTATCCAGATGCGAGTGACAAGGACATTTGGGTACTTCTCAAACCATCTGATGGCAAGTATTATCCCCAATCCGATCATACCAATACTTCTTTTAAGCGAAATGGAGAATGGCAAGTAATCACGCGTTTTGGTGGGGATCAAGGGGAGGCATATGACATCATCGTCTACGAGACGGATCCCTCAGCAACTCAGTTCTTTAGTGAGACCATTCAAAGCTGGAAAGATGCGCTGACTTATCCTGGCTTGGAGCAGGAAGATCTTCCCAAAGGAGCTGTGGAAGTTGATCGAATTGTCGTATCATTGAAGGAAAACTGTCGCGGTGTCTTCTAGGCGACGCTCAATGAAATAAAACGTAACCTTTGCCTGAGAAAAATAGGATGAAGCTATAGAAAAAACTTACAAAACATGAGCAATACTACTACTGCTACGCATAAAGTCCCCTTCGGCCAAAAGGTCGCCTTTGGTGTGGGGATGCTGGCCAACCAGATGTTTCCTGCTACGCTCGGGATATTCATGGTGGTGCTCGTCCAAAACCTGGGCTTTCCAGGGTGGATGTGGGGAACGGTCTATTTTCTCCCCAGAATTCTAGACGCTGTGACTGACCCGATCATGGGATTTATCTCAGATAATACGAGATCTGTATGGGGGAGAAGAAGACAGTACGTACTCCTCGGTGCCATCGTCATGGGGGTATCCTTCTCCATCATGTGGCAATTGTATGGGGAAAATACCGTCAGTTATAATTTTACCTACTTCCTGATCGGATCTTTTGCCTTCTACATCGGCCTGACCATTTTCAGTGTTCCTTATGTAGCGATAGGATATGAGATGAGCGACGACTTCCACGAGCGTACCCAGATCATGGCCATCGCGCAGTGGATCGGTCAGTGGGCATGGGTCATCGCTCCCTGGTTTTGGGTTGTCATGTACGAGCCCGATTGGTTTGCTACGCCAGAGGCTGCGACACGAGAGCTGGCCGTTTGGGTAGGGGTAATCTTTGCAATCTGTGCCATGGTTCCCGCCCTCTTTATCCCCAGCAAATCTACCCTCGGTGAAGAAGGTTATTCTCCTCTTTCATTCAGTGCCATTGGGGATAGCCTAGCGCAGATTTTGAAAGGATTTAGAGAGGCTTTTTCCTCTAAGCCCTTCCGCAAGCTTTGTATTTCTACCTTCTTCATCTTCAACGCCTTTAATACCGTTGCGGGTTTCGTTTTCTTCATCGTGGTATGGCACCTCTTCAAGGGAGATGCAGGCGCGGCAGGTTATTGGACACCTCTTTTCGGAAGTGTGGGTGCCCTCGTCACGACCTTCATCGTTATCCCGATTGTGGCTGCGATGTCCAAGAAGATGGGTAAGAAGAATGCTTTCATGGTGTCTCAGGCCATTGCCCTTGTGGGGTATGCCTCCTTGTGGTTCTTGTTTGTCCCTGGAAAGCCTTGGATGTTCTTATTCTCCCTTCCGTTTCACTCTTTCGGTATCGGTAGCCTCTTTGTCTTGATGATGTCGATGACTGCGGATGTCATTGACTTGGATGAATTGAAGCATGGCAAACGTCGAGAAGGTGTATTTGGAGCCATTTATTGGTACATGGTGAAGTTTGGCTTTGCGATCGCAGGTGGATTGAGTGGGGTGATCTTGACAGTAGTAGGTTTTGATGGAAATGCAGCTGTGCAGCCCGAAGGAGCCGTGGATGGATTGAGAATGTTCTTCTCAGGATTCCCCATGATTGGAACTGTCATCGCGATGTGGCTGATGCATGACTATGATGTAGATGAGGAGCGTGCCAATGAAATCCGAGCAGAACTAAATGCACGTAAGGCCGCTCAGAAAAATACTTACGGTTATCTATCAGGAAAGCTGAGAGAGATCTTCAGCAATGTCAAAGAGTTGGAAGCTGTTTCTAATCTCAACTTGGCAAATAAGAGCCTTGGTGAGCTACAGCCAATTTTTGCCGAAACACTCAACGCGGGCATCCACGGACTGAGCTTTAGCCCATATGTGGAAGGACAGGATGCAGGGTCTATTCTCTCGTCTTATCAGATTCAGCGACGCATGGAAGTCATTTGTCCCTACACACAAAATATCCGATCCTTCTCCTGTACAGAAGGCAATGAACTCATTCCTCGGATTGCGCGTGAGCGAGGCCTTAACACGATGGTGGGGGCTTGGATAAGTGGTGACAGAGAACGAAACGAACGTGAGATTCAAGCCTTGATCAGACTGGCCAAGGAAGGAGTAGTCGATGTGGCTACCGTAGGGAATGAGGTGTTGATGCGAGGAGAACTCACACCAGAAGAAATCATCGACTATATCGAGAGAGTCAGAGCGCAGATTCCTGCGGATGTTCCTGTAGGTTATGTAGATGCCTACTACCAATTCTTGGATCATCCTGCACTCATTGACGCTGTGGACGTGGTCTTGATCAACTGTTACCCCTTCTGGGAGGGAGCGGAAAATAAGTATGCAGTGGCTTACTTGGATCGTATGTACGAACTCACTCAGCAGGTAGCAGGTGGGAAGCCGATCATCATCACAGAGACAGGTTGGCCCAGTAGTGGGCAGGCTGTGGAAGCGGCTGAGCCTTCAAAAGAAAATGCCCTCAGATACTTTATCGATGCCCAAAGCTGGGCTGCTAGCAAAGGCATCGACATGTTCTATTTCTCCTCATTTGATGAGTCTTGGAAAGTGACGCAAGAAGGGGAAGTAGGTGGCCAATGGGGCATATGGGATAAAAATGAACACTTAAAATACGGAACACTTACACGATTGTAATTAAAGCTTTTATGTCAAGTCGTCAATATCAAAATCTTTTTCTCGCAGGGCCAAACTATGCAGGAGCTAGTCTGAAAGACTTGAAAGCTCAACACCACGAAGCTTTGGTCAATGGCATGCATGGCCTTTGCTTTAGTGCCTACACAGAAGGTCAGAAGCCAGGAGAGCAGATTTCTTATGAGCAGGTGAGGCGTAGGATGGAGATCATCAGCCCATTTTCGCGATGGGTACGCTCTTTTTCCTGTATAGAGGGGAATGAATATGTTCCCCAGACTGCGCGTGAGCTAGGCCTAAAAACGATGGTGGGTGCATGGCTCGGAAAAGACGAAGAGAAAAACGAGCAAGAAGTCAGCTCCCTCATTGAGATGGGGAAGGCGGGACTAGTAGATATCGCTGCTGTAGGAAACGAAGTGCTTTATCGAAATGACCTGACCAAAGAACAACTGCTGGACTACCTGAAGCGTGTGAAGGCCGCCTTACCTGATGTCCAGATAGGGTATGTGGATGCCTACTACGAGTTTACCACTCACCCAGAACTTGTAGAGCACTCGGATATCATACTGGCCAATTGCTATCCCTTCTGGGAGAGTTGTCAGCTAGAGTATTCGCTGATGTATATGAAGCAAATGTATTATCAAGCGATGGCAGCTGCCCAAGGAAAACCCGTGGTCATCACGGAGACAGGATGGCCCAGTCAGGGACAATCTTTGGGAGGTGCGATCCCTTCTACAGAAAATGCGATCAAGTATTTCCTGAATGCCCAATACTGGTCTTCTCAAGAGAATATCCCCATGTTCTATTTTTCATCTTTTGATGAGGCATGGAAGGTAGGTGCAGAAGGAGATGTAGGAGCCTACTGGGGTATCTGGGATAAGGATGAGCAATTAAAGTATGTATAAGGGAGGAGATTTATGATGAGAATCTCCAGTTTCTTTGTCGGGTGGCTGATGGTATGTGCGCAACTTTTATTTGGGCAGAAGTTCCCAGAAAAAGGCTTGCCACCTCTACAAAATTATACCCCCGAAGCGTATGCTCAGGCAGGTAAGGTATGGGGTATTCAGTCCTCACAAAATGGACTGGTCTACTTTGCCACCGACAAAGGGCTGCTAGAGTTCGACGGGCTGAGGTGGAGACGCTTTGCGGGTAGCAAAGGCTTCACGCGCTCCCTTCTGATTGCCAATGATTCGCTTATCTATACAGGAGCGGACAAAGATTTTGGTTATTGGAAGCGGGAAGGCCTTCGAGGATTTACGTATCAGTCTTGCTATCCCTTCCGGGAAAGTACCAAAGGGCTGAATGAGGAATTCTGGGGCGTATACAAGCTCGAAGATGAGATTGTCTTCACTTCTTTTGACAACCTATATATCATGAAGGGGGAGCAGTTGACCAAAATTGCTGCCCCTTCCCGGTTTTCGCGTAGCTTTCAGAGCGGTGCTTCGCTTTTCCTCGCCGATGAGTCAGAAGGACTCTATCAGTTCGATGGATTCAACCTTACGAAGGTCTTTGACTATCCAGGTAAACAGCCTTGGCAGATCATGGGAATCGACCAAAGAGGTCAATCCTTATTCATCGTAACCCGTGATCAAGGGCTATATGAATACACAGATGGGAAGTTGACCACGCTTCTACAAGAGGTAAGTCCTTATCTAAAGCAAGGCCAAGTCTTTAGTTTTACGACCATCGAAGATGAACACTATGCCTTTGGTACCATCCTCAATGGTGTCTATATCACCGATCACGACGGAAGGGTCATCCAGCATCTCAACAAGCAAAAAGGTATCCTTAACAATACGATCCTAAGCCTTCACTATAGTCCACAAGGAAGCCTTTGGCTGGGGATGGATTTTGGTATTTCGGTTCTCTATATGTCGAGTGAAGTCTCGTATGTACTAGATGAGCAAGGGGTATTTGGGACTGGCCAGACAGCTCTGCTAAATGAGGATGATTTTTATCTAGGAACCAATCAGGGGCTGTACTATGCGAAGTGGGGAGAATTGAAAAACGATGCTTCAGGAATTTCCCTTTCGCTCATTCCAGGATCTGCAGGTCAAGTGTGGGCCTTGCACAGGATGGGGGACGTCATATGGTGTGGCCATGATCAGGGCTTGTTTCAGATTTCCCCTCGTGGCATGTCGCCTATCTTTAAAGAAGAAGGCGTCCTATCCATGACCTCCTTGAATGATGATTATCTGGTCACAGGAACTTACAATGGCTTATCGCTGTTTCATCGCCAAGGAACCAAATGGACATTTGAAGGGAAACTCCCCCCCATACAAGGAGCGTGTAGCCAAGTCATCGCTAGCGGAGATAGCCTCCTATGGATCAACATCCCCAATTTTGGGATCATCAAAGCGATGCTGAAAGCCGATTTTCACATTGAGAAGCAGCGGATCTATCTTTTCGAAAGTGTAGAGGGAGGAAATCCATGGCTACAGCAGGACAGCATGGGCGTTCATTTACATACCAGTCTGCTCTCCTATACCTACAACGCCGCACAAGATAGCTTTTTGCAAGCAGGGCCTAGAGAGAGCCTTGCGCCTATCGTGAATCGAGTTCCCGCCATTTGGAGTGGACTTACACTAGGCGAATCCTTCTTGTTTTTTCCCGTTTATAATGGATTCGCTTTATACAATAATATTCCCCAACCCACGACGCCTCAACTGCCCGATATACTCATTCGCAATCTTAGTGCCTTCAATAACGATACAACGATTACCCTTGATCCAACTGCCGTTCTTCCCTATCATCTCAACAACATTCGCATTGAGTTCTTGATCCCTCACCAAGAGCAGATGCGCTATCGCTATCAGTTGGTCGGCTTTCAAGATCAATGGAGCGAATGGTCGACGCAGCAACACAAGGACTTTTTACATTTGCCTGAAGGTGAATACGCCTTCATCGTCGAGGCACAAGGTCCTGATGGTTATATTCAATCAGCTCCTCTGAATATAACCATACGTCCTCCTTGGTATCGTCAGTGGTACATCTTACTGTGTCTGGGACTGATCATCCTAGGGTCATACTTCTTGCAACGCTGGCGGAGTCGGCGTAAGCTAAACCTTCTGAAAGCGCAACTAAAAGCCAAGGAGCAAGAGGCAGAAGAAAAGCAGGCCGTAGCATTGGAACAAGAAAAACTGATCGCGACCCAGCAACGGCTGGAGGGAGAGGTGGCAGATCTCAAGAAACGGCTGAGATCCAAGACGGTGGAGCTAGCCAAAAAAGGCAAGGAAAACGAAGACAAAAACCGCCTTCTCCAAACCCTAAGGGATAAAATCAATACCATCGAAAGCCAGTCCGATGACCCAGGGCGCCGATGGGCAGAAATGAGTCGTCTGCTCAAGAATAAAATGGGATCTGAAGATCATACATTCGAGATGCAGATTGATGAGCTTAACCAAGATTTTCAGCGACGGCTCAAGGCAGACTATCCAGCCCTCACCACCTATGACCTTCGGCTCGCTGCCTACCTCAAGATGGGACTCAGCTCTCGCGAAATTGCTGAGCTTCTCAATGTGCTTCCTTCTAGTATCAATGTGAGCCGCTCGCGCCTCCGCAAAAAGCTCAACTTAGAAGCAGAGGTAGACTTGTATGAGTTCCTGATCGAGGTATAGATACGTATGATGGAGGCCCTCAAAATATTTATACATGCAAAATAATACATATATTTATCCTACATTTATGGGTAACCGTTATTCATATTATATATATTTGAGCGTGTTCACCCTATAAAATCGAATAGCCTCCATTTCTTCAAACATATACGTATGCAACCTCCATCATCGTAAAGTAAGACCAACCGCTAATAGGAAATATTGGAAGAAATGATCTATTGATCTACGCCTATTCAAAATCTCCCACTATGATTAAGAAAACCTCATATTTCAAGCATCCAGAAGAGAGTAAGGCCATATTCTCCCGTTGGGTGAAGAAGTTGGAAAATGCGAATGGATATACGTACGAGAAAAAAGTCATCCAGACGAGTTTGGGCGCTACACAGATCTATGCACTCAGCTCAGAAGTCCAGGCTCAGAGAGAAACGCTTGTGATTTTTCCAGGCTTTCGGACAACCTCGCTGATTTGGGATCTCGATAGGGGACTTGCAGCATTAGCCCAGCATACACAGATATTTTTGGTAGAGACAAACGGACAGCCCAACTTAAGTGAAGGTAATAGTCCTGACATCAAATCACTAGATTATGGAATATGGGCTGCGGAAGTCCTCACACAATTGGATCTTGAATCGACCTATATAGCGGGTGCTTCTTTTGGAGGGTTGGTATGCATGAAGCTCGCTCTAGTAGCCCCAGAGCGAATCAAGGCTGCATTTTTACTCAACCCTGGCTGCTTTCGTATGATCTCTTTTGGCCTAAAAAATTTGTATTACAACCTTTTGCCAGTTGTAAGTCCTAAAAATCGTAATATTCGAAGATTCTTGGATCAAATCGTCTTTCATAAACCTCATCATAGCCTATCCCAAGAAGCAGAAGAACTGTTAGTAGAGTACCTTCATTTGGCTTTGACAGATTACAAAGATCAGACGGAAAAGCCCTATTACATGAAGGAGCAGTTAGATAGCGTACGCGTTCCTGTATACATCATGGTAGGAGAGAAGGATATACTCATGCCCTATGAAAAATTACTTGCCCATGCTCAAGCTCACCTACATACATCACTGGTCGAAGTATGCCGATTTGAATACGCAGGACATGGAATAGAATGTTTGGATCTAAGTATCAAGTTCATAGAGGAAAGGATCAAAAAAGCACGTGTTCAGGTGTGAGAGATTCTCTCTAAACTGACATTTCTAAGTTTTTTCCTGATGGAGCTATATAGAGGCATTCTTATAACGTCTTTTCTTCGAAATCTAAGTATCATTCAACTTTAGGCGCGTGCTTCCTCTCCAATGACACCCTACTTTTCTTGCTATTCCTTGTGGGCCAATGATTTTGACCGAATAAAGAGATAAATTATGAGGGCAATTATCTAAACAATAGATCATGAATCTACTTGCTTTTGAACGATTCCTCACCCTCACAGGATTCATCCTCATCCCTTTTTTTTGCTTTTCTCAAACCCATCAATCGACTTCCCCCATCATCATATCGGGCCAGATCCATCATGCTAGAGGTACCGTTCTGCTCCATTCTCCTTACACTTCCCAAAAGTCCCAGAAGATTAGCTTTACCCTTTCATTGGATGAGGAGGGAAAGTTCAGGGATACGCTGGATTACGTCGAGGGAAATTATACCCTTTTTGATGAACGGCAAGTAGTTCCCATTTATCTCAGTCCAGGTCATGAAGATAGAATCGAGTACGACTTTGAAAACTTCAGAGGAGGCGAGGTTGCCATAGAGGGACATCACCGTGCCATCAACACGTATTTGATAGCAAAGGAACGCGAGCGTGTATTTTATGATCCCTATGGTCGAGGCTTGGATGAGCAGACCTTCAAGGATTCTCTGTATAGGATCAAAGAACGAGAAATGGCGCGACTGAATGCTGTGGATCTTCCTCAGGATTTTTATGAAGACGAGCAGGACTTTATCGAATGTGATTATCTGAGGAGCTTATATTTATACCTCAGAGTCAATGACCTAACAACAGCCTCTCCTGAATCCCTCGCCGAGTTAGCGGTAGACTTTGAAGATGAAAAACGTTTCAAGAATGTGGGCTCCTATGGTTCGTTGGTAAGGGATCATTTTCAGGCAGAATTGAGGAAAATTGCTCAAAAGAAAAGCGAGAAGGATTCTACCTATACCTTAGACCAGTATGCTTTAAGAGAACTACCAGCCTTGGTGAAGAATGAATATATCCGAAACAGCCTGATCGAGGGAATCGTCCTTTTGGGTTTGAGGGATGTGGCGGACCCGCATATTTACTTTGCGGACTTCCAAGAGATGTATACACGAGAGGATCCGATCTTTCGTCAGCGCGTGGAGCAGATGTATCTGGCGATTGCTCAACTCAAAGCGGGCGCACCCTCACCCAGATTTACAGCATATGTCAACGCGCAGGGAGGCACCAGCGACCTAGAGGATTTTTTGGGTCAAGGAAAGTATGTATACATCGATCTTTGGGCTACTTGGTGTGGGGCTTGTGTAGGAGAGGAGCCGTATTTAGAAGAAATGATGGCTACTTACGAAGGGAAAAATTTGGAGATCATCAGTATTGCCTGGCAGGATAAGTATGAGAGCTGGAGGAAAGAAATGGATCAAAAAGAAAACAAGGGAATTCATTTATGGGCTCCTAAATCGAGAGATTCCTTTTTTGACGGTTATGGTGTGCGTCACATCCCTCGGTTTATCTTGCTAGATCCTGAAGGTAAGATCGTAGATCACAATGCCCCCAGGCCTTCGGATAAAGAAGCCTTGCGTATACTTTTGGGGGAGTTGGGGATTTAAAAGGTGAAAAGTGGAGGAAAATGGATTATTGATCACGGGACTAAATCCCGCATCCGTCGAGTTGATCAGAATAGAGAGTTTCGACGTTTGCTGTGTAATTTTTTCAGATATCCTTTTTCTTGGGTATGCCTACTGGGGCAGCATGAGGGTTTTCGCTTACTTTTATCTCTCAAACCATATGAGATACTTCATGAAATATGAATGAGTCAGATCTATATGATAAAGGAATTGAAGCGAGTATCCTAGAAACGATTGAAGCGCATGGAGTATTTATTGCTTTTATAGAAAGTGATGGATACAATCCTTCGTTTGGGTATTCCATCGGGCTGTTTAAGCAGTTTCAGCATCCCGAATTGATACTTATGGGTTTAGATTCAGAGTCTACAGGGGCCATGATCCAGAATGCAAAGAACGAGATCGAACAGGGAACGAGATTTATTGAAGGAGTGAATTTTCCTAACTTTTTAGTGGACTATCCCGTTCGATTCCTCTCAGTAGATAAAGCCTATTATCCTGACTATTTGGGCTATGCGGGTTGGTACAATCAGCAATCAGTCAATTTTCCAACCTTGCAGATGGTTTGGCCAGATAGGGATGGTTTTTTTCCCTGGGAGCCAGAGTTTAATGAGCGATTCAGATTTCAACAACCCTTGCTAGATCGAAATACTACTTTTAAATTTTTCGAGGAAAAAAATCTAGGTGTATTCACGACAACTGAAGTATTGGAAGGCCGTCCTATCAGGTATGTCTACCACAATGAAGATGGAGACTGGCAATTTCACTCTGAGTCCGAACCATCGACAGAGAGCGGGGTGTTGGTAAGCTTGGGAGAACTCGTGAAACTTGATTCTACACTCAATGAAATCTATTTCTTGAATTTTGGCGAATCCGCCGAACGCACTGCGCACGGGGAAAAATGGAAAATATCTGAGAAAGAGGGTGAGGGCTGAATAAGACAAAAAATGGTAGACCGATCCTATATTCAATCGCTGAGAACGCCCAACTCACAGGACCCTTTGAGAATCTTGGTCAGTGCTTGTTTGATCGGAATACAATGTGGGGCTGATGGAAGTAGCTACGGAGCTTATCCTCACATAAAAGCCCTGATGGATGATCCCCATGTGCAATTGACCGCTTTTTGTCCTGAGCATTTTTCCTTTGGTACACCTAGAGAAATACCCGATATACAGGGTGGGAACGGTGGAGATGTGCTAGACGGAAAAGCCACTGTCGTGACTGAGACGGGCAAGGATGTGACAGAGGGCATGATTCGTGCTGCCCAGCAAATGCTCCAAATAGCGCAGGAGCAAAAGATTGAATTGGCAATCATGATGGATGTGAGTGCAGCTTGTGGCAGCCAGGTGATTTACAAGGGACATCGACTATCGCCCGATCCCGCATACCAAATCGGCCTGGGCGTGTGTGCAGAATTATTGAAGAGGCATGGATACAAGATCATGAGTCAGCGAGATTTTCGGTCCTTTGACTTGCTGCTGGGAAAGATCAAGCCTGATCACATCAGCGATCCAACAGCCATAGACCATAATGAGACCCAGTGGTATAAGGAATATTTTGGGAAGTAGAAGACACAGAGAGTTACGTTTCTATCTATGTGAGTTTTTGTCAAATGTGAATATTTGCAAATACAAGCCGCTCTGCGTAGTCATCAAACTACGCAGCCCCTCAATCTCTTAGTTTCCCTACTAATCAAACTAGAGGATCGTTAGACAAGACCGTGTAGATCGGAGTATAGATATGTTAGAAAAGAAGACCCATCACAAGATGGTGGGTACCTTACGATTTACCTTTCTGAAAATAGCAATCTTACAATTTCTCTTTCTTAGAAATTGACGTCCGCTATTTGATTTTCTCCAACCTAGACATCTTCCCCAATGAAACCCTATGTATCTGTTCTCCTCCTGTGCTGGCTGACGCTTGGATCATCTGCTTTCGCCCAAATCGAAACTATCCCATTCGAGCTCAATGGCCGAAAACCCGCGGACATCTCTCAGAATCCCTTTGGTAGGTTCGTCGGAGAGTGGACCCTCAAAGATGACAACTGGACCCATAACTGGGGAGGAGAGACAGAGACCATTCAGATTCCTGGACACCACACCATCTCTAGGCAGCTCAACACAAACAACAGTCTGCTATCGATCATCGACGGCCCCGAACCCAATGGACATATCTTTTGGTCCTATAATCCCAATACGGGCGAGGTACAACACTTGTCAAGCTTTGGGGATATCCGAGCAGGCAGCGGCGCGGGCACTGTAAATGAGCAAGGGGATGTCTCCTTACGATTGGTCTTCGAAGGAGAGCCCAAGGGGACATACCGCATATACCATTACAAATGGATCAACCCAGATGAGTACCACATGAAATCGGTCCAGTACAATGCGCAGGACGAGCCTACAGGTCTGTTTTATGAGGGGAATTTTGTTCGTGTAGGAATAGTTGATAAGGCCATGATACGTCAGCAGATCCTGGATCATGGACAGACGATCCGAGATGCCTTTGCTGCAGGAGATGTGGAGAAAATAAAGTCCCTGCACCATCCAGAGGTCAAAAAGGCGCTTGGATACAAGGACCTAAAGAATGGACGTGAGGCTGTCATACAAGGGGTAGAAGAAACCTTGAAGAACTACAGTTTAACCTTTGTCAAAAACGAGGTCGAAAGTCTCCTCATCCAAGAAGATCTCGTCATCGAGCAAACCCAATTTTCCATCAAAGGCACACCCAAAGCGGGAGGAGATTCCTTTGTCTTCAGTGGGCGGACCATGGTGACCTATGTGAAGTATGAAGGCAGTCCGACAGGCTGGGCTACCATCCGTGAGGTCATTCAGCCTGCAACAGAATGAGGAAACGAAGTCGCAGAAATCCTCTGTTCTCCCCAATCTGTAAAATGTGTTAGTCCTTCCCCCTTTCGTGTTAAGCTTTGAGGAGATACTATGCTAGGTTTGGAATAGTATTTAATCAAGAAGAAGTTAACATGAGCAAGACAATATTAATCACAGGCGCAAGTTCAGGCATCGGCAAATCTACAGCCAAACTATTTCAAGAGAAAGGCTGGAATGTCATCGCGACCATGCGTACGCCCGAAAAAGAGGAAGAACTCAATACATTGGAGAATGTACTCGTGACGCGACTCGATGTATTGGACTTAGAAAGTATCGACAGTGCCCTTGCCGCAGGGATCGCAAAGTTTGGCCAGATAGATGTAGTCCTTAACAATGCAGGCTACGGCCTGATGGGAACCTTTGAGTCTGCCAAGCGCGAAAGCATTATCCGACAGTTTGGGGTGAATGTGCAAGGACTCTTTGATGTCACACAAAAAACGTTGCCTCATTTCAGAGCGAACAAAAGCGGGATGTTCATCAATATTTCGTCCATTGGTGGACGCATGACTTTCCCTATGATGCCGCTTTATCACTCGACCAAGTGGGCCGTAGAAGGCTTCAGTGAGTCGCTCCGATGGGAACTGGCAGAGATTGGGGTCAAAGTGAAAATTGTAGAGCCAGGAGGGGTGGCCACGGACTTCGGCGGTCGCTCACTCGACATGCAACACAATACAGAATTGACAGAATACAATGAATTTGTCAATACTTTCATGGGAGCGATGGGCAAAGCGATGGACCCTAACATGTTGAGTACACCCGAAATCATCGCGGATGTGATATACACGGCAGCTACAGATGGCACAGACACCCTTCGCTATCGTGCTGGGGCAGATGCACATCAACTACTCACCGCCCGCAAAAGTATGACCGATGAGGCATTTTTTGCCATGCAAAAAGAGCAATTTGGGTTTTAGTCTTGGATAAATGTATGGCCTACGCATCCTTTTTGGAATAAAAAGGGTGCGTAGGCTTTTAGGATGAGTACTTTAAGGACTTGGATGTATGTAATCAGATGATGTTAGGTACTACTATTTCTCTGATATCTTGAACAAAGTGAAATTCCTCACGGGATGACCTCTTACGTCTATCTGTCTACTTAAAAAAGTACCCAACACAGTCTTATATGTAAACCCTCAAAATCCTATGTCAGAGGATATTTTTCATGTGAAGTCCATCAGTCAGCTGCACCAAATGGGAGGGTTGGAGGAACCAACTCATCCCTTGATCACAAAGATCAACATGTCAACATTGGAGGCACCTGATAGACTCGCAGGAATCAAGATCAAGACGAGTCTGTACTGCATCGGTCTGAAAGACAAGAGCTTTGGGATGCAATACGGGCGTAACTCCTATGACTTTGATGAAGGGGTGCTCTATTTCATTGCCCCCAATCAGATTCAATCCGTCTCACATATGAAGCTTCCAGACGAGATCAAAGGCTGGACTATTTACTTCCATCCAGATTTGATCCGAAATACAGATTTGGGTAGAAACATCGATACGTATAAATTTTTCGCTTATGATGTACACGAAGCCCTCCATCTTTCGCGAGAAGAACAAAAGACCGTGACAGATATTGCGGAGCTGATTGGGCGGGAGATTTCCAGGCGAATTGATAATCACAGCCAGCAAGTTATCTGTTCTTATGTGGAACTGATCCTCAACCTTTCCAAAAGATATTATTCACGGCAGTTTAACACCCGAAGGGGAAAAAACTCGGACATTGTCAGTCAGTTTCAGCAACTCATGAAGGACTATTATGAGAGTGGGAAGCTCCGTGAGTTAGGCATGCCTTCCATCGAGTATTTCTCGGAGCGGATCCACCTTTCTGCCAACTATCTGAGTGACCTACTCAAAAAAGAGACAGGCGCAAGCACCAAGGAGCAAGTCAATAACTATATCATCGACAAAGCCAAGACGCTTCTACTGAGCGAATCTGCCCCGATTCGCGAGATTGCCTTTGCTCTCGGATTTAACTACCCACACTACTTCAGCCGATTATTCAAGCGTAAGACAGGGATGACGCCACAAGAATATAGACGGATGAATTAAAATATATATGTACTATATTTGATGTGAGCGTAAGGCCCACAGTTTGAATACATTCTTTTCGTTCGCTTTACCCATTGCAACCCAATTTCCAACCCTTATGTACGTAGACAGAATATTTAATCCCATTAGCATCATTCGGTTTACCCTGAGGCCTCTTCTCATTTTTGCTTTATATTCGACAGTAGTAGCAGCCCTTTATTTTTACTTTGAATTTATTTGGCTAAAAATTCCATGGGTACCCATCACCCTATTAGGTATTGCCCTTGCCTTTTATGTAGGCTTTAAAAACAACTCTGCCTATGATCGGACTTGGGAAGCCCGAAAAATCTGGGGAGGCATCGTCAACGCTAGCCGTAGTTGGGGGGCGATGGTGACAGGATTCATTACCAATGACTTTGCTGAGGAGAAGTTGACAGAGGATGAATTGCAAGCTATCCACAAGCGACTCATGTACCGTCACATCGCATGGCTGTATCGTCTCAAAAGACAATTGAGGGTATTGAAAGTCTGGGAGCATGATCGAGAGGTGAATCAAAAGTATAGAAAATACATTGAAGAACTATTTCCGACAGATGATCCTGAGACAGAGCTGCAAAACTTTCTACATGATGAGGAGGTAAAGCGCATTCTCTCTGTCAAAAATGGCTGTACCCAACTGATCCACAAACAGTCTGAAGACCTCAAAGTATTAAAATCCAAAGGTTTGATAGACGATTTCCGTCATATGGAGATGCAAGGACTCCTTACAGAGTTTTATACCCTTCAAGGTAAGTGTGAGCGGATCAAAAACTTTCCTTTGCCTAGACTCTATGCTTCCTTGAGTATCTACTTTGTCTACATCTTCATCTTTCTACTCCCGTTGGGTTTATTATCGGCCTATTCTGATGCCGATCTTCCGTCCTACATGATTTGGGGTGTGATTCCTTTTACGATGCTGATTGGATGGATATTTTGGATGATGGAAGGAGCAGGAGATTACACAGAAAACCCGTTTGAGGCTCTAGCATTCGACATCCCAATGACTTCTTTGACAAGGACCATTGAGATTGACTTGAGAGAAATGTTGGGCGAGACAGACCTACCTACACCTATCACACCCAAGGATGGCTTTGTGGTTTAAGTACAGAATCCAACTGTAGAGACGTCGATTCATTGCGTCTTTACATTGAAAACGAGTCCCACCTGAATTCATTCGTGAGAATCACTATTGAGTAAAGGTGCAATCCATAAAGAATCATCGGAATGACGCAGTCAGCAAAAGCGATCTACACACGAATCGGCCCAAATACCAAGCTGGGGGGAATTGCGTAAGATCGCCAAAGAGATCAAAAAGGACCATGAGGTCGCCATGGAGTTGTGGACGACGGATGAATTCATACCTCGGCAGTTGGCGATCTTGATTATGGACAAAAAGCAGGTCAGATAGGCAAATTTCAAGAAGTGTATTGAGATCGGAGAGCAGACAGGGCTTTACAAGGACGAAGTCGTAGCGAGAGGATGTCCACCCAACTATTTGCCAGAATTTATCTCCATAGAAGTGGCGAAGTTAGATAAGTAAAAGGTAGGTTTACCCATGAGAAAAAATGGGAATTGGGGTATGATGTGGTCGGTCCTTTCAATGAAAAACCTATTTCTAAAAAGGCTTTCTTTTTGCTAAGAAAATGAGTAAAATACTTGGACAGATGTACCATTTTCTTCTATATTTGTTTTTAGAGAAATTTATCCTTCTAAAATGAATCAGATTCGTGTATTTTTTTCGCGAGTAGGGACAAGAATCCTTCAAACAGCGGGAACCAAGTATATCTTGGCCTTTCTGATTGCAGCAGTATGGATGGTATTTTTCGATCGGTACAACTTGGTTTCTCAGCACAAGCTAGACCAGCAAATTGAAAAACTACAAGAAGACCGCGATTTCTATATTCAGGAGATTGAAGAGATTGACTTGGAGGCGAGTCGACTGCAAAAAGATCCCGAGGCGATTGAGCGATTTGCCAGAGAAAAATACTACATGAAAAGACCTGGAGAAGATGTTTACGTAATCGTAGAAGAATAAAAGATGTTAAACCTGCGTGTGAAATTCTCGTAGGCTTGATTTAGGATAGATGGGACGCTATTTTAGCGTCCCTTAATTTTTATAACATTACCATGTCTCGTATCGAAATCAAACAAGTACTGCAGACAGAACCCCAGGAACAAGTGGTTCTGGTCAAAGGTTGGGTAAAAACATTCCGTGCCAACCGATTCATCGCACTCAACGATGGTTCAACCTCCCATAATGTGCAGGTAGTTGTAGAGTTCGAGAATTACGAGGAAGATTTTTTGAAGCGAATCGCTACAGGAGCGGCGCTTTCTGTAGAAGGAAAACTCGTCGCCTCTCAAGGCAAAGGGCAAGCGGTAGAAGTCCTAGCCGAAAAGATCGAAATCCTAGGAGATGCAGATCCTGCGGTTTATCCCATTCAGCCCAAAAAGCACAGCTTAGAATTTCTCCGTGAAAAGGCACACCTGCGGATGCGTACACAAACTTTTAGCGCAGTATTTCGCATTCGCCATGCGGTTGCCTACGCGATTCATTCCTACTTCAACGAAAACGGATTCTATTATTTGCATACACCCATCATCACAGGGAGTGATGCCGAGGGAGCTGGGGAGATGTTTCGCGTGACGACATTGCCACCTGAGAATCCACCCAAGACGGATGAGGGAGAGATCAACTATAAGGAAGACTTCTTTGGAAAAGCGACCAACCTGACGGTATCAGGCCAGTTGCAAGCAGAGTCAGGTGCGATGGCACTAGGAAAAGTCTACACTTTCGGGCCGACCTTCCGAGCGGAGAACTCCAACACGACCCGTCACTTGGCGGAGTTTTGGATGATCGAGCCAGAGGCAGCCTTCTTTGACCTGCAAGACAATGCAGACATGGCGCAGGACTTCCTCAAGTACATCATCCGCTATGCGATGGATCATTGTGCAGATGACCTGGACTTCCTTGATAAGCGTATCCAGCAAGAGGAGAAGAACATGCCCGCAAACCAGCGTCGGAGCATGGGATTGATGGATACCTTGAGGTTTGTGGTGGATAATGAGTTCGCACAAATCACCTACACCGAAGCGATTGACATTCTCAAGCGTAGCAAGCCCTACAAGAAGAAGAAGTTCCAGTACCCTGTAGAGTGGGGCAATGACCTGCAGTCGGAGCATGAACGCTATCTGGTAGAAAAGGAATTCAAAAAGCCTGTCATCGTGACGGACTACCCCAAGGTGATCAAGGCCTTCTATATGCGTCTCAACGACGACGAGCAGACCGTCGCTGCAATGGATATCCTCTTCCCTGGTATCGGGGAAGTCGTCGGTGGTTCTCAGCGCGAGGAGCGCATGGATGTACTCAAGGCGCGTATGGCTGAGGTAGGTGTGCATGAAGAAGAGTTGAACTGGTATCTAGACCTGCGCCGCTTCGGTACGGCTCCACATGCAGGTTTTGGGCTAGGCTTCGAGCGGATTCTGCTCTTCATCACAGGTATGAGTAACATCCGTGATGTGATCCCATTTCCACGCGCGCCCAAGAGTGCAGAGTTTTAGTATGCCTACAATCGTATATATGATATAGATGAAATCCTGGCCTGAGAGGGTCGGGATTTTTAGGTTTATGCTGTGTGTGGTAAGATGAAAAGTTTTTACGCCCCTACCAGATTGTATTCAGTGCTGCATATAGAAGACTTGAGTCTTCTGGCGTGAGCCTAGCTTCAGTTGTAAACTGTAGAAAGCGAGGGGATGTCGAAGGAAACGTGCTTACTGTCCTGAAGGGACAGTGCAAGATAGCATGTGGAGTTTTATCCCATGCTCAAATCTGTGGACATGATAACATGTCACCTAAGGTTTCATCCCGAATTCAAACCCACCTGTACCTACAGAAAATCCTATATGATTTCCTTTCTGATAAAATCTTCCTTGATTGCATCATGTTGTATGTGTTGCTAGGGTTTTTGCTGATAAGGGTAGGGGTGGGGCTGCTCAATTTGATTTTGCCTCCCAGACTGAAGAGACAGGAGCTGAAGGAGCTTCCCAAGGTATCCATTTTGATCCCCGCCAGAAATGAAGCAGCCAATCTCCCGCATTTATTCTCTCAAATCTTGGGACTCCATTACCCCAAACTAGAGGTCATCGTGCTCAATGACCAGTCGGAGGATGCGACAGAAGCCATTTTGAAACAATACACACAAGCACACCCTGAGATCCACTACATCAATGGTCAGCCTTTGCCCCAGGGTTGGCTCGGAAAAAACTGGGCCTGCCATCAGTTGGGAGAAAGGGCAACAGGAGATTACTTTCTCTACCTAGATGCAGATATTCATCGATTGGACCCTGCCATTATTCCTACTACCGTACACTACATGCAGCGTTTGGGCACGTCGCTGATCTCTATTTTTCCCAATCAGATCATGCAGACTTCTGGGGAGAAATGGACGGTGCCGATCATGCACTATTTGCTGCTGTCTCTACTTCCGCTTTGGTGGATCTACCGCTTACCTTTTCCCTCGATGGCCGCTGCCAATGGACAGTTTATGCTATTCAAGGCGGAGGATTATCGTCAGCAAAAGTGGCATGAGCAGGTAAAATCCGTCATCGTAGAAGACATCGCCATCATGCAAAAGATCAAAACCGCCAAGCTGAAGGGAATGACCTTCGTAGGTAGTGGCTTGATCTTCTGCCGCATGTATCAGTCCTTGGACGAAGGGATTCAAGGATTTAGCAAAAATATTCTATCGGGTTTTGGCAATAGCATGATTGGACTTTGCGTATATCTGGTACTGATCATCTTGGGTTGGGCCTGGGTGATCCCTCAACTCACTGTGTTAGAGGCAGGATTAAGTTTGGGCCTGATTTTGGCACTGAGGGTAATGATTAGTTATTTAGCACAGCAGGATATATTAGAAAACATGATATTTCACCCCATTCAGATGGCTTTGATGGTTTGGATTGGAGGTTTGTCGATTTACAAGAAATTCAGGGGAAAAAACGAATGGAAAGGTCGAAACGTACAACTACCGCAGCCGTGATATTTTTGGCTGTGTTTCATGAGGTAGGAGTGATAGGGCTCAATCTAGATTGGTCGCGCGATATTTTTGTGCAGTTGGTGCCACTCAATCTGATCTTATCTGCTGCTGCTTTGGCCTACTTTCATCGTCAATGGACAATGAATTTTGGGATTTTTTGCTTTGCGGTTTTCTGGGCGGGATACCTCGTGGAGATTGTAGGTGTGCAGACTGGTCTGATTTTCGGTCCTTATCATTATGATATTGCCTTGGGGCCTAAAATAGGAGGCGCGCCTCCGCTCATTGGCTTGAACTGGCTCATTCTTGTCTACATCTCCAACATCATTTCCCAAAGGCTCATTCCCAACATTTGGTTGCAAGCTACTATCGGCGCGGCCTTGTTGGTGATGATGGATGTGTTCATCGAGCCTATGGCCATTCAATTTGACTTCTGGACTTGGGATACAGAGACTATGCGGATTCCCATTCGCAATTATCTCGCATGGTATGTCATCGGCTGGGTGATGAGTTTTGGGTTTCATTCTCTCCAGCAAGAGAAGACCAACGAGCTTGCAGGCCCGCTGTATGTGATTCAACTCCTTTTCTTTGTGAGTTTCATGGTAGTAAGTTGAAGAGAGAGTATTTTCTGTCTACATTTTGGGTAAAATTGCCAATAGCTTCATTCTTCACTCATCCACTTTCCTAAATCATTGACCTATGGCTCGTACACTTCTTTCTCTTTTTATCATGACTGCTTGTTTGAGTATCTCAGCACAGAACTTCAGAGGAGGGTTGAGCTTGGGATTGAATGGGAGCCAAGTAGATGGCGACGGACTCGCAGGCTTTCGAAAAATTGGCATTACAGGCGGGCTTTATCTTCAGTACCCCGTAAGTGACCTTGTCGACGTCCAACTAGAGATTTTGTATAGTCCACTGGGAAGTTTGGATCGTTTTCGCATTAGCGGTCTCCGAAGTAGCTACATTGATTTTCCACTTTTGGTCAATTTTCATTTACCCTTAGAAGTGTGGGATGAAAAGGAAGTCCTTAATCTGGAGGGCGGGGTATCATTTGGATATCTCTTGGTCGCGACTTCCCCCGATCGGTTTACGGATCTTACGGACGCTTACCGCCAAGTGGATACACGATTTATGTTGGGGGTAGTAGTAGATTTAGGAGAAAAGACCCACTTGGGGCTACGCTATGCACGATCTCTCTATTCTATCCTAAGAGGAGGGCGATTAGGCGTAGACTGTTTTCGTGGATTAGGACTGTGCAATGAGTATGTGAATCTCGTACTCAGATACGATTTGATCGGAAGTGACTGAGACGTAGATCTAGTTCACTGCTAAAAATCAAGTGGTTTTATTTTTGAATTAATTGAATGTAAGGAATAAACAATAAATGTAGTTTTTTGCTCTGCTTGATACGAAAAGCTGACCATTTATCGGGATAAATAATCCACTTATCGATATTTTGGATAGTTTTGGGGGTGTTATATTTAATATTGGGTATTATTTAAGACTGGCGCGAGAAACAGTTTTCATCATTTGAAAGAAAATCTTACGTCAGAAAATCTTGAGAGACTCGACTAGTATCAACCCTAGCATCTTGCATCATGTATAAAAACAGATTGTTCACCCTCCTCCTCCTTACTTCTACTTTATATGCTCAGGCACAAGGCATTTTTACAGTCAACGGTGCGACGAATCCCTTTGGCTCTTGTGTAACGCTCAACAATGCCAGTAGCACAGCAACTGCTACGTGGGTAGAAACAGGCTTGACATTGGCTACACTGCCTGCTGTCTCATTTTCTCAGGACTTTGAAGTGTTTTTGGGATTCGATGACAATGGGGGAGATGGATTGGCTATCGTCATCCATCAGTCGGGTACAAATGCGATAGGAGAAGGAGGATTTGGATTAGGATATGGAGGTATTTCCCCTTCTGTCGCCCTCGAAGTAGACACGAGCCCACAAGTTCATGACAGCCTTACAGGAACGGATGACCATCTAGCGATCCATGTGAATGGAGATTATACAGGCAACCCTGTCGATAAGCAAGCACTCGCCATCCCCAATATAGAAGACGGACTCTACCATAAACTTACCCTTCGTGTCCAACCAACCACTACTCCAGGGTTTGCTACGATCACCATGGTTCTGGATGATAAAGATAGTGTATCGGCAACTATGGATGCGACGGCGATTTTTGATATGAATACGCCCTTGATCCTAGGGATCACAAGCGGGATAAATCTGGCGATGCAAAATGACATGCAGGCAAGCTTTGGTTCGCCAGGTACACCTGGAACCTGTGGGACTGTGCCTCTCTCTGTGCAGTGGAAAAAGGTAAGAGGAAGACTGCTTGCAAATGGCGCCGTAGGGCTGAGCTGGAGTTATGAAGACCCACTCGGAAATACATCTTTCCAGATTCAGAGAAGAAAAAATCAGCAAGCATGGGAAACCCTCGCTGAACAGGACGCGGAAGCTGGAACCTTCTATGCCGATCCTGTGCCTGTGGGAGGCTTATACCAGTACCGAATTGTAGCCATTGATCTCAATGGAGATATGTACCCTTCGTCTATTGTGGAGGTATTTGTTCCTCAGTCTCCCGTAAACTGGATCTATGATGCCGATAGTCGGATGCTACACATTCAGATTTCTAGTGAATTTTCACAAAAAGCACCCGTAGGAATAGAGGTGATAGAATTGAGTGGTAAAAAATGGATCGATATCCATGTGAATCCCGATCAAAGTAGCTACAGCTTATCTCTGGATGCATCACAAGCCAATTTTGCCATCCTCCGATTGAGAAATCATCTAGGAGATATTAGATATGGAAAATTGTATCTCATTCAACCTTAAGCACTTTTTTATTTTAGCTGAGATTTCACGTACTTCCAAGGCATAATTTTAAAAGATTAGATCCGCCGTCCCATGTCCACCCTTGTTGCAGCATGATGTCTGAGGCAGTTTGGAAGGGAAGTTGGATCTAAGCTTTTTTGCTGGACATGGTGAGATGCCCCGTCTGTAGATTCTTGAGATTTCAGAGTCTATCTGTGTCTGGTTACCTTGGTTGAGCTTTTAAAATGGATGAAAATGAAGATTCGGGTCTTTGTGACGGGTGGTACGTTTGATAAAACGTATGACTACATCAGAGGCACCCTCTATTTTGAGGACACACAGCTGCCTGAAATGTTGCGTTTGGGACGAAATACAGTGGATGTGAATATTCGCACCCTGATGATGGTCGATAGTCTGGAGATGACCAATGAGGATCGGGATTTGATTGTACACAATTGTAAGACAACGGTAGAAGATCGAATCTTGATCACGCACGGCACGGATACGATGGTTAAGACAGCTGAAGTCCTTGCCCAGCGTGTACCCAATAAGACTATCGTCGTGACAGGTGCGATGATCCCTTATCGTTTTGGGAGCTCAGACGGTTTTTTCAATCTAGGATCAGCTTTGGCCTTTGCCCAGGTCCTGCCACATGGTGTATACATTGTGATGAATGGAAGGTATTTTAACTGGGACAATGTACAAAAGAACCGGAAGACAGGTATTTTTGAAGAAGTGGTTTAAGAATTCTCTTGAATAAGCCCCTCATCTTTGACCATCCAGTAGGCTGTATCGGCAAGACTCGCCCCATTGTACATGCGGCTAGGGAGTTGTATGGATCGGCGGAGTGTCCGAGAACTTCCATTGGGGAGAAATTGAATCTCGAAGTAGGCGCGAGAAACACCTGGAACTGCAGGATGATAGACAAAGGATTGGATCTCGTTGCGAAAGATGGCAGAGGCAAATGTATATTTTCTCCTTGCAATCGCGTAGTAAAGCATCAATAGACTAGCAGCCGCTAGAAATCCTGTCAAGAAATAATTATTCAAGGTAAAAGAAAGACCTGTGCCCATCAGGAGTAAGAGACAGGGACCCAGATAGAGCCAAAAAGCTGACTGCAACCCTCGGGTGTACAGCCAGCTTCCTATTTTGGTGAGCCATTCGCGGGAAGAAATCTCCAATCGATCTGACAGGATATAAAAAGTCCCCCCTTTGATTTCGAAAGATTTGGCTCCAGTCATGGAGATCAAGGTTTTATCTGTGAGCTGTAGGCTTCTAGTAGCTCTGATTCTCGAAATAGCTTTTTTCGAATGACAAATTTTTCTTCTATCGGGCTAAATTGAGTGAGCGTTTCTGGAAAATCTTCAGACAAACCAAAATCCCATCGTTTCTCTACATAGATACGTTCGAGGTCCGCATCACGTAGCCGCTCAAATTCTCCATAAATCGGAGAAGCATCTCCAATTTTGAACCACTCCTCATTGAGTTTGGTTTTTCGCAGTTCAAGATCTCCGTACAACTCAGTCCAGACGATGTAATCGCTCTTGGCGAGATTGATCAATCCTCCTTCGATGAGATTGAAGGTTTTTTTCTCATCCAGGACGACACCTTGGGCATCTTTGATCGTCAAGCTGTGACGACCAGGATCTAGCGTGATCAACTTGTAGGAACCCGCAGGCACTTTGAAGACCAACTCATCGATCTGGACAGTCAAATCCTGATCGCCAGCATTGTCTAGATCGACATTCCCTGAGGAACAGCCAAACAGACTGAGCGCGAGTATGAGGAAGAGACTTGAAAATTTTAAATCCATGAAAATTAATTCCTTATCGAACATATATGTAGGGCGTGGCCCCAAACCCTAGGGTAGATACACTCTAGTACCCACTGTGATGAATCGTTGACGTACAAACTCAGGTGAAGTCAGCGCGGCATTACCTGCGGGGTTACCGCCTGTGACGTGGAAGTCACTGAAGCCTGCGTGCTGGTTCACCCAGAACATACCCGTGAGATTGAAGGAGACAGGAGTAAAGGCTTCAGCCATCTCTGTCTCGATATATTGCATCACCTTGGGATCTGTCGTATGTGCCGTACACGTAATGGCACCCTTCTCCATCGCCAGCGACTTGGCGAGTGCTACGCTATGATGTGTATCATCTGTCGGAACGATGAGCACAATCGGCCCAAACAACTCTTGTCCAAAGATATCTTTGCGGTCGGGACCTACTTCTACGACGATGGGTGTCGCGATTCTGGCATCAGGGAAGTCAGGATGTGCGATGTCGATCGGTCCCAGCTTGACGACACCGTCGAGTTTCTGTGCTTGCGCTGCACGATGGTGTGTCGCTTCACTCTGAATAGTTCCTGTAACTCCGACACCTGCTTTAGGATTGGTCACCAATCCCTGAATAGATTGGGTCAAACCTTCGACGATCTCCTCATAAGACACATGTGTATCTCCTGCTTGGATTCCACCTTTGGGGATGAAGAAGTTTTGCGGACACGTACACATCTGGCCGCTATACATAGAGACAGAGAACGCAAGGTTGCCCAAAGCTGCCTTGAGGTTATCGACACTGTCAATAATCACAGAGTTGACACCTGCTTTTTCTGTGAAAACGGTCTTTCCTTTAAGGGATTCTATATAATCTCCGTAGGTATTCCCTCCTGTATAGTCGATGATCTTCACTGCAGGATGTTCAGCAAGCTCAGTGGTGATCAACTTCTCAGCTGAATCTACGGCAAGCTGGATGACATGGGCGTCAAATCCTTCTTCCTGTAGAACGAGCTGTAATTCCTGAACCACAAGGGCCATGGGATAGATCGCCTGTGGATGCGGCTTAGCGATGACAGGGTTTCCTGTGATCAAACTGGCATATACACCCGGCAATGTATTCCACACAGGAAAGGTCGAAACGCCAATCGCCAGCGCAATGCCTTTGGGTACATTGTGATAGCGCTTCTCAATATTGACTTCGAACTTGCCCATGGGCTTCGTCCATGTAAAGGTATCTTGGGGAAATCTTCCCAGTTCATAGACACCTAGGGCCAAAGTCTCCAGTGCACGATCATTGGAGTGAGGACCTGAAGCCTGAAACGACATCACAAAGGCTTGTCCTGTCGTATGCATGGTGGCATAGGCCAACTCAAAAAATCGGTTTTTTACACGGTCCAGCGCTTCCATCAGGATACCGGCGCGTGTCTCTACACTGGCCTCACGCCACTGGGCAGCTGCCTCCTGTGCTTTTTGCACATAGGTCTCAGGCGAATCAAATACGGGATATTCAATGTTGAGTTTTTCTCTGGTGTAGGGAGAAGTTTCGTCAGAAACCAGTCCTTTGTTGGCATCTTGTCTTAACTCAAGTGGATTTCCAACTTGTGCTTGATAAGCGGCTAAGCCGTCTGCATTGGCTGTCTCACCATATATTCTCTTGCTGGGAGGCTCAGGGTAATGCGCAAAAAAGGCACGCGCATGAACCGCTTCAATGGCCTTTTGTATGGCCGCCTCGTGTTTTGCATATAATCCAGACGTTGCAGTAGTAGTTGACATAGATAGCTAAAAATTGTGTGTCCCTAATTTTTTGTTCCGAAGGATTCTTCCTCCTCTCTCTCCCAAACACGAAAGTACTCGTTTACAAGGGTTGAGGAAAATAAAGCTTCATGAAAGCATGAAGAAACCAGTGAAGAATCATGGAACTATTTTGGAAGGCTAAACTAAGCAGAAAATCTGTTTTTTGGAATGCGTGAAAAGGGAAATTAGGTCATTCTTTCGCGTTTGAGGGTATTATTTTAACGAAAAAGAAGAAAAGACTGTCATGGACATGCTCGCTTTATGTAAAAAATCGCGCACGTGAAATTTCACATACGCGATTCATTTTTTGGACAAACAGTCAAACAGCTATAAACATATAGACTGTCAAGCGTAAAGTTTGATTTTCAATAATGTCCATTTCACATCAGCGATCCACCTTCTCTGTTTCAGGTAGCAAGACAAATCTGCCAAGAGATTTATCTGAAATGTACTTCTTCGCCACCTTTTTGATTGATTTGGTACTGATCTGGTTGATACGCTCGTCAGCCTTCATGATAGCGTCCATGTCGAGGCCATGCGTATGGTAGTAGACGAGGCTACTGAGCCAATAGCTATTACTTTCCATCCCCACTTGATAAGACTTTCGAAGGGCTTCCTTCACCTTTTCTACAGTTTCCTCTGAAGGACCATTCTTCTTCATCTTATTCATCTCGTCATAGACGGTATTGACAAGCTCCTCTACATTTTCGGGGGCACAGGAGAAGGTGACTACGAGATTGAAGCGTGGCTCAGGAAAATGTGTCGTATTGCTGTAGACTCCTGGTGAGTAAACCCCACTTTTTTCCTCACGTAGGACTTTGATCAGCTCAATGGTCAATGCCTTTGTCAACGCATTGAGGCCCACACGATCGGTCGAGGTCCACTTGAAGTCTCCGTAATACTGAATATTGACCACACTTTTGGGTTCTGTTCCTTTGTAAAAGTTTTGCTCCATCCGTCCTTCTGGCTCGGGTATGCCTAGATTGCGCCATGACTCCGATGTTTCGAGTACAGGAAGTGTCGCCAAATACGTGGTCAAGTATTTCTTGAATGCCTCAATTTCGAAGTTCCCTACAAAGAAAAATGTGAAGTCATTGGCGTCTGCAAAACGCTCGCGGTAAAAGTTCATCGCTGGTTCCAACTCGACTCCATCCATTTGTGCTTCGGTGGGCAAGTAACGACGGCGCGGGTGGTCATTGTACATTTTCTTACTCATCTCACTGGTGAACCATCTCTCGGGTGTGGCCAGGATATTTGCCATCAGCGATTTCTGCTTGGTCATCATAGATTGGAAGGCTTCTGCATCTGTCCTTGGGGCAGTCATGTAAAGATGCAGCATCTGAAACATGGTTTCGACATCCTTAGGCGTTGCGTTTCCACTCAGTGTTTCTGATAGTTCGCCTACGCTTGGACTAACATTGGCGACTTTATCTGAGAGATATTTGGTGAGTTGATTGTCATCAAAGGCTCCCAAACCCGAGCTATTGACGATTTGAGAAGACATCTCGACTGACATATGCGTTTCGTCCGTGTAAAGAGAACTTCCGCCTGGACTGTAGGCACGCATAAGGATCTGATCATTTTGGAAGGTGGTAGGCTTGAGATACACGACGATGCCATTGCTTAGGGTCAATTTGGTTACCCCGACGCTTTCGATGTTTTCTTCTGCTGTCACACTACCTGGATTAGGTATTTCAGCGAGTAAGGGACCTTCTACGGCATCGTCTTCATAGGCAGTGATGGCTTCTTTTGAAACAGCTTCAATAGCTGCCAATATATCTGCTTTTGTAGGCTGCTTTACTCCTTCCTTTTCCACACCTGTCAAGGTCACGACAAGGTTATCCTCTCGGATAAAGTTCTTAAAGGCTTCATTTACTTCGTCCAACGTGATGGTAGGCAATATCTGCTGGTAGATGGTGAATCTATTCTCGGGACCAGGTACAGGGGATTTGCGTAGGTAGTGGGAGACATAAGCACTGGCGAGTCCGCGGCTGGGTGTTTTCCCTTTCTCTTTGAGCTGCTTTTCCAGCCCTGTCAACAGTGAACGCTTGTTGCGATCCAGCTCTGACTGCGTAAATCCAAACTGCTGCGCACGGCGGTGTTCAATCATCAAAGCTTGCAGACCTATAATCGCACCATTTTCTGGCACTACAGCAAAGGCGCCATATTGCGCTTTGGTACGTCCTAGTCCTCCTCCAAATCCTGCCCCCACATAGTTAAAGGGAGGATTGGCTTCATTGATTTTCTCTTGCATTCGGTCGCCGATCATTCTACTCGCTAGCTGATTGACGATGGACTTACGATAGTCAGAGAGCGCTTCCGAGACACTTTTGGGGTGCTTGTACAGGACTTGAAGGACGTTGTAGGACGCTTCCTTGTCAAAGGCAATGGCGATCTGTGGCTTTTGATGGTCAGGAATCTCGTAGTCCACCCTTGGATTAGGAGTATCTGCCGCAGGAATAGGCCCAAATTTATCCTTGATCATCTGCTCTACCTCCTCTACATCTACATCTCCTACGACGACCACAGCCATGAGGTCGGTGCGGTACCACTTGCGATAGAAGCTACGGATGGCCTCATATTCGAATGTTTCGAGTATCTCCTTCTTTCCGATAGGCAGACGATCTGCATATCTTGAGTTGTAGAATATAGCGGGAAGCGTTTTCTCCTGCATCCTGTCCTGTGCACCTAGTCTGGAGCGCCATTCTTCAATGACAATTCCTCTTTCTTTGTCTATCTCCTCACCTTCCATGGTCACATTATGTGCCCAGTCTTCAAGAATTTGCATGCCTCTTTCAAACTTTTCGGCTTCGTCAGTCGGCACGCGCAATTGGTAGACCGTCTCATCAAAGCTTGTGTAAGCATTGACGTGGGCGCCAAACTGTGACCCGATGGACTCCATGTAATTGGTGATCTCATTCTTGGGGAAGTTTTTGGTTCCGTTGAAGCACATATGCTCTAGGAAATGTGCCAATCCCTGCTGGGCATCCGTCTCCTGAAGAGATCCTGCATTGACAGCTAAACGCAATTCTGCAATCTTTTCAGGCTTCTTATTGGCTTTGATGTAGTAGGTGAGTCCATTGTCTAGTATACCTGTTCTGACATCGGGATCAAAGGGGATGGGATCGTCCATGGACAGTTGGCTGATCCCTAATAAAGGCATATATCCCAGTAGAAACAGAATAGATATATGCAGAATGAAACGGGATTTTGGGTATTGCATAAGTAGAATTAAATTAATTTTGATTTAGGTGTGCCCATTGGATTTGTAGACCATACATCCAATTAGTAGAGAATTAAGTGAGAGGTCAGAAAAAAACGTCACCTCCTTAGGGATCGCTTCTCAATACCTGACCTTCTGGCATAAAATTATGTTTTTCAAATAAAGCCATGTAGCCAAGTACCTATTACTCGGCTAAATGATCAAAGAAATCGACGGTTGTAAATGGGGTAAGTGAAGGGGTAAGCGTGCGGAGAATCAAGCACTGCAATCAAAAGACCCATAATCCAAAACGAGACAATACCATTTGCCTTCTATCTGCCCAAAGTACATGCTAAGCAATTCGTCTGTATCGATAAGTTGATAAGAGACATTTTGTTGAAAATTTTGGGCTTGCTCAAAGGGAGTGGTCTCATATCGCGCCATTTCTGCTTCATTCAGCGCTTTCATGAGTTCTGTGAGATCCTCATAGGGTGTTTCGAGTTTTTGGAGAAAGCAGCCTGAGTCCGAAAAGAAATCGTAGCAATCAAAGGAAGGGGCAGGACCGATTTGCATGTCTTGGCAAAAGTTGCGGGTTCCTTTGATAAAAGATTCACGGCTTTGGCCTAGCGCAGTCGCATTGGCAAATGGATTGGGAATGGGTGCTACGCCTGGTTTGACGATGATATAGCCACCAGTCGAAGGGACAAATTTCATGAAGTCATCCAAATTTCCATTTTCAAGTGCGGCACATGCTCCTTTGACTACTGCTAGAAGGCCTTCGGGTACAGCAGGTGTTTCTCTGACCTTTTGGGTGGGATCGGTAGCAGCGGGAACGGGGAGGTTTTGGTAGGAGATGATTTTGAGGTCGTTGTTAAAGACAATCTTAGTCGCAAAGGCGGCATTTTTGATTTCCTGCGTCTTCGAATCTGTAAAAGAGGTAGTTCCTTGAAACATGGTGGCTATTTGGTCTTGTGTCTCTGTGACTTTCAGACTTTCCATGTTCAGCTGTATGGACCGGTTTTCGACGCTATTGAAGCTTTGCTGAAGGCTGCTAACAACTTGTGCCCGACTGTAATTCTCCGCTTTATAAAATTGTAGAACCTGATCAGCATAAAAGTCACCGATCGCGAGATCCTCGGCAGCTAGCGCATCATAATAGTCTGTCAGGATGGTTGTTACTTTCTCTTTGGAATCGGGCGTAGGGGAGGGAGAAGGAGTTTCTGGAGGAGAGGTAGAAACGGTGGGAGGGAGAGTATCCGTCTGCTCAGGAGTCTGCTTGCAAGCTACCATGAGTAGTGAGAGCAGTAGAAGGAAGGATATGTGAAGTTTCATAAGAATGGTAATCTTCAGAATATAGGCCAGGTGAGAAATGTTATAGGATACATTCTCGTATTTTCTTACATATACGGATAAACTCCCTAAAAAGACAAAATGAAAGTAGGCGAATTGGGAAAATACTTGTAATAAATCGGCTAGTAAGAAAATTTACCTTTCAGAAGTGAAAAGAAATTGTGCAGAAATTCGGTGAAAAAAGAGAATGTATATATATTGGTGAATACGAGTAAAACTTGAAAAATTTCTCTTTTTGTTCAAGGATAGGTAAATGTTTTGTGGAGAACGTAAATAAGAGAATAGCTATAAATTAATACTTGTAGATATATTTAAAAAAGTCCAAACAAATTCAGCCTTAGTAGGTTAGTATATAAGAATTCCAAAGGCATATATATTAAAAGTACTATATGTCAGGGGTTTAGATCAACTTTGGGTTTTCATCAAAACGAGAAAACTTTGGGAAAGTACTCCATAAAAGACTTAGAACAGCTTTCGGGTATCAAAGCGCACACACTTCGCGTGTGGGAGCAGCGCTACAATATCATTACCCCAAAGCGTACACCTACGAACATCCGTTACTACGACGATAAGGACCTCCGTTTAATCCTGAATATTTCATTTCTGAACCGCAATGGATACAAAATATCCAAGATATCTAAGATGTCACATGCGGAGATTCGAGAGAATGTACGGAGGATTTCAGATTCTAATCTTGAATTTCCGAATCAAGTAAATGCGTTGATCATCGCGATGGTGAATATCGATGAGGAAAGATTTGAGAAAATCATTTCCACAAACACACTACAGTTTGGGTTTGAAAATACCATGATGAACATTGTTTATCCCTTTCTTGCTCAGATCGGGATACTTTGGCAGACAGGTAGCATCAATCCCGCACATGAACATTTTATTACGAGTTTGATTCGTCAAAAGCTCATTGTAGCAATTGATGGTCAGATTAGCCCCAAGAATCCCAATGCTAAGCGCTATGTACTTTTCCTTCCCGAAGGAGAATTGCATGAGCTGAGTTTGCTGTTTGCAGCTTACGTCATCAAGTCTCGCCACAACAAAGCCATTTATCTTGGTCAGAGCTTACCTTTGAAAGATCTGAGTTTGATCATGGACTTGTATGATCCCGACTATGTATTTACACTCATCACGAGCTATCCTACAAAGGAAGATGTATTGCCTTATGTGAATGAGCTAGCGCGTATCTGCGAAGGACGGCAGATCCTGCTTTCAGGTTATCAGGCGTTGAGCCAAAAAGCGCATTTGCCTGAAGATGTAATTGTATTCGATACCATTCCTGGCTTGGTTGCGTTCGTAGACGACAATAGTGAGCAGCCTTTCAATCTGAGCCGAACTGCCTAAGCATGACTTTGCATTTTTAAGGATTTACGTACAAAACATAATCTTCCCCCATTCTTTTTCAGGATGGGGGTTTTCTATGCTGTTCTCCCTGTGATCTTTCATGTACTTAAGAGATGTAAAGTGGATGATATTCTTTATCTATGAAAAATTATTTATTTGAATAATATTGATTCTGTTATTTATGTATAAGGTCAGGAATCATGCGACTTCAGATAATAGGATTCTTCATATTTGCTCTCTACGGAGGAGCCGTCTTTGGGCAGGAATTGGCAAATGGTTCCTTTGAGGGGCCCAGAGGTGCCTCCTTACTTCCACCTGGATGGGAGACCTGTGGCAAGGGAAGTACACCCGATACGCAGCCTGGTGCCTGGCATGTATTGACAGCACCTGCCTATGGTGAATCGTATATCAGTTTGATTTGCAGGGGAGAAGGCGTACCCTACGCACGGCAATGGGAGCGTTGTCAACAAAGACTTCAGAAGTCATTGGTGGCAGGCCAGTGTTACGTATATCAGATAGATCTGGCTAGATCTCCTCATTTTTCTTCGGGACGGTACTTTTTTACACAGGAAGTCAATCTCCGTATCTGGGGAGGGGAGGGAAGCTGCCAAGCCAAAGAGCTTCTTTGGGAGTCAGGGCCTGTGGCACACATCGATTGGCAGACTTATGAGATGGTGGTGCGACCAGCACAGGATTGCTCGCACCTAGTGCTTGAAGCTTACTATGTAGGAGATGTACCCTATTCAGGAAATATTCTAGTAGACAACTTCTCTTTTGTACCAGAAGGCAATCCATGTATACCTATGGTGCTGGAGCTTAAGGGCGATGAATAGGATTATCTCTCCCTTGGAGATACTCTGAAGAGACGGTATCAAGTAGGAGTTTAGATGAAAAAACGTCATCCCAGTAGCGATTTTACGTCGTTCAAGACTACAGACGAGAAGGTTTAGTGGTGGAAAGACATTACTTTATTTCTTCTGTTCATCTACTCATTTCAATCGAATGCTAAAGTCTAATTTTAGGGTACTTCTTCTCCTTCGACTGCTTCCCACAGAATAAACCAATCCTGCAATTCCATCTCCATCCCGATGACCTTCGCTGCTGAAGCTAAGCGATGCGCTTTTGTTGTACCTAACACAGGTATGATGTCGGCAGGATGATGCATCAGCCAGAGGAGAAGAAGCTGGTCGATTGCTAAGTCATACTTTTGCATCATAGGAGCAGCTGCGTGGCGTAGGCGTGCTACTTCTGGCGTGGGATCAGATGCAAAGAGTGCGCCTCCGCCTAATGGAGACCAAGCCATAGGAGCAAGTTGGTGCGTCTGACACTGGGTAAAGGTTCCATCGAGGAAGGGCGTGCGGTGCAAGATGGAAGCTTCGACTTGATTGGTCACTAGAGGACAAGCACTTTTGAGCATATCAAATTGAGCAGGTGAAAAGTTCGAGACTCCTACAAATCGTACTTTTCCAAGACGTACTACTTCTTCAAAGGCCTTGGTAATCTCCTGTGGGTCCATGATGGGGCTAGGACGATGTAGGAGGAGCAGGTCAATGTAATCTGTTTGAAGGTTTTTTAGGCTCTGATCCACAGATTGTATGATGTGTGCATAGCTTGTATCATAGTGCTTGACACGTGTATGCGGTCTTTGCTCCCCGATAAGTTGAATGCCACACTTCGTGATCAGCTGAATATGTGCTCTAAGTTCTGGCTGGAGCTGCAGCGCTTTTCCAAAAGTCTCTTCTGTGGTGTAGCCTCCATAGATGTCTGCGTGATCAAACGAAGTGATCCCTACTTCGACCGATTGTTCGATAAGCTGACGGATTTCTTGAGGCGTGTAATTTGCACCCCAAACGCCCCATTTCATGACACCTGCTACAATCCGAGAGAGGACAGGACCTTGGGGGGAGACAGAAAGATGAGAAGAGGTAGCTTCTAACATAGATGGAAGAAAATGAGGGTGGTGAGTAGTAGTTGAGATCGGAGAAGTATAAAAATAGAAAAGGACAAAATGATCGTAATTTTGTCCCTTGCATCTCCGCGAGATTAGCTTATGATACTTTGCAATTTCATGGCGATGCCCATATCTCCTTTTACTTTAATCTTTCCTCCCATAAATGCAGCCATAGGATTAAGGGAACCTGAAAGGAGGTTTTCGAAGTTATCTTTGGTGATTTGGATCACACAATCGGCGTCTTCTTTGCTCTCCGAAACTATATTATTGTCACCCGTTCCATCCAGATAGATATTGCCATCATCTCCTAAATCGAATTTGAGGGTAGCACCCAGGGGATCAGCATGTGTCGCACGTTTTGTAACGGTTTCTAGTACACTTGATAAACTCATAGATTTTATATGTCTTAAAATGAATATGTAAAGGTGAATTTTCTACACAATGATACAGAAAATTTTATGATCTGCTATTTGATATGTATGATTTGAGCTAATGAACATGATACCCAATGAGGGTGATGTAAGCTTCTGAAAAGTAAGTTCAAAAGGGGGCTCATGCTATTTCTGGTAAAATGCAAATGGTCTAAGTTTTGAACACCAGAAGCGAGCGGGGATTGCGCGTTCCAAATGCGAGGAAACGATGTTCGGGTTTTCGTTTAAGGAACAGCAAAATGTTTGTGATATAATGATATTTTTTTGGCAGAAAATGATAAAAGTATAAAATATGGGAAGATGTGATTTTTTTCAGATGTAAAAGTTTAGATGTTATCCAGAATCAGCACTTTTAATAAAAAGTATTTATTCATAATCAGTTGTTTATAAATCATATAGAAAAAATCATTTTATAAAATTCCCAATTGTCTATCCTCTTAATTTTTTCAGGTCTATATACATAAATACTTTTTTACAAGGGTACAAAATCCGTGTGTACGAATAATTGTTTCAACACTATTACTTCATGATGAGACGTACCCTTTACATCCTATTTACGGGATTTCTGCTTCTGGCGATGAGCGTGCCGAGCTTTGCTCAGACGTGTACGACAGATGCAGGGACCATCAGTCCTGACCAGACACCAGTGACCCTGGTCGGTGGGACTGCTACGCTCGCAGCTACTCCTGACGGAAATGCTGTGATTCCATCTTCGGGCCAAGTGCTCTATCTACTCACGCAGGCACATCAGGCGATTCTCGCCGTAGGTACAACCCCCCAATTCTCTGTAACCGATACAGGAACATTTGCCATCCTGACATTGGTCTACAGTACCGACCCCAACGACCCTGCCTTTTTTGATCCTTCTTGGATTCATCCTGGCGTCACTACCGTAGGACATGTCCAGTACTCTTTATCTGTCAACAACACATGTGCGGATCTTGATCCTATCGGAGCGATCTTCCAAGTAGTCCTAGGAGGAGGTTTCACCTGTACGGCTGATGCAGGCACCATCAAAGCTGATGTAGAGAATCTTCTACTAGGTGGAGGCTCGGCCACGCTTATTGGTATCCCCCAAGGAGATGCTGTCGTACCCGCAGGTTATTCGACAATTTACGTCCTGACTTCGGGCAACAACTTACTAATCGAAGGCGTGTCGGCTACGCCTCAGTTTACGGTCACAGCCGTAGGCGACTACACCATACACACACTAATTTATGATGCAGATCCCAACAGCCCCAATTTCCTCGACCTATCTGTGGTACAGGTTGGCGTGACTACGGGAATTGATGTATTCAACATCATCAATCAAAATGGACTATGTGCTTCACTGGATGTCGCTGGCGCGGGTTTCCATGTTCAGCCTTGTACAGCAGATGCAGGAAGCATCAAGCCTAGCGTAGCCAACCAGCCACTAGTCAATGGGAGTGCAACACTTCTGGGACTTCCCCAAGGAGATGCTGTCGTACCTGCTGGATATTCGACCCTTTATGTCCTGACCTCTGGAAATACACTTGTAATTGAGGCGGTCTCTACGACGCCCCAGTTTACGGTGACAGCCGCAGGTGATTATAAGATTCATACGTTGATTTATGATGCAGATCCTACAAGCCCTGACTTTTTGGATCTTTCAGTTGTCGTACCAGGACAGACTACAGGCATCGACGTATTCAATTTGATCGCTCAGAATAGTCTCTGTGCTTCTTTGGATCTTGCAGGCGCAGGCTTCCATGTACAGCCAGCCCCTATTTGTACGGCTGACGCAGGAACCATCACTGCTGATTTCTCAGACGTATCACTAGTAGGTGGTTCAGCGACTTTGACCGCAACACCTGATGGCAACATCAATGTACCTGCTGGATATTCGACCCTTTTCGTTTTGACTTCAGGCAATAACTTGGTGATTGAGCAGGTAGCTGCTACACCTTCCTTCACGGTGACTTCTACAGGCCTCTTCACCATTCACACACTCGTATATGATGCAGATTCTACATCACCTGACTTCTTGGATCTATCGGTTGTGCAGTTTGGTACGACTACAGGTGGAGACGTCGTCGGATTGGTGACTACGAATGGCATCTGTGCGAGCCTCGACGTGGCAGGCGCACCGATCAATGTCAATGCTTGTGTAGCTGACGCAGGAACGATCACGGCAGATTTCTCAGACGTATCACTAGTAGGTGGTTCAGCGACACTGACGGCAACACCTGATGGCAACATCAATGTACCTGCTGGCTACTCTGTACTCTACGTATTGACCTCAGGAAATAACTTGGTGATTGAGCAGGTAGCGGCAACGCCTTCTTTCACTGTGACTTCTACAGGTCTGTTCACGATCCATACTTTGGTCTACAATGCGGATTCCACTTCTTCTGACTTCTTGGATCTATCGGTTGTGCAGTTTGGTACGACTACAGGTGGAGACGTCGTCGGATTGGTGA
>JBCBFT010000034.1:0-54902 GCA_038527485.1 Bacteroidota bacterium
CTCTAATCAAGAGTCCTAACAAACACATGCAAACGAAAAAATTTTAACTGGTCAAGATTGCATACCTCCCTTCTTCAAATTAGGAAACATGAATATCATCTCACAGATAGATACCTACCTGTGGTATAATGAGCGATTCTCTTTTCCCATTCATCTCTTTCCATGCATAGCTTCTCCATGCTGGTTGTTATACCACCAGTTTCAAAATTTTACATGTGTTGTGATCGAAATTAAGATATGTATGCTTTGGCTAGCAAAAGAAGAAAGGCGTTTTACCCCAATGCTTTTCTTCTTTGATTTCTAGATAAATAAATTTCCCTTGTCGAACAAATCAGTTTTCATCATATATTCAAATTTCATTGCTACAAACTGGAATTACCCATTTTTACCCAATAAACCGAATGGTCGTTAGCCCAATAACCACCACAATTTCCTCCTAGCCAAATTTTCTTTTGACTGAATGGTACAACCAACCGTATGGAATCTATGCCCAATCACCCCTTACAGGTAGAAAATCAATCATATAAAAAAAAATAGATATTACAAGCCTTTCGTGACACATCCAGTTTAAAACTCTATATTCGCTCAATTTTGAGATATGCCCGTAATTCCAATGACGCTTTCACGCCAGCTAAAAGACACTGTAGAATCACACATACAGTCCCTGAAGTTCGATGACATGCAACCTGCTAATCTGTACGAACCGATGGCTTATATCCTTTCTATGAAAGGAAAACGCATTCGTCCTATCCTCACTATGCTTGCCTATCACTCCGTTTCGGGAAGATCTCCTGAAGAGGCCATCGATCTTGCAAGTGCAGTGGAGCTGTTTCATAATTTCACGCTGATGCACGACGACATCATGGATCGCGCACCCATGCGTAGAGGAATGCCTACTGTACACATCAAATGGAACAGCGATGTAGCCATCCTTTCGGGTGATGCTTTGTTCGCTTTTTCTATGATTTTGGTCGTCAAAGAATTCCCTACCCTAGCAGCACCTCTCGCTAAAGAATTTGGCCAAGTAGCCATGGAGGTATGCGAAGGACAAATGGAGGACATGGACCTCGCTCAACTCGACACAGTCACGATTCCCGCTTACTTGGAGATGATCCGCAAAAAAACTGCGGCTCTCCTTGGAGGATGTATGAGCCTAGGTGCACAAGCAGCAGGAGCCACACCCGAACTTGTCGCTCAATATAAGGCGTATGGCGAAGCGCTAGGTATTGCCTTCCAACTACAGGATGATCTGATGGATGCCTTCCCGCCCGAAGGATTTGGAAAGCAAGTAGGAGGAGATATTATCGAGAATAAGAAAACATACCTTCTTCTTAGAGCCAAAGAACTCGCCACACCTGAACAGTTGGCTGTACTCAATGACTGGATCGGAAAAGACGACTTTGATCCACAGGAAAAGGTAGAGGCTGTCCTGAATATTTTCCGCCAGACGCAAATAGAAAGTCATACCCAAGCACTCATCAAAGATTATTTTGACAAAGCCATCGAATTGGGTGACCAGCTCAGTTCGCAAGTCAACTTTAGCCCCGTAAGATCCTATCTCCAAGAGATCGCTAAACGACAAGTCTGAGATAGCTTCTCAAGTTGATTTTCTCTCGCCTGAAATATATTTCAATAATTTGCATTTGTTTATTTTGGAAATTTCCCAAACTTGTATCAAAAGATAACTGCAATCAATCTTATGGTACTTAAATCTTTGTTTGATTCCCCCGTTGCCTGTAGCATATTAGTTCTCATCACAGGTGTGAGCATCTGGGGACTGTTGCGAGAAGATTTTAGAGACAAGCATACGTTACTTCCTTATGATATGCTCGTCTACAAAGAGTATTGGAGAATGGTGACAAGCGGATTTGTGCACGGAAACACCACACACCTTCTGCTCAACGGTATTACGCTGTTCTTTTTTAGTTTCATGGTGGAGGCCAAAATAGGGCACCTGGAATTTGCTATACTATACCTTGCTTCTCTCCTGATAAGCAACGGTTTTGTCGTTCTTAGATATTACAATGACACCACATATGAGGGAAGTTTGGGTGCATCAGGCGCGATCAGTGGCATTGTCCTGGCTGCTGTGATGATGAATCCCCACTTAACATTCGGGATACCCATCTTATCAGATTATCTCCCATTTTTGACTTTACCTGCTTATTTGGCCGCGGGGATTTACATCTTATATACGCTTATTAGTATGTTTCTCCCTGTCAAGCAATCTATCAATCACTTGGCTCATTTGACAGGTGCATTGGCAGGTGTAGGGTTGAGCTTTTTACTCAAGCCCGGTTTGTATGACTTTCTGGTTGAGTCATTTAAGTATATCTAAAGCAGGAAGCAGATTGAAAGGCCCCTATCTTTCAGCAAAGTGAATCGAAGCAAATTCCTGCTGGTAGTTGGGGAAAGTTGATGCTTCCTTTCGAAAAATTGAATAAATTGTGTCTATTCGCTTTAGCACAATAGTATAAGAGTTTTACAGAAGGATATTCGTAGAATACTGTAACTGTGTGAAGTCCCCTTTCGGGGACTTTTTTTATGTGGGAAGATCCCATTGAGCTTCTCCAAGAAGTTCAAGCGTTTCTTTGATCCCCACCTGAAAGTAATCGTGAATCAATTCATGTTGTGCCTCAGCAGACTTCGCCGATATGAGAGAAGACAAAGGTAAGACCGGTCCATGCCAATCCATTTTATTCCAATGTACTCCCTTGGGGAGTCCTGGAAGATCTTTGTAGGCGATTGTTCCCTTGGGTGCCTGATGTGTGATATAAAAATAATACTCTGGCATGACCTCGTCAGCAATGGCTAGCCCCAACCCGATGGCTTTTGTGGGTACGTCGTCCTTTATCGCCAAAGGAATATAAGCGCCCACATCAAAGTGATGAGGCCATGTAGCGGTGTCAGCGCTATGAGGAGCAAACTCTGCAAAGTGTGAAACGACCTTATGTCCCAAATGTCGGAGGGTGGCAAATGCTTCATAAGCTTCCCTCAGGTCTTCTCCAAACTGAAATCGAGCACCTGTATCAATGGGATGAGAAGGAATATCGTAGTGTAAGTCAAGATGAAAGAGACTAGAGTCTAATCCTTCTGCTTCTAGCTGCCCTTTGTGCCATTCCTCCACTTCCTGTCGTGTCAACCCGTCTAAAGGCAATTCCGCCATCACCTCTCGATCGTCCGCCTGCAAAAAAACGAGTGAAAAATCCGCAGGTCTCAAACCCACATGAAACTGTGCCTGTTCTTCTACCTCTAACGGATTTCCTACCAATATTCCTTCTTGCGGAAGACTGTCCTCTACCAGCCATCCCATATTGGTCTGACTGTCGTCAGCTTCATGCGGCAAATAAATCTTACCCGTCATCGCCACGAACTGTACCGCCCGATGAATCTGTTCTGTTACCAGGTTGAGGTTATCTGTCTGTCTGTAGTTGTACCATGGCCAGGGAGCATGAGAATCATTTGAGGGAATCATGGAATCAAAGCTTAATTTTTGATGGAGATAGAAGCACGTACATTAAGAAAATAGATGGAAGATCGAAAGATAAGGAGAACCCCAATTATTCCAAGTCCATGATGATTGTGAATGGAGAATTATCCACTCTCTTTTTCCATCTGCGAAAGAAAGTAACGATTGTCACGAATGATGGATAAATATGAATCAATTTCTAAGAATAACCAAAGGGAGATTTTACATTAGCGAAAAACATATTGGATTATTCATATAAGTTTATTAATTTAATTAATGAAAGGAATACACACATCTTTTTCTTTTCTTTAGGAAATGTAAAAAAGTAACTTCCTCGACTTTTATGAGAAATTTCGATTGAGATTAAGGCAGCAAGTTTATCTTTTCACCTAATAAGCAAACTCCCTTTGACCAAAAGATTCGAGTAAAAGCGAAAGTTGTTTTGGCACGTTCCTATGCGATTTCGCAAAAGATTCATTCGTTTAATAGTTTGGTTTGACTTAGCTGCGTCATTCATGAGAATGGCGCAGCATTTTTTTATTATTGCAGGATGGAAAGAAGAAGTTTACTCCCTCTCTTAAGAGAGTTTCTCATAGCCACTACATGGTTTGGTGTCAATGTCGGCATCAACCTAGGCGTAGGTTTTGGCTGGAGCTTTATCTGGACAGGGATTGCGGGGCTATTTGTTGGGTATTGGAGGGGAGACAAAGGGACACTCTCTCCTTTTTCACTTTGGCTCCTCCTCAACTTCTGGTTTTTCATTTACATTTTACCTGCCATACAGGAAAACCAGATGATCGGATGGTTTCTTTTGGCAAGCTACGGAAGCTCCTTTACAGGACTTATATTGAGTAAGCAAAAAAAGCGACTCTCTACAGGGATAATTATGGGTATCATGTGCCTTTTGGGTATCGCCCTTGTCTTGACTGGACTCCAACTTCCTTTGACGCCGCCTGCTGACTGGGCAGGCTAGTGTGTTTGTGCTTTCCTCTGGCGATTCCTCCATCCTGTCATCCCAATGACAGCCAAATTCTCCTGCTTTTTCTAATCTGTATCCTTCCTACAGCAAGGGCCATCTCATCTCATACATATCCTGTATTCCTCTCTTGGAAGTGTAGGATCTATCGTCTGAGTCATGAAACCTCCGTCTGAAAACATACCCACATATGCTTCTCTTATGACAGAACAACAGCGACTAGAAGCGCACTATCAAGGCAAAGAAAAATGGCTTACTTGGGGTCCTTACCTCAGCGAACGTCAGTGGGGCACTGTGCGAGAAGACTACAGCGCCGATGGCAATGCTTGGAACTACTTCCCACATGATCATGCACGCTCGCGGGTATACAGGTGGGGAGAAGATGGACTGGCAGGGATCTCAGACGACCAGCAACGTATGTGTTTTGCTCTAGCATTGTGGAATGGCAAAGATAGTATATTGAAAGAACGGCTCTTTGGCCTTTCGGGGCCAGAAGGCAACCATGCAGAAGATGTTAAGGAGCTATATTACTACTTGGACAATACGCCTTCTCATGCCTACATGAAGTACCTGTACAAATACAGTCATCATGCCTACCCCTACGATGAGATCGTCCATACGAATCACAAGCGCAACAAGCATGAGCCTGAGTTTGAACTGCTCGATACGGGGATATTTGATCAAGGTCATTATTTCGATGTATGGGTCACCTATGCAAAATCTTCATGGGATGACATCGCCATAGAGATTGAGGTTGTCAATCGAGGAGAGGAGGAAGCGGACATTTGGGTCATTCCTACACTTTGGTATCGCAACCTGTGGGAGTTTGGTCGGATGTCACAGAAACCGAGCTTGACTGCTTCCAAACAGTCCAAACAAGGATTTGAGGTTCATGGGAGACACCCTGAGATTGGTGAACACTATTTTTGGGGAGAAAAGCCCGACTACCTCCTGTTTACAGAAAATGAGACCAATCAGGAGAAAGTTTTTGGGCGAAAAAATCCACATCCCTTTGTCAAAGACGCTTTTCATAGAGCAGTGGTAGAGGATGACTATGATTTCTTGAAAGGAAGAAAGTCGGGAACCAAATGCGGCGCGGTGTACCATGTATTATTGGAGGGAGGTGAAAGTAGAACATTTAAATTCCGTCTCAGCGGACAGCCTGTCACTACTTCCCCCCTAAAGATTGCTCCCATTCTTTCCCTTCGAAAAAAAGAGGCAGATGCGTTTTATGAATCGATGGTTCCCAGCTATGGAGATCGTGAGCTGGCCAATATCCAAAGACAAGCTTTTGCAGGCCTTTTGTGGAATAAACAATACTACAATCTGGATATCCCCTCATGGTTAGACGGTGACCCAGGTCAGCCTCCTCCACCTGACATTCGCAAGCAGGGGCGCAACACCCACTGGCGATACCTCAACAATGAGGACATCATCTCCATGCCTGACAAATGGGAGTATCCCTGGTATGCTGCATGGGATCTGGCCTTTCACTGTGTGCCACTGGCCATGATCGACCCCGCCTTTGCCAAAAATCAGCTCATCCTCATGATGCGGGAGTGGTACATGCATCCCAATGGACAGATTCCCGCCTACGAATGGAACTTCTCAGATGTCAATCCTCCTGTGCAAGCATGGGCCGCCCTCAAAGTATATGAGATAGACAAGCAGAAAACGGGAAAAGGAGACATTCACTTCCTCAAACGCATTTTTCAGAAGTTGATGCTCAACTTCACTTGGTGGGTGAACCGCAAAGATTCTAATGGTAATAACGTGTTCGAAGGAGGCTTCCTTGGTCTAGACAACATCGGCGTATTTGATCGGAGTGCAGAACTACCAGGAGGAGGCCATTTGGAGCAGGCAGATGGGACCAGTTGGATGGCCACCTACTCTCTCAATATGATGCAGATGGCCCTGGAGATTGCCGTGCATGACGATACTTTTGAGGATGTCGCTACGAAGTTTTTCGAGCACTTCATTTACATCGCAGAGACGCTCAACCATATGGGCCCCGATGGACTCTGGGATGAGGAAGACGGATTTTACTACGACCAATTGCATCTACCCGATGGACAGAGAGTCTCTGTAAAGGTCCGCTCACTCGTCGGATTGACACCGCTATTTGCAGTCTGCGTCATCCCACAAGCTGTACAGGAAAAAGTCCCTGAATTTATGGAGCGCCTGCGGTGGTTTCTCGACTATCGCCAAAACACAGGAGTAGAAAATCTCATCCACCACAAAGAAAACGGAGATCTCTTGATGGCGATGGTTCCTCAGCATAGATTATCACAGCTATTGAAAGCCATGCTGGACGAGCACGAGTTTCTCTCCATCGGAGGGATTCGCTCTATCTCGAAGTTTCACGCCCAACATTACTATGAGTTAGAGGTAGCGGGAGAAAAATACGGATTGCGCTACGAACCTGGAGAGTCCAGCACTTATCTCTTTGGAGGAAACTCTAATTGGCGAGGGCCTGTTTGGTTCCCCATGAACTATATGCTCATCCAAGCACTGTATTTATACTGTGACTTCTTTGATGGGGAATCAGGCGCGTACCTACCGACAGGCTCTCCCTATTGGCTCAATCTCACACAAGTCGCCGATGAGATTTCACGGAGGCTGATCCATCTCTTCATGCCTGACCATACAGGACAGCGACCTGCGCATGGAGATGACACCATCTACGCACGCGATCCTTACTTCAAGGATTTGATTCTGTACTATGAGTACTTTCATGGAGATACAGGTCGCGGAATCGGTGCGAGTCATCAGACAGGATGGACAGGATTAGTAGCAGAGCTGATTGACAGAGCAGGCTGGAAAACGATGGTCAAGATTCCCGACCGAAAGTAGATTTCATTTATCCTTGCTAGGGTCCATTCCTTTTCCCAGTCCTCACTGATATGAAGCGAATCGACACGATCGCTCATTTGACTGCAAATTGAGTGACCTATCCGTCATGACATACGTATGCTCATATATGAAGTGATATAGAACGGATGTACACGACCATAGGATAAAATTATGTATCTTAGATACTATTTGAAATTAACAGGCATTCGATTCAGGAACCACACTTCACTTTGCTCTCAACTATTTGCCCTTTTAACCCCCAGTTATGAAAAAGCACCTTACTGTCTACCACCTCGCCATGTATTATGTACGTTTTGGCAAATACGTCAAGTATTTCTCCCTCTTGTCTACCATTCTATTTTTGGGATGGGTGATCTGGTAAGGATAGTCTCAGGATAAGAAATGAAAAAGCTAGGCAGAAGCCCAGCTTTCTATTAGATGATGGCTATTTAGCCTTTTCTTGTCTATACTTTCGTCTCTTTCCTAGTTCATGTAAATTTCTTCTCGCCATACTTGCCAAAAATTTATCAGCTCCCCAGCCTCTGTAAATTTAATTTTCATCGGAGGCTGCTCTGACTCAGGTTCGATTTCTAGCATATAGTAAGGCCTTTCCTTGGGTCGCTCTCTCAAGATTGCAATAGCAGAGAAATAGTTTTCTACCATGCTCTCCAGGTAGTAATTCATGAAATAAGGTGTCTCATGCTCACCCAGATAGTGATCGGTCATCAACCAATCACCATTCTTATTAAAGAAACCTACAGAAAACGCTTCTTGGTCTGTAAAACATACTTCTACAGCTCCCCAATCATTTTCATACGCATCTTCTAGCACAGCTTCAGGGTACAAATGCTGGAAATTCATCTGTACAGAGAAAGGTATAGAGGGTTCATGTCTGATCATAGGCTTCTAAGTCCTTAGGTATCGATATCTCGCAAACGCATTACCATAAGCATCTATTGTGCCGTTTTATCTCATCAAGGAAGAAAGGTATGCGTCGATGTAAGTGTAGAACGGTATCTCTTGTTGTAGGTTACAGGTAAGTAGCTGAATCCCACTTCATCAGATGAATTTATAATCTAGTCATTTTTTCCTTTTGTTGTGTGTAGTCATACAATGATTTTTATATAAGATTGTACAAAACCGCAATAGCACGCGCTCAGTGCCTTTAGAGTGTATAAATTTTTACGCTGCAAAACTTTTTCTCCTTCACATATCTAGCAATCTTTACGTCCTATTTTCCCTCTGAATTTTATTACATTTCCCGAAAAATGTGGTCGAAAGATCTCATCACAGGTAAAGTCATGCTATAGATTTCCTACAACTACCTAAAAACCATTTTATGTTTTCATCCAAACACTACATCTGGACATTTCTCATTGCTATGCTCACATGGGGATTCCAGATATTATCCGCTCAAAGTCTCCCACTACCTCCTAGCGGAGGGAATCAGAAGGCTGAGGTGAGCCAATATATGGGTATGGTCAAGGCGACATTTACCTACAACTCTCCCGACGTAACTGACAGCCGAGGCAATAGCCGTGAAGGTAAGATTTGGGGGCAGCTTGTACCCTATGGACTCAGCCCCAATAACTTTGGGACAGCAAAGGAGATGCCTTGGCGTGCAGGTGCCAATGAAAATACCTTATTCTCAGTCTCACATGATGTCATGATACAAGGACAAAAACTTCCTGCGGGTACCTACGGGTTCCATATCATCCCAGGGGAGCCGAATCAGGACTGGACGCTCATTTTCTCCCAAAATACCTCTTCTTGGGGCAGCTACTTTTACGATCAATCAGAGGATGTACTGCGTGTGACTACACGTCCAGATAAGGCCTCTTTTCACGAGTGGCTGACCTTTGGATTTACCGATCGTCAACTTACCCAGTGTGAAGCCGCATTGTACTGGGAAAATCTCAAAATACCCTTTACCATTTCTGTCCCTGACATGAACGATCTCTATGTGGCAGAGATTGAAGAATCGCTGCGTAGCTCTGCGGGCTTCAACTGGCAAAACTGGGTCTCAGCCGCCAACTTTTGTATCAACAATCAAACGCATTTGGAAAAAGGAATAGAATGGGCAGAAGCTGCGGTATCTCGTCCATTTGTAGGTCAGGCCAACTATACAACCCTCAGCACCAAAGCCAATGTCTTGATGGCGATGAATCGGATGGAAGATGCGCATAAGGTCATGGACGAAGCCATGGAACAACCTACGGCAGGTGTGTTACAGATCCACCAATATGCGCGTCAGTGCTTGGCCAGAGGAGAAAAAGAACGCGCCTTGGAGGTCTTCCAGAAAAATGAGGAACTACACCCAGACACATGGCCTGTACATGTAGGACTGGCTCGCGGCTACTCCGCTGTTGGAAATTTTAAGAAAGCACTCAAGCATGCAAAGATCGCCCAAGGAAACGTACCCGAAGGAGATCAACTCAATGCACAAAGTGTGGAAAATATGATTGCCAAGCTAAGTGAAGGTGAAGATGTGAACTAAGCGCCATCCATATTGCTTTGACTTGGACTATGTTTGGAACAATGAAAACCTAGCTAAAAAGTAGAAATTTTAGGTTCTGGCGAAAGCTATTTTGGGAGATTTAGTGGGGCTCAATCGATCAAAATAGCGGAAGTTCAGGTTCTGAAAGCACAGACTTTTCGCAGATTTGAGGTTTCAAACATGGGTTTATATGCCGAGAATCCTCCTCTTCGACAGAATGGGAGGATTTTCCTTTTTGAAAAGATCAAAACGTTATCCCCAATCCGATTATTTTTAACAACTCCATTTAATCCAACACATGTAATATCATAATTATTTTTATTTTCAATATAAGAATAAATACAGGTACCATTGCTTGTCAACTTTTCAATAGAATGAAGACTCGACTTGAGATGAGCAATAACCTAAAAAACCGTAACCGTCAGACGATTTCCCGCATCAGCAAAGGAGCTGCCATCATCGTAGCCGCCCTATGTTTCTTCTATGTCTCACAGTCAGATGAGCCTGAAGAAGAGCGGAAGTCTCCGCAACTCAAAGTTAAGGTGGTCTCTTCAAATGAGGCCCTTACCGCCTCTGCATTTCAAGGGAGCACAGAAACCCAACTAGCCGATCTTAACACCAAAATCCAGCGTGTCGAGGAGAAAAAGCAACAGACACAATCTGAAAAAGAAAACCTGTCCATTTGGCAAGCCCAAGCTCGCATCTATCACCAAGTACAAGATTTGGAGATGCGTGTCAATCTCCACAAGGAAGATCCTCAGTTTGATGCCCTGTTCTATGAGAAAAAAATCCTGCGACTCATGACAGAGGCTAGGCAGATTCAACATGCCTCTGAATAATTCACTTCATTCTCCTCCCCTCTCGACCACAAACTTCATGAAACAACTTTTACGTCTCGTCTTACTTTCTTGCCTTATCCTCCTCCTCATCCCTCCCCGGGTCGCGGCGCAATGTCCCGGATCGGGTATGGATACACTACTTGTAGAAAAGTTTGAAGAGGGCGTGCCATTGGACTGGACGACACCCGAGACATCCGATGGAGGACAGTGGCAAGTCAATGCTTTTCCCATCGGATACTTTCCCAATCCTGGTTATGGCAAATGGCTCTATGTCAATGATGAGAGAACCAATAAAGTCGGCAAAGCCAAGGTCGAAAGTCCTAGTGTGGATCTCAGCGACTATGAAGGAGGGGCATTTTTAGAGTTTGATTTACTCTTTCAAGAATATGCAGACAGCAGTGTCTTCCAATTAGAAGTTTGGGATGGGGAAAATTGGATCAAAGCGTGGGAAGTAGATCATGATTTTTCAGGGCGCTTGAAAGTGGATCTCACGCCACTCATCCACCCCCAAATCAAAATCAGATGGTCATTTGATGATGAGGGAGCCTGGGCCTGGGGCATGGGAATCGACAATGTGGTGGTATATGGCAAAGGCATCGAATGTGGCAATGGGGTATGTGAAGTGGGTGAGTCCCCTGAAAACTGTCCTGGGGACTGCGTCCAACGTGAGGAAGCGTCAGCCTACTGGATACCCGTAGGTCAGGATCTCCAAGGTCAGCAAGTCAATTATAGAGACTTCAGAGGGCGGACGGTCTGTGACGACTGCGCCGAACCCATCGAGCTAGGGTTTACCCTCGATTTCTTTGGGGCGTCCTTCCAAGAAATCTTTCTCAACTCCAATGGCAATCTGACTTTTGAACGCGACTTCTTGTCGTATACACCCGAATCTTTTTGCTTATCAGGTCCCAAGATGATCGCGCCGTTTTTCAGTGATGTCGACATCGCCACAGGTGGCCAATTGCAGTATTACAAAGATCCTGATCAGCATTATGTCATCTTCACCTGGTCGGATGTCGGCTACTATGGATGTGACTTTCCCTGTGAGCTTACCAATACTTTCCAGGCCATTTTGGTTGACAGTACCGTGCAACACATCGGCCATTTTCCCATCCCGCACGGAGCCAATGTGATCTTTACCTATGGAGATATGAGTTGGACGACGGGCAATTCTTCAGGAGGAGTCGAAGGACTCGCAGGAAGTCCCGCTACGGTCGGACTCAACAAAGGAGAGGGAACCATCTGCAACGATTATGGGACATTTGACCATGACAGTCACCAGTATCTCGGCAATACACAGGATCTTCAATGCCCCCCTAACGGTATTCACCATCTAGATTACTTGACCCTCTTTCTCTCTGCTACAAATGGTGCATTTTTGGAGCCCAGTACACATATAGACATCAAAGTAAAATCGAAGGAAGAGAAAAATGTCTTGTTATGGACCATTGACAATATCAAGGGCAGTTCTTATTTCATCGTGCAGCGTGGTGCAGACAGCCTCAGCTTTGAAGATCTCGAATGGGTAGATCCTTTGGATGCTACTGAGCCAGGCACTTATACCTTTACCGATTCGACGCCGCTTCCTGAGGATAATTATTACCGCATCTGGCATCTCAAGAAAAATGGGGAGGAACGATTCTCCAGCGTCAGGCACGTGCGCATGGCTTCTGCGCCAGAAGGCACTGCGGAATTGGGACAACCTGAGTGGAGCATTGAAAGTGATCCTATATTTTATATCCAAAAGATTGGTCCCAATCCTTTTGATCAGGAGCTCAATGTGCAGTTTTTCAGTCCAGATGATAGCCGTTTGAATTGTAAACTATTCAACCGCGCAGGGATGCTGGTCTGGGAGTCCTCTCTTGCCAGTCAGGAAGGGGAAAATTTCAAAACACTTCGGGTAGGTTCGCTAGCTGCAGGAGAGTATGTACTTCATATGATTCATCCAAAGGGCAAAGCATATAAACGTCTCATCAGACGCTAGAGTCCTGAGCGGCGGGACTGGATAAGCTCTTGAACAAATCCCCACAGCAGCAGAAATAGGGCAATCCCAAAGCAAATCCAAAGGATGATGTGCATGTAGGGGATGCGCATAGGTGGCTCTGTCGTTCCTGTTTTGATCTTTTGTTGATAGAATCGGTTCAACTGATTGACTTTCAGAAGCTGGGGAATATCCTTTCCGATGATCTTCACAGGAAGAGTTGGCGTCTGAAGGGAGTCGTATGTTGCTTCGGAGGGAGAAAAATAAAACATTTGAGCAGGCCCGAGCGGATAATCGTTTCGAAAAGCCGCTTGCAACTCATATCGAAAGGTCTTTTGTCCCCAAAGCTTCCCTTCTTTTCTTTGCCACTCTATCTGAGAAACAGGCTCAGAAAGGAGGAAGCTATCTGAAAACTGAATGAAAGGAGCCGGGGCAAGCGTGACATTTCCCTTTCCTTCGACGCGTATAGCCAGATAAAACAGTTCGCCTGTCAAATAAGTGGGCGTCCCACTACTCGTTTTCTCTTTCCCTTTTGAAAATCCATAGGATAACATGAAATCGCCTACACATTGGGCATTGGGAAGCCGAGTGGGGGGAAGTGCCTTTATCCGAAGCGCAACAGGACTCGTTTCGACTTCTATCTTCTCCTCTATGTCACCTACTGACTCCAAGCTGACGTTGAGTCCTAGTCCGACGCGATATTGTCCTGCCTTCACATGGTAAACATATCCTTCCCAGCAGACTGACTTTTCTTTGGGTTGGGGTGGAAAGAGCGTTTGGGGTATTTTTACAAACTCAAACCCCTCATCTACCAAGTAGGACTCTATATACTCTAAGGTAAACTTATCTATCTTCCATTCCTCAGAACCTTCAGATACCTGCGTCAATCTCAAAAAAATCAGTTCTCCTTCCAATGCTTCTCCACGATCGGCTACCCATTCCAGTTGAGGACTGGTTTGCGCATAGAAGAGATTCATCATCCCTACCAAACAAATCGCAACGGTGAATAGTCTTTGCATTAGATACAATGAGGGGGCGTTTCTCTAGTTACTTATTCTTACCCTTTTCTGACAGGGGTCCTATTCCCATGTCACGGCACAAAGTGTAAACCTTATTTTCTGCATGTATATTGCCAAAAATAGTAGAATTTCGCAGTAATGTAAGGATAGAAAGGGAAATTAGATGTATGGAGTCGTATACCCCTTGTTCCAACGAGTAATAGCAGATTGTAAATGAAGAAGAAAATTGTGGTGGCGATTACAGGTGCAAGTGGCAGCATCTATGCCCAGCGTCTATTGGGGCAACTGAACCAATACCCAGAGGTCGAAGTAGGCATCGTACTCAGCAAAAACGCGCCAGATGTCTGGACACACGAATTGGATGTCCCTGCTACCTTCCCTTATCCTGTATTCGATCGGATGGACTACCGCGCGCCATTTGCTTCGGGCTCTGCCAAGTATATGCACATGGTGATCGTCCCATGTTCGATGGGGACTCTCGGGAGAATCGCCAGTGGCTTTTCCGATGATTTGATCACACGAGCAGCAGATGTAATCTTGAAAGAGCGTCGCCAACTTATATGTGTCGTAAGGGATACGCCTTTGAATTTGATCCACATCGAAAATATGGCAAAAGTCACACGAGCAGGTGGGATGATGCTTCCTGCCATTCCATCCTTCTACTCCAAACCCACCTCCATGGAAGAAGCTGTAGATACAGTAGTTCATCGCATCATGGATCAAGTAGGACTGGAGCCCAAGACATATCGCTGGGGAGAGGAATGAAAGAGACAAATGAAAACATCATAGGTAAGTACAATTTATAAGGGAGGATAATCGACCTACAAAAGGAAGAAAGAAGCAAGCGAAACCCATAGAAATAAGCATCTCAAAGCCCTATTTTACCGTTTCAAGTCTATTTGACGGTTTGAGGGGTTACTCCTCAGGTATTTTCACCTGTTAATTCCTAGATATTCCTTGTATCTTGTTTCTCGCATCTTTTGATTTTGATGAAAACTTCTCGAAATTTCATCGTACATACAAAGTAGGCTCTGTCTACAACTCAAATAGACACATACGCAGTACCACAAAATATATGGCTCAAGAGAGATATAGAAGAAGTCGCAGCATCTCGGAGGATTTCGATACCTCACTCATGTATGATGATATCGAGAAAATCCGCGAGATCGAGGAAGAGGAAGAAAAAGATCAAAATGGAAAATTAGGATCGGCAGGGATGATGGCACTTGTGGCAGGTGTCACAGTCTTGGTGGGATCGATCATCACGCAGACGATTGGCCTTCCCGAGTTATTTACGCAGATCATCGAGGTGATTGTGCCTGCCATTGGCTTTGGTGCGATGGCTTATGGATTTATCAAAATGATCAATCTCGCGTTCAGAAGAAAGGAACTCAACTTCCCTGCGCTGAACGTCTACCGAAAAACCAAACCCACACCTCCCCCCACAGGAGATCGTCAGCGTACACAGCGTACCAGCGCCCGCAATCCTAGGACTGCCAGCAGTGCCCGTGAGCGCTACCAGCAGCGTGCTCGTGCGCGCTCGTATCAAACGCAGGCAGATCCCAACAGAAAGGTGCTACGTAGGTCTCGAACCAATCGTGTCTTCTCAGGAGTCGCAGGTGGCTTATCCGAATACACCAACATCTCTGTGACGTTGATTCGTTTTGCCTTCATCGTAGGTATTTTTATGGGTTTCCCTATTCCTATATTCATCTATCTCCTTCTCTCCATTGTACTTCCTGCCAACTTTGATGGGGGATTTGACAGTGGAAATCCTGGCGGAAGAAAAACACCCCCTAGAAGCGAAGACATTCCGATCAATTAAATACTATCCAGAAAAATCTATGAAAAGAGGCGCAATGACACGCCTCTTTTCTTATTGATATGAACCCAAATTCAAGGTAGCTGTATCATTCTCTGTTGAGAATCAAATTTTGTCCCTATACTTGTGGCATAGTTTTTAGCACGTGATCCATAGAAATAACGATTTGTCTTTTAGTATGATAGCCATCGTTTTAGGGTCAGTTCCTATCATTTATTTCGAAAAGGCGACACTTATGCCTACATATTATTTGATGAAAGTAAAGGGAAAGGCGAAAATTCCCGATTACATCCAGTTGAGAGATGAGCATTTCACGCTGATTGGATATTTTAGACCTGGCAGACAGGAGCGGCTATCAAAAGTCATTAAAAATGAGGCACATGCTGCGCATATCCAGTCTATCATCGACGAGACGACGGAGTACGGAAAAATCAAAAAAGTAGAAATCAACTGAGTACGCAAGAACCGCATATCACCCAGCCTGAGCCTGTCCTTACCATGACAGGCATCGATCTACAATTGGGCAAAAAGTCTATCCTCAAAGGTCTAGAAATGCAGCTCCTTAAGGGTGAGTTCGTTTACCTAGTCGGCAAAACAGGGGTAGGTAAAAGCTCACTCCTCAAGCTGATCTATGGAGACAACAAATCAGATGAAGGTATCATTCTGCTGGGAGAGACAAGGGTAGACAAAGCCGAGCGAAAAGATGTCCCACAGATCCGTAGAAAGCTGGGCATTGTCTTTCAAGACTACCAACTACTTCCTGACAGAACCGTCGCACAAAATATCCTTTTCGCCCTCAAAGCCACAGGCTGGAAGCAAAAGGCGCAGATTCGTAGGCGCATCAGTGAAGTCCTCATGCAAGTCGGGATGACGGGCAAAGCACATGAGCGGCCACATACACTCTCTGGTGGCGAGCAGCAACGAGTGGCCATCGCACGTGCATTGATCAACGAACCTGTCCTCATGATCGCTGACGAACCCACAGGCAACCTTGATCCCGAAGCCTCTTACCACCTCATGAATGTCATGCGCAACATCAACCGCGCAGGGACGACTATCTTGATCGCTACACATGAATATGGTTTGATGCGCCATTTTCCTGGGAGAATCCTCGAGCTTGAGGATGCGAAGCTAAAAGAGTACCATCAAGTCGAAGACTTCTTTGCTGCATACAGATCTCGCTTCGGGGCGACGACTTAGGTAAGAGCTACCCCAAACTCTATAAGAAAAGGCGGAACACATGTCCCGCCTCGCTATTTCATCGTAGTAAGTAGCTTTTTAGAAATATCTGATTGCACTTATCTCTTATACAGCGACAGGATCTTTATACTTCTTCAACTTAATGACCCCTACTGCATTGAGCAACAAAATCACTGGATAAGTAGGATCAAACTCATGCCAGCGTATCCCAAAGTTGGGGCGTCCACCGTAGGTATGATGGTTGTTGTGATAGCTTTCACCCATCATGAATAGGTCCACAGGCAAGAAGTTGCGAGAGGTATCCTTCGTATCGAAGTTGCGGTATCCATATTTGTGCGCAAACCAATTGATAATGACCCCATGGATAGGTCCCATGAAGAAATGAAGAGGCAACAATAAGAACATCCACCACTGAGTAGCAAAAGCTACATAGAATCCAATGTAGATCAAGCCCCAGATATAACGCGACGCGCGCGTGGAAGCCCACGTATCAAACGGACGCCAATCGGGTAGATCCTTCATATATTTGGGATGGATGTCCATCGTTTCTTCCTCAATCGCTACGAAAATATTGCGGGTACGAAGCATCATCTTGAACGGGTCGTCATCCACTACAGGTGAATGAGGATCTAGTTCGGTGTCTGCGTGCGCATGGTGTAGACGATGCAAAATGCCATAGGCACGTGGGCTGAGATAGGATGAGCCTTGGAAGATGTAGGTCAGTATGAAAAAGACCTTTTCCCATCCCTTTGACATCGTAAACATTTTGTGCGCTGCATATCTGTGCAGGAAAAACGTCTGCGTGAATAAGGACAAATACCAGTGGGCAATAAAGAAAATCAGAATAGCCATAAGAATCGGTAAAGTGTGGACAAATCGTAAGGTAGGATGTGCTAGATGCAAAGATGTTGCATACAATAAGCAAAATAATACCTGAATTGTTCTGCAAAAGATGACAAAATTCCTATATACTTCATCCCACCCTATCTAATAACCTCATTAACAACTACTTAAATCCAAAATATTTGATAAATAGAGGCTAAAATTTAGGCTAAATCCTCCATATTTTTTGAAGGAATACAAAAGTCATATCAGTCAAATTTTGCTCTAAGCAAGCTTTATTTTTTCCTGAAGAAAAGATTCAGTGTTACACCTGTAAAATTGAATCGAGCACGTAGCTTATTCTCCAAATATCGCTTATAAGATTCTTTCACTCCTTGGGGATAATTGCAGAAGAAAAGAATGGTAGGCACCTTACCTGGAATTTGTGTCACATACTTTATCCGAACGATATGTCCTCTAAAAGTAGGAGGATGATGTTTGGCAATGGCAGTCAGCATGACATCATTCAATTCGCTCGTGGTAATCTTGCGCTTCATGTTCTCATACACCTCTTGCGCTACTTCCAAGGCTTTCAATAGTCGCTGCTTAGTGATCGTAGAAGTAAAAATAATGGGGACATCTACGAAAGGCGCGATTCGTTCCTTTATTTGGGCTTCGAATTCCTTTGCTGTATTGGTTTCTTTTTCTACCAAGTCCCACTTATTGACCACAATGACGATTCCTCTGCGATTTTTCTGCATGAGGGAGAATATGTTCATATCCTGGGATTCCAGGCCTTGGGTGGCATCAATCAATAGCAGGGCGACATCGCATTGCTCGATGGCACGGACCGTGCGCAAGGTGGAGTAGAACTCAATGTTCTCATCAATTTTACTACGCTTGCGCAGACCTGCAGTGTCGATCAGTACGACATCTCGCCCAAAGGCAGCAAAACGAGTGTCCACACTGTCTCGCGTAGTACCTGCAATCGGGGTGACGATGTTGAGATTCTTACCTATGAGGGCATTGACGAAGCTAGACTTTCCCACATTGGGGCGACCTACGATGGCAAACTTGGGCACACTGTCTTCTTCTGTCTCTGGCTCAGGTGCAGGCAAAAGTTCTACCAATGCGTCCAGCAGTTCTCCCGATCCTCCGCCTGTCATAGCCGAAACTGGAATCACTTCCCCCAAACCCAACTCATAGAACTCATAGATCCCATCTAAATGCTTAGACGCATCTACTTTATTGGCAGCTAGGAGTACCTTATGGGGTTGACGCCTGACAATGTTGGCAAAATCCCTATCTAGCGGAGTCACACCAGTAGACACGTCCACCATAAAAATCAGCACATCCGCTTCTTCCATCGCTATGTGCACTTGCTCCCTAATGGCCGTCTCAAAAATATCCTCTGAATTAGGGACATATCCTCCTGTATCAATCACAGAAAAAGTATGCCCTGTCCACTCTGCTTGCCCATAGTTTCGGTCACGGGTGACCCCGCTCATATCATCTACAATGGCTCTTCGCTCTTCAATCAGACGATTGAAAAGGGTAGATTTCCCCACATTCGGTCTCCCGACGATCGCTACAATTCCACTCATATCATTTATTCGAGTTGAGAGGGGCGAAGTATCTATCGACTTAAACAACTGTCTATCAACCGATTCTTACCTTCCGACTCTCTGATTGCTGACATTTTTTGAATATTGCGGCAAAATTACAAAAAACTGCGCGTAATCAGGTCATTTCGAACTTGATCATTGTCTATAAAACGAATTCCCTCTACACCGAGACTTGCCGCTGCTGCCAGTTTCTGAGGGCTGTCATCAATGAATAGGAGATCTTGAGGAGGTATTTGCAGCCTGGATATCAACTGCTCAAATAAATGGGGATCATTTTTATCTGTCCCAAAGTCGAAGGAATAAAACTGCTTTTGCGCCCAAGAAGAAAAATGAAACCGCTGGGAGATGTATGCGATATTTTCTCTGTAGTTGTCACTCAAAATGTAGATCGGACCGAGGGGTTGTAGAAGGTCAATCAACGCCTGATTAAAATGAAGGGTATCAAATATGGCTGCCAAAAATTCATCTCCTCCTAGATGTTGGTGAGTTGCCTGATTGTATTCCTCCAAAAATACCCCAAATAAATCTTCCCCAATATTGAGCCCATGCCCATATTTGTGATTGAGACGGGAAATCTCTGTCCAGTTGATTTTTTCATTGGAACGCCCAGTCGATTCGAAGACGACGCCTCCCAAGTCTAGGAGTATATGTTTCATTTTTACTTGTGTAGATACTTTATAAACGAAAAAGTGGTACTACTTCATGATTTTGGTCACCCATTGACGTGGCCCATTTGTAAGCTGCACGATCCATATCCCACTCGGCAGTGAAGTAAGGTCCACGATTTCTCCCTCTTTTACAGATCTCTGGAGCCATTGCCTCCCTGTCAAATCCCTCAATACCACCTGATACATTTTTCCTTGAGCTCCTTCAATCCAAAAGGCGTTGCCTTGATCTAAAAAGGAGAGGGTAAAAGGATCTTTCACCGCTTTTGGGGCTACTCCTGTAACAGCTTGACAGTTTTTTTCATTGTCAAATAATATCTGAAGCTGGTCGATAGGCTCCTGCGCGGGCGTACCTGAGGATCTGACAGATAGTTTGAAGGAGGGATCGCCAAAGGAGTCCCCTACTTGCGCTACCTTGACAAAGGCAAAGAGCGAGGAGGTTCCCAATGGCGTACACCTAGTATCCGCCCCGACGACATTGGCTCCTTGCAAGGCCGACATCAGTCGGCAAGCCAAGTCTCCCTCTGCCCGCAGAAAACGGGCTTCCATAGAGTCCAAGATTTCTTGTCCCAATAAGATATTTCCTTGAATGCTGTAATCAGGACCTGTGATATGATTTTTGTAATCATCCGTCCCACTCCCTGTATAGCCTGCTGCCTGCGGCTGTCCATCGATGATGGCTGCGATGCCATATTGCCTCAATTCAGGATTACCTGAGAAATCATTTTGGATCAACCATTGAATGATCTGAGCTGGTGTGTCTCCTAGGTTCATGCGATTGCGAGCACCTGCCTGATTAGCTCCCAGATAAAATGCCTGGGTATTGATCGCCCCCACCCCAGGAAAAAGCTCTCCCAAAAAATCGTCCTCAAAACCTGGAAAAGAATTCAAGTCTACACAAGAGGCACCCGCGCTGCCTACTTCTCCTGTAGCAGTGTCTACTGCCACAATCGAAAAAGTATCTTGGGCATGCAGCCCGTACAGCATTGAGTTTAACAATAGGAATGACAACAGGAATCGCATGAGGTATAGTTTTCAGTGCAAATGAAGTGTGACCAAAAGAGGGAATTGAGCAGAAGATAGGAAAATTTCATATGCCGCTTTCCAAGAATAAAAGGATACCCATCATTTATCCTTTGAGAAATTTTTACTGTGGAATATTGAGTTTTTGATGCATGTACCCGACTCTCTAAAAACAGAACGTCATATGGCCATATCTAGAAGTTCTCTTTGTTTTTTCTAATATTCCACTCATCACTAATCAGTTCACATCATGCGAAATAATACATGGAGAAGTATACACTTCTTAGTCATTATCTGTGTGGGTTTCCTTTCCCACCTTTCGGCACAATCAACTGAAGATTATTTTATCCAATCTGCTGGCCAAGTTTGGGCGACGCATAATCAGATCGAAAATGATGCCCTTGTCAATTTTCAAGATAACATCATCGTTTGGGGAACCACGGTCGAGACAGGGCCTAGAACCAGTGAAGTCTTCCTTCAAGGACTCAACTATCCCTTCACAGGATTTTCAGGCCAAGTATTCAGTGGCATCTATGACAACAATGGCTGCGTAGATGAAAATGGACTGGCGCACTTCAACGGGATGGTCCTAGATGAAAATAATGGACAGGTCATCGTCGCCAGCACGTATGAATTTAGAGCAAATGGTACGTTCAGTAATCTCGTCATATTCAGTGTCGACATCTTTTCGGGAACTGTGCTATGGACCTTTGCTTTCCACCCTTACGGAGATGTCACAGACTTGGGAAATGTGCGAATCATACTTGATGATCAGGAGGATGTAGTCGTTGCTTTTGACTTTAGAGAGACCCCAACGGAACCACGTAATACATTGGGAATCCTAAAATTGGATCTTGGAGGCAGCTATATCTTTTCCCAGAATTATGAAGCTACCTTTCCTGCCTTGACCTTTTGCAGTATCAGTGACATCTACGACGATGGGGCAAATAATCGGTACGTACTCTCAGGAGAGTATAACCATGGGGGTAATTCTGAACCCTACTTTTTTCAAGTCGATCGTACGACAGGGGCCGTCACGAGTGACATCTACGCTTACGATATCCTCAAGGCTTTTGGCGGCTTTACAGGAGATGGAACTTCTTATTTTGCTGCCCATCAGTTTCAGGCAGGTAATGAGTTAGGAGTTGTAGAAATTGACCCTGCTACTGGTAACATCCTTTCTACGGTCACTTACGACTTACCCGTATCAAGTTTAGGAAGTTCTAAGACCAGTGTAGAGGCTATAGACATGGATTTTAATCCTCACACTAGATTTCTGGATCTCTTAGTCGAGTATTTTGATGGTTTGGAATTTTCCTATGGAAATGCGCATGTAGACGCCACGAATCTTATGCTGAATGCTTTTCATGAGTTTGATTTTGATCCAGGAGGTATAGGAGGCATCCCCATCGCCTATAACTTGCTAGATGTTGCGATGCAGTCTCCCAATCCTACCAATGATTGGATCGTATTGGCGCACCCTCAGGGGATCAATATTCCAGGTGGCCCACCTGCGGAGACCATTACCCTCAACAATTATCAGGTATCCTGCATAGGTCCTTTCAGCGAATCACCCAACACGCAGTTCCAAAACAATCCTACCACCACTCTCTATCCCGTGGGAACTGTAGACGGAGGAGGCATCTGCGAGATGGAAGTATTTCGAGATGTCTATCAAGGAGATGTGTTTGACTGCAATGGAGTCCAACTTGGAACTTTCAGGAGAGGACAGCCGACTGCTCAGGTAGCTGAGCCACTAGATTTGAAAATAAGCTGGTACCCCAACCCTGCTTCTGATCAAATAGAAGTGGCCATCAAGTCTACGGAGACGCCTGTCATCACGATTATAGATCGAATGGGAAGGACAGTCAGTCAAAAAGACGGACAAGGTACCCTAAATGTCAGTCATCTGGCCGCAGGTCTTTATACCCTAAAAGTAGCGGTGGGTAGCCAATCTGTAGCTGAACCTATTGTGATCCAGCGTTGATATATCTTCCCCTTCATGCGGATGAAAACGCCAGCTCTTTGGGGAGCTGGCGTAATTCTTTGCATCGATGGGGATCCAGAGAAATAATACTCTTATGCACGTAAATTCCTTTCCACTTCTTGTGTGAGTTGAATCCGAGGATCAAGACACGTCCCGCATCGTCATTCCTTACAAGTAAAAGTATACATCCTACCAGCCCCCCTGCTCCCTGACCATTCTTCTAAATAACTGATCCAACTGCGCTGTGTCAGGATAAGATTTGAAAGTATAGGTTGACAACCAAAGGGTCATTTCCTCGATTTTTTCCTCCAAAAACTGATTAAGTTCCGGAATCTGAGGGCCTTCTGCCAACTCCTGACTGGACATTTTCTTTCGAAGTAATTCATCTACGATCTCCTGTAGATGTCCTTCTGGTAGCATCTCCCTCCGAAGAACGTCAAACTCCATAGGTGCCATGGTTCCTTTCTCCTTTGTCCACATACAAGCCAAGATCGGACGAAGTACATAAAAGTACTTTTTCAGTGATACTTGCTCCCGATTGAGGTACGCCTTAAAGTTGCCTCGGGCCATGCTGAGATAGTGATACATGCAGGATTTGGGATTGAAAAATACCTCTGACAGCGCACGCAGATGTTGAGCGGTTGGTCCATGCTCTAAGTAGATTAAGGGACTTCGCAACCACTCTAGTAGAGGGGGATTGGATTTGCGAAAGAGTTTTAAGGCCTTTTTGAAATCCCAACCTGCCAAGTCTAAATCATCTGGCAGCATACGCTCGATGACATCCCGCTTTTCATCAATAGATAGATACCAGTCTTCTGGACGGATGTACAGAAAGCGGACATCCCAATCGCTATTGGGTGAGGCAAACCCCCAGGCACGACTGCCTGACTCTACGGCATATACGATCTTTATATTTTCCTGCTCCTCTAACTGATGGAGGGCGTGAAGGATACGTTCGTTCATACTAGGATAAATGATTCAAAATAAATATCAACTAGCATATACGAGGAGCTGTTGTATAGACGAAGGCAGGTAGAAAATGTTGCAAATAATGTGAATGAAAAAGGCGAAGGTACCTCTGAGTAGAAATGCCTTCGCCTGTGAATATATCCATCTTCCCAGCTCTAATTCACAGCTATTTTGGTCTGGAATAATTGCTGAGAAGTTTGGATGGAAAGCGTGTAAATCCCTGCTGCCCATGCTCCACGAGGAATACGCAAAGTCTGCTGGCTTTGGGGAGGAATTTGCTCAAAGACTACACGTCCTTGCATATCTGTAAGTCGCACCTGCTGTACCGAGGCAGGAAATTTCTCTAGATCCACGAATACTTCTGTCTGCATTGGGTTGGGATACAATCCCCAAGCTTCGGCAGCTACATCTATTGAAACTGTATTGCTGACCTCCAACGGTAAGAAGAAAGACTGATCACGTGTCACAACCTCCGCTAAATAGCTCCCCTCTGGTAGGTTCTTTCGTGAAAGTGTCACTTGATCATCAGGCGAATGATAGGTATCCCAAATTTGACCATTTGTCTCCCTGATGTGGACAGTTTTTACCTCTTTCTCTAGCAAAGAAAGATCTAACTTGGCTTCTGTCGATAAAACAGCAGGAGAGATAGGATTGTAATCATCCGAGGCAGCGATTTCGGGATGGAGGGAGAGGGTCAATGCCCAGATATTTTCTCCCTCTGTATTGGTCATTTTCAATGCATAATACCCTTCTTTCAACTGCGCATGAGAAAGTTCCAGTTTGCCACTACTCAAGTCTGTCCATGTATCGACCACTTTTCCCTCCACATCATAGATTTCCGCATATTGGATGGTACCTGTATAAGATTTCAAGTCAATCTCTGTATCAAAATGTGTGATCTCAGGGACCTCTATCTGCGCTTCATGTGCAAACATCAAAGGATTTTGTCCTGAGGGTCTGTTAAAAGGACCACATCCATTGCGATAGGAGTTGAAAGAAGTCCGAGCAAATAATAAGGAAGGAATGACACAATCTTCATGCGAGAAGTTGCCACAATTTAAGGTGCTGATCTGCCAGCGCTTCCAAAATAGATACCAGGGAATGTTGCTTCGCTGTTCTTTCTTGGCGACTTGCGCATTTTGAGGGTCTACCTGTGCATCAGGCGGACAATAGTACATCGTGGTAGGTGTGTAGTTGAGCCAATCGTATACGTCACTTGCTCTCAAGCAAGCCCTCAAGGGGTGATTGGGATTATTTTCCACATTTTGAAGATAGCCAGGCACAAAGAGATCTGTCCAAGGTAGCGGTACCCAAGCTGTATTCCCTGTCTGGCCTAAAATCTCCGTGGTGTACAGATTGTCAAAGGGAGAAACCAAAATGTCTGAGGGATTATTGTACACATCTCCTCTTGTCTCCTGGCACGAACTGGCTACATACAGAATATACTGACGTGTAGCATAAAAGGGATCGTCAAAAATAAATCTGTACTGAGTGTCTGACAGATCGTAGGGTCCTGAACCCAAACCTGCAAATTCTACATTAAATTCGCTTGCATGATTTTGGGCAATCTCACGTAGCGTCGCCATTCCCACATGTCCTCCCTGAGAATACCCACTGAGAAATACTTCTCCGTTGAGTCCGACGCCCAGTTGGTTGCAAAGCTGCCTAGCGGCGCGCATCATGTCGATGGTAGCCGAAGCACCTGTACGCGCATCTACGTAGGGATGGTAGTTGGGACTGTCTCCCAATCCTAGATAGTCTGGTAAAACCGAAACGTAACCCGCCCCCCCTAAGGCCAGCCCGATGATGAATTCGGCACCATCCCCTGCCCCACTCAAGTTGGAGGGTACATCGTCTTTGTTAAAAACCGTCCCATGGCAATATGTAGCCATCGCAGCTCCACAGCCATAATTCTGAGGGATGACGACCAAGCCCGAAGCTGTGGTAGGATTGCCATCATAGTCCACTGTGTTGTACACCACCTTATATCCTTGGAGGGGATAGTCTACGTACACGAGCAGGTTGATCAGAAAACTAGGAAGATTGATCGGGATCAAGGTGTTGATCTCTGCTTGGACTTGGGAGATCGAGTAGTCAAATTTGAGCTCGGACTGGACGATCGTGCCCCGTTGGGTGAAAGCAATAAGCGGGAGCAGGAATAAAGATAAAATGAGTAATCGTTTTTGCATAGCAGTAGTATTGTAGTGGTTAAATGTTTCCTTTAGAAAGATAAAATACTAGCCTATATTTTTTTCAAATACGCGATTATCCACACTTCATATCATCAAAATATCTATTGAGTCATTTCTATTTATTCGTATGAAAAGAAATTAATAAATTGGTTAATAAATTCCCAAAATGGAAATAGTTTATTCTACTACATGGGTACATTGGGGATGAGACGTCGGCAAAAAATAATACAAGCTGAAAAAAATTTAAGTTGGGGGGGTAGGAGAATCAAACGCTTACCGGTTTTTATATCACAAGAGAGAAAGAAAGGCCATTTGTAACCTAGAGGTCCATTTTTACTCTAAATATGTAAAGAGGCTCAGTATTGCGATTTGTCTTTTCCCGAAATGATTAACGTCATTCTCAAATCGAGAAAAAATAGTATCATCAAATTATACAATCAACTACTAATCAGGTATTTAAATTTATTGACATCGTATTTGTTTTTATGCCATCAGAGAATCACAACATTATTCTAAACAACAAGACAATGACTCCCAACGTACGCACATCAGTCAACAATCCTTCTCAAACCATCCTTTCTGCAATTGCTGCCTTTCCGACAGACTATGACGAGTACAACTGGCGCCCTGGTCAGAAGACCGCTCCTGAGTGTCCTATGGTACTAGGCACCCTCAAAGGACAGGCAAGCCGCAAGCACTTCGCACGCACTACACGCAAAAAATAATGATCGATTAGAAGATTCGTGGTTCGATTATTGATCCACATACATATATCACAACTTTTCCGAAGAATGGGAGCCTTCTACATGGGGGTTCCTTTTTTGATATGGAGCTAAATTTGCTTGCAGATCCTATCCAAACCCCTGTATCTTGCGGGTCATGCAGCAGAAAAGATATATATGGGCATTTGTATTCTTAGGCGTTATATATCTCCTCAACATGAGAATCGAAATCATGGAGGTAGATGCTGCGCAGTATGCCTCTATTTCTCTTGAGATGATGGAATCAGGTAGCTTTCTTGAGGTCTACCACCGTGGGGATGACTATTTGGACAAACCTCCTTTGCTGTTTTGGTTGTCTGCGTTCTCTTTCCAAATCTTTGGGGTCAACGAAATCACCTACAAACTGCCCTCCATCCTGGTTTTGATGCTAGGACTTTATGCCCTTTTCCGTTTTACCCGCATGTGGTATGACAAGGAGACGGCTCTACTAGCTACAGTCATTCTAGGATTTACTCAAGCATTTTTCTTGATCACAAATGATGTTCGTACAGATGGACTCCTCACGGGCTGGGTAATCTTTGCTGTCTGGCAATTGTCAAGTTTCATCCGCTCAGGGAACTGGGGCAATCTGATCCTGGGAAGCCTAGGCGTAGGACTGGCTATGATGACCAAGGGTCCCATCGGTATCATCCTTCCAGGTGCAGCAATCGGAGCGGACCTCCTCCTCAAACGACAATGGAAAGTCATCTTTCATCCCCAATGGCTGGTATTTCTCTTGATTGTAGGGGTGAGTCTGATCCCTATGTGCATCGGCTTATATCAGCAGTTTGACCTTCATCCCGAAAAGGAAGTTTACGGATTAGAAGGTCCCTCGGGCCTAGAATTCTTCTTCTGGACACAGAGCTTCGGACGGATCACTGGGGACATTTATTGGGACAATGGCGCGCCTTCTTATTACTTTTTCCTTACCATGCTCTGGGACTTCCAGCCCTGGGTACTATTTTTCTTCCCTGCATGGGGGATTGCATTGTATCGGCTGGTCCTATCTAAATTTCGCGTAGCAGATACGGCAGAATATATGAGTCTGGGCGGATTCACACTCGGTTTTTTGATGCTTTCGCTCTCCAACTTCAAACTGCCGCACTATGTGTTTCCTTTATTTCCATTTGCAGCCATCCTCACGGCTCGCTATATACGCCAACTCAAGGGGAAACTGCTGCAAAGGCTGAGCTATGTCCAATGGGGCCTGATGCAAGTATTTGCCTTGGCGGTTGGCACTTATTTCATCTTGGGTTTTCCAAATGGCCAGATCTTATTGCCCCTTGTTTGTGTAGGCATTTTCGGACTCGCGTGGTGGATATGGTTCAAAGAGCAAGCACAAGCCCGACTCCTCACCTCTACCCTGCTCGTGGTATTCATGCTGAATCTCGTAATGACGGTAGATTTCTATCCCAAGTTGCTAAGCTATCAAGCGACCAATCAAGTGGGACGCAAGGTCCTCATTGCTCAAAAGACGCAGGACCAGTTTTTCTTCTACAAAGTCTATGGCCAGGGGCTAGATTTTTATGCCCAGCGCATCAACCACTGGGTAGACTGGGGCAAGATTCCATCCTATCCTGCAGGTACCTGGATTTTGACGAATGAAGAAGGCCTAGCAGATATAGAGGGGATGAAGACCCATTATCGGATCGTCGAGACCTACTACGATTACAACGTCACATCAATCAAACTGCCGTTCTTGCTGGCTGCCTATCGAGATGACATGCTGAAGCCTTTGTATTTACTGGAAAAAGAAGCCGCTCCCAAGGATTAGTATATATGAGGACACAAGAAAATGAAATGCACCGACGTATAGGTTCATTTGTGGAGAGAGGGCCAGGGGCCACGCCTTGGCGGTGGGTCTACTAAGGAAAAAATTGAACCCTATACCTTAAATAGAAGTTTGCTAATTTCGTAGGATGAACTGTCCAAAAAGCAGAGGAACAGATGGCATTTCCTATCTTTCCTCTGCTTTGTGAAGGAAGATCATTGTTTAACTATGAGCCTATGAAAAAAATACTGCTACTCGTACTTGTATGGGGCTGCCTTATCCCCTCCCATGCACAGTCTGACTATTATCACTTGTGGGAACCTTCCGTTCAGGTAGGGCATCAATCCCTCTCTTTGATCACCCCTGATTTTTCACCGATCCATCCTGGTGTGGGCGTCTCCATCTTAAGACGATGGAATACACATGCGCAACACCAACTCATTCAAAGGGGGACGTTAGATTTTTTTGTACATCGAGACCTTCAAGATGCGCTGCGCTTGCACACAGAAGTAGGCTACCGCTACAGAAGCACGAAAGGATGGCAGGTCACTCCCCTAGCGCTCGGCGGAGGCTATGTCTTGGCTTTCCCCAATCTCGCTACGCTAGAGAGAGACAATGATGGCATCTACCAAGAAATCAATACGCCCACACGACAAAACTGGATGCTTCAGGTCGGTGCAGATGTGGGGTATCATTTTTTTGATACCAGAGAAGGAAAGGGATTGAGTGTAGATCTGAGTTATCGTATCCAAGTACAAGGAACCTTTGCCAATGAGACCGTTCCTGTGATTGCGTATGCCCCTTTGTGGCTACGGTTGAGTTTGCCGATTTGAGTAAGCTCCTAGTCCTAGAAATAAGTAGATGGACATCAGAAATCGAGGTATAAATAGGATGAAAAGTCTTCAACAGCAACACTTTAAGTCTCTTGTCTTGCGTCTCAACATCTGACCTCTTACTTACATGTATGGAGCGTGATTTCACTTTATCCATCATTCGAAGGAGGTTCGTTTACAAATTATTCCTCTTTTCATAAATCTCATGTTCACTCATCGCAGTGTCTAACCATAAATAAAATCTCAATGAACATACGATACTATATAGGGATTGTCTGTGCGGGCTTTTTGCTGACCGCTTGCCAGACGGATCTTTTTTCTCCCACCACTGTCTGTACAGCAGATAGCCAGCTCAGCATCAATACTAATCATCCCAAAGCTACAGCTTTACAAGCGATCATGGATAGATATGTGGCAGAGGGCATCCCAGGCGTCACAGTTCTCATCGACGATGAAAATGGTACCTGGGCGGGAAGCGCAGGAGCCGCAGACCTGGAAAATAAGATTACGATGGAACCTTGTCATATCAGCAAACTCGGCTCTGTAACCAAGATGATGCTGGGTGTCCTGACGTGGCAATACATCCAATCGGGCGATTTGAGCCTCGATGACCCCATCTCTAAGCATATCCCCGATGTGGCAGCACGCATCACAAATGGGGATCGCATCACCTTGGGCATGTTGCTCAGCCATACGGCTGGGATTTATGACATCGCGGGCGACATCGCCTTCAATCTGGATGTGCTCAACGACCCTGACCAGGACTGGTCAACGGATCGACTGGTGGACAATATGGCCGCCAAGCCTTCACGACATGAGCCAGGTGAAGGAAAGCGCTACTCCAATAGCCATATGGTTTTGATCGGGATGATCTTGGATGAGGTCACAGGCAAGTCGCATTTAGACTTGATGCGGGAGCAGATTTTTGCGCCTTTGGGTATGGAAAATACGGTCTACTATGACTTTAAAGATCCTTTTCCACTTCCCAATCTCTCTCAAGGCTATATCGACCTCAACAACGACGGGGGCAGCATCGAGAATGTCACCAAGCTCAATACAGGGAACTTCGGCGCAAATGGAGTCTATGCGAATGTGGCAGATCTCTACCGCTTCATGCATGCGTTGATGCGCGAGAAAAGATTCATTACGCAGGAAAATCTGGATTTCATCTTCGCCAATATGATCGAACAAGGTCCCAATGAAACCGAGCCTTCCAGTGCTTACTTCAGCTATGCCGCCATTCATGACGAGTTTAGAAATGTCCTAGATACAATTCCAGGTGAGTTACATGCTTATGGACATGGCGGTGGGGATTTGGGCCACTCTGCAAACTGCAATTATATCCCACACAATAACACGATTTTTACAGCTACTTATAACTACGGAACTGCTTTGCGCTCGGACCTAGGAAGTACTTTGAGGGATTTGAGGAGGGAGCTTTTCGAGGTGATGATAGAATAGATTTCGCCTACTAAAGGAAAAGCTTGATCAGTTTTCCCAATAAAATGCAAAAGGAAAAGGAGCAGAAATTTCTGCTCTTTTTCCTTTTTTCATTGGATTTCTGTTATGAATTACTTCAAAGAGAATCCGTAGAACTTCGCTACCTCTTCATAGCTATCCCAGTTGATGTCGGGAGAGTTCTTTCCAGCTTTTCCTTCTACAACGACTACTTTGTATGTACCATTGTAAGTGAAAGTAGTGGGACCACCTGTGATACCTTGCTCTTTGTATTCTAGTTCGACGTTACCTACAGTATACAAGTAAAACAGTGAGCGCAAACCGCCATTTGAGACGAGGAAGGTAAATGGCAAAGCACGATAGCCTCCGCCAGTTCCCCAGTATACGTGAACCGCTCCATTGTCTACAATATCCTGATCAATAGCAGGTACCGTAAGGTTCGCAGTCTTCGTGATTCCACTGAAAGCAGACCAATCTGCTCCTGAAATCGAGTATGTATAGCTCGTTACATTGGCATTTCCTTCTTCACCTTGAGGGCCTTGTGGTCCAGGGTCTCCTTGATCTCCTTTATCTCCTTGCGCACCTTGCTCTCCTTGAGCACCCTGTGCCCCTTGCTCTCCTTGAGGGCCAGCAGGTCCAGCGGGTCCGATCGGTCCTTCAGGACCTTCACATGCGAAGAAAATTACTGTCAGGGCAGCGAGGCATGTGATTTTTACTACGTTCAGTACAGTTTTCATAACTAGTGGGGATTTAAATGATTGTTAGGAAAAAAGGGTAATAATGATTCCCTTTTCGTTTGACAAATAGGATAATTTGAACACTGGTAAGAATACTGGAAAATTGGAAGGCTTCTACTGGTTTCCAGGTATGGACTGGTATTGATTAAATACAGGTTGGGATTTCAGATAAATGGGATAATTGAAGAGTTAGGTATTTACAGTTTTTTATAATACCCAGTGCTTGTGTAGTAAACAGATAAAAAAGTAGGAATATCCCAACTAGGGATGGAAGCTAAAAAATGAGAAGATGATGTCTACCAAATAAAAAAGCCGTCAGACAATTCTGACGGCTTGAGTTGCAGGGGTAGGACTCGAACCTACGACCTTTGGGTTATGAGCCCAACGAGCTACCAACTGCTCCACCCTGCGATATATTTTTCAGTTTTCTTGGTTGCTTTCCTTGATGGGAGTGCATAGTTAGGAGTTTTCTTTTACATTTGCAAAAATTATTGAAATAAATGTTAGAAGAAGCAGGATTCGAAGGGCATAAATCAGGTTTTGTCACCATCATTGGAAAACCCAATGCAGGCAAATCTACCCTACTCAATCAAATACTCGGCCAAAAGCTAAGTATCATCACTCCCAAAGCGCAAACTACGCGCCACAGAATCTTTGGGATTGACCACGGAGACAATTACCAAGTGGTGTATTCGGATACGCCTGGCTTGATTCGTCCCAAGTACAAGCTCCACAACCGAATGATGAATTTCATTGATCACTCGCTTGAGGATGCCGACCTCATTGTCCTGTTGATTCCCATCAATGAGACCTTTCCTGAGGAAGATCTCATCGCGCTAGCGGAAAAGACGCACATCCCCAAGATCCTTGTCCTCAACAAGATCGATGCAGTAGAAGAAGATGCCGTCTTCCTGCGCATGAAGGAACTCATGGACAAGATCGAGTTCCAGGAAGCCATTCCCATCTCCGCGCTAAAGGGCACCAACGTTCCCAAACTCAAGGAACTCATCCTCCAACACCTTCCTGAAGGTCCTCCTTACTTCGAAAAAGATCAAATCTCTGATCGTCCCGAACGCTTCTTCATCGCAGAGATGATCCGTGAAAAGATTTTTCTCCTCATGCAGCAAGAACTGCCCTACAGTACGGAGGTAGAGATTGAGAAGTTTGAGGAAGAAGAAAAGATTGTCCGCATACAAGCGACGATCCACACCGAAAGAAATACCCAAAAAGGCATGATCATCGGCAAAGGAGGCTCCATGCTGAAGAAGATTGGGACAAACGCACGCAAAGACATTGAGGAGTTTTTGGGTAAAAAGGTATTCCTTCAGCTGTATGTGAAGATTTCTCCAGGCTGGAAAAACAACAACCAATACTTGCAGGGTTTTGGGTACTGAATACCTAACCGAAAGCAAGAGTGGAAAAAGATGGGCTGCATAGTTGTCAAGCTATGCAGCCCATCCATTTTTTAGTCTACTGATGGGTTATGATTAAATAAAAAACCACCTCTAGATTGTATCTGAAGCAGATATAAAGCTTCAGTTACAAACTGAAGGAGGCAAGCTTTATGCTCAGCAGCAGATGGTGACATTTTACTCCCTCAATATTTCCCCGATCAAATCCAAAGCGGCGCCTGAATTGTACATCGCCGCCGCATCATGCCCGACATTGCTGACCGTCACTTTTTGATGTCCATTGACGCCAGGGAAAAAGGTCTCGATGTAGCGGAACATATTCTCACCACGAATGAATCTATTCTCGCCCAAAAGCTGCGCCTCACAATCAGATGTATTCAGGGTTCCATTGGTAAAAATATCAAGTGTACCCAACATGAAGGTCACCTTTCTGCTCACGTAGCGATTGGACACATCGGACTGCTGAAAACGCGAGAGATAGCTTGTAGGATTGCCAAACCCATAGGGCCAATTGGTATAATCTGCACAGCCCGTAGGTACTTCAAACTGGTTGCTGGTTGCATTCCATCTCTCTCCTCCAGGATAATAGAAATACTGGCTATTGGCGACAATGTATTCGATGTCCACGCCTGTGACCAAATCTTCCATTGGGCTAGCCGCCGCATACAAGCCTGTAAACTGTGCCCCTGCAGAGTGTCCTGTCACGATGATTTTACTCAGATTAGGAAAGCGCGACTTGTCGGACAGAACTTGTATCATCGAATCCACAATGTCATAAGAACTGTATTTCACGCTCGTGATGTTGTTGGATTGAAAGCCCCGCTTCCAGCCGTTGCTGGACCAGTAGATGAGGTCCTGATTGCCGCCCAGGTCACTGTTGATTTTGAACTGGGGAGCCATGAGGATGGTCTCGTTTTGCTTGTTGAGCGATAAAAGCGTACTCGTTAGCCAATTGAAGTACTCATTAGCGTTGCGGTTGTTGCCATGAACGACGATGATGGCGGATTTAAGGGTACCCCAGACAGCGTCTTCACGCAGGACGTCATAGTTAGCATAAAATTCCATCGTCAGATCGGCGTTACCAGCATCTAGGGTCATGCTTTGTAGCGCGCAGCTGGAGGTCAGGCAGGGGTCCTCTACGGTAAAGCTTGTGTCAGCAGGCGGCTCAGGCTCCTGTATGACTTGTGGGGTGAATGAACCATCATCAGGTTCTTCGCAGCTCCAGAGGAAGAGTGTTAAACCTCCGAGGAGTAGGATAAGGGTATATTTAAGGAATGAGATAGACATATTTTTGAGACTATGAGATATGAGAACCGAGATAAGAGACGAAAGTGATAGCAGATAGCGGGTTTACTGTAGCGAAGGCCAAGTGCCATCGGCCGTGCAGGTCCAGACAGAGGCAAAATCAAAGCTTGGGAAGGTGGCTGTAGGATTTCCACAAGAGAATGAGCCAATGTTCGTAGGAGTACCTTCAATGGTGATGTCTGCATTTCCTCCGTAGTTGATGGTCTGATCCGTGGGATAATACAGCTCCGTGATAGAGGAGCTCCCCCCTATCTGCCCGACAGCATGCCCCGCATAATCCCCCGAATCATCTGCATCTGTGATGGTGATATTACCTGTAGCATATCCTCGATTAGCGGTTCCATCTACACGCCCATACAAGCCGCCACCTCGATTTCTAGCTGTGATATTTCCCGTCGAATAGTTGTCCGTGACGGTGGCACCTTCTTCGACAGAACCTACCACTCCCCCCACACGAGAGGACAAAGACTCACTATTACCCGTAGTAAAGGACTTTTCTACTGTACCCGCCTCTGTCAATCCGACCAAGCCTCCCACACGCGAAAGCTCCGAAAATACCCCACAAGAAGAATGACATTGGGTGATCAGTCCTGCCTCTTGCGAACCAACTAGCCCCCCTATCCTACTGTTATTTGCCGTCACACTACCCGAACTGCTACACTTGCGAATAGTCCCACTCAACTGACGACCCAAGAGCGCGCCCGTAGCCTGAGAGCCTGCCACACCTGTGGCTTGTACATTCAAGTTTTGAATGACGCCTGCACCTCCTAAGACACCAAATAACCCCACCTCATTTTGATCTGTTCGCGCAATGGTCAGTCCTTTCACTGTAAAGCCTCCTCCATCAAAATTGCCTGTAAAGGGTTCGTTCAAGTCTCCAATCGGAAGCCAACCTGCTGGATCTGAAGCAGAGCGTTCTGAGACATCAATATCTGCTGTCACGATGAAGAAGCTTTCTAAGAACAGTCGTACAATGTCCAATTGCTCAGCCGTACCGATCAAATAAGGATTGGCTTCTGTCCCATCTCCCCCATCAAATAGCGGTTTGGGCTCTATCTCTGTCTCAAAGTTTCGAGCAAAAGCGGTTGTCAACGCTTCTCCCTGCTGACCTACAGCACTTGTATTGACATTTAAGGTATAGAGCGTCTCAAAGGCTAAACTGTCATTGGGAATCAAGGCCATTATAGACTGGTTGTCGTTGAAGCTGATGGTCAAATCCACATTCCCATTGGGGGAAGAAAGGGAGACGGCTTGGGCTGCCTGATCTGGGTTTACAGGGTTGGAAAAGATCAGCGTAAATTCTACATCTACCTTTACCCCTGTCCGACCTTCGTCTAGACTCACGCTACCTACCTCAGTAGCTACAACGGTAAACGTATTAGGATCTGCGGGAAAAAAGGGTGCTTCCTCCACACAGGCGGATAGCCACAAAAGGGGAAGCCAACATATATATAGATACTTTTTCATGCTTCTACTGATTGAGAGGTGTTTTTTCACATAAATTAGGAACAGCTGGCGCATTGTTGTTGGCGTCGATTTCGCGAGCCGAATACAGGAAGCGTGCAGGCAGACAAGGGCCACCATTGGGATTGATGGGAAAAGGAACGGCCACGGCAGGTTCTCTTTCTCTCAGTCTACGCGCATCATCATAGGGCATAAATGTCCCAAAGCCTGAGACATAGCGTTCTTCCAAGATTTCCCGCATCAAGGCTTGACCAGGATCTACCCCATCGGGATTTTCGAAACCATCTTCTTCAAAATCATCTTCTTCCAAGTCCAAATACACCAAATCCAATGCAGGATCGATGACTGTAAAGGCATCGCCTGAGTTGAGCCAGCTTCTCCAAGTATTGAGGTGTCCGAGCGCCGTCTCAAAACCCTCCGTGCGGAAGCCCGCTTCAGCCAGAATCAGCTGATTCTCCCCAAAGGTGACCATAGGCATGGATTGTGTCGCAGCAGCAACGCCCTGGTTGGCGTCAGCATCCGCATCAAAGATGGTATAAAACGCTAGCCGCGCCGCTTCGCGGGTTTTGCCGTGCGTCCGCTTGATAGCCGCCGTATCAGACATGATCTGCAAGAGGTAGCTTACTTGCTCGTCTTTCAGATTGCCAATGTCTCCCGCACGCGAACCTGCTGCCAGTTGCCAGAAAAGATTCTTATTGTCTGTGTTGTTGTCGGTGATGGGTCGGAATAAAAGGTCATTGCTTGCAGCTACAATTCCATTTTGCGCTGCTTGATAGGCATTGGTGTAGGCCTGATCGAGCATGTAGTACCGCGCTTTCAATGTCCAAGCCGCTTGGGTCCATTTTTCCACACTCCCCAGATAATAAATGTCCTCAGGGATGACCAACTCATTTTCCAAATTTTCCAGTTTCTCTATCGCCCCATCCAAGAGGGCATGCAGATCTGTAAATACTTGTTTTTGAGGATCAAAGGTAGGGGACTCAATGCCTGCTATGACGGCCTCGGAGTAAGGAATATCACCAAACAAAGAAGCCATTGTTCCTATGGCATGTGCTTCCATGATCTCCGTAATCGCAACTAGTTGGGGATTGCTTTGCCCCTTTTCTTGAATGGTGCGCAACTGAGATAAAACACTGTGATAGGCACGATTCCAGGTAGAATTCGATTCGGCTGTGGTGATATTGTGCTGATCCAGGCTCAAATACGAGCTTTGAAAGCCGATCAATTGCCGTGTCCACAAGGCAGAAATCCGCTGCAAGTGTCCCACCTGTACTTGGATATTTCCCAACTGCGCCCCCGTCAAGAAAGACTGCGCCTGAATCGCATCAATGGTGATGTCGTTGGGATTGTCATTGACCCCTTCGTTGAGGCTCTGGCAACCTGCCAAAACCATCCCAAGGAAGAGGATATAGATAAGGATATAGTTTTTCATGTCTTTTCGTCTCCTTAGTATCTGATGCTGAGGTTGAATAGGATAGATCTTGTCGTAGGGTTGGTAAAGTAGTCGATACCAAATCCATTGCCCACGCCATATTGGTTGATCTCGGGATCGACGCCCTTGAGGGAGGTCCAGAGGAAAAGATTTCGTCCTGTCAACCCTAGCGAGATACTGCCCAGCTTGGTTTTCTCTGTAAATCCTGCACCACGGATGGTGTAGGAAAGTGAGGCCTCGCGCAAGCGTGTCCAGGTGGCATCTCCGATAGAGAATTCATTGATCACTGAGCTGAGGAAGCCCCCACCAAGGGTGGTATACCATGATTCATCTAGCAGAACGGTTCCCCCTCCGAAGTCAGCCAAATTTCCCCTTACCGTTTCCCCTATGAAAAAGACCTCTCCATTGACATTTTTTACATTTTGGGTCAATGTCACCTCATTCCCCACATCCTCATGCGTCCCAAATCGATAGAGGACAAATCGCGTTCTTTCTGCAAAATCTCCTCCCTGCGAATGATCAAAGAGAATATTAAGACTTAGATTCTTCCAGGAAGCATTGATTCCTGCACCTGCACGCCAGTCTGGATTGGGATCGCCCATGACCCCTTGCTCACTGTCGAGTTGCGGAAAACCATTTTCATCCAGTAGCAAACTACCGTCATCGTCACGCTGCGCCCTTGTCCCCCACAGTACACCCAAGGCTTCACCTTCCACCGCGCGTGAGGAAATAGCACCTCCCGTCAAGGAAATCGAACTCGCGCCCAATAGATTGGTCACCTGATTGCGATTGCGGCTGAAATTGCCATAGAATTCTAGGTTCCAATCTGCGTTTCGGAAGAATGTATACCGAATGTCTGCCTCTAGTCCGCGGTTTTCCATCGTTCCAATGTTTTTGTACTCACTCAAAAATCCTGTAGAAGGAGAAGTATTGATTTCGTACAATAGATCACGGATCTCGTTTTGATAATAGGTAAAGGAAAAGCTCAAGCGATCCTGAAAAAAGCGCAGGTCTGTACCCAACTCTAATTCCGTCTTGACCTCGGGTCTCAAGTTTTCATTCCCTTTGTCATCATCCACTCTGAAGCCCCCACCAAATAAAGAGACATCCAGTGGATCGCTGAATGTACTGTAGGAAAAGCCTCCTTCTGCCAAAGTTTGGGCACGGTGCGCCGCGGCGTCTACCCCTACCTGTCCCCATGAAGCACGTAGCTTTCCGAAGCTCAAAGACTTCCACTTGACCTCATCACTGAACTGCCACGCCACATCTACCGCTGGATAGTAAAAGGCACCACTCAATGTGGAAGAGGCCTCTACAGTATTACTGATGTTGATGTACAGTTGCTCATTCACATCGAAACTCAATACAGAGTATCCACGATTGGAGCGTTGGAAACGACGACGGGTCCTAAAGGAAGTATTTTCATTGGCTGTGTTGAGCTGAGAGGTGGCAATGTTGACATCTGCCTGGAAAGCGGTCAGGGAAGTAGAATTGAAAATTCTTTGCTGGTCATTGTAGTTCCAACCTGCGGTCAAGGTCATGCGTAGGACTTCCGCTAGTTGGACATTCCATCTCCCGATCACGTCGAAGTTGACCTCCGTACGATTGATATTGTCCTCGTCAAATCTTCCCAAACTGTAGTCGGCATTGGCTGTGCCGATAGGGAAAAAGTATTCCCTTATTTCCCCATAATTGTCCACTCCTCCACGCAGGGTAAAGAGCAGATTGTTCGTGGCTGTGATGTTGATTTCAGAAGAAGCAATGAAGCGATTGAGGTTGGACAAGACACGTTGGTCATTGATGGTCCACAAGGGGTTGTTGTAAGCAGGGCTTGTACCCGCTCCCAGATAGTTGCGATAAGCACGATGGCGATTGGTAAAGGCAAAGCCATCTGCGTCTACATAGGTCCCTTTGTAGTAGCGATTGTAAAAGTCAGCAGGTGTACGAAGCAATCCGATGTAGAGCCCTGCGACATTGGAGCTTTGGTTAATGCGATTGGCGGTACTGTTGATATAGTTGGCCTTTGTTTTAATGGTCAGCCAATCAGTCACCTGCGTTTTGTTATTGAATGTCAGATTGGTCTTATCAAAAAAGCTGCTTTCAATGATGCCGTCGTGGTCCAGCCTCCCAATAGAAAGAAAAAATTGAGAGACATCGTTTCCTCCGCTCAACTGGATGTTGTTATTGAGAAAAAAACCTGTGCGAAAGACATCGTTGAAGTTTCTTTCTGTGAAAATATCTGTAGACCTTTTTTCTACAATGGGATAAAATACTGTTCCATCCTCTGCAATAAATCTGGCCCCTTGATCTGTCACCAAGTCACCCTCTCCACTTCGAGCAGCAATTTTATCTCCCCAGCTATTGGCTGAAGTAGGAGAAAATACACCCCTATCTCCTTGCCCAAAATTGGTTTGCAGCGGATGTTGGGTGAGAATTTGGTCAAAGGACATCTGGGTATTCAGGCTAATTTCCAATTTGCCTGCTTTTCCTTTTTTCGTGGTGATTACGACCACACCATTCGCAGCTCTCGAACCCCAAAGTGAGGCTGCCGAGGCTCCTTTTAGAATCTGGATCGACTCAATATCATTGGGATTGAGGTCATTGAGACGGCTAGACTGAGCTACACGGCGATTGCTGTTGAAATCCCCTCCACCATAAGTGGTAGAATTGTCGATGGGTACGCCATCTAGGATGATCAGCGGGCTGCTAGAACCTGTGATGGTGTTGGCGCCGCGAATCTGTATGGTAGTCCCTGCACCTGGCTCTCCATTGGAGCGGGAAATCTTCAGATTGGAGGCTTTCCCTGCCAAGCCATTGAGGAGGAGGGTCTCTCCCGATCGGATCACATCTTGTGTGCTGACCTTGGAGACGGTCGATCCGATGTTGTCCCCCTTTTGTTCCAAACCGATTGCGCTGATGACAATTTCATCTAGTGTCTGGACCTGTGCTTTGAGGGTAATGGATAAGGTATTTTGACCTACCAAAGCAATGGTCAAATCCTCATATCCATAATAGGTACAGATCAAGCGAGCCGAAGCGGGATCCTCTACGTTTACTTGAAATTTACCCTCTGTATCCGAAATCGCTCCTTGGGTGGTTCCCTCTACACGTATCCTGACCCCTTCGAGGAATCCTCCTGCTTCGTCCTGGACGGTTCCACTCACAGTGGACTGTCCCATGAGATTCGTCATACTAAAGAGTATGCCGATGAGTAGTAAGTAGATCGTTCTTATCATTTCTTTGACCTTAAAAAAGCGGGCAAGACAGAAGCTACATGCCTCGCCCTGAGAGGTTACTAAACTTAATTTTGGAGAGAGGAAGAGAAATCATGCGCAGTAGCTTGGTATGTCTCTCTTCCTACTCTATTCACAACACCCTACATTATCTTTGAATCATTAACTTCTCTGTCAGAATCTGTCCCTCTACCTGTATTTGGATCAGGTAGACGTCCTCGGCTAGCGTACGAATGTCTAGTTGGTCGCCTTCCTGTAAGTTGTTTGCGCTCAAGACTTCTTGTCCCATCATATTATAGATGGTCAACTGATCAATCGTAGACTCGCTACGTACGAACAGACTTTCATTCGCTGGATTGGGATACAGACGAATATCCGTTGGAATCACTTCGGTATCGTTGCTGACCACCCCGCACATGGCAAATGGATAGGGCGTAGCCGCTTCTGCATTGGTACTCAGTCCTTCGAATACACGTAAATCACTGATATCCCAATTACCCAAGACAAATGTACTTCCGTCAGGACCTGTATTGGGCATGCGATGGGCCCATCCGAGGATGTACTCCCAAGGTGTACCCGTACCATCTGCGTCGATCTCACCAAAGACATCAATCACTTGCCCGCTTTCGAAGACTTCCAGGGCATCGTCTCCATTAAAGTTGGTCGCTGATCCCTGATCGGTAAACTCGGCGCCAAAGCCGAAGAACTGGCGGAAAGCAGCAGTATCATTGGCCACGAAGAAACAAGTTCCTGCATCAATAGACACGTTGGGGAAGGTATATTCTTGACCATCTGTTCCGCCTCCATTATTGGCACAACCCAGCCCGTATAAACTCAGATTGGGAATGTCATTCACAGCTAAAAGCTCGACTGCTTTGGGAACGCCACCGATCGGGCCATGAACGATTCCGATTAGTTTGAGGCTATTGGTAATCGGTGCGTCATTGTCGATAATGCGAACGTTGAGGGTGTCGTTGGTGATCACCGCATCGTTTGTAGGATTGGAAATCTGGAGCGTAAAGAATTCCTCAGATTCCTGATCGCTGTCGTCATTGATGGGTATGACAACAAACTGTGAGGTATCTGTACCCGCAGGGAAGGTCAATGTGGTGGCGGTAAAGGTGTAGTCGTTGTTGTCTGCCGAACCAGACGTAATCACAATGTCTACGGAAGTCGCATTCGCTGAGTCGGGATTATCCATATTGACAAATACCGTGATGCTTCCTTCTGACTCCCCTACGATCAGCTCTGCGGCAGTAATCCCCACGATGGGTGTCGCTAGACAAGTGGTAGGAATGCCTGGACTACCAAATACCTCTCGACCATTGAAGATCTTCCCTGAACTGCTGGTCGAGCGCTGCCAGTTGGAAGCAAGATTGTTGTCGCCATTGACATCGCACAACTCAAGCGAGGGCCCGCGGCCATCTGCCGTCCTTGTCCAGGGGGCGTTGTCATCATAATTGACCGAATCTACGACTGTGCCGTTGCCATCCTTGATCGTGATCGGCTCTCCTCCATCATTGAGAGAACCTGAAGTCCAGTTGTATGCTGTGACACCCCAGAAGCTGAGCATACCCAAAGAATCATCAGAGACTAAGAGGTAATCATCAGGCATCAGCATGATGCTGGGGAAGGTGAAGTCTACGGCATTGGTGATGCTGTATCCTGTGAGATCGATCGGACTGGAAGTGTTGTTATAAATTTCCAGATACTCCAAATCAGTTCCAGGAGAATTGTACATGATCTCTGTAATTACGAGATCTGTTCCACCAGAACCTCCTTGCGTAGGACAAGGCACGGTTTGATAGGTATCTACGGGATAGGGAGCCGCAGCATCTGTGTTGACGGTGGTATTGTTGAAGTTGTCGATAGCCGCAATGGTCCAACTACTCAAGACAAAGGTAGAAGAGTCGGGACCTGTCGCACACTCTCTCTGTACCCAAGTATCATTGTATTCCCATGGCTCCCCTGTACCATCTACATCTATTTCTCCATAAACATCGATCACCACCCCATTTTCAAACAGCTCAAATGCATCATCTCCGTTGAAATTATGGGCAGCCCCTGTGGTATCGTAGTAGGTAGCGTTGAAACCAAAGAAATCTCGGAAGGTAGCAGAATCACGGGTCACATAAATACGGTCGCCTGCCGTAGCTGAAGCTGCAGGAAACGCCCACTCTACGCTATCCGTTCCCCCGCCATTATTGGCACACCCTAATCCATAGATGCTGAGATCGGAAATGTCTTCCAGCACATAGTATTCAGATGACTTCACATCGGCATTTGCATGTATGAGTCCCACTAAAACCAAGGCAGGTTGAGGCGCCCCCAAGCCCAAAACAGGATAAGGATCGGATGCTCCTGCATTGGTGGGCTGGCCATCGAGCACATTCAACGCACTGAGGGTCCAGTTGCTCAAGACAAATCCTGCCGTATCGGGACCTGTCCCATCGTTGCGGTGTGCCCAACCCAAGGTATACTCCCACGGCTCACCTGTACCGTCCTGCAAGGTATCCCCATATATTTCGATGGTCTCCCCATTCTTAAACAGCTCAATCCCATCGTCTCCGTTGAAGTTGAGCGCGGCCCCTGGCGTATCGTAGTAGTCTGCATCAAACCCAAAGAAGTCTCTGAAAGCAGCAGAATCTCTCGCAACATAAATGCGGTCTCCTGCACTCGCCGAAGCCGCAGGAAATGGCCACTCGGGACCGTCTGAGCCTCCACCATTATTGGATACACCAATGGCATATACACTGAGATCGGCGATATTATCCAGTACCTCAAATTCCATTGCCTTGATGGTGGCACTGGCATGGATCACACCCTTCATCTGTAGTTCGACCGTCGTAGGGGTAGGATTAGTTCCTCCTCCTGGCATGTAGGGCGCGATGGGATAAGGTACAGGTGAGCCCGCATTCGTCGTTTGATTATCAAAGACATTGATCGGACCAAAGGTCCAGTTGCTGAGGACGAAAGTCGATCCATCAGGACCTGTCCCGTTGACACGTTTTCCCCATGCATCCTGATACTCCCAAGCTGTCCCTGTACCGTCTACATTGATGTCTCCAAAGACATCGACGACCACTGCATTTTCAAATAGCTCGATCGCATCATCCCCATTAAAGTTGACAACGCCTGTCTCATAGTCTGGCGCAAAACCCATAAATGAGGTAAAGCCCGCAATGTCATTGGCCACAAAAATCGTCGTTCCCGCCGTGAGTGATCCTGTAGGAAAGGTGTATTCCACCCCATCTGTTCCTCCCCCATTATTTGCCACACCAATTCCATACACACTCAGATCGGGAATGGCATTGATGGCATATAGTTCGATGAATTTAGGATTACCGCTAGGTCCATCCACAAAACCCACGATGACAAAGTCTCCAGGAGCCTGGATATCGGTGGGTTGATAGGCGTCTTTCCCCTGAGTCATTTGGGAAATCATACTCAGTAGAAATAAAGCGTAGCATAGTAGTTTTCTCATAGTCTTAAAGTTTTGGTAAGAGATAATTGCCTGAGATGGTCTACTCACTTGATCCATTCGAGTGGATAGACTAAGGGATCAAAGCCCCAGAAATACGGCAGCAAAAAGTATGTAATGGCGCTGAGGACAAGGATGGAAATGATGTTCATCCAAATACCTACACGGACCATTTCCACGATCTTCAAATAGCCTGAGCCAAAGACGACGGCATTGGGAGGGGTGGCGACAGGCAGCATGAACGCGCAAGAAGCGGCTACTGTCGCTCCTACGAGGAGGATGTAAGGATGCACTTCGATTCCTAGTGCCAGAGGGGCCAAGATGGGTAGGAGCATGGCGGTAGTCGCCAAATTCGAAGTAATCTCTGTCAAGAAGTTGACAGCAGCCACCAGTATCAATAGCAGAATGAGCAGCGAAACTCCTTCTAGCAAATTCATTTGTCCTCCAATCCACTCAGCCAATCCGCTTATTTTGAAGCCTTGTGCCAAAGCCAGTCCTCCCCCAAAAAGAAGCAAAATCCCCCAGGGTAATTTAACTGCTTCTTCCCACGTGATCAGCGCACGCCCTTTCTGTGAGGTAGAAGGAATGAGGAATAATGCAACAGAAGCAATCACCGCTATGATGGTGTCGTCTAAGTTGGGAATGAAGGCTTGCAAAATAAAGGAGCGTGAGATCCAGGCAAGCCCTGTAAAGACGAATACGACCAATACCGCACGTTCTTCTGGCTTGATAGGCCCCAATGCTTTGAGCTGCTGCTGGATCTCGGCCCGTCCTCCAGGAAAGCTCTTTTGCTTGAAGCTAAAAGCAAAATGGGTCAAGTAGCGCCAGCAAAGGAATAGAAGTATAACTGAAATGGGCAGCCCAAATATCAACCATTGGGTAAAGGAGATTTCAATCCCGTAGGTTTCCTGTACAATACCTGCCAGCACCAGATTGGGGGGAGTCCCGATTAAGGTCGCCATACCGCCGATGGAGGCACTGTAGGCAATCGCCAGCATCAGGGCCTTTCCAAAAACCTGTGTTTCATTCTCTACAGTCAGCGGATTGTCTCTCAGCTGTGCCACGATGGCCATCCCGATGGGCAGCATCATCACTGAGGTGGCCGTGTTGGAGATCCACATGGACAAGAATGCCGTAGCTACCATGAAACCCAGGATGATTTGGGTGACGTTTGTGCCAATGATGTTGATGATGTTGAGGGCAATGCGTCTGTGTAGGTTCCATCTTTCGATCGCAATAGCGAGCATAAAGCCTCCGATGTAGAGAAAGATGTATTTATGCCCAAAAGAAGCCGTCGTCTCTTTGAGGCCTAGTCCGCCTGTAAGCGGAAATAAGATGATCGGTAAGAGCGACGTGATGGCGATGGGTACAGCCTCTGTGATCCACCAAGCAGCGATCCAAAGGGTACATGCTAGGATGGCATTGGCCTGTGTGCTCATCCCTTCAGGATGTATGCCCCATAGCGTCAGCAGGAATAAAGCAGGGCCCAAAACAAGTCCTGTCTGCTTCATACTAATCAATTTTTTCTCTGTGTTTGGCATGGTCATTTGCGCATTTCTTGAAGAATATCTTGTGCTACTTTTTGACAGAAAAGCGCGTTTTCCTTAGACTGAATGTTGAGGTAGAGTTTCTCCCCATATGCATCCTTCCCCAAAATACGATGAGGCAAGCCTACAGGTGATTTTCCAGAAAATACTCCATAAAACACACAAGCAGTCAAATAAGTCCCCAAAGGAGAGGGATGACTCTTATCCTCATCGTACAAAGGGAAGCCAGGACGAAGGGTTCGGGCTCTTTCCCAAGCAAGCCCTACAGGAACCAAAGTCGCTCCTGTCTCTGCGGCGAGTTGGGTATACCCTTCCTGGATGGGTTGCTGCATGTAGGGATCAAATTCACGTGCCCATGTCATGTACAGATACGGTTGTGCTCCACTTTCTCTGACCTCCTTCACCCATCGCTTACCAAAAAGCATCAGGCTATCAGGATGATCCACGGCTCGGCGACTGTGGTCTTGCAACACGATATAATCAAATTGGCCCTCTGTGATGACTTCGTGGCTGTGCAGTTTTTTTTCATTGCGCCAGTGATGTCCCAAACTCGCACCACCACTCGTAGATTGATGAACTTCTGCCTTCATATCCATCGTATCCAGCATTCCTTCTACCGTTTGGGGTAAATTCCAAAAGTAGGTGTAGCTATTGCCGACAAAGAGAACACGGAGAGGACGGGCTTCCTGCGCCTGAAGATTTCCCCAAAGCAACAGGACAAATCCCACCATATATAGGAATCGTAGCCTATCGAACGTACATTTCATAGGAGTAGTAGTAAAAAATAAAGGAGTCCCAGCTTGCTGACGTTTACAGATCAGCAACAGATTATTATATTTATGTATTCATATGCGTTAGTCCAATTTAGTGAATTATTTTTAAGAAAAAGCTTCAAAACGGCCTCTACGAAGCTCATTCACAGTTTTTTCGACCTTTTCACACTTTTGGAGTAATGGAAAAATGCATCAAATAGGGATTTTCAAGAACTCAAATACAGGAAAATCCCTATATATCGTGTTCAATTATTGTCCTCAATGGAAGAATCGCTACAGGAGAGATTTATAGCCAAACTGGAAGAGAAGTACGGGAAATGGGATAAGATTGCTTCCAGATTCGGGACCACTCCCTTTGGAGATATTTCGAAAGATCTCAGCATCGGAGCTAGCCAGTTTTCCAAACTCATCTCGGGTACTGCCACCGAAGGCATGTACCAACGATCCATCGAAAACATCAATCGCTTGATCCAGCGGGAGTCTATCAGGAAGGCGTTGGACGAAGCGTTAGGAGAAAATGAACAAATCCAACAGCAACTCCAACAGGCGCAAGTAAGAGTTTCCAAGCTTCAATATAGAACCATTTGGGGGCCTCTTTTTTCGCTCTTGATAGGCGCTGCCGCCGCTTATTTTTACTACCACAATCAAAGCGTCAAGACGAATGCCTCCACACGCAGCCAGCATCCGCTCTCAGCCTTCTTTGACCAGGACTTCAACGCCAACTTCAATTCGCCCTACCTAGACTTGACGGATGTACAAGATTTTTGTCCTGCAAGTGCCTATGAGGGGATTTGGTCGCTGAGTCACTCCTACAAATTGCCCATACCAGGGAGCAGAATGCCAGGGGTTTACTATCTCGCAAGGAGTGCAGATGTGCGCATGAAAGCCAGTCGCTACGATACAGCTTCAGCAGGCCAAGGCCATGTCCTGATGGCATATGAGCACTTGGTCAATGAGATCTGGGTGGATATCCAAAAGCGACCGCTTTCTCCACAATACTTTGATAAAGAGAGCAAGACCTTTACAGCCGATTTTGAAGCCTTGGTATTTGAGGAAAATCCCAACTTCAAGAAGGTGGCGACCATTCATTCCTTTTTCATTGATCAATTTACGCTCATCAAGGACTCGATCATTCGCAAGGGCGAACCCTACGGACGCTATGCATCGGATATAGATGAAGCCCTCGCCCGTGAGTTCGAGCTGGATATCAAGTACATCCTAGAACACGTACTCGGAGATATGACGACTGCTAGCTGCTCGGCGATCGAAAATCCTTTTTGTGACCCCAACAAGCTGCAGGAAAAGGAAAGCATCATGACCTTTGACTGCATCTATACCATACGCTCTGAAAACCTCGGCATCGGGGGAGGGTATCCCTACCAAAAGGGATATAGATTGGAAAAACAGATGTATGCCGATAATCTGACTTGTAACTGCAACGAATAAGATGGAGCGATTCTGATCGGATATTTCCTTATCTCGCCATATCCTGCTGGCTTCAATTCTAAATCCCTGAAATATTGTCCAAGCTTCCTCAAAGCTGGCGCAGATATTCCAACACTTCCTCCTTGTATGTCCTTCCTATGGGAAGCTCACGCTGTATATGCGTAATGCCGTAGTGGTCAAATCGCTGGATATGCTGGGTATTGACAATGAAGGAACGATGAATGCGGAGAAAATGGGAAGGTAGCTCTTGTGCGAACTCAGATAAAGCAACCAAACTGATGTAGGTATCATCAAGTGTGACAATCTTGATATGATTTTTGATGGATTCAATGTGTAAAATTACCTCAAAGTCTATTTTCTGGTAAGCACGATTCGTACGCACAAAAATATGTTGGGGTGCCTGAATCATCGGTTCAATGGCTGGCGCTAACTCCTTTGCCTCTTGCGCTTCTGTTACAGGCAGCTGAAGATGCTTCTTAATCCGACTGATCGTCTGTAAAAAGCGGTGCAGACCAATCGGTTTCATCAAATAATCCACTACTTCCAGTTCAAACCCCTCCAAAGCATATTCTCGATGCGCTGTCGTAAGGACCGTGAGCGGTTTATGCTTCAGCATCTTGATCATCTCCAAGCCTGTGATCTTGGGCATTTGGATATCCAAAAAGAGGACATCTATCTCCCGACTGTCTAAAGCAAAAAAAGCTTCTACAGCGCTATGGTATATTCCTACAATCTCAAAATCAGGAATATGGTCCATATGGGCTTGAATCACTTTGGTCGCCATTTCTTCATCATCGACCACCATACATTTCACAGTCTGTTGCATAGTTAATCTCTCAGGTCAATCATCAGCGCTACCTTGAATGTCTCCTCTTGGGTAATCGTCAGGGTATACTTGTCGCTATACAATAAGGCCAAACGCTTTTGTATGTTTTTCAAACCAATTCCTGACTGAATTTTGGGTGTAACAACTTGTGAACTATATGAATTTTCTACAGAAAAATAGAGGATTTCATGTTGTACCTCTAGCTGAATATCCATAAAGGATTGTTTCTCTTCTTTGGCAGGGCCATGCTTAAAGGCGTTTTCTACAAAGGGAACCAACAATAAGGGAGCAATAGAAAGGGGGCCTGAAATATTCGTCTTGGTGTAGTGGAAATCTAACTTTCTGTCATACCTCAATCTCTCTAGCTCAATGTAACTATCCAGAATCTCGATTTCTTTGGACAAGGCAATTGTCTCCCTGTCGCTTTCATAGAGTATATAACTCAACAAATCTGAAAGCCTCACCACATAATCTGCCGCATGCGGATCGTTGGATAGGATCATTCCGTAGATATTGTTCAGCGTATTGAACAGGAAATGGGGTTGGATTTGATTCTTCAGGTACTTCAGTTCTGCTTCTACCTTTTGCTGAAAAATGGCTTGACTGCGCGCCTGCTCATACAGATGATTTTGAAAAAACTTGATTCCTAGCACAAAGGACGCAATGTATACCAAATCTACTCCCTTGTACAAAAATTCTGCTACAGGATAATGCTCGGGATACTCCATAATGACAGGATTGATCAGACTGGCATACAACCCATATAATAAGGCCGCGAAAAAGAGTGCGACCAGCATCGTCGACAAGCCAAAGGTGACATAGCGCTTTCGATACAAAAACCGTGGCATGAGCGCATAAGCAATGATGTAGGTAGAACTTATCTTGATGGGTAAAACCACCCCTTCGAAAGCGATCCATCGCCAGAGATCATGTTCCTCTTCTGTCAATTTATTGACTGTCACAAAAAAGATACCCCACAGCAACCAGTAGGCTAGGTGCCTGCTGACTCGCTCCCAGTTCCATCGATCATACTTCTTCAAAATCTCCATCTCCTGAAAGTAGCAAAATGTCGCTGTAAGCAAATCCTTTCAGGACGAGCGTGTAAGAAAAGAGGACAAACGCCTTGCGAGATGGACGAATGACATCATAGGCTATTTCGGGACTATTTAACGGATCGGATGCTGTCTGTATCGTAAGAAACAACCTCCGTCCTCTTTCCCAAATTACTGATTACAAACCATATAGCTTTACATCATCACGACTAAGGTTCACGAATTTTTCAAAACGTAAATATGATGATACAACGCGATGTAATGCTTCTGTTCCTGACCTTAGGATACAGTTTGATGTTTGGACAGCATAGGATAGAGGGAATCATTCAGAATGAAAAAGCAGTACCTATCCCCTACAGCAATGTAATGCTCATGACCGACTCACAAGAGTTGATGAAGGGTGAGGTGGCAGATACAACTGGTTATTTTTCCTTCGAACAAATCCCTTCAGGCAACTATCAATTAATCATTTCTGCTATCGGTTATGAAGGCTTTCAGCAGGAGGTGAGACTTGTGGAGGATATAGATTTAGGGACATTGATCCTAACATCCGCCACATTTACCACAGATGAAGTCACTGTTTCTGCCCAAAGATCCACCTATGTGCAGGAAGCTGATCGTACCATTGTCAATGTGTCGCGGCTACCCTCAGCAGCCGGAGGGCATGCGCTGGAGCTTCTAGAGAAGTCACCCGCCGTCAGCGTAGATCGCGCAAGTAGCAATGTTTCTCTTCTGGGACGTGACAATGTGGTCGTTTTCCTGGATGGACAACGAATTCGCCTGGATGGGAATGACTTATTGCAATACCTCGCGTCCATCCCTGCGGCTCAGATTGTCTCGCTTGAACTCATTCATAATCCGCCTGCGAGCTATGATGCAGACGGCACAGGAGGAGTCATCAACATCGTCACCCAGGACTTTGAAGCCGATGGTCTCAATGGAAATATCAATCTCTACGCAGGATATGGACAGAGAGGAAAGTATGGCGGTTCAGCCGTGTTGAATTATAAATCAGGAAAGTGGAACCTTTATGCAGATGGAGCTACTTCACAGGATTACACCTTTCAGAACTCAGACATTGTTTCCGCTATCCAATTTGATAATGGATGGCTACGCACCCAGCAAGAAAGCCAAAGACCTGCCTACATAGGCAACTACAATGGAAAAATAGGCATGACCTATAACCTAAATTCTAAAACCTATATAGACATCTTTGGCGTATATGCGCGAAGACAATGGGAACTGGATGCAGAGACACGGACCAATTATATGGGAGATATTTCCCCTATTCCTAGCGATTTGCTCACAGGAAAGGAGATCAATGTAAGCCGACAATATAGTCTTAGCACGCACATTCACCATCAACTTTCCCCAACCCACAGTCTTTCGGCCGATTATGATTACTTGAACTTCAATATTCTGAATCCCACGCGCTACACCCTACAAAATCTGGATGCTGAAGGTGAACCCCTAAGTAAATCTGCCTTTCATACGGAAAAAGAAACCCCCTTCGAATTCCACGTGGCAAGATTGGATTACCAAGGAAAATGGAAGGACAACATTCGATTCGAAGCAGGCATCAAGCTCACACTTTCTCATGTAGCCAACCATACAGCCTTGTTGGATGAAAACGAGCTCCCCGACGCAACCAGTTTGTTCACCGACAGTATACGCTTAGATGAGCAGATCTACGCTGCCTATATTTCTACGGAAGGCAACTTAAGTCCTAAACTCTCTTTCACAGGAGGCTTGCGATACGAGTACTCTGACTTAACCTTGCGCTCCAAACGCGAGGGAGTCAGTCGTCAAATTTCTCGCTTCTTCCCTACGCTCAGTTTGACATATCAGTTTTCAGAGTTCACCCAGCTTACCACAGCATACAGAGAAAGGATTGCACGCCCTGGCTTCCAGAACCTTGCCCCTGCCTTCTTCTTTCTCAATCCCTACACAGTGTTGGCGGGTAACATACAGGCGCTTCCCAACATCAATCAAACCTTAGAAGCAACCCTTCGCCATCGTGCGCTTTTCCTCTCGTTGAGCTATTCAGCCGATGACAATCCCATCATTCGCTATGCCATCCCTTTTCTCAATCAAGAAGAAAATCTTCTCTTGTTGGTTTCGGACAATATCGAAAATCGTCAACAACTAGGGCTAAACATGGGCTTCCCTTTGACATTTACTCGATTTTGGAGTTCGCGCTACAACGTCGGAAGCTATTGGAGACGGGATCAAATCAATTTTCCCACTGGACGCAGGATAGAATCGCATCCTTTTTTCACCCTAGATATCTCTCAAGATTTTCAGTTGCACAAAAGCTGGTCACTCTCACTCAGTGGGACATGGAATTCTTTGGTCTATCAAGGAACCATCTATCAACCACAGCAGACCACCTTCAACTTAGGGCTACAGAAAACATTCGATCATGCCACGCTTACCCTATCCTGCACAGACATTTTCAACACAGGTACATTTTTGGGCTTTGTCAATGTGTTACCTGAACAAGGAATCTTCTACGACTGGAACTACGACTTCGAAGGTCGCATTGTCAGGCTCTCTTATTCCCACAATTTTGGAAAGCAACGAAACAAGAAACAGCGCCGATCAGGTGCTTCAGAGGTCTTGAAACGCGTAAATGAATGAATCCATATGTGACGCTCATATATTCATTCTTCATGCCCTCCCTTGCGGGGGGTATTTCTTTTCTAGTTCGTTACACCTGTAGATTTTCATTTTATCCCCCATTTTCATTCACAACAATTCTCATTTAACTCTGATCAAATGAATATCTTCAAACGCATTCTTTTGCTTATCCTTCCCTTATCGCTAATCTTTATCTCCTGTGAGCGTGAGCCCTCTGTCAATGTCGATCAAGATACCGTCTATGGTGAATACCGACTCGTGTACGATGCGAATGAGGACAAGACATATGCCCGCGCAACTTTCCGCTTTGGAAGTGCGACCGGAACGATCTTGGAATTGAGCGAGCCTGCTGAGATCACCTACGACGGAGATCAGATGCCTTGGAAGCCTATCTTGGCTTATTATGAGCAAGATTTTGCAGGCAAAGTCGCGTCTGGGACATTCTCTTACACAGATTTGGAGCAAAATACATTTGAAAATGCGGTCAGCCTCGCCTCAGAAATCGGGCTTTCCGCTAGCTTGACAGAGATCTCTCAAGGCGCCGCATTTACACTGATTTGGGAAGGCAGTCCTATCGTAGCGGGAGAAATCATCACGGTGACGATCAATGGGATTAACGAAGGAGATGCCCAGATTTTCATTGAGGCGGACCCTGGCGCGACTTCGATCGTGCTGCCGAAGGATAAATTGGAGGAACTGGGCATCGGGACTGCACGGGTCTTCATCGAGCGACGCGCCAATGCGCAAGTGCAGCAAGGAACGAGCCGTGGCGGTGCCATCTGGAGCCGTTACAATGTAGGGCCTATTGATGTCGAGATTGTAGAATAAACCTAATAACCATCTATGTGATAAAAGCGAGGCTGCCCCAACATGAGGCAGCCTCCTTATCTTTGATAAAACGTTTCTTATAGGTTCCCTAATTATCTTCACGCAAAGCGACTGCTGCACGCATCTTTTGGATCAACTGTGCAGATGCCTCAAAGCTGATGGTTTGCTGCGCATCAGAAAAAGCCTTCTGAGGTACGGGATGCGTCTCATAAATCACGCCATCCGCTCCTGCCATGACAGCAGCCAAGGCCACAGGTTCGACAAAATCCCGTATCCCGATACCATGCGAAGGGTCAGCAATCACAGGCAGATGCGTCTTTTCTTTGAGCATGGCAATCGCATTGATGTCCATGGTATTGCGATAAGCTTTCTCGTAGCTACGTATCCCCCGTTCGCAGAGCATGATGCGCTCATTTCCCCCCGAAAAGATGTACTCTGCTGATTGCAGTAATTCATCAATCGTTCCTGAAATCCCTCGCTTGAGCATGACAGGCTTATCGACGTCGCCGAGTGCATCCAATAGGTTAAAATTTTGGGTATTTCTCGCACCGACCTGGAAGATATCTATGTAATCGGCCATTTCTTTTATTTGGGAAACTTGCATTACCTCTGTGATGATCTTGATCCCATGCTCGCGCGCCAGTTCTGCCCAAAGTTTTAGCCCTTCAATCCCCAATCCGCGGAAGGAATAGGGGGAAGAGCGCGGCTTGTATACCCCACCCCGCATGATCCGTACCCCTTGATCTTGAAGATGCTCAAGAATTGCGCGAATCTGATCCTCGTTCTCAATGGAGCAAGGACCTGCCATGATCGCCAAATTACCCTCCTCTATCGAAACACCATCTCCCAGGTCAATTTTTGTAGGATGGACTTTCCACTTGCGTGAGACCAGTTGGTAGGCGTCTGTCACAATGTGAATATCCTTCACGCCAGGTAGCGTCCCAAACTGCCGAGGATCAAAAGCATTCTTCCCAATACCGATCAGGTAATGGCCATATTGGGTCTTTACTTCGGATGATTTATAACCAATGGAGTGAATCTGCTCCTGGATTCTGCCTTGCTGCTCTTCTTCTATATGAGGATTGAGTTGAATGATCATGTATTCGATTTTTGAAATACAATAATAGGGATTTTTACGAGTAAGGAGAGGGAAAAAGTTCTAGCTAGTAGCGTAAAAAAGGCCAGTATCATATAGCTGCCTAAGTATTAGGAGAAAATTGTTGTGAAATTGATGTATAAATTTGTCCCTTTATGGAAACCGATAAAACCTTTTAATTAGATGATGATTAGCCAAGTCTGAATCCTACTTTTTCTCCCTTACATCAACTCATCTTAAATGGAGTTATTCGGCGATTATCGTATGTATGAAACTCCTAGGAAAATTTATGTAGGAAGATAAAAGGATCTTCTTTGCTACTCACACACACAACCCTACAGCATAATGAATGGAATTTGCCATGGTAAGTAGTTAAGTAAAGGGACAAAAGACTAAGGAAATCATTCCCATTTTGGGGATTACATTTTCTTAGACCATGTTGGAGCAATGAAAATCTACCTAAAAAGCAGAGATTTCAGGTTCTGATGAAAGCTATTTTGTGAGATGTAGTGGAGCTAAATCGATCAAAATAGAGGAAGTTCAGGTTCTGAATGTGCAAACTTTTCGCAGATTTGAGGTTTCAAACATGGTTTTAGTCTTCTGTCCAACTTATCGTATTGCATTCAATCGACTGAAATCATGAAACACCCTATCTTGAGGAGATTTTTTACCGAAAATCTTCACGAAATTTCACCGCCCGATAAGTATCATTGCTCACACCTTAGCACAGAAGTAGGAAAGGAATTGTATAGAAAAATCCTGCTCATTACTCCGTAACGTAAGTTTTTTAATATTTAACTATCGCCTTCAGCGTCCCGAGCATTAGACTCGGGATTATTAGGAAAAAAGAACCAATCCCAATGATGAATCT
>JBCBFT010000035.1:0-54847 GCA_038527485.1 Bacteroidota bacterium
TTTATTGAAATCCTGGTAGATAGGAGGAAATGGACCTCCTTTAAGCTCAATCTGATCTAACTTTGAAAAAGTGTACGGTAGAGAAAAACAAAAAAGCGATCCCACTTAGAATCGCTTTTATCATTTAACTTTAATGTATGTAGGCTAACCCCTACCCCTCCTCTACCTTCTTCCGCTTCGTCCGCACGTACCACACCACACCATACACAATCGGCATGCATAGCGGCAGGGCCAACAAGTACAAGATCGCCATGTTGATCCCACTGACGAAGTACTCACCGTCTGTATTCTGCGATTGGGCGACGCCCTTACAAGTGGAGCACTGCGCCCAACTCTGCATGATGAACCCCATCAGGATGATCAACTCAAGTATGATATATTTTAAGGTTTTCTTCATAAGACCCATATGATTCTGACTTCTGTTGTCTTCCAATATCATTAACTACAAGGCGCAATCATGAAGTACACCAACACCCCTGTCACCGAGACATACAACCACAAAGGAAAAGTTATCCTTGCCATGCGCTTGTGCTTGGTGAAGTTTTCATTCAAAGCCCTGTATATGGAGAAGGACGCCAAAGGAATGATCGTGACAGAAAGCAACACGTGAGAAATCAGTATGGTATAATACACAGGGGCTGATACCCAAGATTCTTCACAAAACGGTCTGTGACCCGCCGATAAGTGATACAATACATATACCACCAAAAAGAGCGCAGATAAGGTGAAAGCTGAAAGCATCATTCGCTTGTGCAACTCTTTCTTGCCTTGCTTGATGAAGACGATACCCAGCACCAGCAAAACAGATACCGTAGAGTTGATCCCTGCATTGATCTTGGGAAGTACACTCTGGAAACTAAGTCCCAACTTAGGGATCAATCCAGGCGTCATCAAGATGCCTACCAAAATAGGAACTACAATACTAAACACCCAGATCAGAGGGAGAAAAACCTTGTCGTTGTATTTGACAGTTGTCTCTTGCATATGTGTAAATCTTCGAGCTTTATTCTCTTATATTCTCGTTTTGCTTATTTCTTAGAACTCTCACGCTCGACTTAAGTTTGCCCTAAGTATAGATTTCTTTTAATCTATTCAGTGGATGGCTAGAAATGAGAGGTAAATTTCATTTCTCAATATCTAACCTCTGACTTCTCTTGTTCTCTAATCCTCACGTCCACGCATCCTATCCACCTCATCGGAGTATTCCATCCTCAGCAGGGCAATATAATCTTCAAAGATCTTCCGCTCAGACTGTAGATCTGTCGCTACATAAAATTTACGGACCATGCCCTGCTTGTCGATCAGTGCTGCCTGCTTGGCTGTGAAGGATACGTCTCCTGGCTTATGCCCGACGAATCCATCCAATCCAAAAGCCCCTTGTCCGATGCGATAGACATCTTCCAAATTGCCATGGACAAACTTCCAACGATCATCTTCAATGGGTTTGTTCTCCGAATACCTGCGTTTGAGGTCCTGTACATAGCGCACAATTTCAGGAAGGGTGTCGCCTGTATTCACCGAAATCATGACGATTTCAGGCTCTTTTTCCCAAGCAATATTGTCATAGAGTCGTTTGATATTTCCATGCAAGACCGTTGCCAAAGGATAGGGCAACGATCCATCGTCATCATCAACTGAAAAGAAGTCCATGATCACGACTTTGCCCAATAGCTCCTCCCTATTCAGTGTATCTCCATTCAGATCTACTAGTTCAAATATGGGGAGTTCGCGCTTGGCAGAATCTCCGTCCACATAGCTATACTCAAAAGGTACCCCACTAAAAACAGGGCTGGTAAAGTTGTAGAAGTATGCGAGTAATAAAATAGGCACGAGGAGAACCAATACAATGGCTACCCGTGCCTGGACATTCCTATTTGCCATAAGTGTGCAATTCCAACATTGACATGTAATCCGCTGTACGAATCACATGTAGATGATTTATTGATATTTCAGCAAATCCGCTTCTGAAATCAGATCTGCTTCATCCATTACAACTTCCACTTGTGCAGATTGTTGTGACATACCTTCCCCCCAAGAGTTTCCTTCAATAATCAATCCAATGATCAACCATACGATGAATAGGAAAGGAAGGACAATCGTCACAGACATGCGACGAATCTCGTGCTTGAGGTGCATGAAATATGCCACAATGTAAAATGCTTTGAAGAGTGTCAAGATGATGAAAAGCAAGTTCTTCATCAATTGTCCCGTAGCCATAGAGATGTCCATAGCCTCAGACATTCCTCTCCAGGTGAAAGCGATCAAGAACTCGAATGCTGTCAAAGCAGATAGAATCACCGCCGTTTGGATGATTTCTTTCCTTGCTGATGCGCCTTCTGCAGCCATAATCTTATTTTTTATAGATGGTAAAAATGTGTGTTCTGTGTTCCGAATAAGGTTGAGAGTTGGGAAGAGAGAGCAGTGACAAAATATTAACCGTCACGGCTCTCTTCTCTCAATTCTGCGTTTCCTATACAAGGTAGAAGAAGGTAAATACAAAGACCCAAACGAGGTCTACAAAGTGCCAGTACAACCCAATCTTCTCTGTCATCTCGTAGTGTCCGCGCTTCTCATATACCCCTTTGCGTGTGTTCAGATAAAGGATGACCAATAGCACAACACCTGAAAATACGTGTGTTCCGTGGAAACCTGTCACAAAGAAGAAAAGATCGGCAAAAGCTGGCGGTCCATATTGGTTCGCTTCAAGATTCGCCCCCCCTTGAGATACAAAGTAGCCTTTATCATTGACTACATGTCCTTCTTTATCGACGGCAGGTTGGAACAGCTCATCGATGATGGTCAGATCTTTCACACGGAATCCATTGGGCATCCGAAGAGAAACCGTATTACCAGCGATTCCCTGTACCTCGTACATCTTGACTGTCGCAAGGTCCTCCAGCTCCGATCCGCGAGGGAGCAATTCTGCCAGGTCAAATCCTTCCTTTGTATTCGAGACGTCTTCCCAATCCATGATGTAAGAACCGTCGTGTGCATGATGCGCGTGCTCAAGAATCTTCTCGATGTCGGCTTCATCCGTGATGGTCGCACCATTTACGAGTCCAAGGCTCGTGATATGATCATGCCCCTCGACGCCGTGTCCATCAGAATGTGCCACCGCTTCAAAGAAATGCTCTCTACCTCCAGGATAGAACACAATGCGTTTCTGATCGTCCAGATTAGGGACTTGGTAACCTGCGGATTCCAGTTCATTTTCTAGCATCGTCGCACTGACCATGATCCCTCCATCGGGTGTACCCGAGATGAAGTGATACCACTCATATGCCTGACAAGAAAGGAAGGTGACCCCTCCAATGATGGTGTAGAATACCCATTTCTGGACTTCTTTCTTGGACTTACGGTGACCTGCTTCTACCGCAAGTACCATAGTCACACTACTCAGGATCAAGACGAATGTCATCAGACCCACGAAGACAAGCGGAGCTTCAATATGGAAAAGCTCGTGGAGGATCGGAGCGTGGGTAAATACCACTTCCGGATCGGCCCAAGCGAACCCATCTGATCCTGCTCTTACGCGTGATGCACCGTATGCGATTAACAATCCTGAGAAAGTAAAAGCATCGGAAACCAGGAAGAACCACATGAAGAGTTTCCCCCAACTGGCTTTATATATCGGTCGTTCCCCTTCCAGGAGCGCCTTAGGATCTACAGATACTTCTGCCATAGCAAATGTGTGTGTTGCTCGTTAAAAATATGCTACTAATTTAATATATCAGACCGACTCCTTCAACGTGTCGGGGACGAATTTCAAGAATAAATACAAATAGACCCATAAAAGACCCAAGAAATGCCAAAAAATCCCTGTTAACTCATAGGCAATTTTCTTGCGGCCTGCTCTAAACCCTGCGAAAGCTGTCTGTAGGAGTGTTACTACGACGACCAAGATAGCCGCTACAATGTGTGCTCCATGCACGCCCGTGATCACATAGAAAAAGGCAACAGAGTTATCCGCTCGTTCTTTGTCAATGAAGGGAAGCCCACTTGAAGTCAATTCCTGGAATGCCTGCCACTGTCCCCACAAAAAGAACAGTCCCAAAAAGAGCGTCATGACCAATCCCATAATGGCCTGCAAATTCTGTTCGCGCTTGGCTGCCCAAATCGCAAACTGCATCGTCACACTGCTCACCAGCATCACGATCAAATTTCTCCCCAAAATACTGGGCAGATCGTAAGTAGTACGACTCGCCAAATCTATAGAGTCAACCTGCACGATATACGCACTGGTAAATCCACCAAAGATCATGATGATCGTCAGGATGAATAACCAGAGACCAAATTTTTGAGGATGTACGATGTAATTTTTTTCTTCCATACGGAGATCTAATGAACTCATAGTTATGGATTTATTCAATGATTTATACGCAATTTCTGCTATCCTACTAAAAATACCACCTGTATCAATGGGAGGTAAAAGAAGGAAGCAAACATAACTTGACGTGCGCGTTTTTTCTCCATACTCTTATACAGGGCAAATGCAGGGATGGCAAATAAGGCTCCACAAAGGGCCAGCCCTCCAAATCCCCACCATCCGACCATTCCTGCTTTTACAGCAAAGAACGAAAGTGGCACCAAAGCCAATGTGTAGATCAAAATCAACAACGCACTGAATTTTGTTCTTCCAGCAGCTGTAGGCAGCATTTTGAACCCTGCCTTTTGATAGTCCTCATCCATCTGCCAAGCAATGGCCCAGAAATGAGGAAACTGCCAGAAAAACTGGAAAATGAACAATATGATGGCACCATCTCCTAATGTTCCCGTATGCGCTACCCATCCAATGAGGGGAGGCAAAGCACCAGGAATAGCCCCAACAAACACAGCAATGGGCGAAATACGCTTCATCGGTGTGTAGACAAAGGCATAAGACAGCAAAGCAATGATGCTGAACAATGCAGCAGGAAGATTAAAGAAGTGTCCCATGATGTACACCCCTCCTATTCCCAATAGCAAAGCCAGCCACACGCCTTGGGCTGTCGTCATCTTTCCCGAAGGAAGCGGACGATTTGCCGTACGAGCCATCAGTTTGTCATATTCTTTCTCAAAGATTTGATTCAGGATGTTGGATGCACCTGTCACCAACATGGCTCCTAAACCCACCATGCACAGCAAAAACCAATCGAAGTCGCGACCTGCAGCCATCAAATAGCCATGCATGCCCGACAACGCCACCAAAGTAGAAAGCTTGAACTTGGTCAACTGACTGTATGCGTCCCAACCCTCTTTGATCCGCGTCAGTATTCCCGATTCTGCTTGCTCTTTAACTCTTTCTGATATCATACTGTGTGTATTCCTCTAAAGATTCTACCTAAAGTCTAATCTTTACTTTCTTTTTTTTCCTAAAATCATAATGCCCAGCAAAGCAAAAGCTGAAGCAAAAAGCATCGTAGCCAAGAGCAAATGACTTGGCTGAAAAACCGCGGGAATATCTAACCTGTGCATTCCGATTCCTAAGAGAATCTCTGCAACAAGTGTCCCCCACATCGTCCATGTCAAATACTTAATCGCAGACTGGTCAAATAGAGGCCTCATGCGAAGTCCCCAGAAAACCGCTGCGGCAGTCACTGCATAATAAAAGTATTTGTGAACATCATATATAGATCCTGCCAACGCATCGATCCATTGATCGCGCTGAGATTCCCCCAACGTCTTGGCAAGGATATCTACTTCTTCTCGTACTTGTGTCCCCATGATGATCTGCACCAACGTAAGGATGAGTGTCACCCAACCTAGCAAAAGCACACCCTTGGGTAGCTCAAATCGATTATTCAATCGCTCCTTGTATGTCGCCAGTAAGGCAAATATGTAGAGCGCGACAATCAACAATGCAATCAACATGTGGATGGAGATCGCTCCAGTCTCGAGATTGGTACGTACCACGTAAGCACCGATCCCACCCTGAACCAGGATCATAAATAGTCCAAATACACTGAACCAGAAGGCTCGCGGATACATCCGTCGTATGGGAAAGGCAAAACCAAGTGTCAACAAGGCAAAGCCCCCTATCAAGACCCCAATCAGACGATTGATGTACTCTATCCAGGTGTGCAGTGGATTATAAATCGCGTAATCATGTGCTGTGAACTTTTCCCAATTGTCAGGATCAAATGAATCCCCAGTGGTAAAAGTTTCTATTGCTTCCCAGAGTGCCTCGTCTTTGACGATCATCACTCCTTTGGGATATTCCTTCCCCGCGCGCCATTCTATGTCCTCAGGATTACTTGGGGGCACCATGTACCCAAAGCACTTAGGCCAGTCGGGACATCCCATCCCACTACCTGTCATGCGTACCAGCCCTCCTACAAGGATCAAAAAGATAACGGCACCAACCGTTACAGTAGCGATGCTTCGGTATCGCTTAACGATTGGTGCCGTTGAAGATATTCTGTTATTCAATATTATGCCTCTTTCTCTTCTGTTTGATCAACAGTTTCAGGAGCTGTATGAGGGACTACTTCAGGCTGAGGTGTCTCAGGCTGGAATCCTTCTTCCCACTCGATCTCTTCCGCTGGGATATGCTGAGGCAAGAAGTCTTGCTTCACACCAGGCTTAGAGTAATCGTATGGCCAACGGTATACGGTTGGGATCTCTCCAACCCAGTTCCCGTGTCCAGGAAGACGAGGTGTCGTCCACTCGAGTGTGTTCGCATTCCAAGGGTTCGCAGGTGCTTTCTTGCCCCAGAAGATGCTTCCGAAGAAGTTGGCGAGGAAGAAAAACTGACCAAAGAAACCTACAATCGCAGAGATTGTGATGAATACACTCAAGTCTCCAAAGTTACTCATGAAGTCGAAGTTCGTGTACTCGTAGTAATGGCGGGCAACCCCACCAAATCCCATGAAGTGCATGGGGAAGAATACCAAGTACAGCGAAACAAACGTGAACCAGAAGTGGATGTATCCCAAGCGAGGATTCATCATGCGACCAAACATCTTGGGGAACCAGTGGTACACACCCGCAAACAGACCGAATGCAGAAGCACTACCCATCACCAAGTGGAAGTGAGCCGTCACAAAGTATGTATCGTGCAAAGGAATATCCAAAGCCGCATTACCTAGGAAGATACCAGTGATACCCCCTGTGATGAAGTAAGAGACCAATCCGATCGCAAACAGCATCGCAGGCGTAAACCGTATGTTTCCTTTCCAAAGTGTCGTGATATAGTTGAAAGCCTTAATCGCAGAAGGTACAGCAATAACCAATGTAAAGAGCATGAAGACTGTTCCCAAGAATGGGTTCATCCCCGTCACAAACATGTGGTGTGCCCATACAATGAAAGACAAGAAGGCAATACCTACCATCGAACCAATCATCGCTTTGTATCCAAAGATCGGCTTACGAGAGTTGACGGAGATAACCTCTGAAGAAATACCCAGAGCAGGGAGTAGTACAATGTATACCTCAGGGTGTCCTAAGAACCAGAACAAGTGTTGGTAAAGAATCGGAGATCCTCCTTGATAGTGTAGCAATTCACCGCCGATGAAGATATCACTCAAGTAGAATGATGTACCGAGCAAACGGTCAAACATCAACAATAGGGCAGCTGAGAACAATACAGGGAACGAAAGCACTCCGATGATCGCAGTCAAAAAGAATGCCCATACAGTCAATGGGAGACGGTCAAAAGACATACCCTTGGTACGTAGGTTCATCACAGTGGTGATGTAGTTGATGCCCCCCATCAAAGATGAAGCGATGAAGAATGTCATGGAGATCAACCAGAGGGTCATACCTGTACCTGAACCAGGGATAGACTGAGGCAATGCACTCAAAGGAGGATAAATTGTCCATCCTGCCGCAGCAGGTCCTGTAGAGACAAATAGGGAGACCAACATGATCGCACTGGAAGTAAAGAAGAACCAGTAAGAAAGCATGTTGATAAATCCTGAAGCCATGTCACGTGCGCCTACCTGTAGCGGAATCAAGAAGTTGGAGAAGGTACCCGACAGACCAGCAGTCAATACAAAGAATACCATGAAGGTCCCGTGCATGGTCACCAATGCCAAGTAGAAACTAGGATCCAACTTTCCGTCAGGAGCCCATTTTCCTAGTAGTGTTTCCAGAATTGGGAAACTTTGGTCTGGGAAAGCCAATTGCAAGCGGAAAAGGGTAGACATCCCAATCCCGATGATGGCCATGATAATCCCCGTGATCAAAAACTGCTTAGCGATCACCTTGTGATCTGTGCTAAACACATAGTTTGTCCAGAAATTGCCGTGGTGATGGTCATGATGGTGCTCTGCATGGTCATGCAGCTCATCATGAAGCCCCCCTCCAGCGTGTTGAACAGATTTAACTTCAGACATATCCTCTCGTTTATTCTTAAGCTTCTTTGGTTGTTAATTCTTTTAGTTCAGGGCTACTTCCTCTGTTTCAGGTGCAGGCTGTGCTTCCTCTGCCTCTTCTTTTTTCTCCCCTTCTGCGTCCGCAAAGCGTGCCATAGGATTTTCGCCGTTTGTGTCTTCGTAGAACTGTGCAAAGGTGCGCTGCTGCGCCAACCATGCATCATATTCTTCTTGCGTTTCTACTACTACCACCAGACGCATGTTGTTGTGAGCGGCCCCACAAATCTGCTGACAAGACATCTCAAACTCGAAGTCTTCTGGCTTGTTAAATTTCTCGATGTATTCCTTCGTCGTGTAGCGCGTCTCGAATGGGAAGTGTGTCGTCATTCCAGGTACAGCATCCATCTTCACGCGGAAGTGCGCGATCGTCGCTGAGTGCAAGACATCACGAGAACGAATCTTCATGTCGATTTTCTTGCCTACAGGTAGGTGCATCTCGTATGTCACGAGGTCATCCATCCCATTCTTATCACTCATGTTGAAGCCCAATGTATTTCCCTTATCTTCATTGATGTAGGAAACATGGGTCTCACCAAACTCCAAGTCCTGTCCAGGATATCTAACAGTCCATCCAAACTGCTTACCATTTACCTCTACATACATAACTTCTTCTCCTTCTTCTGGCTCAGCCCAGATGTCGTGCCAAACACCTACTCCATCAAAAATGAGCAGAGTCAAAACAATCGCAGGTACGACCGTCCAGATGATCTCTAACTTATTATTATGTGGGTAGTAAAGTGCTTTGCGCCCTTTCTTCTGACGATATTTCCAAGAGAAATAGAAGAGGAAAATATTCGTCACAACAGCAACAAACAATGAGACAAACATCGTATTCCACATCATCCGATCAATCTCTACTCCATGTATAGAGTTGGGATTGTAAAGAAGGGTGAAATATTTGTCATACTCTTGAGTAGAAACAACAGCAGCGATCAATCCCACGATCAAAAAGACCATGAAAAGACCTCCGTTGATTGCATGTGGATTCCACTTTTTAAAGGGATCAATCTCCTTTAAGCGGAAAACCAGATACAAGTTTACGCACACCAGAACAAAGATGGCGATCAATATGATCTGTGCGAGTTGTATGAGTGATTGAGCTTCCAGCATGGTTTAAATCTTAATGCAAATGCGTGTATTCTGTCTTAGGTGAGAAAGAAGATGACTATTTCCTGCTTTCGCACCTGCGCTTATTTATACTAACACAAAAAAGAACACATTGTTAAAATCATATGTATTTTTTTCCATAAAAACCTTGCAAGATTTCCCTGCAAGGTTGATATGTCTTATGCTTCTGCCACATCAAATTCCCTGTAGATCTCACCTGTGTTGTGATGAGCGGATTCCTGCATATAAGGGTGGTTCAATGCGAAGAGATTGGCTTTCGTGAGTGAAGTGAATACGGTGAAGATGAAAATACCTGCGAAAGTCATCCACATACCCAATTCGATCAAGCCAATGTCCCAAGAACGTCCTACAGCTCCAGGCATGATTTGCTGATACAGATCGTGCCAGTGACCATAAAGCAAGAGTATTCCTACGGGTAGATAATACTTAATGTTACGCTTTACGATAGGTGCTACTAGTGCAAGGAAGGGAACCAAGAAGTTCAGAATGATGTTGCCGTAGAAGAAGAAGTTAAAGTTTCCTCCTAGGTACATGCTATCCTCTACTCTGTAGCGCTTCACGTAGTAGAAGCCTTCTTCTGGAATGTTTGAGTACCAGATAAGTAGATACTGTGCCAACCAGATATATGACCAGAAAATCGTAAATCCAAAGGTATAACCTCCAATGTCGTGGAAGTGAGATTTATTCACTGCCTTAAGGTATCCCAAGCTCTTCAGGTAAGCCGTGATGAAGTACAGGACCACCATGGTGGAAACCATCGAACGACCAAACTGAAGTACACCAAAAATCGTCGAGAACCAGTGAGGCTCCAAAGACTTGATCCAGTCGACTGTGAACAAACAGAATGAGATCGCAAAGAATACCAATCCGATAGACGCCACAACACCTTGCTTCTTGAAATATCCCAGTGCATTGCCTGGATCATCATCCTGAGCGATAGACCAACGACGGATCAACATCGCAACCAAGATCCACGCGCCTACAAATACAACGGTACGTCCTACGAAGAATGCCGTATTCAACCAGCCTGCCTTCAACTCAATGAGCTTATCAGGTGTACCTGTCGCTTCGACATATGCCCAATCATAAAGATCTGGGAGGAAGAACAAAAGGATCGCAAATACAATCGCACCAATCGGGAGGTACATCGAGACGGCTTCTGCCACCCTGTGGAGCGCGACATGCCATCCTGCGTTGCCTACCTTATGAATGATGATAAAGAAGAAAGCACCTGTTCCAAAGAGGAAGAAATACATCCCACAGAGCAAGAAGTTACCCAGTACTCGTTGGCTCAAGCCAATTTCGCGCAATGGCATGCCTGGCTCATGGTGATGCCCTTCATGATGCTCGTCTAATAAATCATCATCTGCTACCTGATACACATCAGCAGTAGCTGGTGTTTCGAGAGACGCATGCTCTTCTGTACCATGCGATTCATTTTGATGAGAAGCGTCGCTGCTGCCAGAAGCTAGGAAATATCCCATTACTAGCAACACAAGACCGATTCCCATCAATCCAAAGGATATATTTCTGAGACGAGACGGCATCACAAACCGCTCGCGTAATGATTCAGGATTAAAATGTGTGTCTGCCACTGTTCCTAATTTTTATAGATGAAAGAAATCGTCATTTTTTTACGTCCGCTGCTGCATATCCATCTCCTGGATCTGCTCCTTCTGGACGCCATTGAAGGATGTAGTTGATCACTTCCCATCTTTCACGCTGTGTCATCTGCCCTGCGTGTGATCCCATTACACCTTTTCCATAAGTCAATGTGTGGAACATCTTCCCAACAGTGATCTGTGCAAGACGCTGCTCGTAGGCAGGTACACCTGCATACTTTTCTTTCTGGACCAAGATACCGTTTCCAGCACCATTGGCTCCGTGACAGTTCACACAGAAAGTCGTGTACAGTTCTTCTCCTTTCTCAAAGGAAGCAGAAGTGAACTGGTAGTTGCCAGGAAAGTCCAACTCAAGACCTGCTCTTTCATACTCTTGAGGCGTATTCTCGAAAGGATAGGGCTGCCAGGGAATTTGATGCTCTGATTCGTAGTATTGAGATTCTCCACGAGGAACTGTTCCTTTAGGTGCCTTTTGAGCAGCCATTCCGTACTCAAAATTCAACTCCTTCAAGACTTCTTGATCGGTTTTCTTTTCATTCGCATAAAAGTTCCCACCGATATCTGTTTCGTGGTACTCTGTCTGCGAGTAAGGTTCTAGCGGCAGGGAGTTGTACATGTTAGGTGCATACTCCACATTACGCTTAGCGTTGTCGTAGTTACATCCGCTCATCAGGGCGACGATCAAAACTACTACGATCAACCACTTTATATTGGATAGCATATTGTGCATGATTCTTATAAAGTTTTCTTGGTGATTTCGTAAGCTCCTGTCTGGGCAAATACTTCCTTTGCCTCCTCTTCATTTTCCAACTTGGCTTGATCAATCGCTACGACGAATACATCATCCGTCTGGCGATCATCAAACAACTTCGCCTTTTTGCCAGGCCAGTACTGTCCGACGATGAAGAAGGTAAGGACCATACCATGACAAGCGAAAAATACAGTTGCTTCGAATGTAATAGGCACAAAGTCTGGGAAGGCCAAAGCTGGCTTACCCCCAATGTTCATGGGCCAAATCACCCCATAAATCAAGCTCATGCAAGTAACCGCGAGTGTCGCTCCTGTCAATCCCAGCAAGAACGCTGCAATTGCCAATCTTGAACGACGAATATTGAGATAAGGCTCTATTCCGTGAATCGGAAAGGGAGAGTACACGTCATATACCAGGATGTCTTTCTCCTGAAACTTCTTGACGGCATCGAGTACATGCTCCGTATTCCAGAACTTCCCTACCAAAAAGTTTTTTTCCATTATCCTAAATGATTAATGTGTGTGTTCTGTGTTCTAGTCAATCGTGTGTTCATTCGTTTTTAGCTGTCTTGGCGTGCAGCATCTGCTGCCAAAGCGGCTTCAGTTTCAATCACGTGCTGAGGCTTCTTGATGTTGTGCATCAAAGTTTTCACCTCAAACATGTTGATGACGGGTAGATACTTAGAGAAGAGGAAGAAAAGGAACATAAAGAACCCAAACGTACCGATGAAAATACCTGCCTCGACCCATGTAGGATAATAATCAGCCCAACTTGAAGTGATGTAATCTCTGTGAAGCGAAGTCACAATGATCACATATCGCTCAAACCACATACCCACATTTACAAAGATGGAAATGATGAATGTCAAGACCATGTTGCGACGAATCGAACGGAACCAGAACAGCTGCGGTGTGATTACATTACACGTAAACATGATCCAGTAAGCCCAAGAGTAAGGCCCGAACATACGGTTGATAAAGATATAGCGCTCAAAGAATGCTCCAGAATAGTATGCTGTGAAAAACTCAGTGGTATAAGCCAATCCAACCAACGATCCTGTAGCAATGACAATCTTGGCAATGGACTCCATGTGGTCCATAGTGATGTAATTCTCCAGTTTGTACACTTTACGCGTGACAATCATCAGCGTCTGTACCATACCGAATCCAGAGAAAATCGCACCTGCTACGAAGTAAGGTGGGAAGATGGTCGTGTGCCATCCAGGAATCACCGCCGTCGCGAAGTCCATAGATACGATAGAGTGTACAGAGAGTACAAGCGGTGTCGCTAGACCTGCAAGGATCAAGGAAATGACCTCGTAGCGAGACCAGTTACGAGAAGATCCTTCCCATCCAAATGCCAAAGCACCATAGATGTAGGCAGCAATCTTACGGCCACCACGTGCCATACGGTCACGAATCGTCGCAAGGTCAGGAATCATCCCTAGATACCAGAACACCAACGATACCGTCAGGTAAGTTGAAATCGCAAATACGTCCCAAAGTAGTGGAGAGTTGAAATTCACCCAAAGTGAACCCCGCGTGTTGGGCAATGGCAACGTGAAATACGCCAGCCAAATACGCCCCATGTGGATCAATGGGAAAAGTGCCGCACAGAATACAGCGAAGATGGTCATCGCCTCCGATGCACGGTTAATCGAATTACGCCATTCCTGACGGAACAGCATGAGTACTGCTGAGATCAGGGTACCTGCGTGACCGATACCTACCCAGAATACGAAGTTGGTGATATCAAAACCCCATCCTACGGTCTTGTTCAGACCCCAGGTTCCGATACCTTTGTAAATGGTCCAGCCGATCAGCGTAAAACACATGATCATGACCAAACCAGAAATAGCAGTGAATACAAGCCACAGGGCATTGGGCTTGGTTTCAATGGGTCGCACGACATCGTCGGTAATCTTACCGTACGTGTCAGTATTGGTGACCCATTCTTGGCGTATTGGAGATCTAACGTGGGACATTATACGATTGGTTCTTTGAGACTAACTGTTCTTTTATGTGTGTGTCCTTCAGGACAGTATATCAATCAGGGGATCAGCTCCCACTTGGGAACCGATCCATATTCATTGCTTATGCGTGTTCGCCTTCTTTGTGCGCTTCCTCCTTATGATCCCCACCGTGGTCAGACTCTGATCCTTTATAGCCAGGATAAGTCGCTTTTCTCCACTTCTCGAACTCAGCATCTCGGTATCCTTGCTCCTCATGCGTTCTGTTGCGTACCAATGCTTGATACTGTACAGATGGAAGGGCTTTTACTTCTTCCAATGCTGCGTAGCTACGCTGGTGGCGGATGGCCTTAGAGATGGCAGAGTTGGGATCGTTGGCATCACCAAATACGATGGCACCTGTCGGACAAGACTGCTGACAAGCTGTCTGAATTTCTCCATCTTCAGGCCTCGCAAAAGTAGATTTCGCATTTACCTTCGCCTTCAGCTTTCCTTCCTGCAGACGCTGCACACAGAAAGAACACTTCTCCATGACTCCACGGAAACGTACGGTCACATCTGGGTTCAATACCAAACGACCCAATTTCTGGTGTGTGTAGAAGTCACCAAAGAATTCCTCATCGTTCCAGTAGTTGAACCAGTTGAAGCGACGCACTTTATAAGGGCAGTTGTTGGCACAGTAACGCGTACCGATACAACGGTTGTAAGTCATTTGGTTCAAGCCCTCGTTTGAGTGGATGGTAGCCAGTACAGGACAAACCGTCTCACAAGGTGCGTTGTCACAGTGCTGACAAAGCATGGGCTGGAAGACTGTGTCAGGATCATTGGGATTACCTGTATAATAGCGGTCAATACGCAACCAGTGCATTTCGCGACGTGTACGTACTTCGTTCTTTCCTACGACAGGTACGTTGTTCTCTGCATTACATGCAACCACACAAGCCGCACAACCCGTACACTTATTCAGGTCAATCGCCATCTTCCAATGGATGGTGCGCTGCGTCTCAGCATCTTCAAAGTGATTGTCCCAAAGCGTTACCAAGTGCTCCTTGATCGCTTCACGCTCTTTGACGCGCTCTTTATATGTCCCGTCTGCGTAAGCAGCAGAGTATGTTTCATCTACAATGTACTCCGAACGGTCATAGTCAAATCCGAAAGCGACTCCTTTTGCGTCGTCATACAGTGTATTAAATGTCTGGATCAGTGCCAGCGGATAGGTAGTGCCTGTCGCAGAAATTGTAGCTCCTTCAGAGAAGTAGCTGATGTTTCCGTCTTTCATGCTAGTCAGCGTGAAAGCGTTACCTCCTGCGATCTGACGACCACCCTCTGTAATCCCGTTGGCTTTCTTCGCTACACGACCTGCATTTGTACGACCGAACCCAAGGGCGATGCCCAGAGTATTCATCGCTTGTCCTGGCTGTACGATGACAGGCATGAACATCTCTTTTCCTCCTACTGAGATCTGAAGGACATCTTCGTTCTTGATGCCATTTGCTTGCGCATAGGCCAAAGGAACCGTCACATAATTGTCCCAAGATACACGCTGGATGGGATCAGGTAGCTCTTGTAACCAAGGATTATTGGCTTGAGTACCATCTCCAAGAGATACACGAGGATATACGACTAGGTCAAATGTACCTTCTGCTACTTTTCCTTTGAACGAACGCGCGATTCTGATTCCTGCTTGCTTGAGTGCTTCAATGTTGACTTCAGGAAGCGTAGTAGCAGGCTTGGCGGGCAGCTCAAATACCCCTTTGCGAAGGGTCTCATTCCAGAACTGCGTGAAAGACTTGTATTCGTTAGAAGCTGGGAAGAAGTCAGACTCCCATGTCTCTTTAAGATATGTCTGAAAATCTTTATCAGATCCCGCCCACTTCAGGAAAGTATCTCCTGCCTGACGTGTGTCGAAGATCGGATATATTGTAGGCTGTACCAATGAGTAGTGACGCTCGCTCTGCTGTACATCTCCCCAAGACTCTAGGAAGTTATGATCAGGCGCTGTGTACGTACACAGTACAGATGTTTCGTCTTCTTTATTGGCAAAAGAAACTGTCAGTCCCACATTTTTCAATGCTTCACCAAATTTCGCTCCTGCCGTAGAATGATATACAGGGTTGGCACCTAGCACAAAGAGTGCATCCACGTTGCCCTGCCCCATTTCCTTCATCAGCCCTTCGAATGCTTCGTCATTTCCTTGGCTGAAGTAAGAAGGATTGTCATGATCGATTGTCGTACCGTAGTTGCCCAACATCTGATTGATGGCAATCACGACAAGCTGAGTAGACACGTCATTGGAACCACATACCACCAATGACTGCCCTCTCTTCTGTGCTAGTCTCTCGCCTGCGAGCTTGATAGAACCAAAGGCAAGGTCAAAATCATGCGTCAGTGGACGAAGACTAGGCTTACCTAGCTTATCAGCCACGAAGTTGTGTAGTTGGAGTACGACACCTGACAACTGAGAAGGATTCAAAGGCACACGAAGGTCGGCCTTGCTGCCTGTAATTGTCATCAAGGATTCAAACTGCGTGTGGCGAGACATCGGCTTATCTGGCTCACGGTTTGTAACGTAGTCCGCCGCAAAACCTACAGGATTGATCCATGTACCGAGAAAGTCGGCATCGATGCTCACGATTTCCATCGCCTTGTCAAAAGCGTAAGTAGGAATCATGCGCTGTCCAAAGGCAACCTCATGTGCTTTGGCAAGTGCTGAGTTCGATACAGCATCAAATGAGATGTGCTGCACATTCTGGTACTGTCCCATGAACTCCCCGATCGCCTTCTTCAAAGTAGGGCTCATCAAAGAGTTCGTCAAGATGCGAATACTGCCACCCTTAGACTGGATTTGACCGAGTTGCTGCGCAATCTCTTGGTCTAGTACATCCCATGAAGATAGATTTCCTTTTTTCTTGGGACCACGCAGACGATCTGTATCATACAGATCTAGGATGGCTGCTTGATCTCTAGCAGAGAGTCCTCCTTTGTTGACAGAGGCGTCGGGATTTCCTTCTAGCTTGATCGGACGTCCTTCGCGTGTCTTTGCCAAGGCAGGCATACCCGAAGGAGTGGTGGTAGCATAGTAATTGGCTACACCAGGAATGATCTCATCAGGAATTGTATCAGGTCGTGATACATAAGGAATGGCTTTTTTCACCGGCCCCTCTGCACATGCACTGAGGGTAGCGGCTGTCATCCCAAATCCGAGTACCTTAAGGAAGTCACGGCGATTGGATGAAAAGCTCATTGCTTCTTCTGTCGCTTCCGCTAGAACTTCATCTATTGATTGGTCCGTGTTGTCAAACTCTTTTTCGGCTTGTGCCAGAAATTCTGGCGACTGCTCGAGCTCCTCCAGGCCTCTCCAATATTTAGGGGTGCTCATATTTATTTTATATGTGGTGTTCCGATAATGAAAAAAAGGGGCCGATAGGTAGATCCTATCGGCTGTATAAGATTAATAGTGACAGCGGGCACAGTTTAGACCGCCCATGTCTGCTACCGTATATTCTGTTTCTTCGCCCAGTACTTTGACCTTCTCGTTTCGGTGACAGTTGATACACCATCCCATCCCAAGATCCGAGTATTGATACACGACTTCCATCTCCTTCACATTTCCGTGACAGTTTTCACACTCTAGATTTCCTACCACGACGTGCTGTGCGTGGTTGAAGTAAGCGTGGTCAGGAACGTTATGGATACGCACCCATGCATATTTGTCAGGGTTGGGCGTGTTGGTGTAGGCTGCCTCTTCTACATTGTAACCTACGGCATCGTAGATTTTGGAAATTTCCTCTTTGCCGTAAAGCTCACCTTCTTGGATGTAAGCATGACAGTTCATACATACATTGAAGGAAGGAATCCATGCAGACTTGGACTTAGTTACCCCTGTGTGGCAATACTTACAGTCGATCTCATAAGTACCTGCGTGAATCTTGTGGCTGAACTTGATGGGCTGCTCAGGCATGTATCCCTGGTTCAAACCTACAGTACGTGCTTCGCGCACCGTCACGCCCAGTCCTCCCAGAAGAACTACCGTGGTGAAAGTGGCAATGAAGAACTTATTACCCAGGATAGCTTTGCTACGCTCTACGATCATATCCATCGTCAGCGCTTCTTTCTGCTCTTTGGCGCGAACAGATGAAACAAGTGTCGCTGTGATGACTACCAATAAGAGGGCAATCAACACCAACACTCCGACTAGACCGAAAAGTGCATAATAGATGTTGGGATCGTTTATAGAACCACCTGCTGCTCCGCCATCGCCCTCTCCAACTACTTGTGTAGCCACAGGTTCGGCAGGCTTCCAATCTCTCAGATAAGCGAGGATGCTTTCCAGATTTTCATCCGTAAACTGAGGAAAGGCTGTCATTTGCTGCTGGTTGTACTGATTCCATAAAGCGACGGCTTGTTCGTCACCAGAATTAATCAGTCCGGGAGCGTTTCTGATCCATTTTTTTAACCACTCTTCTTGTCCAGCATATTTGGCAGCTGCACCTTCCAATGCAGGACCGACCAGCTTCCCTTGCATCTTGTGGCAAGAGGAACAGTTTTGCTTGAAGAGTTTGGCCCCCGCTTCGTAGGTAGGCTCAGCCTGTGCCTCTGGACTGGCGAGCACTGCAAGGGCAAAGAAAATTAACGAAATGAGTATATGGGTAATACTGTTACCGCGCATAGCGTATCAGATTATCTTATTGCGTGTGTATCCTATGTGTGAGAGAACGAGTCCCAAAAGTGCCTGTGGTATTTTTGGGTCAGCAAATTAATATGGGGACCATTTGCGTCAAAGAATATGGGAAGAAGAATATGTAGGAAGGGGGATATTTAGAATCATTCTAAATAAGTTCACTAACTATTTTTCTTTCTGGAATTTTTGAACGTTCTGGATCAAAAACGGTCAACATGGCTTGTAAACAGGGTTTTTGGCATCTAAACATGAAAATATGAAGATGTTAGATGCCGTTGTTTGCCTATTTTCTTCCTGTTAAAGAACGGGGCTTATTTTCGCCTAACTAGCGAAATTCGATGCAAAAAAGGATTTTCTGCGAAAATTCGCAAGTTAGATCCTTGTCTAAAATGTCTTCTTTTGGCTGCATTTTGTTCATTTCTATTTCTCTGCCAATTCCAATGATTTTTGCTTTCCTGGTCCTATTTTTTTTTCTAAATATTGAAGCACCAAAAATGAGTGACTTCGCCTTAAGCCTCCGCTTGTTAGGAATTCTAAAAAATACTTTTCGAGCGTCGTTTTTTGACTCGGGAGAAAGGCGCAAAAAGAAGCTGAAGATAACTATATGGAAAATTTTAGGTATATGTTTATGGAAGATCGTGAGCCACCAGCAAGAGGCTTCTCCTTCCACTCATTGCAAAACGAATACATGTACGACGTAATCATCATAGGCGCGGGTCCGATTGGATTATCCTGCGGTATTGCTGCCAGTAAGCTAAATCTATCCTATCTCATCATAGAAAAAGGTTGTTTGGTCAATTCTATTTACCACTACCCTATCAACATGACCTTTTTCTCTACTTCTGATAAAATCGAGATCGGAGGCGTACCTTTTTTGTCCACCAACGCCAAACCTACTCGTACAGAAGCACTCGAATACTATCGCCGCGTGAAAACCACATGGGATTTGAAGGTCCATACATATGAAAATGTAGAAAGCGTCAGTCGACACGACGAAAGTTTTGAGATCCACACCTCCAAAGGCCAGTATCAAGCACGAAATATTGTCATCTCCACAGGCTTCTATGATCATCCCAATATGCTGGGCATTCCAGGAGAGGACCTTCCAAAGGTTCGACATTACTTTGATGATCCCCATCCTTATATAGAGCAAGAGATCTTGATAGTAGGTGCTAGAAACTCCGCTGTAGATGCTGCCCTAGAAACATGGAGAAAAGGGGCGAATGTCACAATGGTTATCCGCCAAGGAGAGATCCACGAGAAAGTCAAATACTGGGTTCGCCCAGACATCGTCAATCGCATAGCCGAAGGCTCGATCAAGGCTTATTTCCACAGCGAAATACGTCAGATCCGTTCGCATGAAGTCGATCTCCAAACGCCAGAAGGTCTCGTGACGATCCCCAATGATTTTGTGCTGGCCATGACCGGTTTTCAGCCTGATTATACCTTTATGGAAACGCTCGGACTGGACTTTACACGTGACCAGTGGAAATTTCCCGTGTATAATGAAGACACATTGGAGTCTAGTGTTCCAGGTATTTATCTAGCGGGTACTGTGCTAGGAGGTAAAAAGACCAATAAGTGGTTCATTGAGAACTCGCTGGATCATGGAGACCGAGTAGCGGAGGCGATTCAGGCAAAGCGCGTAGAAGAGGTGGTGAAGTAGCCTGTAAGACTTCTGAGATCATCCTATAAGGAAGGGCCATTCCAACTGATTGGAATGGCCCTTCATGCATGAACAGCGTCATTTTAATCCTCTAGCCACTAGTTCTTGCTAAACTTGAAATAGCTGAGTTTTCCTGCACTGTCTTTGATCACCAACTGGTAAAGGCCTGCACTCCAAGCTTGCGTGCTTATCTGCAGATTCTCATTGCCAGTGGCACCTTTCACATTTTGCTGCCAGACTAGACGACCTTGCGTATCCACAATGTGCATCCGGGCAGTTTGTCCAGCCGAGAGGGACAGTTCTACATGTAGCATATCTTCTACAGGATTGGGGTACACATTTGTCAAAATCGCCTGCTCCTCAGGATTCACTTCTACCAGGCTAGAGTAGCTGTAAGCGCCATCCTGATCGACCATTTTGATCCGATAGGAGATTGGGTTCGCAGTGTTTCTATCAAAGGATAAATCAGCAAAGTTATAAGATCTTTGGACATCGCTATTTCCCGCCGCTTGGCTTGTCCCGATCTTTTCAAAAACACCTGCTCTATAGGACCTTTGAACTTCAAAATAGTCTGTATTGACTTCCTGGCTTGTCGTCCAGTTGATCTCAATCTTGTCTCCCATGAAATCAGCGTCGATGCTCAGGAGATCTACAGGTAATGAACCTGTCGTCTGAGATCCTAGAGTCCCGCCAGAGAAGGAAGTCATCCCATCAAACTGTACATAGTTTTTGCTATTTCCTCCGTCCTGCACGTCGCCACTTGCATCGTTTTGGCTGGATACCGATGTAGTCAGGTTGACATAGTTGTCGGTGTATCCAGAGAAGGAGGTCGGCACGCTCGTATAGTCCACGCCGTTGTCTGTCTTGAACCATCGGATATCTGAGGTGCCTCCGAGATCACTGGCGAGTGCTGTTGCCGAATCAGACAGGGCATCAAACTCAGCTTCTGGATAGTAAAAGCGGACGTTGACGGTACCGTTCAAGCTTCCTTTCGTGGCAATGAACCATGCTCTGCGCATGAGCACCACACCTTCAGATCCATCGTCATTGCGCACGGGTGTGGGTACTGTCTTTACCTCTACGTAGTCGATCACATTTTCCAGAGGCTCTGTATTTGTCCCATTTTGGATAGATAGAATATAGTTATCCGACTGGAGTGGATTGTAGAATCTGTACCATCCCCCTGCTTTTTCACAAAAGGCAGAAGCTCTTACGACCCCTGTGTTGGCGCCTTGCTGGTTCAAGTTTGATCCTGATATCCAGTGGTAGTCACTCGTCGTATCTCCATCTGTGACCGCGTACCATACCACAGAGGCTGAGCAATCGGCATTGTCCCCATCACGGTAATCTGGCTGTGTGTTGTCTGCTCCTCCATTCAGGTTATTGGCGGGGAAGATGTCGTCCATTTCGCTTGATGCAGAGGGATCAACACCTACACTGCTACTTCCATTGGCTCCTCCACTTCCGTCATCTGTCGGAGGATTAAGAGAAATGGTATACACATTGACATTGCCATCGTCGCTGTCAAAACAATCTACCAAACCATCTCCATCTGTATCCTCCTCGCAGCTCCCTGTCACGCCGTCGGGCTGACTGTCACCGTCAGTCACTGAATCCCATGCCTCCTGAATATCTGGTACATTGTCATCATCTGCATCTGTGTCGATGTAGTCAGGATTCCCTGTGCCGTCTGTATTAATCGGTACAAGACCTGCAGCGGAGATGCCACCAAAGTTTACGTCATCGTCATCGTAGTTGTCGTCGATTCCATCGCCATCGCTGTCTGTCCCCGAAAGTGAAACATAACCCGTCGTAGACTGTGCCTCATACACATCAAAGATCCCATCATTGTCACTGTCCACATCTAGAAAGTCAGGTACATCGTCCCCATCACTATCGGAAGTACCCGCAGCATCGGCATACTCTCCACGTGCATCTGTATCTACTCCATCGGCAGAGACTGTCATCAGAGGTGTACCATTGGTTCCAGAACCTCCAGGTCCGTCGCTAGCAGCGGGATCATACACATCTAGGAGTCCGTCGCCATCCGCATCGGTTGTTCCGTCTGCGATCCCATCGCGATTGCTGTCGGTAGCACCTGCTTCTGTGACATCGAGCAAGCCGTCGTTATCGGCATCGAGATCCACATAGTTGGGAATATTGTCTCCGTCCAAGTCGGGTAAGCCGCTGCTGCTGCCATTGACGTAGTTGATCCCTCCATCGCCCAGTGCATAGCCATCGGCTCCTGTATCTGTCCCACTCGTCTGGATCAAAGGCGTGCCATTTGTGCCAGTACCACTTGGTCCATCGGCTGCATCTGTATCGTAGATATCAGCCAAGCCATCCCCGTCCGTATCTGTTGCTACATCTACACGTCCATCTCCATTGGCATCTACCCCTAGTGATTCGATGAGGTCTGGAATGCCGTCATTGTCTGCATCGAGATCGATGAATTCTGGATATCCGTCACCATCGACATCAAGATCTGCTCCGCTTCCATGCTCCCAGACGATGGCTAAATCATCGGCCTTGTAATCTCCATCTGTATCTGTACCCGCTGTACGCACGAGGGGAGTCCCATTTGTACCACTGCCCGCAGGCCCATCTGTCGCATCCGCATCGTATACATCGGCCAAACCATCGCCATCTGCATCCGTACTATTGTCGACACGGCCATCTCCATCGCTATCGATTCCGCGCGCCTCTATCAAATCGGGCAGGCCGTCATTGTCTGCATCTATATCTAGCAAGTCAGCCAAGCCATCGTTGTCAGTGTCCAGAGACTTGCCATCACCGTCTGTCATGGCATCTAGTAGGCCGTCTGATCCTGAGTCTGTAGATTTGACAAGTGGCTGATTCGCTTCTCCCGCATCGATGCCAGCTGTGCCGTCATCATCAGAGTCGTATATGTCTGCAAAGCCATCTCTATCTCCATCGTTGGCTACATTGGTCATATCTACATCTACACGTCCGTCTCCGTTTGCATCAATCCCTTTGGCTTCAATGATATCTGGAATACCATCTCCATCTGCATCTAGATCTAAGAAGTCTTTGATGCCATCTCCATCTGAGTCAAGTGCAGGTAGAGAATTGCCCATATTGTCTGTATCATACGTATCGGCCAATCCATCGCCATCTGTGTCTGTATCGTCATCTACTAGACCGTCTCCATTGGCATCCACACCTCCTGCTTCGATAATATTGGGGATTCCGTCATTGTCAGCATCTAAGTCCAGGTGGTTAAAAATCCCGTCTCCATCTGAATCGGTAAGAATGGCGTATTCAATTCCATTAAAAGTAGGATTGGTGAAGCCGTCGGCATCGCATGGATCAAAGGAGATGGAGAAAAGTCTTGTATTGGTCGTCACGCCATTTTCACCGCCCAAGCGTAACATGATAGTAGACTTATTGTAAAAAGTAGCAACGGTCTTCACTTCTTTGTCTGTCAGTGAGATCCCATCGAAGGTCAAGGAAGGACCTGTATACATGGTAAATCCATTCTCGATGCTTACGCCCATATAAGTTGGATTCTCCAGGACGGTCGTCTCAAAGTCTTTATATCCCACTTTCTCGCGGGTCCCTGAGGTCGTCCCGTCGGTATCTACTGCAATTGCATTGAGGTTTTTGATGGTGTAGGGAGTAGAGGTGCCTGTAGCGACAAACTCAATCTGGTATTCGATCCAAAATTCTCCATCTACTGCTGGCCTTAATTCTGGCTGAAATCTAGCTGAATTGCTTGCGTCGTTGTCAAAAGCATTGACGACGATATTGGAGCTATCTACTCCCGAAATGAGCGCATCTACACCAGGAATAACTGCGGTGAAGCGATACTTACCCGATTCGTACACGGCCCCACTAAAATCAAAAGCGAGCTGGTTGCTACAGTCCTGACTCATTTCGACTGTATCAGGGAGTCCGTTTCCATTGTCATCAAAGTCATTTAGATCTGCAATCAGGTCACCATCTGAGTCGATCAGACACGTAGTATCCTCCAAATTGTAGACAAGATCTGCCACTCCAAAAGTAGCGGTACTGTTATTGGCGTATAGGATAATGTATCGAGCATCTGTTGTAGTGGGATTGATGTAATTGTAGTATCCAAATGAGGTTCCCACATTGTATCCCACTCCACTTCCTGAAATGACAGAAGAGCCATCGGTCGAGGCGTAAATCGCAAAAACCGAGGTAGTCGTCGCAGCCAAGTTTACCTGTACGGTGTCACCTGCGGGAATCGTGTCTCCTAAATCTAGGTAGATCAGTTCGGCTCCTGTCATGGTCGCATAATTGGCATCAGGCGCACCTAGTACATTTCCTGGATTCTGTCCCTCGGGTACAGAAGTAGCTGTAATCGCATTGGCGTACCCTACATTGCGGCTGGTCACTTCTACAAAACCTGCGCTACACTGCGCTTGGGTCTGCGAGGTAGTACCTAGTAGCATCATCAGGACGAGTAATCCTGACGTCCATTTCGCTTTTCTGAAGCTTAGATAGATGGGGAATCTATCTTTAAAATCTTTCCCTTTTTGAAAATATAATTGTTCCATCTCTTTTTGTTAACCTCAAGCATTCATCCAAAAATTCGAATACCCATTTATTACAAATACAAAAATATATGATATGGAATAATTGATGGAGACGATTTATATGCAGAGCTAACAATCCGATCAACAATCGAAATTTACTATTCATCTAAATTTATTCTTACTAAACCGCACACATGCTTATTTCCTCTCCTTCTCAAATACAGAATGAACAAGTTCCCCTTAATTCTTACACAAAAAGTGACCTATCACATGCGCTAATTTTCCTTTTTTACTTAGACCCGCTCCTCAAATCGGTTCCTAAATTGAAGAAATAGCTTGTTCAAATGCTTCTCACATACAGTGAAATACCAGATAAGAGCCTTAGGATTTTTCCTGTGTATATGTAGGTGCGCGCGCTATAGAATATGTCATGAAGTCATTACTCTCTTCACATCGTGAGGTAAACGCGCATTTATGATTGACACATAGAGGACCTGTCTCACTTGACGAAGTAAATTCGTCTGTGGTAATATTGAAATGAAAAAGAATGTAGGGATAACGGTGTTTAAATTTACACGTCCTCGTCTTCCTATCTTCTATCTTGCTTGAGTTTTCGGACGGCTTTGGCCTTCTTCTCTTCTGCTTTGATATTGTAGCGCTCAATCTTAAGCGTCTTACCTTTTATTTTGAGCGGTTGAGTAGCTTCTTTGAGTGTAAGAAATCCATACTCAGGCATGTCTACGAGTGAGTAGGCCTCATAAATTGTGATTGTCCCGATATCGTCGGGCGTCAGCTGTGCCTGGTTGGTCAAGAAACCTACGATGTCTCCTGGACGAATCTTGTCTCGCTTGCCACGATTGAGGAAATACTTGACCCATTTATTGCCCTCAGGTGCTTGGGTAGCGGCTTTTTCGGCTGCTTTGACTTTGAGAAACTGAATCGGAAGTTCAATCAGCTCATGGTGGCTGATCACGCGATACTCTTCAAGTTCTCCACTGATCAAGCTGTAGACACGACCGATATTGCCTGCACGACCTGTACGTCCGACTCTATGCAAGTAAAAGTCGAAGGATTCAGGAATCGACAGATTGATCACGGCAGGCAGCGCCTCGATGTCCAAGCCTCGAGCAGCCAAGTCAGAAGCTACGAGATAATCGATGTGGCCTTCCTTGAATCTATCGAGAATGTGATTTCGTTCCTCTTGGGAGATATTGCCGTGGTAGGACTCTGCTCGATAGCCTGCATTGCGCAGGAAAGTGGTCACGGCGAAGATATCTTCGCGACGCGCGGCGAAGACGAGGGCCTTCTCTATTTTGTATTGGTCGAGGGTGGAGATCAGGAAGCGTTCGCGCTGGCCTTTCTTTACCTGTATGGCAAAAAAGCGGATGTTGCGCAGCAGATGCTTAGGTTTCAGACGCACAGTCTGGATGCGGGGATAGCGCTCGCGCATGAGCTCTTCGCTTTCGGGCGAGATCGTCGCCGAGAAAAATCCGATCTGCGCGCGGTTGCGGACGTTGTTGCGGATGTCGTCGAAGTCGCGCTGGAAGCCTGCCTCCAGCAACTTGTCGCCTTCATCCACAATCAAAAACTTGATGTCTCGCCAGAGGTAGTCGTACTGGTAGTGGGCCATGACATCCTTAAGACGTCCAGGAACCACGACGAGTATGTGCGGCTGCTTTTTGATGGCCGTAAAGCTCTCCTCCATCGTTACGCCACCGTAGACCGCACCGACTTTGAGCAGGTGCCCATCAAAGTAGGAATCCAAAGCCATCGAGACCTGCATGGCCAACTCTCTGGAGGGAACCATGATGAGGGCTTGGGTGGACTTTTTGGTGAGCTCCAAGCGCGATATCAAGGGAAGGCCATAGGCAGCGGTTTTGCCTGTACCTGTGGGGGCTTCCACGATGAGGTTGCGCTTGGACATAAATAGGGGAATGACCTTCTCCTGCACTTTGGTGGGTCGCTCAAAACCCAGTGCTTTCACTGCATCTACTACGCGCGGCAACAATTCATAGCGCGAAAATCCTCTCGGGTCGTTTCTCATGGGGGCAAAGGTACATGTTTTTTGGAGATTTTGAGACCACTGCGTTGTCAGACGAGAGACCGCTGCGCTTTGAGATTTGAGACCGCTTTGCTGTGGGAGGGGAAGGTCTTGATATGTATGATATAAAGGCATCTATCCATCGCGTAATTTATTCGTATATTGAGGGAAAAGGATTTAGTATATGAGTAGCCAGCAAATTACTGCTTTCATTCAAGGGCTTCCAGAAGATCTACAGCAAGAAGTCATGAGTTTTTTGGAGTACATCCGATATAAGCAGAAGCAAAAGGAAGAGTCGAGTAAGAAAACACGTGGTGGTTATGGTATCATCAAAGGTAAAGTGTGGATGGCAGAGGATTTTGATGCGCCTTTGGAGGAATTTAAAGACTATATGTAATGTATTTGATTGATACACACATTCTCATTTGGTATCTGACAGGGAATCCTAAGCTCGTCCCAGAAAACCTAAAAATTATTGAAGATGTCAATCATAAAATCTTTGTCTCTATAGTCAGCATTTGGGAAATCTCCATCAAAGTCAGCATTCAAAAACTTCAGCTACCTGTATCACTTGAGGATTTTATCGGCTTTACCCATCAACTCGATATTCATATCCTTCCAATCTCCGAAGATGCCATGCTCCATTTGGCCTCCCTTCCACTTCACCATAAAGATCCATTTGATCGATTGATCCTATCAGAAGGAATTTGCCATCAAATCCCCCTTATGAGTGCCGATAAAGTCTTTGACCTATATGACGTAGAGCGAATCTGGTGACAGAAAATCGCGTCCTTGCTTCGCTCGGCAGTGATCAAGTCGCTAATGAGGATAAGATCGCTACGCTCTCCATAATAGTTAAGTAATGTACCGACAGAGACGAAACCCGATGAAAGAGTCATGGTAGTAGGATCGATAGCTGTTGCGGTAAAATACGCGGAAGTAGTTCGTAAGGAAATTAAACCACGACCCCCCACGAACCACTCGTCTATCTTTTTTTCCTCTATTCATCCAAGCACCGCCTTTACCAGGAGCAGCTTTATATAAGTTATTCCAATGATCCTGACACCATTCCCATACATTACCAGACATGTCATACAGCCCTAGCTCATTGGGCTTCCTCTTTCCTACAGTATGGGTCTCTCCATTTGAATTATTGTCCCACCAAGCTACTTCGTTTAACTTATTTCCACCAGCATATTTGAATCCTTGCGATTGCTGTCCTCCTCTGGCGGCGTATTCCCACTGGGCTTCAGAAGGCAAGTGGAACTTTAAACCTGTTTTTTCATTGAGTTTTTGAATGTACGCTTGTGCATCAAACCAGGAGACATTCTCTACGGGTAGATTCTCTCCTTTGAAATGACTGGGATTTGTTCCCGTGATGGCTTCCCATTCTTTTTGAGTGACTTGATACTTACCCATATAAAAATCAGGAATATTTACCTCGTGAATGGGCTTTTCATGCCTGTAATATTTACTCCCCATCATGAAAAGCCCTCCTTTCACAAATATCATTTCAGAGACAGGGAAGTCGAATGTAGGCTGGCCTAGTGGAACTTTCCTCTCTTTCTTTACTTTCACTTCATTCTTTGGCACTCGTTTTACAAGCGGTCCATATTCTCCATATTTTCGAATGAATTCCGCTTTTGAATTCCTTTCCCATTCGGCTAAGTTCTCTTTTACTTGCCTATCTTTTTCAAGATCAAAATAGCTCTGGATTTGAGCGGTAAAAGCTTCAATGTGAATGTTCAGCTTTAATTCTATGTATACATCATAGATCGCTTGTGTATAGGCAGAGATAAATTGCTCCTCTCTTAATTCCTTAATGATTTTTTTATAGTCTTTAGCTCGAGGGCGCCTTAGATCGTTGAACTTCGTATGGGTTGGTTCTTCTCTTTTAATTAAATCTCTGGAATAAAATACAAACCTCCCCCAGTTATGATCATCTGAATTCAATGGGCCTGCAAGAGGAGACTGATTGGAAGAAGCAAAGCGATCGGGCAAGACATGCGCCTCCAAATCCAAGGTACTAAAAGCCTTTTTAGGTGGGTTTTCCAGGATACTTTTTAGACGTTTGAAGAAGGGGCTATGCTCTCCTTTCCACCCATCTGACACATATTCCTTTCGTCCTGAGGTTAAAGCCATTCGAGAGGAAAACTTTTCAAACAACTCATTTTCAGGAGAATCTATTTTCTTGAGAATCATGGTTCCTGAAAAACAAGCATCCACAATCAAATAAATATGATGGGCTTTTATGCCGTCAATGATACCTTTGATTCTTTCATTTGAAACATATTTAGACGGCTTCTTCTCAGCATCATGAGGCACCCAAAATCCATATTTCCCTCCGCGTTTCATTTCACCATGACCAGAAAAGAAAATGATAAGGTTATCCTGCTCTGTCAGCTTTTCTTCGTAAGCTTCTAAATGATCGATGATCTTTTCTCTTGTTGCATCCTTATCCAGAAGCAAAGTGGTATTTGAGCTTTCGAATAAATATTTTTCTGTCAGGATTTTGGAAAAAGTCTCGGCATCTAATCGGGCGTTGTTCAGATTAGGGATTGCATCTTGAGCATACTCATTGATTCCAATCGAAAGCAAATAATTTGTACGGTGTGTTCCTGTAATGTCGTACTCCAAGGCCATGTAGCAACTATTTCCATCAAATTGACAAAAAGAAGGGATTTATTCAAGGAGTAAAGGAAATGGATGCTAGGCGTAGATTCCCATCTACGGATAGCTACAGAGATTACATTTTCCTAGGTTGGTTATAGGAGATGTATCTGAGATGACAATCATGAGCGGTCCAGCAGCTTCAAATCTTCCTCTACGTCTTCCCAATCATAGTGAATGTCTATCTTCCGTTCAGTCAATGCCTTCTGAAAAGCTAATTGATCAAGCTCGGCCAAGTCTTTTGCCTGCCCCATGGTGAGTCTTTTCTGAGCATAAAAAATCACGGCAAGCTCAACCTTCAGCTGTTCGGGTGAAAGTTTTAACTCTTGTAGGATTTCAGATGGAATGAATAAGCCGCTCATTCAGTCTGTTTTAGGTGAATATACGCAAAATCAAGGAATCCTGTTCTCAATTATTAACTGCTAGGCGTAGATTTTATGTTTTAACCATGCCATGGTATACTCCCCCCCAAACACTCCCCTCTCCTATTCGTTTAGATCTATATGAAACAATCGGGATCTGCAGATATGCCGCTATGGAAGGGCTCCATTCCGCCTTGGCTATTTGAGCGCATGACGAAGCTCGGCCTGGCCATGACAGAAGCGATACTGATGGAGTACGGGACGAAAGGCTGGCTCTCTCGCATGTCCGATCCCTTCTGGTTTCAAAGCTTCGGCGCAGTGATCGGCATGGACTGGAACAGCTCAGGCGTGACCACGGCAGTCATGGCAGCCCTCAAGAAAGGGCTGAACCCACACGCACGCGAACTCGGCCTTTACGTCTGCGGCGGCAAGGGCAAGCAGTCCCAGCAGACACCCGTGGAACTTACGCGCATCGGAGATCACACAGGGCTCGACGGACTCCAACTCGCCCGCCACTCCAAGCTCAGCGCCAAAGTCGACAATACCGCCATTCAAGATGGCTTCCAGATCTATCAGCACAATTTCCTTCTGGATAGAGACGGCAACTGGTCCGTCGTACAGCAAGGCATGCAAGCCGAGTCAGGCATGGCCAGACGCTATCACTGGCACTCAGACAAGGTGAAATCATTTGTAGAGGAACCGCATACCTTTATCTTGGGAGAGAACCAAGGCGAGATCATCAATATGGTCGACAAACGGGCCTTGCCCTCCCAAAGCGCGATGCTAGAGATGACGCAGGAGAAGCCCGAAAAGATGATTCAGGAGATCCAGAAGTTGGTCTTGCCTTCCTACTGTGACGTAAAAGTCTCCGACATCAATCCTAAGCGATTGGCGGCCCTCTTTAATGTCACAAGAGAGACGCCTCCTGAAAATTTTGAAGAATTGCTCCTGACAAAAGGCGTCGGGCCACGCACGGTGCAGTCACTCGCACTGGTCAGTGAGGTGATCTACGGCAAACCCAGTCGATTTACAGATCCTGCGCGATTTTCCTTCGCCCACGGAGGTAAAAGCGGCAAACCCTTCGCAGTCCCTACCTATACCTACGACGAGACCATCTCGACACTAGAAGAGGCAGTCAAACGCGCCAAGGTTGGAGCACCCGACAAACAAAAAGCACTCGAAAAGCTCCACAAGGTCGTAAAACGAGCCGAAGCACAGATCGAGCGTGTCGAAAATCCTGAGGAAGGTTTCCATAAAGCCCTTCAGCACGAGCGCGACAACTCCTACAAATATGGTGGTCGCACCCCCAAAGGGTTTGAAAAACCTCCCAAGCCAAAGCAACTCGGATTATTTGATTGATGCTGTCTCCTCTACTCTCTCTTGAAGGATGCGATTTCTCGTTCCCCACAAAGTCAGTATTCCAATAGGAGCCAATAAAACCCACTGAGGGGCCATGGCGTCCATGAAAAAACTACTTCCGATGAAGCAGAGGCCAAACAATATGTACCCCCAACCTATCCAATGGAGTTCTTGAGCATGACGCTGTTTTTGAAAAGCCCTCCTCAACAATATCCAAGAAGTACCAAATAGCAAAACGGTCACCATATGCCAAGCACCTAACCACTGGGCTTGTGTCGCCAGTTCCATTTGACTCTCCCATAGAGGAACTACAAGGTCTAGCTGCCCTGCAATGAGATGCAAAAAGGCAGAAAATAAATTAAGGCTACCTGCCAGAAGCAAAGGAAGATGCATATTTCGAGTTTTCATAAAGAAGGTAATTGATATAATTGAGGAATGTCGAGCCCCTGAAAGCCACCTGTCAAACCATAGAGCGTCAGCAGGGTACAGGTGGCACCTACAGCTATGATCAGATAGGCTTGCCCAACAGGCGATAAGCCTAAAAGTGTGACTCGCATGTTCCGTGCGTGGATCGCAGCTACGTGAGCAAAGAAGCTCAGAATGGCCAAGCCATAATAAGGAATGAAAAAGAGGGCGTAAGGAAAGCTATTCAGCCCTGTCGCGCCGAAATATAGATTCGTATCTAGCTGAAGTACATACCTTCCGACAGCAATGGCCAGTAGATGATTCACAAAGAAGAAGGCCAAATAGACCCCACTCCACCTTTGCACCTGATACCAGAATGGCAGCTTTTGTTTTCTTGTCTTCCAAAATAACATGATGCCTGACTGGACCTGAAATACAAGGGTGAACAACAGTATTCCTTCAGCCACAGGATGTCGATAGATAGGCCGGAGCTTTTCCATGAGTGTGACATGTGCCTGTGGCCCCCACAAGACTGCGAGATGATTGATCAAATGCAGAACTATAAATAGGCTGATGTAGAGGCCTGCATATCGGTGTAAAGTCTTTCGCTTCATATGGGATAAATTTCATATAAAGCTTATTCTTTTCATTTGATATAGATCAAATTCGTGTCTCAGCCTTGCGAATTCGGCTCAGGGTCTCCTGTGTGATGCCCAAAAAAGAAGCAATATGCCTGAGGGCTACGCGCTGCTCAATGTCGGGAAATGTTTGGAGAAGCGATTGATATCGGCTTTGGGCAGTTTCAAACTGTAGGGAGACGACACGCTGCTGAAGTTGCAGCATGGTTTGGGTAGCGGAGAGGCGAGCGAGACGCTCGATGTCATGAAATTGCTGGCACAATGCTTCTACGGCTGGACGCGGGATCGCATAGATTTCGCTTTCTTCTAGAATCTCGATGCTATGCGGAGAAGGAATCTCCATAAAGAAGCTGTTGATCGCACAGATAAAGTGGCCATCAAAGGCGAACCAGTCGGTGATGTCTTTCCCGTCTTTGAGGTAGAAGGCTCTCAATGCACCTCTGTAAATGAAGAAGAGCTGATCTGAATACTGTCCTGCCTGTACAAGGAGGGTATCTTTGGGATAGGCATGATGGGATAGCTGAGCGGCAAGCGCTTGGGAGGATTCTGCTGAGAGGGGACAAAAGTGGGCTTGGATGGCAGCAAGGGCTTCACTCATATTCATAAAAATGAATATAGAGATTTTTTTCAAATGAAGGGTTTCTGATCTCTGCTCTTTCAGCGCGATTTTCAGTGTCTCCGTTGCGATCTAGTCTAAGCCTCTGCAAATCCCGTATACTGGCGTACTTCTTTTGGTCTAAATCCTAATACAATATCAGACTTAACTAGTCCTAGTTGAATCAACTCGTCTGCCACTAATTTCTCTGTATTATTCTGCATAATCCACACCTTTTCATTCCGAATATTGAAGTGGATCAAGCAGTTATGAATATATCTCCCCTGAAACCATCCAACTCTCATGAGCTGATAGTGACCTCTCTCTTGATCTATAATAATCTGAAAGGAGACGCCCTCATCTGGATTTATGGGTTTCTCTTTCGCATATTTTCTTAGATATTCAATGAGGGTCTCTCTTAACTTTCCGATGGTTTCCATATCACAATTTCTGATTCTATTGAATTGAAAACGAGGATATTTACCTTAAAATTACTGATGACTTCCTCTATAAAAGGAATTTGAAAAAAAGTTTCAAATACACTTTGTGGAATAGCTAGATATAAAATACGGTCCTGCTCCTGTTTCTGTAATGCAAAATGGTAAATATTAAACTGGCCTAATACATGATGAAACTCATACGTATTTGACTGACTTAAAAAACTCTTGATCTCCACTGCAATTTTATCTTCGCCATTTACTGCAGCAATCATTTTTTAAGCTCCTAAGTCCACTTCATAATTTACTTTCGGACCTTCTAAATAGTAGGGATCATGTGTTATTTTCCAGCCTTCCTGTTCTAAGGCGGTTCTGACTTGCCTATGATAGATGTCTCGTGCCAATTTTTTTATAAGTATACGGAATTACGACCAGAGTGATTAGCTGCCCTGATTCTCTCCCGACTAGTAGTGATTATCACGAATGAATTCTTATTGAGCTTTTGAAGATTCTGCATGGATAGCCTTAGCCCAACTCTTTGAAGTTATACAAAATGATTCGTGATAATCATTAGTGAATACCTAAAATACTCAAAATCAATTTACCTTAAAAGTATTCACTTTCTACTCCCTATTTCTCCCCTTTGAGCAATTCATTTTGTGCCTCCAGCAGTTCCTTCATCTGACTCAGCAGTTCTATATCCTTGGGCGTCTTTACCGTTTCGTCCTTGGGATCTTCTGCACGTTCCTGAAGTTTTTTGATGCCTTTGACTACGATGAATACGGTGAGGGCGATGACGAAAAAATCAACGACTGCTTCCAGCAATTTTCCATAGCCAATGGCGACTTCCTCTATGACTTTTCCATTGGCTTCGCCTGCCTTTTGTAAGATGATTTTCTGATTCTCCCAGTTGGTGCCCGCTGTCATAAGGGACAAAGGGGGTAAAAAGATCTCTTTGACTAGCACATCAACAATTTTGTTGAAGGCAGCCCCGATGATCACCCCGATGGCGATGTCCAACATATTTCCTTTGACAGCGAAATCTTTAAAATCCTTGATCAATTGTTTGAAGCGCATAGGTTTCAATTTATCCCAACAGGAGGTGCGAGAGTATACTTCCAGACGGCAACATACAATTTCCTCTCCTAAAATTGCTTCACCCATGTCAACTTGGAAATAAACTGCTGCTCCTGAAAAGGATCTAGTTCACTGTTGATGCGGGAGTCGTTGAAGACGATGTAAAGAAAAGAAAGCGGCTGGTACTCCCAACTACCACGGACGTTCCAGCGTCCCTGTTCATCGAAGCTGTTGTACTGATAAAAGATCGACAATTGCACCCTGGGATTCAGGGCAAAGCGAGCGCCTGCTGTCAAAAGATGCGTGACAAGATCCTCCTGGGCCTTCCCTACGTTTTTTAGATCGATGTACTCGTAGTCAAAGGTCAAGGCCGCCTGCGGAATGGGCGCCAAACGACCTGAGAAGAAAGCTGTGTTTCGTACACCATTATAAAATCGTCCAAAGCTATAAGAGGTAGAAGCTGACCACTTCTTTGATTGATCGGTATTGTATCTGACAAGGTAGCGATTGTAGAAGTAGTTGTCTTGCGCTATAGGAATGCCCAAAGGCGCAAAATCAAAATTGATATTCTGCCAAGTAGGGGAAATGGAAAACTCTAGGAAGCTATCGTCTTTGAACCAAAGATATACAGGGAAAATGTAGAGACTGGCCTGCTGGAAACGTGCGGGATTGCTCGCATCGTGGTTGAAACTAGCAAATACGCCTGGGTCCCACCTCCTGATCCAACTGAGCTTCTTGGGTCGCCAAATGTAGTAGCCGCCCGGATTGTGGCTGATGAGGTCATTTTGCCTGACAAATCCCATGGCTGGTAGATAGTTGGCATCTATAAACTCGGTACTCCATCCATAGTAAAACTTGTTGCTAGAGTTGCCTGCGAATATCCTTCCTCCGTAGCCTACCTCTCCAGATCCCTCATCAATAGAAGTCGTGAGCATGTACTGAATGTCCCATTGGCTCTTAGGCCTTATTTGTCCGTCAATTGTGACTGTCGTATTGTTGTTGGCTGCTTGTCCGAGTTGATTGGAAGCTTCATCCAGACGATGCGTCACCATAAGGCCTACATTATTTTCTCTGCCATAGTTTCGCAAATATCTCCCAACACCAAAATTAGATGCTGAGGAGTTAGGCGTTGCCCTTTGTCTTACAAACAAACCTGCAATCGCCTGTTTGTCTGTCCGCTGGGTAAATCTTGCTCCCACATCTATCGGAGCGGGCGCTGCATTGAAATTACCCTGTAAGCCTATACGCCTACTAAAAAAGGGGCGAATCGCACGCTGAGAGCTACCTGCCCAAATCCCAGAATTTTCCAGGAAAAACTGACGTCGCTCGGGAAAGAAGATATTGAACCGCTCCAGATTATTGACGGCACGATCCAAATCGGCTTGAGCAAAATCGGTATTGAAAGTCAGGTCTAGGACACTGCGCGGATTGATCGCCCACTTGATGTCTCCTCCGAGTTTGCCACTGCTACTGGTATCTATATCTCCACCTGTTTGAATATTATCATACTGAAAGAGCGTATAAGGCTCTACCCGCACATTGGCAGACGGTGGGGGGACCTCGATGCCTGTCAGCTTGGCAGCATAGGTCATCCGATAGGGAGTAAACGCTTGCGGAATCGCAGGAAAAGTAGACACTTCAATGTCTCTCCTGGCATATCGTACAAGCGTAATCCCCCATTCTACAGGTTTTCCATCCTCAGGTTTGTCGTATCGAAGGGTTTTGAAAGGAATGGCAAATTCAGCTGTATATCCCTCACTTGTTCTTTTCGTCCTCACCTTCCAAAGCGTATTCCATCCCGTATCGAAATTGTTCCCATTGAAATTCTGGAAGTCGCGCTGATTGCCATAAGGCGTCGTTTGAAATGCCTGTGCATATTGCTTAAGATTTTGCGGGTCCAAGGCTACACCAAAGATGTCATTCTCTCCCCAGCTAAAATCCCTGCGAAGGTCCTGCACACGGATTCCTTTTAGCCCTGTCGAATCCTGGCAGAATGCACCTACATAAATATTTTTCTCGTCATACAAGAATCGAACCTGCGTCTGGTAACGAATATCTCCCCCTTGTCTGGGCTCTGTCCTAAAAAAGTCCTTTACAGGAAGGGCTCGCTGCCAGTCTGCTTCATCTAGGGTACCATCTACCGTTATTTTCCCCTCCACTTTGACTGCTTGGATACTTATCGGCTCCTCTGGGGGTGGGAAATTCTCATCTGTGCTTTGTCCATACATCTGCAAATAACAGATTCCTACAAACCAGATAGATAGTAATGCGCGTTCCATTTGCTTCGATTCTTGATCGTTACACATAACATCCCTTAGGCCTCGTCTTTAGAAAGCCAGTAGGACAGAGAATAAACTCACATGTTTAGCTGTGTAACTGATCAGGAAGGCTTAGACCATGTACTAATAATAAGGAAATTCTCCCTCTTCGTCATAGGGCTACACAAAAAATTCCCAAGAACCTTACCACCATTTCTCTCAAGAAGCATCCTTCTTGTGGGTAATTATGGGTAATTATGAGCACTCATAGTGACATATTTATAGATTTATGCATTTGCTTATCAGCATATTAGCCTATATACCTGTTTTCATAAGAAAAAATTCCCAAGTATCGTACCTTTCATTTTTCTACCTTATACTCATAATCAAACACTTGCGCTCACTTCTTTTGCTTAAATAGCGCGCATGATGTTAACGAACTAAACCGATCATCTTTATGATATGATTGTATGATTTATATATGCTAAGGTTGGATTGCAAAGGTCATCTGAAAATGATGGCCTTTTTCTATTTATATACTACATATATGTACATATGTTTACTTTTTGTTTAAAAATTTTTTAAAATAATTCAACAAAACTACTTCATGTTTCATTTCCCCTCCGTCTATTCATGTTGAATCGATTCACCACGATCCATGGAATGATACAGATATAGCCTTTTAATCAGAAGGTGGCTATGCCTATACATGCTCATGGATTCTTTCACTTAACATTAAACACTTTTATTAAAGAAACATGAAACAATTAAAGACACTTGCTATCCTCATAGCAGGGATCATCTTCCCATGGATGGTTTTTGCGCAGGGTGTAGGTACCCCTGGCGGTACAATTCAATTTGCCACGACGAATGCAGTTCTAGGTGGAGGCTTTGCTCCCTTGGCGCATGTGCAGACCCTTCCTTTTGGGACAGTGACAGATCCCGCTTCTATCTGGGCAGCCATCGGACAAGCTCCTTTTCCAGGTCCTAGTGGAGATTTTCCCTATGGGCTGAGGTTACAAAAGAACCTCTCGCTGGGGGTATTCAATTTGGTGAATGAAGGAGGAGCCGAAAATCTAGTGATCGGTTTTGGAGAAAATCAAGAAAACGCCATCCGCTTCCGATACATCAGCGATCAATTAACCAATACCTTCGATGATCCCTTGGTCGTGACAGGCAATGGACGAGGAGGAGCAGGACGCGTAGGGATTGGAACGACCAATCCTTCACAGGCACGTCTAGACATTGTGGCAGATGCTCCTACGAGATCGGGAAACCAGGGAATAGGATTGCACATTCGACATGACGGAGGCTCATTCATAAACTATGGGGCACTCATAGAAAATGAGGGGGGAATAGCATCATATGGACTCAGCTCTAATTCTAGGAATGCAAGAGTTGGTTTTGGCTTAATAGGAGAATCTGTGAATGCTGAAGCTGTAGGATATGGGGTGTACGGTCGTTCTTTAAACGTCTCAACAGGGTCTGCATGGGGGGTGTTTGGTATTGTAGCTAACTCGACTACGCAATATGGTATTTTCGGTGGTGCAGCCTCTGGTCCTACTTCATATGCAGGCTACTTTAATGGTGATTTGGTATATACAGGAAGTTTTGGTTCGGTTTCAGACCGTCGGTTGAAAAAAGATATCAAAACTTTGAACTCTGCACTAGACATTGTTTCTCAGCTTCGTCCTACTACCTACACATTTCGTACCGATGAGTTTGCGTACATGAACCTGGATCAGGACCTTCAATATGGATTCATCGCCCAAGAAATAGAGGAGGTTTTGCCTTCCCTTACCATGAACATCCGTCAGCCCATCATGGAGGACAATGATCCCGAAAAGGTAAGTCATGAAGACTTCACGGGCGTAGATTATGTACAACTCATCCCGATCCTGACGGCAGCGATTCAAGAGCTACAGCAAGAAGTCGTGGCCTTGAAGTCCCAACTAGCCGAGTCCAAGGAATATAAGGGAGACGCGACGGGCTTCACGATTCCTGGTGAGAAAGCCACCCTCTTCCAAAATGAGCCCAACCCATTTGCAGCGTCTACGACGATCCGCTATCAGATCCCTGGCGCATTTGAACGTGCCGCGCTGTATATTTTTGATATGCAAGGAAAGAAAGTCAAGACATTTGAAGGCCTGAATGAAAGAGGGCAAGTCGAAATCTTGGGAAGCACGCTGGATGCAGGAACGTATCTATATACGCTCGTCGTAGATGGACAAGAAATGGATACGAAGCGCATGATTTTGACCAAGTAAATGGTCAGCGCTGAGTAGACTGTATGATTTATGTTAGATAAGGTTGAATGGGAAAGGTCATCTGAAAAAGGTGGCCTTTTGCTATTTATACTCTACATAAGTGCATATATGTTCATTTTTTGTTTAATAATTAGCCATAAAAATTTAACAAAACTACTTCATGTTTCATTTCTCCTCCGTCTATTGATATTGAATCGATTCACCAAAATTCTCGGAATGATACAGGAATAGCCTTCCACTCAAAAGGCAGCTATACCTATACATTCTCATGAATTCATTCACTTAACATTAAACACATTTATTAAAGAGACATGAAAGAATTAAAGACACTTGCTATTCTCATAGCAGGAATGATATTTCCATGGATGGTTTTCGCGCAAGGTGTAGGTACTCCTGGCGGTACGATCCAGTTTCCCACAACGAATGCAGCTTTGGGCGGTGGTTTTGCTCCCTTGGCACACGTACAGACGCTTCCTTTTGGGACAGTAACAGATCCCGCTTCCATATGGGCAGCCATCGGACAAGCGCCTTTTCCAGGCCCTAGTGGAGATTTTCCCTATGGGTTGAGGCTACAAAAAAATCTCTCGCTGGGGGTATTCAATCTGGTGAATGAAGGAGGAGCCGAGAATCTTGTCATTGGTTTTGGAGAAAATCCAGATAATGCCATCCGTTTTCGATACATAAGTGATCAATTAACAAATACATTTGATGATCCCTTGACCATCACAGGCAATGGATTCAATGGTACAGGGCGTGTAGGGGTAGGAACAACGAATCCCAATAAAGCACGTCTGGATGTCTTTGCGAGCGGCACCACTACACCAGGTGCCCAAGGGATTGCCTTATATGTGCAGAAGGATGGAGGTGCCCTTTTTGATTATGGGGCATTGATCGAACGATCAGGTGGAACCATCGGATATGGAACTTATTCAAGGTCAAGCAATGCAGCTAATAACTTTGCCCTCGTTGGGGAATCTAGAGATGCGACAGGAGCAGGTTATGGTCTGTACGCGGTAGCATTTAATCAGAATACATCGGGAGCAGGTTATGGAGTATTTGGAAATGCTGCTCAATCCACTACGCAATACGGTGTATTTGGGAATGCTCCCTCTGCACCTACTTCTTATGCAGGATACTTCAATGGAAGGTTGGTGTACACAGGAAGCTTCGGTATGGTATCAGACCGTCGCCTCAAGAAAAACATCAAGAACTTGAACTCTGCCCTAGCGATCGTATCCCAATTACGTCCTACGACTTACACCTATCGTACGGATGAATTTGTAGGTATGAACCTAGAGGACGACCTACAATATGGGTTCATCGCCCAGGAAGTTCAAGATGTCCTTCCTTCTGTCACCATGGACATTCGCCAGCCCATCATGAAGGACAACGATCCTACCAATATGACTTATGAAGACTTCATTGGGATGGATTACGTGCAGCTCATCCCGATCTTGACAGGAGCCATTCAGGAGCTGGAAGCCAAAGTCGCTAAGTTGGAGAAAGAGAAAGCGGCGGCAGCCAATAGCGCGCCTACCTTCGGTACAGAGTTCGAGGAAGCTACGCTTTACCAGAATCAGCCCAACCCCTTCTCTGAGGTAACCACCATCCGCTATCAGTTGCCAAGATCCTTTTCTCAGGCCAGCCTCTACGTCTATGATATGCAAGGTAAGCAGGTTCGCCAGTACGACAACCTCAATGAGCGCAACAGCCTAGAGATTCAAGGCAGCGACCTACAAGCAGGAATGTATCTTTACAGCCTGATCGTAGACGGAGTAGAAATCGACACCAAGCGCATGATTTTGACCAAGTAATTCATTTCATTTTCGCATACCTTTGCAACCCATGAAGGAGCTGTCTCTAGGAGGCGGCTCCATTTTTTCATCACTTCAACTTTCATTTCCCTATGGACCCAACCCTCTACCAGATCAAAATGGCTACCCCAAAAGAGGCGGCCATCATCAGTGAGCTTATCCATCAAGGGGTAGATATGCTTGAGGACAAAAGCTATACCTCAGCACAACTCGCCGTATGGAAAAAAATCAATACGCCTGAAGCCATTGAGGAAAGCTTGCAGCAACGCAGAATATTTTGTGCGTTCGAGGGAAATGAGCTGATAGGAACTGTAGGGTTGGAGGGAAATGAACTGGTAGGACTCTACATCAAACCTGGCAGAAAGAAACAAGGGATAGGGGGGATGTTGTTGGCACATGTAGAACAGTATGCAGCAGCACATCAAATGACAGAACTGAAATTAACTGCTATCCCTTCAGCAAAAATCTACTATCAGCACAAGGGATTTGAAGTATTCCAAGAGGTGCTTACGGTCGTCGATGGAGTGGAGTTTCCAGAAACGGAGATGGTGAAGAGGTTGATGACGACTCAATCATAGATTTTTTCGAGATATGGCTATGTTGAGCACGTCCGTTTTGCAATCCAATAGAGACAATCATGAACCCATTTAGATAGGATTATTCTCTATGTATAGACACGATAAATCGCGTCTCTACATTCGATCGACATATCCTATCACCTCAAATTCGTACTTCTTTCCTGATTCAGGTAGGATGATGAGATTTTGCATATATCCATCTGCTACTTCAGCCTCCGTCTGCCAGTTCCCCCTGGTGAATTTAAACTGAGCAGGTGTCTGTAGTTTTAGGGTAATGGCTCTTTTATAATCAGAGATTTTTTCTAGTCTCACTTTCCCAGGATTCCAGTTTCCTAAACCCGTCTGATTTCCCGCGATATAGAGCTCATCTTTCTTATTCGGGACGTTTACTTCAATGGTGACCTCTTCCACTGTGGATGAAAGTATGTTTTCCTGCTGTCCATATACCTGCCCAAGGTACTGCTTACACGCGGCCTGCAAACTTGGAGGAAAAGTGGTTCGATGATTTTCTTGGGGAAAATTTTCAATGGCTACGGTTACCTTTTCACTATCCAAGGTATCCCTCAAAAAAGCTTGGACATGCTCTTGTGGAGCCTTCCAATGCTGCCAATAATGCACCCCTTCATCTGCATGAGACATATAGAGAAATGAATGCGCAGGCAATTGATCGAAATCAAACTGAAGAATCGCCTTTGCTAGCCTTTGATCGTCATAAGCCAAGTTGGGAGAAATGGCCAGATAGTTTTGGAACAACTCAGGTTCCTGTGTCACGGTAGCCAGCAGAAATGAAGCCCCAAGCGAGTGTCCCACAGCCGTACGATATCCCCGTGTCCGGTAATTCTCTTCGATGTAGGGGACAACTTCCGTCGCTATAAAAGAGCGAAAGTTATCTGCATTACCAGCGTAGGCACCATACCGCTTTTGGGCAAGAGGAGAGTTGAGTACAGGAAGAAAATCATTGTTCCTTCCATAGTGTTGAGTAGTATCCAGATAAGCTTTGATCCCCACCACGATGAACTCGCGAGAAGGATCTCCCATCAGACTGAGAAGTGCATGTGTATAATCAAAAAACTCTCTGTTTTGCGCATCAAATACAAAGACGACGTGGTAATACTTGTGTAGGAACTGCTCATAGCCTATGGGCGTATAAATCATGATTTCCCGTTCCTGATCTAGCACTTCAGAGGTCAAACTAACCGTCTCGATGTGCTGCCCCATGAGGGCACACCCCAGGCACAATAGCCATGCCGTGTATATAAGCTTTTGGTACATGTAGATGATCCTTTTTTATTGAGTGCTACTCCTGGAAGTGAATAGCCCCTATGCGTGAACTATTCAATTAGCCCATACACATGAAAAAGTACAAGAGGCGTGACAATTTCCGACATCTTGTGACATCTTTTTATCTCAGGGAAGTCATGGGAGATGAGCTTATTCCAAATCATGGGCTTGGGTACCTGCCTTTTATCCAAAAGCCCGCGAAAGTCCTCTTTTCGCGGGCAGTTTTTGGCAGGACGAAAAAGGCTATTCTTCCTGTGACCACTTGATCTGGAATTCGATCTCCTCTTCTCCGTCTTCGCGCTCGTGCTCGATATTGTAAATCGCACGCTTGGGAACGTAGATACGCTCATTGGCGATCTGGATTTCGAAGCGCTCATCATTTTCGATGGCGTCTGCAAGGCGGCGAAGCTTGGCTACAAACTCCGATTTCGAATAACTTTTTTCTATGTCTCTATCTGCTTTCTGTGCCATGTATTTTGGTTTAAGATGTTGAAGACTATTTGGAGTGAAACATCATGTGTGGTGCATATCGCTTGTTCACCACAGATGGGAAGTATCTATACAAATAAAAAAGTGGAATACAACCTCCTTCAGATTGCATCTGGAGCCTATATGAAGCTTCAGTTGCAAACTGAAGGAGGCAAATTCTAGCAATATATGAATCCCCCTAAGCCGTTACCAAGACTTTCCCGTTTCTCCCTCCTTGATTCGCATAGGCTACGGCTTCCTTGATGTCCGCCACTTTGAATACCTTATCGATCGACGTAGACAATGTCCCTGTGGCGATGTATCCGGCGAGTTCCTGATACAATTTTCCTTGTTCCTCTCGACTGGATTGACTGAACCAGTTTACCAACCAGAATCCTTTGAGGGTGATGTTGTGAAAAATTAATTGCTCAGGACTGATACGCGAGATCTCTCCACTCATCATTCCGTAATTGATGAGGGTTCCTCCTCTGCTGAGGCATTGGGCCATAAGCCCTGTAGCCTTTCCTGCTACGGCATCTATGCCAAGCTTGATGGGTTCACCTCCTGTGATGCCCTTCACCTCTTTGACCCAATCGCCCTCCGTCACGACGACCGCATCTGCTCCGATCCCTTTCAACTGCTCCACCAGTTCTTGGCGACGAACAATATTGATCGTCCTGAGGCCACGGATCTTAGCAAGTTGAATGATGTAGCTCCCTACACCTGAGTTTCCCGCGTTTTGGATCACCCAATCTCCTTCTTGGAGATCGACAAACTCCGATAGCATCAAGCTAGCTGTAGCAGGGTTCACCGTCAGCATGGCCAGCTGGTGTGGATCAGGGCCTTCGGGAAGGGGGGATAACTTGGCAGCCTTCACTTTGAAATGCGTAGCCCAGGCTCCATTGCCTGCGGGGATCAATACAAGCGTCCCAACAGCCAAGCCCTGCACCTCACCTCCCAACTCTACAATCCGAGCAATTCCTTCATTTCCACCAATTGCGGGTAGCGGGGGCAACATCCCATACTGCCCCGTCAGCATCAAGACATCGGAAGGATTGATCGGAGAAGCGACGAGTTCTAGCAGTGCTTCATCTGCTTGTAGCTCACCCAGGACCAGTTCGGTTGCCGCAATGACATCCTGAGGAATGGGACCACGCGTTTGGTATTCAGCTTTTAGATAGGTAGACATAGTAGCTTGTGTAGTAGTTCTTATGATGATTTTGGATCAAGGGATATGAAATCAGAAACAGCGCAAATGGACCATAGTTTGAGGAATCCCATATTTTTTATCTGGTTCCATATATCAGCCTATACTTTCTACTCACCTTGATTGAAATTCCCCTCTAAGAATACCATTATTTTCATAGATCTCATAAAAAAGCGCCATGACCCCATCTGCCTGTTACAGATTGAGTCATGACGTCTGATCTATTGAGTGAATGATTTACCTCCTGCTACTTGGTAGCAACGACTATTTCACACACTTTTACTTTTGAATCTGAACCTTCTTTGCCACTTGTGCCATATCCTCTGTGAGAGAGAAAATGTACGTTCCAGGTGTCCAGCCAGCTGTCTCAATCAAGACCTCTCTTTGATTGGTTGGAATCGTGTTCGCTGTCACGATCTTCCCATCAAGTGTGAGTACATTCACTTTCCCAGCAAACTGGAGACTGCGAGATGTTTTGAGCTTCAACACATCACTGCCCTGAGGCTCCACTGTGAATGTCAGGTCGAAGAACTGTGCCTCAGGATTGAATTCAATCACTTGGCTATACTCATTGGCGCCATTCAGGTCTACCTGCTTGAGTCGATAGTAGATGCTCTGCCCTTTGATGTTGTTCACGGACTCATCCATGAACTGGTAGTTTTGAACCGTCTGAGAATTTCCTGTTGCGGACACTGTCCCTAAAGAAGTGAACAGGGTACCATCCACAGAACGCTCGACGTTGAAGTAGTCAGCATTTTGCTCGCTAGCCGTCGCCCACTTCAGTTGGGTCGCTCCCGCCTGAGGCTCTGCCTCGAAGAACAACCACTCCACAGGGAAGAAAGAATTAGACGTGACGATGATCGTCGTGTAAGCAGGATCACTGATCGCCCCTCCGTCATCTACTTTGATTTCGATGATACGGTCAGACTGGTCGGGAGCTTGATCATCGTTTCTGTATTGGAGCTTGGAGATAGCTGCCTGATAGTTCTCGACAAGAGATGATCCCGTCAATGTGAGTTTGTGATGCGCAGAGTCAAATGCTGCTTTGAGATTCATTTGCGTCATATCTCCTTCTTCCATATCCAGATTCAAGTACTCATTGTCCCCATCCACAGGATTCAACAGCTCGATTTCTGCTCCTTCTAGGTATATGTTGTCGCTATCGTCAATCACAAACAAAGTGGAGTCTTGCGTATCAGAATTCTTTCCTTGCGTGTCGTAAGAAATCGTGCGATCTGTGCCTGGCGCGTCTCCGTTGAGATCAATCTCTGGCTTGGAAGAGCACTGCTGGATGACCAGATTGTCGAGTACAGCTCCCTCTAGTCCGCTTGTGGCACCATGTGGTGTATTGTGCAAGGGATTGTTCGTATTTCTTACAGTAGAGATGAAAAGTCCAGGGCTTCCGCCATCTTTCTGGATCGTGATGTTGGCATCGATGGCACGAGGGGCATTCACGATACCGCCGCCACCGCCACCGCCAGGACCGTGCTGATTAGGTGTAATGACATCTGCACCATCTCCACCGTCAATTCTCAGGGTGAGGTTACCTGGATTTTTTACTTCCTGCACATCCAAAAGGATCGTCCCACCTGCACCACCACCGCTGGCACCGTCGTTGATTCGGATATCCTGTGCGTCCTCACCTGATGCATTGATCGTGCGCCCTTTTTCTACGACTAATTTCTTTCCTTTGATGATGGCGATTCCTCCACCATTTCCTCCTCTAAAAGCAGCCCCATTGTTCTGGTGGCCACCGCCACCTCCACCGCCGAGGAATAGCTTCGTAATTCCTTCGTTGTACAGCTCTGAGAGCGAGAGTCCACCGCGTCCTCCTTTGTCGAGGTCAGATCTTCTACTAGGATTGTTGGACAGCCATCCGTGGCCACCGATACCACCTGTACCGAAGTTTCCACCACCACCACCACCAGCGTTGTGGTTGTTTCCGCCGCCACCACCTGTAGCCTGCTTACCCATACAGCCTGTATTGGGAATTTCTACAATTCCTTCTCCTTTACGTCCACCTTTTCCTGACTCAATGGTGCATGTATAGGTCATCTCACCACCTTTGGCACGTCCGTTGAATTGACCGCCTCTAAATCCGATGGCGCTGACATCAATGTCTTTTTTCAACTTCACTCGACCTGAAGCCCAGATAGCGACAATTCCTCCTTTTTCTCCATCCCAAGGACTCGCTGTGAGTGTTCCTACAATGTCTACTTTCTTATAGACGGGTACTTTTACAGCTTGCACAGCATGGGCGGGATCGTACGCCTTACAGATTTTGTGGACGAAATTGATTCGATTGCCGCTCTTAGATACAATCTTGCCAAACTCATAGTTGCCCGCATTGCCCCATGATGTTACATTACCGAATGTAGAATCATTGGCTGTGACAATAGTTGCTCCCTTCATCTGAATGATGAGTACTTTGTCTCCGACTTGGAATTCGCTTGCATCGGCTAGATCTAGATAGTTGTTTCCAACAGCTGTCACTTTGGCGTAGCTGTTGACAATGCCGCTGATCTGCTCGACATTATTTTGAAGTTGATAGGAAGTCATCATAATTACAGCTAGAAGTGCTGTAACCGTGATTCTTCGAAGGCGTGTGACTTTTTGATTAGAAACTAGGTTGGGGGTAGTTTTTAGCCTCATTTAGATATTTATTTTGATACAAATGACGCACTTTTAAGTTTATGATCAGTATAATCTATTTATTGTTTATTACATATATAGATAATAAATATCTATTGAAAATATTGAAGATGCTTCTTTTGATCTTGAAAAAGAACCAATGGCAGATATCGCATGATGAATAGATGTAATTGCGCTGTTTTTGGAAGGAAATAAGCAGATCTCGGATAAACATATATTGGAATTATCCATCCATATCATCTGGATTTGCATCAAGGATTTAGAAAATGGGAAAATAGGAAGAGAAAATATTACATTATTTGTTATTTTCTTACTTTCGTTATAAGTATTTAGTCTATGTTAGATTTGATTAGGCTCATGCAAATTTTACTTTTTGCGCATAGCCTATCTCATACGTCTTGCGCGTGGGTTTCTCAAATCTTATGTAAGCGTGAGATTCTTTATGCTCATAAGGAGATATAATTGGGTGGGAACGGAATCGACTTTTACACAAAAAGAGTCTAAATATTGAGCAAAAGAAAACCAGCACCTTCTCAGATGCTGGCTTATAAAATCTTATATAAAGCTACTTTTTAGCCTACTGCCACTACGGCAGGCTTTACTTTGGCTTCGAAATCTTCTCTAAACCGCGTGATTGTATTACGTACGGGCCATGCTGCAGCGTCTGCTAGTGCACACACCGTGCGACCTTCCATCGTATCACACAACTCCAACAGCATATCAAGATCGCGGGTCGTTGCTTCGCCTGAGTCGATCTTCTGAAGCTTCTTCACAAACCAACCCGTGCCCTCACGGCAAGGCGTACATTGACCACAAGACTCATGATCATAGAACTTGGAGATGCGCAAAAGAAACTTCACCATGTCCGTGTCTTCATCCAACACACACATACCACCTGTTCCCATCATCGTCCCTACTGTCCGGAGCGAATCGGCATCCATCGTGATTCCCTCGATCATATCTGCCCGTAAGACAGGTACAGATGATCCTCCAGGTACGACAGCCTTCAATTTTTTACCTCCACGGATACCTCCTGCTACTTCATAGATTAAGTCGCTAATCAGCATGCCTGTAGGATACTCATACACACCTGGCTTATTGACATGACCTGAGATCCCATATAGAGAAGGCCCAGGATGCCCTTCTGCACCGATGCTGGTGTACCATTCGGCTCCATTGCGGATCACATATGGCACGTGTCCTACCGTCTCGACATTATTGATCGTAGTAGGCTTGCTCCAAAGGCCCTTTTGGGCAGGAAATGGTGGCTTAGAACGTGGATATGCACGATTTCCTTCCAATGACTCCATCAGAGAAGTCTCCTCACCGCAGATATAAGCTCCTGCTCCTTTGTGCAGATATACATCTATGTCGTGCCCGGAACCCATAATGTCCTTACCTGCATAGCCCTTGGCGTAAGCTTGATCAATGGCACGCTGCATCATGTCGATCCAGTCGGCATACTCTCCACGAATGTAGATATAAGCAGCATCCATTTCCATGGCGTAGCATGCAATGATCGCACCTTCGATGATCGTATGTGGATTGTATTCGAACAGGCGACGGTCTTTCATGGTACCTGGCTCGGACTCGTCGCCATTGACGGCGAGATAGCGAGGGACACCCTCTACTTTGGGTGGCATAAAAGACCACTTCAAGCCTGCATTGAAGCCTGCACCTCCACGACCGCGGATATTGGCTTTTTTGACTTCATCTACTACCGCTTTACGCTCCCACTTCTCATCTGCAATCACTTTACGTAGCGCCTTATATCCCTCCCCCTTGGCTTCATAAGTATCGATCTCATGAAAGTTGGGTGTATCGGGCAAGAGTATCTTTTTATAATTTCTCCAATCCATATGCTTTATCTGAGACAAAAGGAAGGTGGCACAACCACTTCAAAATCCCTTTGTGAATTCACGCTTGAAAATTAGACAAAATCTGTGTCAGTTCCAGTTTTGCACGCCTTCTTTTTTGAAGAGACGACAACTTATAGGCCTGTTGTATTTCTTTAAGTTATATAGAAAAAACCATATGAGGAAGAGATTGTTTGGGAGAAGGTAAAAAAGAGTAGATAATGAAAAGAAAAGTACCCTTGTCAATCCTCAATCAAACTTTCCCTCTCCTTCTGCGTTATCATACCCTCAAATAAATAATGGGGGAATGGTCTCATCCATTGTATTTCCACATTCAAAATTTAGCTATCTTTGCGCCATGAAATTTCAGACGACGACGTATCGCGGGGAAAAAACACGGGCAGTAGATCCACTACCTGTCATGGAACAGTTCTACACCCTGCAAGGGGAAGGTGCCTGGACAGGTGAGCCGACTTATTTTGTGCGTCTGGCAGGCTGTGATGTAGGCTGCCACTGGTGTGATGTCAAAGAATCATGGGGGATCGATACCCATCAGTACATGACCTGTGACGACATCGTAGCGAACGCCGTAGCCTCAGGGACACGTCGGGTAGTGATCACAGGGGGAGAACCTACCATGCACGACCTTACCCTTTTCACAGAAAAACTCCACCTTGAAGGTCTCAAAATCCACATGGAAACCGCAGGTCCTCATCCCTTGACAGGAAAAATTGACTGGATTACCCTCTCGCCTAAGAAATTTTTGCCTCCTGTAGAAGAATACTACCACCAATCTCAGGAGCTCAAGGTGGTGATTTACAATCAGTCTGATTTCAAATGGGCAGAAGAACACGCCGAGCGTTGTCACGACGGCATTCTACTTTTTCTTCAACCCGAATGGAGCCGAAGAGATAAAATGACTCCTTTGATCATTGACTACATCAAGGCACATCCTCAATGGCGTCTCAGCCAGCAAACGCATAAATATTTGGGAATCGAGTAAAGCGAGACTTCTCATCATACCCTCACACAAGCGAGTCTACACCACAAAATTAGGGTTTATCCGATATTTCCCCTCCTAATGTTAGGTGGATACACGATTCATCCCCTAGGTATTCACACGTTTATTCTAACTTAGCTTTGTTCTCCCACGTAGACTATTCGACTATAGTGAATTGACCCATGCGAAATCTTATTCGAATTTCTTTCTTTTTCCTTATCGGATCTCTCTTCTTCACCTCCTATACATTCGCCCAAAAAAAGCCTAAACCTGAAGACTTCGGCATCAAGTCCAAAAAGGCACTCAATCTCTATTTTGAAGCCAAGCAGTTTGACCAATATCGCATGCGCGAAAAAGCTGTCGAGACCTATCTCGCGGCCATCGAACTGGAGCCAGGATTTGCCCATGCCAACTATGAAGTAGGCAAAAACTATTACGTTCGCCAGCAATTCAAAGACGCCCTACCCTATCTGCAAGAAGCTGCCAAAGCACAAAACGAGCAGTTTGTAGCCTTAAACTTCCTCTTAGGGCAATGTCTGTTTTACTCCGAACAATATGAGGAAGCCCTTCAGCCATTGACAGATTTTCTGAATGCAAATGTGGGCAGGAAGAAGGACCTAGAAACGGCTCAGTATACGGTCAAACAAGCTGCATATGCTTCAGAAGCGATCCAGGACCCCGTCCCATTTGAACCTGTCAACCTCGGCCCCAATGTGAATAGTTCTGGGGATGAATCGCAGCCTTTCTTGACAGCGGATCAGCAGCTCCTACTCTTTACAGGAAGAAGAACCGAAAGCACGCAAGGCTTCAATGAAGATGTCTACACCTCTACTTGGGATGGAGAAAAATGGCTGCCAACGCAAAATGTAGGCTATCCCATCAATACACGAGAAAATCAAGGTGCGGCCACCATTACCCAAGATGGGCAAACCATCATCTTCGTCTCCTGTAACCTCCCTGGCGGTATGGGCAACTGCGATCTCTACATCGCCCAGCGCACCAAAGACGGCTGGAGTCAGCCCCAAAATATGGGTCCCAACATCAACTCTCGCAACTGGGAGTCAGACCCTCAGCTATCAGACGATGGCAAGACCCTTTTCTTCACCTCCTCACGTCCCAATGGCATCGGAGGGCGTGACATCTGGTATAGCGTAAAAGAAAACGGCCAATGGCAGCCCGCCCAAAATATGGGGGAACCCATCAATACTGTAGGGCAAGAAATCTCTCCTTTTCTTCACCCCGATGGAGAAAGCTTCTATTTTGCTTCAAATGATCACCCAGGATTTGGTTTTATGGACCTCTTTGTGACCTACAAAACCGATGAGGGCTGGAGCGAACCCCAAAATCTGGGCTATCCTATCAATACTGCGACGGATGAGGACAATATTTTCATCAGCCCTGATGGACGAAAAGCTTATTATAACTCGGACAGAGAGGGAGGGCTCGGAGGAGATGATCTCTATGTGTTTGACCTGCCGCCTCGCGTACGCCCCAAGATCGCGACTTTCTTGCGGGGACGTGTTGTGGATAGCTTGACAGAGAAGCCGCTGGCTGCCCGGATTCGACTAATAGATGTAGTATCTGGGGATACGATCCGCCAAGTCATCACAGAAAGAGGAGAAGGAAAATTCTTGGCTACCCTTCCATTGGAGAAAGAATATGCCGCCTTTGTGGAGGCCAAAGGATATTTATTTTCGAGTAAAAATTTCTATCTCAAAAACTTGGAGGAAGAGGCTTACTTTGATTTATTGATCGAAATGGTGCCACTGACAGAAGGGAAACAGGTAGTGCTCAAAAATATTTTCTTCGAATTCAATGAAGCCAAACTCAAAGAGACCTCTCGTACAGAACTCGACTTCCTAGCCAACTACATGCGCCAAAATCCACAGATGCGCATCGAAATCCAAGGACATACAGATGACGTAGGTACACCAGAATATAATCTGGACCTCAGTCAGAGAAGGGCAGAATCCGTCAGAGCCTTTTTGATTGAGTTGGGAATCACCGACAGCAGGATCGATGCCGTAGGCTATGGAGAGACACGCCCCGTCTCGGGCAATATCACAGAAGAAGACCGCGCCCAAAATAGACGAACAGAATTTAAGATTCTACAGATGAAATAGGGAGATCCATTCGTTTCATATATAGAATAGTATGGTTTCGCCGAATCTTTCTAATTTAGGCCAAAAGAAGATGGGAGACGAAAGAGACGCCCCTGTAATAAGATGTAGCTACGTTCAAAATGCTGAGACTTAACGTGTGATATGCGTGGGGAATGTATGGCTACGGTGAAACTATTTTACTCTTGCGTCAAACTCGTTAGAAGAACATGGACAGTGGAGGGTGTTGAATCCCCTTTTCCCACATACACCCTCCACCCTTCATTTATCCATTTTCTGTAGAACCCCAAGGAATGATCATGTTTGGAAATGCGCGATCCTCTTCTGAAGACAAAGACATCATCCAGGCCATACAGGCAGGCGGCATCGCTCGTCAGCGCCAGGAGATGGTCCTATTCCAAAAATTTGCCTACTTTGTTCCCAGCAGACCAGGCAAGTATCGCTTGAACGATGAAGAGGCACAAGATGCTTATACTGAGGCTTTTTTGGCAGTAGTAGACAACATCGTCAGTGGTAAGTTCAGGGGAGAAAGCAGCCTCAAGACCTACCTGTCTCGCATTTTTCGCAACAAATGTGTTGACCAAGCTCGCCGCAATGCGACTAGAAGAGTAGAATGGACAGACGAGTTTCCTGAACTCCCCGATCAGTCGAAAGATTTTCTTCGTGACCTGATGGGGAAAGAAGAATTGCGTGGCTTGAAGCTTCACCTAGAAGCATTGGGAGAACGGTGTCGAAACCTACTCATGCTTTCGGGGCAAGGCTACTCTCCACAGGAGATCGCAGAGACCATGGGGTTCAAGACACCCCGGAGTGCCTCTAGTCAGCGATACAAATGTCTCGAACGCCTGAAAGCCATGATTACATCTCAGACCAGAGTAGATCCATGACTTATTCAAGTTTCGAGCTTTTTTGGCATGACTCGTTTCCTCCATTCGCGAACGCTTCGCATACTTTCTTCTGTGAAGATTCGCTTAGAATGACCCTAATTTTTGCCCAATGGAAGAAATAGATCCCCTCTACACGCGTGTCGACCGATACCTCAAAAATGAGATGTCGGTAGAAGAGCGTAACGCACTTGAACAAGAAGTTCAATCGGATCAAGGACTCGCCGATGCGATGCGCGCCCAAGTTCGAGCAGAATATGCCGCAAGAAGCTACGCTCGTGATGCCAAACGCGAAAGATTAAAAGAGCTTCTCGAAGAAACATCTACTCATGAACCATCTCGTATTCGCAGCTTGCGCCCCTATGTGACCTTTGCTGTAGCTGCGGCCATCGTGCTACTCGTTTTGATTGGCATTAGTATACAAAGCACAAAGGATGTCACAAGCGAGGCCTTATATGCACAAAACCTAGATTACACTCCTACGACTTTGACCAGTGTGCGGGGAGACTCCCTCAATCAAATGTGGGAAGCTGCGAGAAAGGCATATGATGCACAAAACTTTCAGCAAAGTATCACCCTTTTAAAACGGATGGTAGCCGACAGCAGCTTTGCCTCTCCTTCGAAAGCCTACCTCTTCATGGGGGTCTCTTACCTCAAAGAAAGAGAGCAGCAAGAATCCGATAATCAGAATGAAAACTTAGAGCAATTGACGGAGAAGGCACTTTTGGCATTCGATCAAATCTCGACGACGAGTGAGTTTCGCGATGACATCCCATGGTATAAAGCGATGGCATATTTGCAAGCAGGTAAGGCTACGGAGGCGATCCCTTTCCTTCGATCCATCGACGAAAAAAATCGAGGCAAACATCTAGATAAGGCAAGGGAGTTATTGAAGATTTTGACGCAATAAGATCGCGTACAAATAATCAAACAGAGGCTTATTTTTAGGGTAAGTCTCTGCTTTTTTAAGTAGCTTCGGTAGAGAAAAGCAAAACTCGATACTCGACATAGTCAGCAAATTACATAGCCCTTTAATCTCCCGTGGCCAAATCTTATAAAGACACTACCGAACACTTTTATCCTCCCGATCGTCAGTCCTGGCGAGATTGGCTGAGTACAAATCATGACACATACGAGCGCATCTGGCTGGTGTATTACAAAAAAGAAAGTGGGATGCCTTCCATCTCCTACGATGAGGCAGTAGAAGAAGCGCTTTGTTTTGGATGGATTGATAGCGTCCCCAACAAGATCGATGATAAAAGTTACAAACAGCTTTTCTCGGTACGGAAGAAAAAAAGTCCTTGGAGTCGTTTGAATAAGACACGGATCGAAAAACTAGGGAAGGCCAATCTGATCGCACCAGCAGGTCAAGCGATGATCGATCGCGCCAAAGCTGATGGGTCATGGACTATCTATGATGAGGTCGAAGATTTGATCATTCCTCCAGACCTAGCAGAAGCCTTGAGTCAAACACCCCCAGCAATGGTCAACTTTGAAAACTTCGCGCCGACCTATCGCAAAGGCATCCTATGGTGGATCATCAGTGCCAAAAGACCCGAAACCCGCGCCAAACGCATCGCGACAACTGCCCGTATGGCAGCGAAGAATTTAAAGGCACAATTCGATAAAGAGTAACGATTATCACGAATGAGTGGATTTCGTATTTCCCATGTAGAGATGTCGATTTATCGCGTCTCTACATAGTCGGTCCTGAAGAATCATCTTACACTGTTGATTTAGAGCAATCTAAGTGTGGAAAAGTTGATATTTTGTATGGCAAGAACTGCAAGATTTTAGGTATCTTATGTGAAAACCTTGCAATTTTTGTGATTTATGCGCGGCAGCTCTCCTAATCAAAACCAGGGAAATTTATTCTACACCCCTCTGAAGCAATTGCTCAATCCTGGACATCCTCTCTATCTTCTGTCAGAAGAGATTGACTGGCCTGGCCTTGAAAGTAAATTAAGTGTCCATTATTCATCTAAGGGTCGTCCCGCACACTCGATTCGCTTGATGGCTGGACTATTGATTTTGAAGCAGTTAGATAATCTTGGAGATGAGACCGTTGTGAGCAAATGGGTGGAAAATCCTTATTATCAATATTTTTGTGGTGTGGATATCTTTCAATGGAACTTCCCCATTGATCCCTCAGACTTAGTCTTTTTTCGTAAACGCATAGGAGAA
>JBCBFT010000036.1:0-54228 GCA_038527485.1 Bacteroidota bacterium
ATCCTAATCCCAGCGAAACCCTGACCACTAGCTTTTGAAACTCGACTCCTAACCACTAGCAATAAATCCTAATCCCAGCGAAACCCTGACCACTAGCTTTTGAAACTCGACTCCTAACCACTAGCAATAAATCCTAATCCCAACGAGCCCCTGACCACTAGCTTTTATCTTGAATTTTTTACCTCATTCAGATAAAATCTAAATCCTATCTTTGGGATACACCATGAATGGACGTATCTACTCCGCTTTCATTGATCATCCCCATCCTTTAATCTCCGATTGAAGCTTCCCAAACTCATTTTTTCACATTTTTTCTAAAAAAAATCAGCTCCTTCCTAGCGAAAATACTTCCATATTTTTCCAGAATACATGATTCCTGATCATAAAATGGCGACAGACAATTCATATACCTGCCTCATTTACAGCATATTAAAAAGGGTCCCAGTAAAATACATGTAAGAATTCGAGATCAGATGTACTTCCAGATGTGATTTTTCTGCACATGGTTTCGCTGTACTTTTGAATCAAATAATTACAAACAGTGATCGCAAAGATGAATCATATGCCTACCACATACCGCCGTTTCATGCTTCCTATCCTTATGATCCTCGCTTGGACTCAGTTGGGTTTCTGGGGAATGGGTGCCAGTATGCCTACGCAGGAAGCGACGACTGAATGGGAGATCAACTTTACCTTCCAGGGTCAGCAGACGGCAGATGTCATCTTTTATGAGCACGGTTATTCTCAGAGACCCCTCTTCACCTTGGTGGACGCACAGCCAGGTGCTACCTACAGCGTCTCAGCTGCACAGTTAGGAAGAATCGTTCTCCCGAATCAGCTGTTTGTAGAGGTAGGAGATGATGAGAGAAGCTTAGCATACACCATTGAAGCAGAAGCACTCTCCTACCATACAGTCCACCAACTCGATTTCCTTGACCTTGCCCCCCAAGCTCCTACGCACACAGCTTCTACTGAAAATGCACTTATCCTGATGCTCAACTAACTCCTAACCTGTTTCTGGTCCCCTAACCCCATGACCTACGAGGGAAGTGAAGCTTGGCACATCGTAAGATCACACGAAATCAGCCATTTTCACTTCCCTTCTTCTGTAACATTCCCATTTAAATAGAATTCCTCCTTCCACCTAAAATCCCTACTTTATTTCGATTACGTGAAAATATTAAAATAGGGACTTTACCTTCATGCATCATTCCAAAGTCATACAATTTCTAAAAAAGCTTACCCCACAGGAACTAAAAAAACTAGACCGCTACATTCATTCTCCCTATTTTCAAATTCCCCCGAAAGTCCACCAGCTATTTGACCTATTGGCTAAGCATCATCCTGATTTTGACCACAAGTCCCTTGCCAAAGACCGGTTGTTCCAGAAGCTTTATCCCGAAGAGCCTTACAAAGCAGACAAACTGTACAGCCTCAATAAAATGCTTCTGCGAGCGGTGATGGACTTCATGGTGAATCTACGCATTCGTGAACATGGCATTACCTATCACCTACAAGCCCTCCAAGTGCTAAGGGAGCGCGGCCTAGACCAGTACATGGACACCAATTTGAAAGATGCGCATCAGAGCTTCAAAAAATACCCTTACAAGGACGGCGACTTCTTTTATCATAACTTCCGCCTATTCGAAATAGACACACAATGGACACTCCAGCAAAATAATCGTGCAGTGGAAGCAGGGCTACAGACAACCCTTGAGAGTCTGGACCATTTTTTCGTCACGGAGAAACTGCGATTTGCCTGTGCCATCATCAACCGTAAAAAGATCCTTAAGGAAAATACGGAGATCACCTTCCTTGATGATGTACTTGCTTACTGCGAAAAAGCCAATCTCGAAAGTTCTCCTACCCTAGAGATGTACTTTCAGACGTATCGCATGCTCACTGAGGAAATGGAAGATGCGGAGCGTCCCTATCGTAGGCTGCGAATCCTACTCCCCACCATGCATAAAAAAATTCCGCACGAGGAGTTGGTCAATATGTACTCCTTTGTCCTGAATTACTGTATCGGTCGATATAAGATGGGAAACATCGAGTTTCTTCGAGATATGCTTGACATCTATAAAATCCTGTTGGACAAGGGGCTCCTATTTATCATGGGGCTACCCATCAATCTGATCCTGAAAAACTTGGTGACCGTCGCACTCAAACTAGAAGAATATAAATGGACCGAACGCACCATTCTCAAAATGCGAGACAAACTGCCTGAGGCCTATCAAGAAGGGACCATTTCCTACAATCTGGCCAATCTGTACTTCGCCAAGGGAGAATATGATGTCTCACTCAAGCATCTACGGACGGTAGCATTCATCGATCCCTTTTACCGGATTGCCTATGATATGCTGTTGATGAAAAACTACTACGAATGCGAGGAACTGGAGTCTTTGCTGTCGCGCTGCCATGCCTTCTATACCTACCTGAAACGCAATAAGACGCTGGCCGAACGAAATCGAGAAGCGTATATGAACATGGCCAAATTTATACGCAAACTGGCGCGGGCCAAGTTTGAGGGAAAAAGTCATCCCGATAAGTTACAGACTGAGCTGGACCAGTATGCCTTACTGGTGGAGCGGGACTGGTTCAAGCGTAAGATAGAGGAGTTACGAGAATTGCGGGGGGTGAAGTCCTAGGAGATGGGATACAAATGTGCATCCGTACTTTTAGCCTGTGGTAAGCATGAGCATTACACCCTATATCAGAGGAATTTATACAGTCTATCCGACTGTGAGCAAAAGTATTCATAATTGTCATTCGTATTTATAATCCATGCTTCAAGAAGAATAGGGGCATATATGTTGATAATTTTGAGAGAAAAATGGACAAAAATCCTTCATATTATTTGCAGGAATAAATTTAGAGGGTATATTTGCATCCACGTTGAAACAAGGGCTTCAACACAAACGTTATTTTACATCAAGGTCTGGTAGTTCAGTTGGTTAGAATACATGCCTGTCACGCATGGGGTCGCGGGTTCGAGTCCCGTCCAGACCGCACCTTTTTTAAAAAAATCCCTCTAAGTTTAATGCCTGGAGGGATTTTTTGTTTGTCTGTTCTTTCTGTTGGCCACTATGGATGGTAGACCTCATAAATATTTAGTAGTAGACGCCATGAATGGCATCTCTACCTCAGTTACTTCCTTGTTTGGCTGCTTTCCGCTTAGCTTTCGCCTCTGCATTTGCCGCCTTCTGTTTCGCACGATTGGCCCATCGTTTCTCCCTTTTGGTTCGGTCTAGGTTTCTTCCAGGATTGATGCCTACATGATAAAAGGGAATGTCTACTGTCAAGCCTAACTGTACTCTGAAACTAGAAGTACGGATATCGGTGTCATTTCCCTGAACGCCTCGTAGGGCAGGACCAAACTGCGTCCCTACGCCCAAAGCCAGCGGAGTCGTAGGTATCCCCCAATAATAATGTACGCCAGGCGCAAATACGTTTTCCCAACTCAATGCAGGAAGCGTACGCAGCAAGGTATCATTGTTAAGGCTGACGGCTGTCAAAGCCCCTATGTCGATCAAGCTAAAAAAGAGGGTGTGCGAACTACCCGCCAGGATATTCTTTCCCCAACTCTCTTTGTGATTAAGTTTATCCCGCGACGGACCTAAACTGATCGCCACACCGATGGGCGCAGTAAATGCCAAAAATCCTTGGGATACGTTGGTAGAATCTGCTGGATTATCCGTCACAGCACTTTTCTGATACATCTCGTAACCACCTGCTACCCCCACGAAGGAGTTAATGGACACGGTCAGTCGATTGGATCTTTTGATGGAATAGGAACCCACAGGAAGTGCTGCCTCTTCTATGATGGCGAGGATCTCCTCCGAACTGTCTGCCTGTGCAACTGTCGTCATGAAAGTGCCAATCTGGACAAACTCTCTGACAACGGGTTCATAAGTGGTTGCCTCTGCATAGTCGTAGATGTTATCCAAGATACCGACGGCTTTCAGGAGGGCTTCCTCAAACTCTCGGTTGCGCGCGGCCAGAACGAGGGAGTTCAACTCACGATTGAAGACAAGGAAAATCCCGATCTTTTCTGCAATGGCTGTTTGCTCTTCTGTAGGCTCCCAAAAATTATTTCCTTTTTTCAAGAAGGGCGCCAATAGATCACTGAGCGCATCTGAATATTGGGCATAGGCTCTACGATAAATGGATTTATCCACCTCTGAAAACTTTCCCTCTAGTTTGAGCGCCTTATTGTCCCTAGCAATAGCCTGTACATTCTTAGCCACTGTCTGAAGCTCCTGGATCTGATGCAGCATATCAAATACAAACTCAATCAGGTTGTCGGCCTTCTCATCATTATCCTGAAAGAGTGTCCACAGATTCACCACTTTCGTCGTAGTATCATTCCCTGTCCTTACACGAAAGTTGATGTTGCGCATCGCGGACTCATCTGATTCATAAATAAAGCCCAAGAAGGCGCGAATGGCCATTTTGTCGCGGCTCATCTGTAACAACTCATCCTGTGAGGCCCAACCAAAGGTAAGCTTATTGTCTTGGTACTTGCTGATTTCCAGATTTTTAGAAATGAGTGCCATGGTCTGGATAGCTCCACTGATATTCTGGGGTACTTTGGGAGAGAAGTCATAATTCCCCCAAAGTCGTACAATCTCGGCTGGATGCAGTCCAGCTTCTTCTGCCTTCCATGAGTCATAAGCAAGCAGGGTAAAGTCGATGGCTGTGGCAAATTCTTCAGCTTTTCCCTTTAGGTAGAGAGCGTCACGGTTGACACGGAGGTAAGTCGCGATGTTGCGATCTAGATCCTGCAGGTCGTCATCAAACGCTTGCTTTAAGTCCCCGACGAATACATTGTAGCTGAACATATCCGCATACGCCAAGAGCCGATAGGAGTTGGGGAATATTGATTGAAGCTCTGTAGATTTTGAAAGTCGGTCTCTGAGGCGATTCAAGAAAGCAATGTTGATCTCTTCTTTGAAGCGGTTAGCAGTAAACTCTGCGAGTGCGGGTAGGACCTCTGATGGAGGAAACAGGGTATTTAGCCCATCTAATACCAAACTTTGGGCTTCTGCAGGAGGATCTCCTGCCAAATTCTGTGCGATACTCCCATTTCTCTTGATGAGAATCACAGTAGAATCTATCGGAGCATTATTCCAGTTGAAATCAGTACCAGGCCCTAGATCCTCTAAGATGGAGGTAAAAAAGGGATTCTGCTTAAAAAGCTCTTTCAACGCTGCATAATCCCTTACCTCATTTTGCCCTGAACGCCCATAAAAGTTGAGTAGGCAGATAATAGGATCTCTATCGCCTGCATCTACAGCTTCGGCGAATCGTAGACTATGCTGGACAAGGCTGCGAGATTGGAGGAGACTTTCACAATCAAAGCCAGGAGCGAAGCTTGGAACAGGTGCCGTATTGCCATCATCAGGTGGCGTCAATACTGTCCCATCTGTACCATTGGCTTGTACTTCTACCACTCTGATAAGGTCCTTGTATTTGATCTCCACCTTGTAGGGTGGCGTCCAGTCCGATAAATTGGCGATGGGATTGCTGGTCGGTGTGATGAGTACCCTCCCTACTTCTAGACCTGCATGCGATGTCATTTGGATTTCGGATCTACTCAGTTGGTAAGGGCTTTTTCCCGATTTCTGAAAGGTAATGATGAGATCATCAAATTGGCTCTCACTCGTCCCCGTAAATACAAGATCAACCCAAGCCTCTGTTTGAGGTGGAATCGCATCCACTTGCTGCGAGCTAAGATCTATACTGTACTGCCCATACATACTTTGTACGATCTGGGGATGCAAAAAAGACAAGAATAAGATAAAAAATAAAAGGGGTAGTTTCATTATATAATGGTTTAGTGAGGTGCATCTTGTGGAATGGGGGAAGGCTACTCGTTTTCGTTGTAGTCGAGGTTCATAGAAACAGCTTGCATCGCACGGGAGAATGGAACCGCCAGGGTGTAGTTTTTATCTGAGGTTGCGCCGATCACCATTCCGACTATTTTTTTTGTTTTATCGTCCACGATGATCGCGCCCGAGTCCCCTTTTTGGGTGATGGCCCCAAATGTCCGATTGGGTCTCATCCCCTGGATCAGCATCAGCTTTCGTAGGGTCAAGTTGCCATTGGGATAGCCAATCTTCTGCGAAGCACCTACTTTCACCACAAATCCTGTCAGATTTTTATTCTCTTGATTCACGATGGTAACTCTGGTACGCAGGACAGCATCAATAGGAACAATCTCTCGAAAAGAGGTAATATCTCCTATGCCTTGGATACTGTTGGAGTGTGTCCCTCCCTCTAGTTGAAGAACCGCAAGGTCGAGCTCTTGATCCAGCTGGTAGTAAACAAGCTTAGCTGTCGTGTCTTCGTTTATTTTAAATTGGTATTTGGACCGCTCAGATTCAGGAATGAACCTTTTGACCGTGCTTTGATTAGGAGGAAACTCAAAGGGTACCACATGCGCACAAGTCAAGGCATACATCTCTCCAGAAATCGGCGATTGAAAGGTACAAGTGAAAGTTCCTTTGGATGGAGCCACACGCCCCGATGAAGTAGACGGGAAGGCAAGCAAAGACTGCCCAGGACCGACATGAGGATCAGCGGCTTTGACATTTCGGGACACCTCCACAGGTACGTTGACGGATCGTCCTCTGACTTGTAGCGTTACTTCTGGTGGGATGTCCTGAATATCTTCATCTTCAAGCTCGAGATGTAGCACAGCTTGTCCATCATCATTGATCTTGGGATGCGCTCCTACGATGTTCTGTCTATGTAGCTGTGGAATTACCCCTTCATCCAGCTTATGTTGAATTTGAGTGAGTGCCTCAAACTGGCTTTCTTTTATAAAGGAATTACTTCCTTTATTGAGCATTTCCATCTGCTTCTCGTCCGTCAGTATCCTTCTTAGATTTTTGGAAACAAACAGCAAGTCGAGTAGATCGTGGAAAAACTTGGAGCCAAAGCTCAAAAAGAAGCCTGTCACAGAGATTCCAATCACTAGTTTGAGTATATACCATCCTTGTTTCGCTCCCATGGACATGGCATCTCCTCCTTCAAGGCTGAGCTGCTTGCTGTAGTTGCTCCAGAAAAGCGTCTCTGTTGGTTGGCTACTCGTCATCATCTCCAGAATGTTCACCTTGAGTGCAAACGCAATGATCACCCCAATGATCAAACTGGCCAGGGTAACCTTCTTTTCCCTTTCCAAATGGGCACTCGGAGGTGTAGGGCCACCGTCTCGAATGATCGGTCCCTCAGATTTGGATTTATCTTTTTTGACAAAAGAGATGTAGTAAAAAGTAGTGGCTCTTTCGGTAATGATGCTGAGAATCAAAAGGGTCAGAAAAATGAAAACAATAATCTCCAAAATTCCTGCTGGTGGGACGCCGACTGCTCTGCCCGCTTCTTCTATGTCTTGGGGGAGTGGATAGGTAGGATTGGGAACTTGTAAAAGAAAAATCATATTCAGGGGTCAGAATTGCGTATGTAGTGTGTGGGGTTAAGAGTCTTTATGTAGCTGTAAATCAGTGTATATAATCTACAGTTACCTTATAAACGATCATATGAAGGAATATACAGGTAATTTAAACATGTAAAAAATATTTTGTGACGAAATGCGTAAAATCCTGCGTATCGTATCTGAAAAGTACGTTTGAGGGGAGTAAAGGAAAATCTAGGCTCCTGAAATTGTGCCCTTAGCAGAGTAAAAGCTAAGTAGGAGAATAGACATAAGGGGGTTTTGTATCATACGCTTTGAGTACGGAATTGCAATCCATAAGTTATAGTATACTTTTCCTCTTCAGGACCAGGAATCAGTTCTAAAACCCGAAAAAGTAATATCATGTAGCCTAGTGGTTTCTGTCCTAGATTAGGAGATCATTTGCTACAAATCGCTGCCTCCCCTCCCCTCTTCAATGGGACGAAAGACAAACCGCTTATTGACCCAGATGAGAATTAAGGGAGGCAGGAATAAGAGGCAACTCGCCAGCGCAGCGAAATAGATATTGGCCTCATTCACATATTGGTACACCTTGAGGGTCAAGGTCTGTATCTTACCCACTCCAATCAGCGTAGTCAAGCCATACTCAAACCATGAAATCAGGAAGGTCTGGAAAAAGCATACCAACAACATGCCCTTGGAGATGGGCAATAGGACTCTGGCAAAAAGCTGACGTCGACTCCCTCCGAGTGTGAGGGTCAACTGCTCCAAAGACTGAACCTGAGGTGTCCAGTGTCGGCTAAATAAAATGATGGCGAAAGGATAGGCAATCATCATTTGACCTAAAAAAACACCTATAATACTTCCAGACAGTCCCCATAAAATGAAGAAAAAATTGACGCAGACGGCATAGATGACAGGAGAAAGAACAAAGGGTAAGTAAGTTAGGATGAGCCACAACTGGCTCCATGGATGATACGCAAGAAAGCGACTGGACCAAAAGCCCAAAATGGTGGCGAGTGTCGCGACAGAGATGGATAAGAGTAAGGACATGCCCAAGCTGAGGGCCAGATCTTCTTGCTGTCCAAGTAATTGCGTCCAGTTGCTGAGTGTCCACACCTCAGGCTGCAGAGCAGGAAAGCGCCATGCCTGCATGAGCGAAAGCCCCATGAGCAACACAAAGGGCAATAGGATCACAAATCCTGATAACATATGGAGCCCTATCCTTTTCATGCTATTTTTCGTTTGCGCAGCAATAACACGACAGTCAACAGGACCAGTACAGCATAGACAAAAGCAATGACGTATGCTTCAGGCTTATCCATCAGATCGAAGGGCCGAATCGACTTTCTGGCAATCAAAACCGACACCATCTGTGGATCTTCTCTCCCTAATAATAAGGGGATTTCGTAAGAACCCAAAACGAATACAAAGTATAGGACCAAGGTTGGAAAGCTACTTTTTAGCAGCATCGGTACAGCAATTCGGCGCCAAATACTGCGCTTCCTAGCCCCCAGCGTCTCTGCCAGTTGGCCCAGTTCATCCATTCTTTCCTTCTGCCAAATATTGAGAAATACGATAAGCAAAAAGGGGGTAGCCATGAAAGCATGCGTAAAGATGATCCCAATCCCTCCTGCATCATTGATCAGATCAGGAAAGTCTTGTACGTCTTGTATCCACCCCCAACTGTATACCAAGCGCGCAAGCAGCCCTGATTTACTGAGGAGTTGTAGACTGAAGAAGGCAGCCACCATGCTCGGGATTGCCAAAGGAAAATAAATCCAGTAAGAAGAAGGGCGTTCTTGCCAAAACCTTCGGAATCCCACCGTGCCGATCAAAGCCAACCCGACAGCCACGCCCATGGACATGACCGCAATGTAAAGTGTGTAGGCAAAAGAGCGCCAGATTTCGCCTTCTGCCCCCACCTGCTGTACATACTCCAACGTAAATCCCTGGCTCAGTCTTCCCACCAAACCCAAGCCATAGAGCAATGCATAGCCCAATCCCAACACCAAAGGTAGGACCGCCAGCAGGAGGAAGAGACCAATGCCAATTATCTCAGGTATTCGTGGGATTCTCACGCCTATTGTTGAATCACATATTTTCGAAAATCATCAAAGAGGCGAATCATATACTCAGGCGCAGGTTCGCGCAGGCCGAGTGGCTCTATCTCCGATCGCTTCGGTGCATGGATACGTTGAGGAATCGCATCAAATTTCATCTGCCAAGTCTTGGGCAGTTTGGACATATCCAAGACAGATCCATCTCCCCATATAGCAGGTTGAGCCTTTTTCCATTGAGCTTCAGGTTCTAGAAGAAAATTGATGGCAAGCAAAGCCCCCGCTTTATTTTTGGAGCCTTTAGAAATACCCATGAAGTGTGAGTTACGGATGGTCCCATTTGCGAGCACATAGGCTTTCGAGGTATTGGGAAAGGCCCCTTGCAGGACTTTATTGTCCACCTCAGCATCATTCATGCTCATCGTGATGTCGATCTCTCCACTGGCATACAGTTGATGCAGATTGGAAGTAGCCGCAGGAAAAGTCTCGCCTTCCTTCCAAAATTTTCCTTTGATCCGATTGAGATAGACCCAAAGCTCTGTACTGAGTTCCTCATACAAGGTCTCATCAAAGGGTCCATTCAACCTTTCGGCATCTCCTGCCAACTCCGCTAAGAGGGCTTTCAAGAAGCTCATCCCTGCAAAATCATTGGGAAAGGTAAATTTTCCAGGATGGGCCACCACCCAGGCCTCTAGCGAAGCCATATCCGTCGGCGGATTAGAGACACGCGCACTGTCGTAAATAAGGGCTTGCTGGACAGAACCCCAAGGACTCTCATATCCATCTACTTCCTGCTGGAAATCGTATTTGATGAAGGGATTCTCAAAGTCGATATATTCTGAATTAGGCAAACGATCCACAAAAGGCCCATAGAGTGCGTCTATTTGTCTAAGTTGAAAAAAAGTCTCTCCATTGATCCACATCATGTCGAGTTCACTTTCAGATTTCCCTGCTTCCAACTCGGCAAGCAAGATGGAGACAATCTGACTTCCTTGGCCATTCGCTACCTTGAGCGTCAGATCGTATCTGCTCTTGAGCTCGGGCGCGACATAGGATTGAATGTAATCGTTGATGAAAGGATCTCCCTGCCACATCATCAGGTTGACGGTGCTACCTTTGGCTTGCGCCGCGATATCTGACCATGAGAGATCCGCTACTGTCTCCTGAGAACTTTCTGCTTCATTTTGGCCACAACTTAGTAGGAATACAAGTGCCAAAAGAAAAATAAAATGCTTCATAAAATTGACCGTACATACAAATTGAGCCCAAGATAGGGAAAAAGCACGGGAACCAATTGTCATTTACCCAGCAGTTCTTAGGGTATGTGAGAGACAGTGGAAGTTCCCCATTCTCTACACGCTTCTATTGTTACTTTCCCTTTCCTACCCAAACTTCAAACAGGTCCCCTCGCTCTTTGAGGGCAAAATATTTTTCCTCATGAAACCGAAATACACGTGCAGGCCTACCCGATCCTACAGGCTTTCGCAGATCAGGTAACTCCTCTAGAATATCTAAGCTTTTGATTTTCTTCTGAAAATTGCCTCGATCTATCTCCCGATTGAGGAGTGTCTCATACAGCTTCTGCAACTCAGCAAACGTAAACTGCTCTTCCAAAAGCTCAAAGCCAATGGGCTCATACGTCACCTTTGCCTTGAGTCTTTCTATGGCTTTCTCAATGATCTTGTCGTGATCAAAAGCTAATGGGGGCAAATCCTCCAGCAAGAACCACTGAGCATCTGTGGCATCTGTCTGGGCATATAACTCGAAAGCTTCAGGTCGAACAAGAGCAAAATAAGTCACAGATACGACACGCCGACGGGGATCTCTTTCAGGCTGACCAAAAGTATACAACTGCTCTAGATAATTGATGCTGATCCCAGTCTCCTCGGTCAGTTCGCGATGAACAGCTGCTTCCAAGCTTTCTCCTTCCTCCACAAATCCTCCTGGCAAGGCCCATTGCCCTTTGAAAGGTGGATATCTTCGCTTGATCAGCAAAAGAGAAATGCCTACATCTGCCTGATAACCAAATACCACAGCGTCTACAGCTACGTGAATGTGGGAAATTCGCCCCATGTGTCTCTAATCTTTTTTTCGTAAAATATAGAGAATTTTAAACCTATTGCGGGGAATTTCGTTTTTTTGTGTAAAATAAACAAAAATAAAGCCTAAGGCGATGAAATATATCAAACTAGCAGGAGCCTGTCTCAATCAAACCCCCTTAGATTTCAGAGGAAATACGGCGCATATCCTAGATGCGATCGAACAAGCCAAAGCCGAAAAGGTCAGCATATTGGGACTTCCCGAACTCGCCATTAGTGGATATGGCTGTGAGGATGCTTTCTTTAATGAATATGTATTGAGAAGATCTCTCGAAGCTCTGGAAGAGATTGTAGCAGCCTCCGAAGGGATCACGCTCTCGGTAGGATTGCCCATGTCGTACGAACACTGCCTCTACAATGTCGTGGCGATGATCCACGATCAGGAGATCCTAGGCTTCGTGCCCAAACAGATGCTTCCAGGAGATGGCATCTACTATGAGCCCCGCTGGTTCAAACCTTGGCAAGAGGGCGTCATCGCCTCCTACAAGTGGAAAAATCAAGCTTATCCGTTTGGAGACATCATTTTTGAGGTCAATGGTGTACGCATCGGCATAGAAATATGTGAAGATGCATGGAACGGGATTCGCCCTGCGCAAGATCACTACCTTTACGGAGTCGATGTCATCCTCAACCCTAGTGCCTCCAACTTCGCCTTTGGCAAGTCTGAGATTAGGGAGATGTTGGTTCGCGAAGCCTCGCGTGCTTTCAACTGTACCTATGTGTACTCCAATCTTCTGGGAAATGAAGCAGGACGTATCATTTATGATGGAGAGATTCTAGTTGCCCAGCAGGGTGAGTTGCTAGGACGCAACCGTCGATTTACCTTCGAAGACTACGAAATCATGCCAGCTGTGGTGGATGTAGAAAAGGTGCACACCTACCGAAAGAAGTCCTTCAACTTCCGCCCCGCGATCCCCAACCACATGATTGTGGCTACTGGTGAATACCCAGAAGCCCAGCCGATGGAGGCAGAAATGGCCCCTCATATTGATAAGAATGAAGAGTTCTATTTTGCCGAGACCTTGGCACTATTCGATTATATGCGAAAAAGTCGCAGCCGAGGTTTCGTCCTCTCGCTCTCAGGAGGGGCTGACTCCTCTACCTGTGCGGTGCTGTGTGCGCATGCGTTGAAACGTGCAGAAGCGGAGCTAGGAAGCGACCGATTCCTAGAAAAGATTGCCTACACAGGAATCGATTTTCAAAAACCGGTCATCTCCCAGCTATTCACGACGGTGTATCAAGCGACGGCCAACTCAGGTGATGCGACCTTAGAAAGCGCCCACGAACTGGCGGATGGCTTAGGGGCTACTTTTCACCATTGGAATGTGGAACCCCTGCACGAATCCTACAAGGGCCTGGCAGAATCTGCTATTCAGCGTCCCCTCAACTGGGAGCAAGACGACATCACCCTACAAAATATTCAGGCCCGACTCCGTGCCCCTGGCATATGGATGCTCGCCAACATACAGCGGGGCTTACTCGTGACAACTTCCAACAGAAGCGAAGCAGCTGTAGGTTACACCACGATGGACGGAGACTCATCGGGCGGCTTGGCTCCATTGGGTGGGATCGACAAAGACTCCCTGTTGGAGTGGCTTGTGTGGGCTGAGAAAGAATTGGATATTCCTTCCTTACGCTATGTCAACAGCCTTCGCCCGTCGGCTGAGTTGCGTCCGCCCAGCGAGACACAAACTGACGAGGCAGATTTGATGCCTTATGGCGTACTAGATGATATCGAAAAAGCGGCGATTCGAGATTATAAGTCTCCCCTTGAGGTATTCAAGACACTGAGAGGAAGCTACCCAGATCAAATACTAAAGGGATACATTCGCAAATTTTTCCTACTCTGGTCCCGAAATCAGTGGAAACGTGAGCGCTATGCCCCTTCTTTCCACCTAGACGATGAAAACCTCGATCCCAAAACATGGTGCCGTTTCCCCATTTTGAATGGAGGATTTTGGGAGGCGCTGCAGGAGATGGACGAATGGGTAGATGAAAATCAGCCTGTACTAGACTGAATGAATGATTAAAAGTTTATTACGAGCATATGAAATCGAGGGGAATCATGTATTTCTCCTCGATTATTTTTTCTGGAAAAAGAGACCACGCCATGGCGATGGCCCTACAAGGAATACTGTAACTTTTTTTCATTCAAGGATTAATTCTTGTAGATTATCTATGTATAACAAGCGTAATTTTTTAAGAACCTTTTACATACCACACCCCATTCATTATGCTACAGAAATTCTGGTGGACAAGCATCCTATGGCTCCTGTCCATATCCGCTACACAGGCACAATTTGAAGGAGAAGGTGCCATCTTTTATCTCTCAGCAGACTACGATATCACCCAAGCAGATCCTCGCCAGATCAATTCCTTTTACACCAGCTTTAACGATTATTGGGGAAATAAGCTAAGCGTTCCTTACGATACGTTTGGGACCACCGACTTCCAGCATCCCAACTTTGGAGCAGGTTTTCGATTTTTTACAGGAAAAAAGGTAGGATTCTCTTTTAACTTCTTCATTTCTGGTGGTCGAGGGAGATACATTCAGACAGCTACTTGGGTGAATAATCTCCAAAACGAAACAGCCATCCGTTTTCGAGATACCAATTTTGGCACAGCGTTAGGCATCAATTTCAGAAAGAAAGTATTTCTGGACCTTCACCTGACAGGTTATGTACGGACCATTGACCTTACCCATACCACCATTTACCAGGATGGTTCTCGCTCCATCACTTCTGAGTACAAACTCAATGGTGTATATACAGGTGTAGAGACCTTGATGCAGTGGGGTCCTATGGTGACCATCAATCTAGGAGGCGCGAATCTCTTTGCCCGATGGAGTATCGGAACCAACTTGCTCTTTCAAGACTCTGCAGGACTTCTGGCCTTACTTGAAGAGGATTCCCATTTCTTTCCTCCTACGGATCTACCACAAGACTATCGGCTCTGGGCAGAGGAACCTGTAGAGTTTCTAGAAAAAGACCTGGGCGTCAAAACCAGCAGCTTTGGAGGAGGTCGCGTGGTCTTTGGACTCGAATTCTTCCCCTGGAGCAATTACAACAAACAAAAATAGTATCCCACCCTCAATATTAATCATCGTGAGACATCTCCACTTATATATACTCCCCTTGACTTTTCTCCTACTCAGCTGCTCCGCCAATACACGATCCAATCGCGCACTGGCACGTATGGAAGGAGAATGGAACATTGCCCTATCCGAGCGCTGGGTAATTAATCCAGACGGTACAACAGAAAAGTTTGAAAACATAGAAGATGCAGGTGAGATCATCATCCGCCCCGATCCGCTTTTGGATCTAGGAGGGACCAAAGAAATTTCTACCTTTTATACCAATGTCAATGGAGCCGTACTTGACCTCACGACCCTCATGTTCCTTGACAGACTCAGTAAAAGAGTCGTCTGGAAGAATGTGCTTTGCTCTGAGATATTTGAATGCGATCTTTTTTTCCAACTGGAAACAGATAACCGCGATAAGCAAGTGTGGACAACTTACTTCAAGTTAGTCGATTCATCTAACCCTCTAAGTCGTAATGCCATATATGATGCGACGATTGCAAATAGCCACACTAAGTGGACATTGACTTTGGAGCGAGAGTAGGTGTGGTCTGAGCAGATGCGATTTCCGTTCAACCATCTAAAAATCATCATAAGGAGCAATAGGCTGATCTAGGCGGAAGTCATATAAGGTCAGGCTTCGAAGATTATACATCCAAAGCCAATACTCGCGTAGCAGGTCTATTTTGCTCCGCTGGATTTGGTTATTCTTTGACCTAGCCAGCGAAAGGGTGAGGAGATCAATCTTTCCTGAGAGGTATTGTCGCTGGCTGATCTTCAATTGCTCTGCTGCTAGAAGCGCCATTTTCTCTAGGCGTTCATTCTGCTGATAAAAGAATTCTCGTTTACTCAATTCTGCCTGCAACTCTGTCTGCAAGTTGAGCTTTTGGTTTTGGAGCTCGAATTCCTGCTGTGTTTTGGCTGCCTCTGCGATTTCTAGGGCTTGTTTTCGTCTTCCCCAATCGACTAGGGGTATATCAAAGCTGAAAAAGACGACTTCCTGATCCAGCGGATTTTGTAAGGAACTGGCAAACGTACTGTCTGACTGATTTAAACCGATACTTGCATCCAGATTGGCCTGAAAACGAGATTCTTTGTACTGCTTCTCATAAGCTTTGATGGCATCAAGCAGGAGCAATTCTTGATCGGTGATGTTGGGATGGTTTGTCATACAATATTTAAGTGCTTGCTGCACAGGGATTTTAGGCATCTCCAAAAAAGGAGGAATCTCTAGATCCATTTTGGTTGTAGCTGACAATTGAAGGAAGTTGATCAGTCGGTTTTTCAGGATACCTACTTGATTTCTCTGCCGCTCATAGTCTGTCTCAGATTCCAGGATTTGAAGCTCTAGCTGAAACAGTTGATCCTGAGGAACTCCTCCCAAGAGGTTGCGCTTCTTAGAGATCTCAAGCAGAGTATCTAGCAAACGCATATTTTGGAGGGAAAGCGCCATGCTCTGTTGGGCAATCAAAAGATCAAAATAGAGCCCGACTGCATCTCGGGAAATTTGCTCCTGTACCAGAATATTTCTTCTTTCTGCTGCTTGAAGCCTAATAGGCGCCTGTAGTTTTTCCCATTTGTAAGGGTTGAACCCTCCGATAGGTTGACTAAGGCCTATATTAATAGGAGAGGTGGAAAAATTGATGAACGGATTTTCGCCCAAGTTTTGCAAACGCCCCACATTAGCATTCACAAAGATCCGCCCACCTGTCGCCCCCAAAGGCTTGGTCAATTCTAGGTTAAGAAAAGAGTAAATATTTTGCTGCGTCACATAAATATCCGCTGCCTCATTCACATCGTATCGCTGTACGATGGTTCGGTTAAAGGAGATGGGGATGGTCTTCAAATTGACTGTCGGAAGAAGAGCCGTCTGAAATAGCGCAAATTCTAGTTGGCTTCGCCTGAGCGATTGGACATTCGTTTGGGAGGGTAAACTGCGTGCCAAGGCATAATAGATAACCTGATCTATTCCTATGGTCAGCTTCTTTTCCTGCCCCCAAAGAACATTCACCGAAGAAGAGAAGATCATGAGAAAGAGCACAATACGAGAAACAAATGCTTTCATAGTCAGATACTTAGGCGAGCAGATTTTTCTTTTACAAATGTATACACGAGAGGAATGAAGAATAAGCTAATCAAGGTCCCTGAAATCATCCCTGCAATCAGTGCCAAAGCTAAAGGTTGCTGAAGCGTCGCCCCGATCCCTGAGAGGAAGAGAAAAGGAACCACAGCGAGAATGGTCGTCAAACTTGTCATGAGAATGGCATTGAGTCGCTGTCGCCCCGCTTCTCGAACTGCCTCGTTTACAGGCAAACCTTGCTTCACATGTCTATTGATTGTATCAATCTTCAGGATAGAGTCATTGATCACGATTCCGATCATGACCAGTATACCGATGAGGGACATTAGGTTGAGCGTGGCACCTCCTAGCCATAACCCAAGCAGAGAACTGGCGACTCCCAAAGGAATTTCTGCCAAGACAATAAATGGTAAAAGCAATGATTCAAACTGTGCAGCCAGAATCGCATACAATACGAGGATAGCCAATAGGATGATCCCTAAAAGCTGCCGTTGGAGCTTACGGTTGTCTGCACTTTTGGATAAAATGTCAATTTCTAGCTCTGGATTCTCTGCTTCAAAGCGTTCGGAAGCATCCACAATCCATCGTTCCTTCTCCTCTCCTACCGATAAATAAAATGGGACATAGGCACCACGTGCATCTGAGAGATTGTACAAATACTCTGATTTTCGTTCTACTCTTATCAGCTCAAACACAGGGACATACTTCCCCTTTTCACTTCTCACAAAGCAGCTTCTCAGGGTTCGATTTAGGTCCTCTTCCACCCTTCCTTGCGACAAGACAATCGGAATCTCAATCTGCCCTTCGACTAATTTGCCAACTTGTAAGCTACTAAGAGATAGGGTCAACTGATTGATCAATGGGTCAATGCCCACACCGTACAAACTCATCTTGTCGAAGTCAGGTCTCAAAATCTGGAATTTTATTTTGGCAGGTTCTACCACCTGTTCTTTCAGTATGTGGGATAGGTACTGCGTGTAGGTAGTTGCTTGCGCTGCTGGAGGAACTGCCCCTTCAGCAATGCTTCTCATGCGCACCTCCACATCATATGTCTCCTCTCCCAATACCTGCTCAAAGAGATTTTTACCCGATCGAAACGAGAAGCGCGCTTGTGGATAGGTGTGAGTCAAAAAAGCTTCCAGCCTTTGCTTTACCTCATTAAGTGCTTCTAAAGAGGGCGCTTTAAAGTACATCTTCGCTTCGTTGGACTTAGCTGGCAAGCCTTGCGTCAACTTGAACTGCTGGCGACCTACCTCTGCATGAGACTGTACCTGAGCGGATGCGACCTCTTGTAGCAACTGTTCGCAACGTCTACGATTCTCTTCTAAACTAATGGTACTTTTCCACGAGACCATCAACTCAGTATCTAAAGGCTCGATCTGCGGAAGGCGTTCTACTTTTAGCTCTTGTGTTGCCCATATGCCCAGTCCCCCTATCATTCCTACACACAAAAGGATCACCCATGACCGTCTCATGGTAAGTGTCAGTCCCCTTTCATACCTTTCTTCCACCGCACGGGAAAAGCGAGAACCATTTCGAGACGAAGTATCTTTGCGCGAGAGCTGAACATAAAGGACGGGGATTAAAAATATCGCGACCAGGAGCGAAACGCCAATACCAACAGAAATGGTGACTGCCTGCTCAAAAAAGAGAACCCCCGCAAGTCCTCCCAAAAATATCAACGGCAAAAAAACAGAGCAAGTCGTAAGTGCGGATGACAGTAAAGGACGAACTACTTCCAGCACAGCTTGCTCAGCAGCTTCTTTGGGAGGCAGCTTTCTTTGATAGTATTGCTGGATATTGTCAATCACGATGATCGAATTGTCGATCATCAAGCCTACACTGACCACCAATCCTGAGAGAGAAAGAATATTGAGGCTAATATCTAGGACATACAAAAAGAGAAAGCTAAGGAGAATGGCATATGGAATACTGATAAAAATGAGAAGAGGAGCTTTTCTGTCATTGAGAAAAAGGAAAATGCTGATAAAGGCGAGGATACTTCCAATGATCAGGCTTTGGACGAGATTGTCGATGGCAAAATCGAGGAGATCTGTCTGATTTTGGCTAAGCTCAAATGCCAATTCTGGGTTGTCTCTTGTGAGTATGTTGAGCTGTGAGCGCAGCGCATCCTTCAAGTCATCTACTCTCGCATCTGCCTTTTTGATGACCGCCATGGAGATGGCCTCATTTGACCGAAAAATATTGTAGCCTTGTGCGACCTTTTTACGGTAGCTTACTTGGGCGATTTCTCCTAGTCTGATCGTACTTTCACCAAAAGTAAGCGGGATATTCTCGATTTCCTCGATCCCCCCTAGTTTATTGCCAATCCGCAAATTGAACCGCGATCTATTTTTCTCGACTGTAACGTTGCCCACATAGCGCTGAGACTTGAGGATCGCTTGTTCAATTACTCCCCATTCTAAATTGAGATTTCTTATTTTGCTTATGTCTGGTATGATCTGAATCTCTGGATAGAGACTGCCATTGATATCGATAAAGGCTATGCTGGGACTTTGTTCAAGTCGTCGCTTAATCACTTCTTCGGCAAATCGACTCAGCTCCAGCATGCTTTCTTCCTTTCCTACCCCCTCTGAGTCCTTTTTCCATACATTGACCAAAACAATTGGCAGATCATCAGGGCTGGATTTCACGACACGTGGTCGTGGAATATCTGGCGGTAAAAGCGACATCGTCTCATCGACTTTTTCATTCACATCCAAGAAGGCGTAGTCCATAGATTGCCCAAACTCAAAGGTCAAGTATATGATCCCTTTTCCCTCCTGCGCGACGCTCTGAATGTCTGCTAGATATCTGGTTTGGAGTAGTTTCTGACGAAGCGGTTCTAGGACGACTTGCTCCAACTCAGCTGAGGCATAGGCCTCTCCCTCAACCAAAATAGTGACCTGAGGAATCTCGATCTCAGGCATCAGAGAAACAGGGAGTTTGCTCATGGCTAGGAAACCTGCCATGCCCAAGAGAATCGCAGCCACAAAAACGCCTACAGGTCTTTCGATCAGAAACTTTACCATTGGTGTTTTAATTGGTCTGTACGACTTGTTTGTGAGAGAGATTGAGGTTACCCTCAGTGATGACTCGCGCTCCCTTCTCTATGCCTTTGGCAATACATATCTCTTCGCTGTTTTCATGACTTACCTCTACATAGTTCCAGTAGGCAGTGTCATTGGAGAGGGTAAAAACGACCGATCGGCCTTGGCGTTGGAGCAAAGCCGTTTTGGGGAGAATGAGCTGATCCGCGATCGTCGTCTGGATTATCACTTGGACATTCATTCCAAAGATGAGGTCTTTACTCGCTTTAGCAAGTTGTGCTTTCACCTGAATAGCCCCATTTTTATCTACAAAAGGGTCTATCTCTGTGATTTTTCCCTCATAATACGCCTGCTTACCTCCTGGGGCAATGACCTGGACGGAATGACCGATGGCCAGTTTTTTGAGTTCAGACTCCATTACGGGAAACGATACATAAAACTTGTTGGGATCAATCACAAAACAAAGGGGTTTACTCTGTGAGGCAGGCTGAAAGACATTGCCTTCGAGCTGGGCAATATAACCTGAGAAAGGGGCTCTCAGCCGCGTGCGTGATAGATCCAGTTGCGCCTTCTTAAGGTTGATGCGCGCTTCTTGGAGTCCACTCTTATTTTGTGCTGCTGCCCAAATTCCTGCAGGGATCTGCGCGGAGTCCTCTACTGCATAGTCCCCAAAACTCAGGAGTACATCCTGCATCTCAAGCGCAGCCTTCTCTAATCGTTGCTGGGCACTTTCTCGTTCGAGTTGAAAGGATGCATCGTCTATTCGTGCCAGTAGTTGGCCTTTCTTTACATACTGTCCATTGCGGATAGGCAAGGCACGGATGATACCTCCAATCTGAAATTGGACATGGGCTTTTCTACTTGTCTTCAGTTTTCCGTTGCTGAAAATTTCTGCCTTAAAATCGCTTTCTCTGGCGACCACTGTCTGTACTTCAGCCTTTTCCCATGTAACTTCTGAGGCTGAGGTAGGCAAAGCATAGCTTTGGCCTACCGAATCTTCAGATTGGCAGCTCCATAAGCTGGCCATTCCTGCCAGACTCAATCCTAATATCCCTTTAAAAATGTATCTGTGTAGCTCTCTCATGTTAGTGCCCTGAACACGACATCATTCTCCATTGATGATGCGTTTATAGGTATTAAAATAGCTATTATCTAGGTTAGGATCACCTATAGCGAGAACTTTATTGTGTGGATCTACCAAGAAAGTTTGATAATAGCCATCTTCTGAGATATGGTTGTCCTCAAAGAAGTGATTGGTGCTGTCATAATAGACAGAATAGGGATAATGAATGATATCTTCGATTGTGTACTCGACCATATCACGTGAGGAAGCATATACGATGGGATACAAGGTATATGAACCCGTGATTTGATCATTTTGCTTGAACTCCATCCAGCGTTTAAACTTAAGAGCGCAGGAAGAACAGTCCGCTTTTATCCAGGAAAAAATCTTGTAAGGAGATCTATGATTTGAAGCTACCGAATCACCTAATACTATGAGTGTCTGAGGCTTGAAGATCAAAGTATCCCCTATTTTGGGGCCCGTATAGGTAGATATCTCTCCCTCCTCTTCTGGCTGTGAAGCAGATGAACAGGCAGATAGAAAACTCCCTAAGATCAAAAAACATAGTATTGCGAATCGCCACATATCATGGAATATTTAGCTCAACTCTTCTCAGTTTACTTTCCTCTATATCTATTACGTATACTTGGTAGGCTCCGTCGTCCTTCTTCTCGATACAAAATACCTGAATCGTTGGATTAAATTGTATTTTTTTAATGGGTCGACCTTCCCAATCGAAAATATGTATGCCAGACACATCGTCCTCATCTTTTCCTACATACTCTGCGAGAATAAAATCTTGTGCTCCGTATAGCTTCACATATGTCGTGACCGTTTCGTCTGTATTTCGTACCCAATATATCCCCTTGGTTTCTTCTGTTATTTTTTGATCAATTTCAATATTTTCTGGCCCTAATACCCTGCGTACCAGTTGTCCATCCTTATAAATTTCCATCTCATCCGTGTATGAATAACCAACTGCCACCCAGTTCTCTGTAGGATGCGTGGCTATTCTTGCCCGATAGTAAGCAGCAGCTATAGGAAAATATGCAGACGATCCTTGTTCAGGCCAACTACTTAGAGAAGGAGGAAGCTTACCTACTTTCTCTAAGATCTTCGCTTCTGAGTTGAAATAGAAGAATCTACAATCATCATGGCTATAGGTAGTTGTCACAAAAAGGCTATCTGAGATAATCTTGGGATCGATAGATCCTCTTAAGTCGCCTTCGAGTAAAAACTCATATTCGGGTTTATAAGTTTCCCCCATTTGCATAGCCAAGAGAGCCGCTTCTACATCAAACTGTTGAAATCTTTGCATGAGCCCATCGAACACCCAAAAGGAATTTGTCGATCCGATAGGCAACAAACGCCCAGGATTGAGGGCTTCACCTGGTCCTTTACCCTGAGGAACTATTTTTCCTACAGGCTCAAGTGTTTTTTTATCAAAAACCTGAACCCATGGATTACTTCCTGCATTGATATCGATCAAGGCGAGGTAGTCCTTTGTAGCGACTAATTCGGCTGGATAGGCAATGATTTCTATCCCCCTTTCTTGGAGAGTAATACGATCTACCTGATCAAAGTTGGAGAATGATATTATCTGGTTATCAGTTGAGATTTTATGGGCAGACTCTTGCTCACACCCCGCCAATATCAAGACAAATAATATAATCAACATGCTTTGTATCGCATGGAAAGTCGAATACATAGGCTTTGCTATTTATTGTTTCAATATATAGGGACTGAGGGATGAACTCATCCCTCAGTTTGATTGATTCAAAATGATCGTTATTTTACTTGAAATTGACCTTGTGGAAATACACTTTCCCCGTGGCACTAGAATAACAATCCTCATTTGATTGTGGGTTACACCCTCCACCAGACCCCGCAAGCGAGATACCAGTTGCAGATACACTTGAGGGAAAAACCGTAAAACATAGAGTAGCTGCCACAGCAGCAACAGCACATGCTGTCATAGCTTTTTTGAAAATTCGCATGTTAATGAAATTTAAATTATGGAATAATGAATATATACAATGAGTGTATGAGAAGTGTGAAGTACGATACTGCCTTTGGTACACACTTGAGACTCTCCTCTAAAGGTGAATCTGCCTTAGAAGCACTATCGTGAGAGCGGAACGAATAGAACATAGAGTAGATGATTGGGCATCAACAGCACAAGCTATAAAGGCTCCTTGAAGACTCATGTGGTAATTACCGCACTCTGAGGTAATTAAGATATACACTTCCTCCTCTCATATCGGCACATATACCTCCTGGCCTTCGAATACACTTAATATAAGATCCGTCTAACACTGGGTCTGACTGAGATAAGCCGTTAGTAGCAGATACACGAGCAGGAAATACAGTAAAACACAAAGTAGCCATTACAGCAGCCATTGCACAGGCTGTCAGAGCTTTTTTGAAATTATTCATACTGATAAAATTTAAGATATATAGAAATATGAAAAGCAAGCGTATACTACTACTTAAAAAAATCATCAGAAAATAGATACACTAGCTGTGATTCATTAAAATCACTCACTGTATGCCTTTCAGGTACATTAGATGTGTAATGTATCTGTTTTTCTCAACGTCTCATGTCCTGTGCTTCTGAAGTCATATACCCCCATACCTATTAGGCTCAACCTCAGTTTTTCTGTAAACTGAAGATGATGCAAGATTCCATACATACCCCATCACATTTAACAGATAAATGTAACATAGATAATAATGATTATCACGAATCATTTTATGTGACTTCAAAGAGTTGGGCTAAGGCTATCCATGCAGAACCTTCAAAAAGCTCCATAAGAAGTCATTCGTGATAATCACTAATATGCAACTTAAACTTTCCCGTATATGCTCGTCAGCTCATACATGAACTATAAAATTCATAGCTTTCATGTGAGTAGAGATTTCTACTGCTGACTTCTTAAGTACCTCCACCAATAAAAAGTGGGACAATACCTCCTACAGATTGTATCTGGAGCATATAAAGCTTCAGTTATAAACTGAAGAGGTCGAGTTCTGTGCATAGCAGTCAAGAGAACTGCTTACACTATACGATCTCTTTTGGAAGGGTACTTAGAACAACCTCTCATATATTCGTTCCGTTTTATATATTATAAACTTAGTGGTTAAGTTAAATTATTCAAAACGTATATATTCGAATGTTTGATCAATTTGTAAATTGGCAAATTATTGCATAGCAAAGAGAGATTAGGAAGCCTATCCCCAAAATGCCTTGGGTGTGCATCCTTTGGCCTTGATTACCGCACGCTTAAAGCTTGAGTAAGATTTGAATCCGCACATCTGAGATATGGCATGTAAGGTATAAGATCGGATTTCCCGATCTCCTACTAAGACATCCAATTCCTTCATTCTAAATGAATTGATGTAGTCACGAGCAGGTATCCCTTTGTAGTGATTGATCACTTGAGATAAATACGTTGTATTTGTCTCTAAATAAAAGGCCATCTTGGCGAGGGTTAAATCTGAGTCTAGATAGGGTTTTTCATCTTTCATCCAATCCTCCAATCTTTGAAAGAGTACTTTGCCCAAATCTTCAGATAAATTGCTGTTTTGATACCGTGAAATAGGCTTTGAACCCGATTTCCAATCTTGCATGTCTTTTTTTTGTTGACTTTAACTTAGATTTTCCGCGCTTAGACAATGTGTGGCATCTCGAGTCTACTTCTAGAAGATCATTTCAAGACCTAGATTTGACTAGTTTGATTCGTAATCCCGCTTCTCAGGGGAATCCTAAAACTTAAGTAGGCAGATTTAAGTGGTCATCCCGTGAAGGAACTTAGGTCGTTCAAGGCATCAGACTTTAACGTGTTAGCAACAACCTGCTTACATATGTCCATCTACTCACCTGCTTAACATCCTGCCATCTCAGGTAGACTTTCCTTATCTCAAATATGTTCTATGTCGAAGTAGGTATTCAAATAATAAATAATTAAATCTGGCTTAAAGTTCACAAAAAAAAACTATTTCACAGTGCAAGTATTTCCCAAAACACTCAGTATCTGTAAAAATTGCTATCTATCCTCTGCAAATTACAAATACATATACTTTAAATAGTATAAAATATTACGTTTAAATCTGGGTATTTCAAGCATACTTCAATCTATCCTAAATAGTAACACAAGTACATAAATGCCTAGTTTAGTATAGCGTATATCAAGATAAGCGCTCACAAACATTACTTCTTCTATCAAGCCCAGAAAAGCCTCAGGTCCGCTTCCAAGAAGGCCTGAATATCAACTCCTTATTATTTCGATTTTACATAGCTTATGCTTCCAAAGAATGGCTGTACCTCCCCCTTTTACTCACATGATATATAAGCTGGAGAGAGAAACTTAAGAACATATTTTTACTCCCTCACATGCTTTGAATCTCATCCGTATCCCAATAGGATCATCCGTATTCTGAATCCCTACACTTATCCTACATTCAAATTATTCCTGAATTACACCATTCGGATGGAAAAATCTTTTGCAGCTCGGTAAACAAACCCCATATTCTATTCTTTAAATAGACGGATGTAAGAACTCATTCCATAAGGGATCACTTCTCAGCATCTGACCCATTGCTTAATCCTTTTTACAGAGAAAAACAGGCAAATACACCAAAATTCCGATCAGCGAAAATAGGAGGCCTCCTATACAGACCCAGGCCAAACTATACCAAAATACCTCCTCACCAAAAAAGACGAAGGGCAAGAAACCTAAAATCGTAGATAGAATCGTAAAGAATACAGGTGCTACGCGCTCAGCAAATCCCTTCATGTACAGGACCAAATCAGTGCGCCCAGGTTGTTGCTTTTTGGCCTCTTGATAAGCCTGGACGATGTACAGGCCAGCATTGACTGTGATCCCACTCAAGAGCAAGAAGCCTGCATATCCCCCTTGGTCAAATAAGAAATGCCCCAAGTAAAATAGGGTGAAGACCCCTACAAAACTGACAGGAATCATCCAGATGACGGCAAATGCCTGTCTCAAAGACTCTAATGCAATGGTGATGACCGCATAGATCAGCACAAAGGCCAGCAAAATGATGAGCTGCATCTCAGACAGCGCTCCTTTCTGAAAACCAAATCCATTCTCAGCCTCTGCTACAAACCCAATGGGCAATTCTTTATTGGCAATATCAACCATCTTTTGAGCAAATCGCTGCTCCATTTTCTTTGGTCCGAGGTAATCAAACTCCAGTAGGATCTGATACTGCTGATTTTTTTTGTCGATCACAGGATCGGGAGGGCTTTCGGTCACTTTGCCCAACTCTGAGAGCTTAATCAGCGTTCCGTCTCTCATCGTGATATGTGTATTTTGTATACGCCACAAATCCCACTGCTGCTCCGCTCGGTTGCGCAAAGCTACCTGCATGGATTCTCCCCCTATGTCTCCCTGAAATAAAATGTGTTGATCGACGGTCTTCTCCCGTATTTGCGCATACACTTCCTCTTGCGTCAACCCTTGGATGGCCATGATCTCTGGATTCAGCGTGATATTGACTTGCGTCAGCGGTCGGTAGTCAAACCGCATCCGTCCATTGAGGAATACTTCCTCTACCCTTCGGTCTGAGAGTAGTCGCTGCTTAAGCCTCTCTGCCTCCGCCTTCAACTGCTCATAGTTGTATCCATACACTGCTATGCGAGAGGTTTTTGCGCCTACATTTGTAGCATTGCTAAAGCCTTGGATGATGCCCCACACATCCCAGTCTACTCCCCCTGTCTCGATAGCCAATAAGGTCAATGCATTCTGGAGACTCGCAGGAAAATAGGTCTTCTCAACTGCAGGGGGAAACACGACCTGGATCTGCGCCTGCTGACTGTTGTAGATCTTCACTTGAAAATCGATACCTGCTCCAAACTGGACTAAGTAGGCTTCCACGCGCTGCATCATAGCATTGAGTTGGGCTGGCGTCGTACCCTGAGGGGCCGTCACGTTGACCATGAGTTTTTGTCTCCGCGGTTCGCTAAAGCTCCCATTGAGAAAAGTCTCCTCCACGAACAATCTAAATGTACCCCCTAGCCATTTCTCTACGGGAGGACGAATCTCCTTAGCGATATAAGTATCCCCAAGCGTCTGGTTGTAGAAATCGGCAAGAAGTTCCGCCGTACGAGAAGGAGGATCAAGGAGTCGATCCTTGGCATTCTGCGCCAGCTCTATCTCCTCAGGAAGCAAAAAGGTGGGCAAGCCAAAAGCAAAAATAAAAGCGGTGACTAACAGCCATCTTCTCCTCTGAAGATAACCAATCAACCGCATATATCGCCTTAACCACTTGACGATTCGTCGCTTTCGCTTAAACGTATGCTGCCTTCTAGTTGGTCTGCCTGCAAGCAATAGAGCCCGAAGTTCGGGAAGTAACCATTTGGCAATGACCAAGGATAGGGAAAGATTAATCACAATCGCCCAAACAAAATCTCGAAAAGATGCTGTTTGGCTTCCCTCACTCATGGATAGAAGCAATATCGGCACTAGTGTAGTCAAAGTCGCTGCAACCAAGCTGCGTATCACCTTGTGGTCCCCTCGCAGACGCAAGTGCTGAAGCATGACCAGTACATTATCGATCATGATCCCAAAGGATACCGTAATGGCAGCCAAGGAATATAGATTGACCTCTACATGGAATATATAATATAGAAGAGCGCCTATTCCCAGATTACAAGTTAACGCAAGGATGACAGTCCCCAAATAGGCAAACGAGCGACTGATCAAGAGAACAAACAACAAAAGTAATCCCAATACAGCGAGTCCCCTCTGCCACATTTTTTCGAGTTCGTCTCGGATGAAGAGGGTGTTATCTTTGGCAATATCTAGCTGTACCCCCTCCCCCACGGCAGCCTGGAGCGACTCAAGTTGGGCATAGATACGCTCTGCCAAAGCTAAATGGTTCACCCCTGGCTCTGCATATAGGAAAATACTCGTTGCTTTTTCTCCATTGAGCCTAAAATAAGACTGTGGGTCTACAGGCTGATAGTCAAATGTGACAAGATGATCCAATGAGACTGTGCTTGAGTCTCCCTGGATCGGTAACTTCTTAAGTACATAGGGCAACTGCCCTTCTGCAAAGGGGGAGCGAACCGCTATCTGCGGTGTCACATGCGCTGTCTGAAAGTATTGCCGCAACTGGTCGGCAAGTGCGGTAGCAGAGATACCGAATTGTTGGAGCCTCTCTGTGTCATAAGATAAAGCCCATTCGATATTCGTCCGTTGGCTGATGTTGATGTCTCCCATCCCTTTGATCTGGGCCATCTGGGGCATGATCACCTGCTCAGCTAGATAGCTTACGTCTCCTTTTGCCCCTTCCCCATTTAAGCTCAAGATCATAAACGCATCCCTTTCTGGATCGTCGTCCACAAATCGAACCTGCGGATAGCTTACCTCTTCTGGTAGTTGCGCAGAAAGTATCCGCATCAAGGCACGTATTTCATTGAGTTTGAAATCAGGATCTGTGCCCCGTTCAAATCTGGCATTTACTACCGCTGAGCCTTGATAAGAAGAGGAAGTCAACTGGCTCAATCCCTCCATCCTGGCGAGATAACCCTCACATAGAGAGGTAACTTGGCGCTCGATAATCTCAGGAGGTGCGCTGGACCATATAAATGAAATCTGATAAGTCGGTAAAACGTAAGTCGGATACAAACTCAAGGGCAACTGAGGCACGAGGAAAAGCCCCCAACACGTCAGACTGAAAAACAGAATGAGGGTAGGAAAGGAAGCCTTGGAAGGTTGTCTTGTACCTGGATACTCCATGGAAAATGGCTAAATACAAGCGTAGATAGGTGATTTGGGATGTGAACTACTCTTCACAGTGAAATATAGACCATAAGAAGTCATCCCATGATTGATTCTAACTGCTACTTAAAACATAGGTTCCAAGAGCTGCATAATCCGTGATTCTATCTAAGGCACACAATACATCATAAGATTTTGTACACATAAAATTCACACCACAGGACATTTTACATAACTCAAGAAATATGATACATGAACTAATTAGCCATTAACTTCATACTAAGCAAGCATAATTTTCCTCTTGATTACGCATATTCTGGGACTTAGGCATGTGAAGTTGAAATTCATATTTAGAGCACATCCAATGTCATGTATTCTTTTGCCAAGGTCTTCCTATCATTTTTCTTAGACTTTCTCTTGTATATCTAGACGATACCTATACAGCTTAAAAGAATAATCTGAGGGATTGTAAGATTTGCGACGATGGACCCACAGCTCACCATCTTTCACCGCTACAGGCATGAAGTGAAAATCGGGCGCTACCTGATCCGCAATCAAATTTCCTTCACGATCATATATCTGCAAAAAATGGGGTTTATCTAAAAAGTTAACCAGTCCCTCTAGATCCTCTACCCCTCGTCTGTAGGACCGAATCGCATGTCCAGAAGGCATTCTAAGCATGAATCCATATTCAGGAGAAGTAAAAATCAGCTCGATTATTCTTTGACGCTGTTCCATATTCTCAGGATTACCTACAAACCCGATGCTTGGCCAGTCTTGGTCCTCGATGTACTGTCCAGGGAAGCCAAACTGACCTGTGGGCACACCATCTAGGTTAAAAGTTTCCCACGTATGGGCAGCCATTTGTGATACAAAAATCTGGTTATCAAAAGAGTCTACATCTACATAAACGGTTCGAGCATAGGGAAGCAGTCTATCTCTGTAAATGGGCGCGCGCGCACCACTTACATTAAGTAAAGCACCTTGCTGGTCGTGTACGGAGAGGATAGGTAAGTCATAGTAAGCAGGGAAATTATGATTAATTGATCCTGGATCCGTTTCGTTAAAAAAACGACCTTGGTAATAATTGAATTTTCGGTTAAGCACATTGGTATAATATAGACCACCATCTATTTCCGTTCCCAGGGTTATATCTTTTGCCATCCCTCCCTCTGAGTCAAACAAAGCGAGTCTGCCTCCTAGCATTTGGTAGATCCCCATCATGGAATCCATTCCTACCATGGCGCTCACATCCAAAAATTCACCTGGCCCCTTGCCGTATCCTTTTCCGATAATATGGGTCATCCGTCCCTCGAGATCGAATCTGTAAGCCTTGCCATAAAAGAAGCTGAGTAAATAGAATTGATCATTGTGATAATAAGGCCACCCATCTACGATCGTATCTGTTAAGCTACTCTTGAGTGTGAGTGAATCTGTCAATGTCCACGCTACAGAAAAATTTTCCTTTAAGTCTTGGGGTCGATCAGATGAATCTTCGCAAGCGAGGAGAAAACAACATCCTAAAGCTATCAGGCAAAAATAGTTTTTCATGTAAGTATGCAATCAAGTAATAGATCCCCCCATACCGCAGGCTAGTACTCTGATGAGGGGATCTGAAAATTCATAAATAATCAAGTAAGAATACTGAGTGAAAGAAGTCATCTCCTTGAGGAGTTTGTGACGTTCAAAACATTAGAGTCAAAAATCTAGGGAATGAGGAAAAGTACGAACATTTAGGGCTTCACCAACTGGTTAAATACTCATTTTCCTATTCAAGCAACTCCTTTTCCCTAAGTCTTCGATCTACTGCAGTCTCAAAAATGAGCAGGAAGCTTTAGTACGAACCTCCCCCCCCACCAGGGCCAGTAGCAGGACAAGTCCCACAAGGATTGTGATTACACCACCCGCTGCCAGAGACACAGGAACAGTTCAGGGGACAAAACTTAGGATGGACATCCTTCATGGATCCTGTAGGACCTTCAGGCGTGTACTCCAAAGTGGTTCTAGTAGGCAATACGTCTCTTGCCTCGAGATTCGTTTCTGGAACGAGGGCCAAAGCTCCAAAGGCAAGTAATAGAACCAGGGTTTTCATGAATTTTTTCATGGGTTACGGTTTTAAATGAAACTTGAGAAGTGAAATGTGTAAGAACTAAGTATTCCTGTAGTGCATGTTCCATCTTAGCTGTTTATCAGATACTACCTGCCACACGATACTTCCTATACTCAAGACTTTCTACACTCAAGACCGCTCGAAAGCGATAAGAAATTAATTATCAAAATATTCAATGCTTTGTAACGTAAGTTTTTTAATATTTAAGTCTAGTAAATCCCTCCTTCCGCTTTGTCCGAAGCATCGAACCCCAAAGCTTCGCATAGCAGTATGGTTCCCCTTGCTCTTTTATCAGAGGGCAATGTAGATTGAAAGAAAAACTGCGAATAGAAAGATATAGGAACTTGGATCCGATAGCTACAGAGGCCCTACCGAATACATGTTCTTATGGTTAGTCAACAAGTAAAATACTTATGAAAGCCTGCTCAGGCACATCATAGGATTCCCATTAAATTGTCGTGCAATTACATATATACTATATTTATTGAATCATATGGGGAATGCTACATACGTAATATACGTCTCGAGAGGCAGACTTACAAGCTGTGGGGTAAAATTCATACATTATTGATATATCTGTTAGCTGCTGTAGGCTTTACTCGACTATCAAAATCTACCATAGATTTGACGCTGGCGAGGAAACGAAGAAATGAGATACAGTTTTACAATAGATTGATATGAAGCGGTATAGGTATGATCGGGTAAGCAGGCATTTCAACATTCTTTACGGCGATTTATGCTGCGTTGAGGGATCTGTAGCCCCTATTCGACAGCTTGAGAAACTGATAAAAATCATCTCCTCTGGATACCAGAATCTACCATCACAAGTCTAATGGAATCTTTGTAATGCTCCCTGTCTCTGAAAGGGCTACGTATAGGACACAGGTTTTCTCCTTTGATTCTTCTATCCAACATACACTAAAGTCCTGATCAAGTAATAGCTTCTTGATAGGACGTCCTTCCCAATCAAAAACGAAGATTGTACGGCTCTGGTCTGCATTCTCTCCCCTATATTGCCCAAAAATATACTGGTCCGTGGTGTGTACTTGCAGATAGGTGGTTTGCGTCTCTTGTGAATTCTGAGCCAAATACAGCCCCCTTTGCTCTTCACGTATTTCCTTTTGCACCTCAATATCCTCAGGTCCTTGTATCCTTCGAACGAGGGTCCCCTCTTTATATATCTCTAATACATCTGTATTCACATAGGCTACTGCTACCCAGTCTTTTTGAGGATGTGTGGCTAGTTTGGCTATGTAGTAGGAGGCAGCAATAGAAAAATGGGCTTTCTCTCCTTGTTTGGGCCAGTTATTTTGTGGCGGAGGCAGCTTTCCAACCTTTCGAAGGAGATGAGGCGCGGGGTCAAAATAGAAAAATCGACAGTCATCAAAGGTAAGACTTGGAGTCACAAATAGGCTATCGCTGATGATGTCAGGATCATTAGATCCCCTCAAACTATCCGTCAGCATAAAATCACGTAGCGGCTCATAACTATCGCCAGATTGTGACGTGGTCAGGGCAGACGCTACATCAAAGAGTTGAAATCGCTGCATCATCCCATCAAACAACCAAAAAGTATTGGTCCCCGCTACAGGCAATAGCTTACCAGGATTGAGAGATTCTCCTGGTCCTTTCCCATTGGGAATGATTTTACCTAAGGAATCCAAGGATGCTTTGTCATAGACTGTGACAAAGGGAGCTTGCGTTAAGTCTCTCACCAGTAGATAATCTTGGGTTGAAGAAATGCCAAAAACCATTCCTAAAAATGGTATTCCATCCTTAGGCACTTCTATATTTACTTCTACCAAAAATTTGTCGAAACGCATATCTACTTCTTCTGTAGATTCATATACGACATCTGTAGAAGTATCTGTGGGATCGCCTTCACATCCAGCAAGTCCCATGATCAATATTAAGCCCCATAGTCCACCGTATAATCTTTTTGAAGAGGTAATTATCATTTTTTGTATGTTTCCAAGTTGCTGAGATATCTAGGAAGCATCAGATGGCAAGGACACACAAGAATAGAAAGCTTTGCGCGATCCGCTCCCATGCATCCTTGATCAATTGCCCTAAGCCATTGGATTAAAACCTGTGCGTAGGAAGGTGGTATCCGATCATGAGCATACCATGTGTAGCACACATATCTGTGGGGCTGTATTCACATCCTCCTTCAGGTGAGTAGTCCTGCTGTTCAGTGACTAAGGTTAAATGGTCGTAAGCAGCCAAACAAGTACCTGCAAGCCCTACACTGATGACAGCTATCGCTATCACTTTCTTAATTGTTTTCATCGTGATATATATTTAAAGTTTAATATTATCCAATATTTTGAAACATATCATCTGAGCCTTCTACATTGATTGAGTCTATTAATCAATCCAAAAGGGTTCTGTTAAGTTATTTCTCTGATCGCAACGCCATTTGATCCTCTCAAAATATACATCTTAAGAGCACGCATAGTTTGGGCTACAAAATGAGTTGTGTCACACAGTTGATTCGTTTTTTACAAATGATTCGGGATTAAGACTAAATTAGCCAAAAATAATTACTTTCCAAATATTCGATAGCAAAAATAAATAATGGCGATTTTCACGAATGAGTGGATTTCGTATTTTCTGTGTAGAGGTATCGATTTATCGCGTTTCCACATAGAAAACAAATCCTATCCGAATTCATTCGTGCGAATCACTCAAAATCTTATAAAATTCCCTTTTCAAAATGTTAGAGGAATCTTCCCCACTTTCCCTGTCTCTTGATCGCTTACATACAGCATATAGGTATCCTCTCCTTGCTTCTCCATATAAAATCCTCCCAACTCATGATTGAATAACAGTTTCTGCACAGGTCGTCCCTCCCAATCAAAAATATGAATACGATTCCTTCGGTTGTCAACTGTCCCTATAAACAGCGTATAGATAAAGTCTTCATTGGCCTGCATGCGCAGGTATGCTTCTTTGGTCTCGGACGTACCTATAGCTGCGTATATTCCTTCTGCCTGCTCCACAATCTGCTTTTCGATTTCAAAACCCTCTGGACCTGTGATCCTTCGAGTCAATACCTCGTTTTTATATATCTCCAATACATCGGTATCAAAGTATCCCACAGCTACCCAATTTTTCAGGGGGTGTGTAGCTAGTTTGGCTTGGTAGTACATAGGGGCAATCGGGAAGTAGGCCTTCACCCCTTGTTCGGGCCACTCACTGAGCGAAGGCGGGAGCACACCCACCTTAGCAATTAATTGAGGGGCCTGATCAAAACAAAAAAATCGACAATCATCAAAGGTAAAGGTGGTCGTCACAAAAAGGCTATCCGATATTAAGTCGGGGTCTACAGACCCACGTAAGCTATCCTTCAATAAAACTATACGCGGAGGGTCGTAGACTTCCTCTGCCTCTAATGCGGCCAAGGCTGCCTCCACATCAAAAAGCTGTAAGCGCTGCATGAGCCCATCAAACAACCAAAAGGAATTGGATCTTTTCGCCCTGATCATCTTACCTGGATTCAAGGCTTCCCCTGGGCCTTTACCCTCAAAAATCATTTTTCCTAACAAAGTAAGATCATCCTTTTTCAGTATCGTCAGGTGAGGCGCATTGTAGGTATCTAGTACCAATAGATAATCTTGTGTAGATAAAAGCGCTGTAGGATTTCCGATAAAGTCAAAGCCTTCTTCTGGCAGGACGATACTTTTCTCTTCCTGAAATCCCGTAAAGCGTACTTCTACCTCTTTTGGTGAGGAGACATCTGAACTTGCACGCTGCTCCTTTAATTCATTTACACATGAAAAAAGGCTAAACGAGAGTACGAAGCATACAATCGGTAAGTATTTTTTTCTACACATTGTGTTTCATATTAGGTCGAAAAGTGCATGAAGAATGGGGAAAATATCTATACAGCAACTCCTTCGGAAACGGATAAAAACTCCCATTTCCGAAGGATCATTTTTAACATCTACGTCTAACTATATCTTATTGGGCCGCGCAACCCCCAAGGTGACCATCCCTAAGTCGGGTTCATAACAGACGTAGTCGACATGATAACGGCAAGTAGGTCGGTTGAGTGTCTGTACAGTTGGCTCTAGTGCTACATCTTGAGGGACAGCATCAAAATGCGCGTAGGCAAATATACCCACAGTCAGAAATGTGACAGTCAGAATCGTCACGAGCAATAGGTGTTTAAACATCTTCATACTTTAGGAAAAGTTTGTGTTTGATAAGATATCGTTCATGATTTCCTGTGCTGTGATCTCCGAAATGACGCTGCATCGACATTGGATTGATCCACTCTTTTCACAAGTTAGATCCCTCCAAAGAACGTCTACTCTTGGTATTATCTACAACAACAAATCCTTTAATTGAACTTATAGTTAATCTAAATAGAAAGACTAAGAAGTCGATCCATAAGCAGAGGAAGTTTTGTTCAATTTATAAATTGAACACTGATTTCATGAAGAAATGCCAGAAGATGGGACGCTATCACAATAAGACGAAATGAAAAGACGCTTCATGCATACATGAAGCGTCCTACATTTGATTCTTTTTAGCTAGAAAGCTGTGCTAAGGGAGATCGGAAATAGACTTAATCCGGTTCCTAAAATAAGTCATGGACTGACTTTTTGCCAAGCCTGTTTTCAGGTTGGGGAACTCATCCAGAATTAGTTGTACTTCGGATTCATCCAGGGAGCGGCTCTTCCCCGTGAAGTTATTATGCACTGCCCACTTCTCTGCTGATTTTCTGATATAATACATGGTGCGTTTGTTGTTATCCAAAGAAACGACTATTCCAAAGCTAAATCACATTCTAATTAGGTCTTAACTTTAACATACCCTACAATTTCATGCAATAATTGGAATGCGACGATTTGAGCTATTATGAACGAAAAAAGGATGTGCGAGTTACAAAATTTTCCCACTTAGGGCAAACATTTTACGAAAAACGAACTTCCCTATCCAAAATCTAACATGCCTTTAAATCTTATTTCATCAAGGCAACCTCTCATTTCTAGCCTTGTCTTAAAGTAGAAAGACGTGCAGATTAGGTCTTTTACATTTCCTATTGGGCCTAATAGAGACAATAGGAAGACAATCATTCTATCTCAAAAATCCTACCAAGGATGAGACATAAAAATCCAAAAATTCGAAATTTTTTTCATTTACTTACATCCCTTTGCTCAGAATCTACGTAATGAATGTGTCCCCCCAAACAAGCCATCCCGTATCTTCATATGAAACTTACGCCATCTTACGTGCGTAGGGCATGGGAAAATCATTAGATTGCAAATAAATTTCACCAAGACGTATTTTATGCAGATTTTGGGAAATCAGATAAATAGACTATCACTTATGAAAAAAGCCCTGCTATTGGCCCTCTTGGCCTATGCGAGCATGGCGGGACTCCTCGCCCAGCTACCTACCTACAACGATTACCTCTACCTGTACAATGAAGCAAATGAACTCTTTGAAAAAGAGAAGTTTGGTGCTGCGCAAAAGAAGATAGAAGCCTTTCTGGTCTTCGAGGAAGATCTCAGGGCCAATGAAGCCAACGATCTGCATGCCAACGCAAAATACATCCAGGCAGTATCTGCCGTTCAGCTTGAGCGTGAAGATGCCGAAGCCCTGCTCGATGAATTTCTCATCGACTTCTCCGAAAATACCAAGGCACCGCTAGCGGCTTTCTATCTTGGAAAGCATCATTATATAAGACGTAAGTATAGCAAAGCCATCGGCCCACTAGTCAAGGCTGTACAAAGCAGCGCGCTAGACCAGGAAGTGTTCGATGAAGTTGTCTTCAAGCTGGGTTACTCCTATTTCAAGGATGAGAGCTATCCCCAAGCTGTCCAATATTTTGATATGGCAGCCAATAAAAAGAATAAATATCAAGAGGACGCACGATACTATAAAGCCATTCTCCTCTACCAACAAGGGAAATACGCAGAAGCTTACTCTGCCCTCAATGCGCTAAAGACCTCTAAGAAATACGGACAAGATACCCGCGTTTACCTCGCCAACACGCTCTTCCAGCTCAAGAAAATGGATGAATTGTTTGTCTTGGCAGATGATCTCGTAAGAGGCCCGCGTTTGAAAAAAGAAGATGCCCAGATCTACTACATTGTAGCCAATGCCAGCTTCGAAAAAGAAGATTTCCCTAAATCCACGGAGTACTACGGCCAGTTTGAAAAGAATCGAGGCAAGCTCAACCGTACCGATTACTTCCGCTACGGCTATGCTGAGTACCAACAAAAGGCTTACGAAGCTTCTGTGCCGCACTTCCAAAAGGTGATCAAGCAAGATGCAACAGATTCTTTGAGCCAGATCGCCTCTTATTACTTGGGATTTGCCCTGCTAGAAACCGATGATGAAGAAGCAGCTAAACTCGCTTTCTTCAAAGCTGCCCAAGGAGGTGTGCAAGCGGTGCCTACCATCACGCAAGATGCGCTCTACCAATACGCCAAAGTAGCTTTCAGTACAGAGTCTTATGCAGATGCATTGAAAGCACTCAATCAGATCATCCGTGATTATCCCAAGGCCGACTACATAGGAGAAGTTCAGACCATGATCGGGGAAGTATACCTGTATAACCGAAATTATCCCGAAGCCGTCAAGTACTTTGAGAGTATCCCTAGATCTACTACCCGTGCCAAAAGAGCCTACCAAACCGTCTGTTATTTTTATGGAATTGAGCTATTTGAAAAGGGTAAGCTAAAGGAAGCTTATGGATATTTCCAGAAAGCCATCAATACCAATCAAGACAAGACAACTACACTGAGTGCCACATACTGGAAAGCAGAAACACAGTTTCGCCAAAAGCAGTATCAGTCTGCACAGGTGACCTACCAAGCCTACCAGAAACAGTCTGCTGCCAGTCAAAATGAATTTTATGCCAGAAGCTTCTATGGTTTGGGCTGGTCACATTACAAGCAGAAGGAATACAAATCAGCAATCAAAGCTTTTGATACCTTCATCAATCGCGCGGCCAAAAACGAAAACCGTAAACTAGTCGTAGATGCGCATACACGAGTGGCAGATGGATATTTTCTTCAGAAAAGCTACCCCAACGCCATCGACTATTACAACCGCGTGATGCGCTTCAAGTATATTTTCCGCGACTATGCGGCCTATCAGATCGCAGAGGCATACTATCGCCAAAATAAATACCAACAGTCTGTCAATACCTTCGATAAGTTGATCACCAACTTCAAGCGCTCAGAATTTCGAGATGATGCACTGGACAGGATCTCAGATATCTATGCGACTTGGATCAGAGATTATAATCAGACTTTGAAATATGCGCAAATGCTGGTCAAGGATTATCCCAAGAGTCCACTGGCTGTGGTCGCCTACAACCGTATGGCACTCGCTTCCTACAATCTCGGCAACAAGGCCAACGCCATCAAGTACTACAAGAAAGTACTCACTGACTATGGAGCGGATAAGAAGAATTCCCAAGCTGCCCTGGATAATCTGCGCAATCTGGTAAGTGAAAGAGAGTTTGACAAGATCCTTAAGGACTACCGAAACTCCAATCCCAAGATGGATAATAACCTAGCTGAAATTGTCTTCAGCACGGCAAAAGAGCGTTACTTCTCGGGTAATTATACCTCCGCGATCGACCAATTCTCTACCTATATCAAGGACTACAAAAACGGACCTGACTATATAGAAGCGCTACTCTTCCGTGCGCGATCCTACAACGAGATTGGAAAATTTGATCCTGCACTCAAGGACTACAAAAAGATTTATGATGCGACTGTGGCCAATAGCTATACGTTCCAGGCACTAGATGAGGCAGCTGAAATTGAGTATAAGCGAAGAAACTACAGCGAAAGCTTGGCCCTCTTCAATCAGTTGGAGCGCAATGCAGGTAAGCTGGCCAACCAAGTGATCGGTCTCTTTGGTATCGCCAAGAGCCAGCAGGGGCTGGGACAGTATACCCAGGCTATTGCTGCCCTCCGAAAAATCACAGACAATGCAGAGGTGACCATCGCCTCACGTACGCAAGCACGTGTACAGATCGGTCAGGCACAATACGAGTCAGGGAATTTAGATGCTGCCCTGACGACCTTCCAGTCAGTAGAAAATGACTTTAAGAACGAGTTTGGCGCTGAGAGTCAGTTGATGATTGGTACCATCTACCTAGATCAGGGGACCGCTCTGAAAGAAGCTGGTCAGACCGAAGCTGCCAATACACGCTTGAAGGAAGTAGCCACTGCCACTAAGTACATGGCCAATAACTATCCAACGTTCAATTACCTCAAAGCTAAGATGTTCTACGTGCTAGCTGAAGCTTACTACCAGCGTGGCAAAGTCTTTCAGGCCAAAGGAACTTTGGGAAGTTTGATCTCTGAAGATCGCTACCCCGATATCCAAGAGCAAGCCCGCAAGCGACTCGCAGAAATCGAAGCTGAAGAAGCGGCCAACGACAACGGATAAATCATACAGAAAAGAGAGGAGATTTAGCCTTAGATTTTTTGCTGGCTTCCTCTCTTTTCCTATTCTCTCATACAAAATAAAGTCAAAAAAGGCTGAAACTTGGGTTATAATCCATCAGTCTCTCCTATTTTCTCAACACACTTAGAAAATGAAGAATTTCTTATATATCGCTTTTCTCGGTCTCATCCTTTTGGGGAATGTGACGGTACAAGCCCAAAACAACAACCCGCTGGAAGGCCAAGATTCACTCGTACTGGAAAACGAACGAATCAACGATGTCATCGACTCCGATAAGCCTTTCATCAAGCCTCCTTATCAGGAGATCAAACAAGGCGCACAAGATAAACCTACCTACCAGTCTCAGGAATTTTATGTGGAGACAGAGTTCGAACCTGTACCTCCTCGCTTCAAAGAGGTCGATCCTGATGAGAAAAATCGTTACAAGAACAACCTATTGAGGTTGGGTATCGGGAGATATACCACGCCTTTAGCCCAGTTGTACATCAACAATGGAACAGACAAGGACATCGATTATGGATTGAATTTCACGCATCTCTCTGCCTATAATGATGAGGTTCGTCTCCGTAACTTCCGTGAGGATTATGGGACCATTTATGCCAAAGCATTCCAGGGAGGAAATGAGTTTTATGGCAAGCTGTACTTGTACAACACCCAATACTTCAACTATGCAGGGGATGATACGACTTTGATTGAGGGGGATGAGCAAGCCAGATCTGACAGTTTGATCATGGGATTTACACGCTTTGCAATCGAAGCAGGGGTAGCTTCTGCTTACGATCCTGACAATGAATATTACTATGATGTGCCACTGGATCTGCGGATCTACGGGGACCGTCGCAGCAACAATGAATTCAACATTGGCGTCAAGCCCAAAGTAGGCGCACGATTTGGTGAAGAGGCCTCCCTAGGACTGGACAGCGAGCTTCGCTATGTAGCTGGAGGCATCGGAGACAGCAATCAAAACCGCTTCTTTGTCGTGCTTAATCCTGCTTTCCAATTCAAAAATGATAAGTTCAAGGCTAAAGTGGGGATCAACTACAGCTATTTCAACAATAGCATTGACTCTTCAGGATTCTCCAACTTGGGGCCTGACATTGAAGCTTCTTATGCCATCAATCCTGCTTCTCTGACAGCTTTTGTAGGGGTGACTTCAGGTATGCAAGCCCCAACGTATGAGAGCATGATCGTTGAAAATAGGTTCATTGCACGAGATGTACGTATCTCTCCCACCATCGATCGCTATCAGGTATATTTGGGGGTCAAAGGAAATATCAACCAAACCATTGACTTCAGTGCCAAAGGATACTATCGCAAAGTATCGAATCAGTTGATCTACCGCAGCCAGGATTCCATCTTCTTCCAGGCACTCTACGACTCATCTGTCAATGTAACGGGTGCACACTTAGAGGTCAATTATGATCTAGATGAAAACTTTGCAGCAGGTGCTGCATTAAACATCGACGTGTATGGTACGAGCAATCAGGATTCGTTGACGCCAGTATTCTTCCATGCCACGCCTGTGCGACTGGACGTTTTTGGACAATACACCTTTGCAGAGAAACTGACGACAGAGGGGAAGTTGCAAGTCTTTGGTCCTACGCCGATGAGTGTGGACGAAACAGGTGCCACTATCAATCGGCCCCTGTTCTTGAATGTCGCGCTGGAGGCAGATTATCGCCCTGTGGACAACGTTTCTGTCTTTGTGAGGGTCAATAACCTATTGGGCAGTAATTTTCAGCGTTGGTTCAATTACCCTGAGAGGAGATTTGACATCATGGGCGGTGTGACCATTGCTTTCTAAAGTTTAAACGTGTAAGAATTAGCATAAAATAGAAGGAAACCTGTACAATATGGGTTTCCTTTCTTTCATATATGCCCTTTTTCGAGCTTCTCTATCCTAGATAAAAGACTTTTAGTGACGCATTCGATGATCATTCGTCCCAAGGCTTATATAGAATTCCTTATGCATTAAAAAAATCAGGAATCACATATTCCAAAGAATGGCACATTTTGATAAATGGCGAAAGATTTTGAGGGGATATAGAAAAAAACGCATCTTTGTAGGATGAATTGGGGTGTAAAATGATTTTTTCGTGTCAGGTGAAAGATTTCATGGATTCCTGCGTTATATTTTAGATAAATCCCCTGTTAATTTATGACAATAGTCGGTGTATGAGTTTGAATATCGACATTTACCTCAAAAATGCATTCCAGGAGCTTGATGCTTTCTCTTTACCGAGCATTGGGACCTTTAGAAAAGTGCATTTATCTGCCCAGTTGGATGACGAAAATCAGCGTATTCATCCGCCCAAGGTAGAAGTTGAGTTTTCTCCTACGGTGGATACGCAAGTATCATTGGTCAAGTACCTCGTACAGCAGATCCACATGCCAGAGATAGAAGCAGAGGAGATTGTACAGGATATTCAAACAGAGATCCTTGACGAGTTGAAGAAACAATCTCGATTTGATCTACCTAAGATCGGATTTCTTCATCAAGATCAAGAAGGTCGACTATTTTTTGTGAGTAAAGAAGAAGAACAAAACTTATTTGCTGGCGAATACTTTGGGCTCACGACACTCGATATACCCAGACCCAAAGTTGATTCTCCAGCAGTTATATCAGACGAAAATATTCAACATATGGCTTCAACAGCAACTCCCACTCCCCCTACTACACAGGCCAATCGAGGCTTGAGAGTGGGCCTTATTGGGATCTTTGCCTTGCTCGTTCTAGGAACCGTAGGTTATATTTACATGAACTACCAAGGCAAATCGATCAAAAGGTTGGCCCGAGCGATTCCTGCACAGCCTCAGGACGATATACGAACGATTGCACCAGGAGAAGAAAAATTATTCGCTGACAACCAAATGCCTACAAGTGAGGACCCTGCATCAGCGAGTGTGCCATCCTCTACCTCTGACGAGGATATTCTAGAGCAACCAACGGATAATGCCGTTGCACAAGCAGATGAGGAATCTTTTCAGGAACGTGAAGTAAGCACCCCTGAAGCGACGGATCCTGTGGCACGTGTTGCCTCTCCCGAAACGCGTACAAGGAGTACGAGTAGTATGGGGCTTCCTAGAGGAGAGGATAAAGAATCGACAGAGGGAAATCTATCCGCGCTTGACACAAATCCAAATGCACGTGTCAGCGGGATCAAGTATCACCTCATCGCAGGTTCCTTTTCTCAATATGAAAAGGCCACACGCTTCGTGCGTCAGTTAGATGCCCAAGGATATCCAGGAGCGCAAATCTTGGACCCAGAGCCTGGAAAGCAAAACTATCGCGTCTCAATCTATACTTCGAAAGACCGAACCAAAGTGTCTAACTTTAAGACCCAGCAAGAAAAGCTCGGACAAAAAACTGCATGGATATATGAGGAGAAACTTCCTTAGGGATAGATTTTCATTTCTCAGTTATGAAATAAGGGGTCCCCAAAGGACCCTTTTTTCTTAAATACGGTAAAATTTGCTTCTCATGAAGAATAAGAGGGAAGAATCACAACCTGTTTTACAGATTTACGTAATTTCTAGCGATAATCTTTGATTAGAAAAATAAAATTAGCCATACTTGTTAATCAAAAGATTATATTTGGTTTTGAGGCTTTTATAAGTAAAAAATACCTTTCTTCTGATTGTACCATTTTCAAAATTTGATATTTTTGGTACGCAGAATACGATCTCACCTAATAAACACCTATATGAAAGTTGCCACAGTTGCTGCCCGTCCGCAGCTATCCAAAAGAAATCTTTCTATCAGCCTAATCATTACCCTCCTGACCGGCATGTTGATAGGAATGAATTTAAATCTGAATGCACAAAATGCGATAAGTCCCCGTTACTATCTCATCGCTGGGAGTTTTTCGGACCTTCAATCAGCCAATGAATTAGCGGATGTACTCAGAGTCAAGAACTACCAGCCCAGAGTTCTCTTACCTAATGGAGATCCACAACTTTACAGAGTCTCGATCTATCAAGGGACTGATAAAGTCCAGCTAGAAAATATCAAAAAACAAATCCCTGGTGGGAGCAAGTACTGGATTTTCTCTACAGAAAATACAAGTTTGCCTTCTACCAATAGCCGTATCGCAAAACCCACCTCCTCTGTCACGACTACCGCTCCTGAGAATGCGACCTACCACTTGATCCTGGGAAGTTTTCCAACCTTGGATGCTGCTCAGAGATCGCAAGTAGCCCTCTCTTCACAAGGGTATGAACCTTATCTCTTGGGACCTGACGCGAAGTCCAATAACTATCGAATTGCCGTCTATCGCTCCAACAACTATCAGGAAGTCAAGGCCTATCAAGAAAACTTGCGCCGCATGGGACGTCAAGACAAAGGCTGGATACACAAAGAAGCTTTCCCTACATCACTTGCACTCGCCAACCCTAGAGCAGGCCAGCGTGTCGTCACTTTGGGCACCTTTCACTTGATCGCTGGAAGCTTCAATCGCTTCAATCAAGCCGAAGAACTAACAGTGCAAAAACGCGCCGAAGGATATAACGCATTGGTCCTCCCACCCGTACCTGGTAAGAGTGTCAACTATCGCGTCTCTATTTATCAAGGCAATACCAAGCAGGCAGTAGAGGCCTTCAATAAGCAACTCAAAGCACAAGGAAAAAAGACAGGCTGGGTCCTGCAAGAATAATCCTTAAATCAGACAAAGAATTAACAGGCAGTTTCGAGGAATCGGAGCTGCCCTTTTTGTTATGAATGATTATCCACACACTTCTCTTTCCATCTACCTAGGCGAAAAAGATTCTATAGGAATCACCTGTGGACTATCTAACTGAGTCGAATCTACTCCATAGGTAGCCTCCCACCATGCTTTGAACTCCGACATAGCCACTGGGAAGGCATACTCATCACAATCCAATGTCGAAGCAACTTGGGGAGGGAGCGACTCAAAAGTGGCATTTTTCCATGATACAAAACTGCTGTCTTTCTCTACTGCTTGCATAAATTTCCCAAATATCGGCAAAGCCGTAGAAGCTCCCTGCCCTGCCATGGTCCGAAAGTGAACTTGAGGATCATCCGCCCCCACCCATACCCCTGTGACGAGTGCAGGCGTCATCCCCATAAACCATCCATCTGTCTGGAGCTGAGTGGTTCCCGTTTTGCCTGCAAGATCACTTTTGAGGTGGTATCGAGACCGTAAGGATCTACCTGTCCCCTGCTCTATTACCCCTTCTAGCATGTATCCTAGTGCCTGCGCATTGCTTGCTTGCATGACAGTCTTGGCAGGCACTGGCTCGTGTTCATAGATCAGTTCTCCCTCGGGGCCCTCTATCCGCAAAATAGACGTGGCCTGGGGCTGCTGCCCTTTATTGACAATCGCCGCATATACGCCGACCATTTCTTTCAGAGAGACGTCGGCTGTTCCTAGGGCAATGGAAGGCACAGGAGGAATCTCTCCTTTGATACCCAGTTGGTGCGCCATATCAACTACCTTCTCGGCACCCATCTGCATGAGAAGGCTCACCGCTACGACGTTTACAGAGTGGGTCAGCGCCCCTCGCATAGAATAATGCCCTCCATAATGCGCGTCTGAATTTTCGGGCGACCAGTTGCCATACTGCTGATAAGTCTTCTGCTCGTTTTTGACGAAGTCGCAAGGCGCAATCCCCGATTCTAAGGCTGTCGCCATCACCACAGGCTTAAAGATGGATCCTCCTTGTCGATGCGCCCTCACATGATCAAACTGACCATGCGTAAAGTCAATCCCTCCTACCCAAGCTTTGACCTGACCTGTCTGCGGAGAGATCGCTAGTAGTCCTGTTTGTAGGAGTCTTTCGGCGTAAAGCATAGAGTCTACCGAGCTCATCATCGTATCCCGCCATCCCTCCCAGGTAAATAGACGGATCTTCCTGGGGGCTTCTATCAGCGAGTCGATATAATTAGCCTCATGCTCAGGCTCGAAGCTGCGCGCTAGTTGCTTGCGGTGTCTTGCCAGAAGGGATTTATTCAACTTTCTTCTGGCCCAGCCACGCCATTCTGCGTCTAGCTTACGCTGCATCCGAGGCATATGTGCTTTGACAGCTGCTTCTGCATAGGCTTGTAGTCTACTGTCGAGCGTAGTCACGATCTTTAAGCCGTCTGTAAAAATATTCCATGATCCTCCTCCTGGTTTGGGATATTTTTCGAGTAGCTTGCGCACATTCCGCGTTACCTCTGCACGAAAATGAGGGGCCGCCCCTTGATATATCTGAGGGGGATGGTAATCGAGGACTAAAGGGAGCGATTGTAAGGAGTCATAAGCAACTGAGTCGAGATAATTGTATTTCAGCATTTGGCCTAACACTACGTCTCGTCGCTTTTGTGCACGATCTTGGTGGCGGTAAGGATTGTAATAGCTCGGTGCACGAAGTATACCAATCAGGGTAGCCCCCTCTTCTATCGTGAGTGCTTTCGTCTCCTTGCCAAAGTATCGGTAAGCCGCCGCCTCAATGCCATGTGCTTGCTCTCCTAGAAATACAGTATTGAAATACTGAACGATGATTTGATCCTTGGGATATAACTGCTCTATCTTCTCCGCCACAAGCATTTCCCGAATCTTGTTGATGACCAGTTGTAGATAGCTGTCGTCGCGTGCTCTCTGAAACCATAGCTTGGCAAGTTGTTGGGAGAGGGTACTACCACCCCCAGCAGATTTCTCCCCCATCAGGATATTTTTGATCAATACCCGTCCGAGACTAGGGATGTCTACCCCATCGTGGGTATAAAATCGCGCATCTTCTGTGGCAATCAATGCCTCCGTCAGATGTACGGGTAAGTCTCGATCTGTGATCAATGTACGGTCTTTGAGGTAGACTCTTCCTAGGATTTCGCCATCTACAGAATAGATCTCTGAGGCTTTGTCAATGGGAGGGAAAAGTAAGGTCCGATTATCGGGCAAAGGACCAAAAGCACCTAGTTGGACGCTCCAGAATAGCATCTGCCACAAGAGGGAAACCATCATCCCAAACCCTAGGATTCCTGATAACCAAGGGTTTTGCTTAACCAAGCGATACGTCCACTGGAAATACTGCTGAAATTTCTCCCTAGAAAATTGAATGGTTATATCCTGGCTGCTCATCCCTTACATCCGTCGAGTTTCTTTATGTATTTCGAAAATACACATTCGTAATATTTCTAATCACAAGATACTGTTTCCTTCCTTTGCCTCAAATAGGTTTTCCTTCACGATTGTGGATAACTGTTTCTTAACGTAAATATTCAGGATAAGTGATTGGACAAGTATAGCTACAGGAGAGAAGTTATACGGTAATCTTTTGAAGATGTAGGCTTTATGATTATCTATTATAGATGATATGGGTTTGTACAGATCATCTCATAACAGATCAAATCAACGCTACTGATTATTCCTATTTTTAAAGATTTTCTCCTTTATGGAAATATTTAGGTGATTCTCATTCTTTTTGTATTTTCCATTCCATATATATCATTCTATGCGAAAATCACCATTATTCATCATTTTGAGTCTGTTGGTAGCACTTGCTGCCTGCAAAAGCTCCCAAAGCACAACAGAACGACCTTCTCCTGAAAGTCCTAATCTCAACAATTCTAGCTGGGTGGTAACTGTCATGGGTGTAGCCAATGGTCGCCCCGCACCAGTACTCTCAGAGTCTCAAGTGACACTCAATTTTAAAGACAAAGGAGTCTCAGGAAATACAGGATGCAACAGCTACTCAAGCACATGTGAGATCAAGGGAAATTATATGAAGGTGGCGGAAATCTCTCAGACCGAAGCCTACTGTGACAGCCCCCAAGGCGTCATGAATCAAGAAAAGCAATTCCTTGCTTACCTCAAACAAGCTACTTCATTCGAGATTCAGGAAGATGGCATGCTCCGCATCAGCTGCTCAGGAGGGAATATGATTTTACTCAAGGAGGCAGGAGCTAAAAAATAGGCTTTTCTCGATTACAACAAAATACAGAGGGTCATTCAACAGATTCCGTTGATGATCCTCTTTTATATTTTGAAGGATCGAAGGGAAAAAAGAAGCGATTATGGGAACAGTTCGCTCCATTTCTTTTTACCTGAAATAAAATGATCCCAGACAATACTCTTAGGATAATAGCCTTGGGAAGGGACAGCCGAAATTCCCTGAGGATAAATCTCCTTTTTCAGTTTTCGGTAATGCCCCAATCCACGATAGAAAGCGCCATGTGCCTTGAGGATAGCACCGATGGTCTTCACATCGCCTTGCAGGAGTGCGCGTGCCCCCCAAACGCCATCCAACAGAAGTCGAGTCAGTATCTTTCCAACTGTCTGCTGAGAAGGTGAATTTTTATATAAGCAAAAAAGGCTGTTGCGCGCATTGAGAAAGGTCTTGCGTGGATTGCCTTGGGGCAAAGTCCCTCCCCCCACATGGTAGACGACACTGGCAGGTTCGCAGTAGATCTCATATCCATGATTGATGGCGCGCCAGCAAAAGTCGATTTCCTCCATATGGGCGAAGAAATCTCCGTCAAACAACCCAATCTTCTGGACGACCTCTGTACGGATCATGCAGCATGCTCCTGTAGCCCACAAAATCGGCAAGGCCTCTTCATACTGTCCTTGATCCTCTTCTAGCACATCAAAAATCCGTCCTCGGCAAAAGGGGTATCCCCACTTGTCAATGAAGCCCCCTGCGGCACCCGCATACTCGAAATGGGTCTGCTGCTTGTATGCGCGAATCTTGGGCTGAAGCGCCGCAATCTGAGGCTGTGCCTCCATACGTGCTACCAAGGGTCCTAACCAATCAGGCGTCACCTCGACATCACTATTGAGTAAGACAAAATAGGGTGTGTGGATGTGTGGAATGGCTCGGTTATTCCCCTCCGCAAAACCATAATTCTCAGGGAGTTCGAGTAGATCGATATCGGGAAACTGTGCTTGAACAAAAGATACACTGTCATCTGTAGAAGCATTGTCAACCACTAAGATTCGATGAGACTGATAGGTAGTCTGAATAACGGAAGGAAGAAACTTTTCCAACCAGTCTCTACCGTTATAATTCAAGATGACAATCGTTACACCTGCTTCCTGCATCGCGCGCTTCGTAGACGAATGAGTAAAATAAAAAAGCCAAGGGAACTTCCCTTGGCGCAATGTTAAGCATTATATTTTGCTTCCCCTAGCAAGAAGCAGGGTACTTAGGACAGGCCAAATTTGCCTAGATCTAAGCCTGGTATATTGGGGAGCATGCCTTTGGTGGCTCCTTCCATTTCTTCACGTCCACGGGTTTCTGCTGCATCCAGCGCTTTATTGACAGCTGCTGTGATCAAATCGGCCATGATCTCTGGATCGTCCTTGTCGATGATATCAGGATCAATCTCAATCTTCAATATACGCCGATTGCCGCTGGCTTGAACACGTACCATTCCCCCGCCAGCTTCTGCATCCACTGTAATTTTATCCAGGGACTCGCGTATTTCTTTCATTCGATTTTGCATCTCCTGAAACTTCCCCATCATATCTGGTAAGTTAAACATATCGTTTATCGATTATTTATGCATTTGTTGAAACAGAAAATCAGCCGACGTACATAAGCTAATTAGCGCATCAACTGCAAATATACTTCTCCTACTAAAAATTTAAGAAAAAAATCTAGACATTTCCTTCTTTTCCCTTGATCTCCTCACTTTCGGCTTCTATGGAGACGATATGGGAAGCTGAAAATTGTGTCGAGAGGATATCTCCAGGCCTGGGTTTGTGCTTCCACCTTCTATGGGACCACAACCAGTAAGCGGGTTGTGCTTGAATCGTCGCCTCCAACAAAGAAGCTTGATGATCGGTCAATCGATAGATATTTTCTTGGTTATAAGGCAAAAAGGCTGTCGTATCAATTGGGACAATTTCCAACGTATAATATCCTCTCTTTACCTTTCGCATGTCCGCATAGTACATGTTAGCGCCTGTTTTCAAGCCTATCTTGGCTACACTGGCGTGATAGGGCGTAGCTTGATGGAGAAAAGGCGTAAAGTACAAACGTTGTCCGTGATGGGGAGATTGGTCATTGATGAAGCCAAAAAAGCTGTGCGTCTTCAGTGTGCGGATGGCTTGTATCATCGCATGGCGCATCGGGAGCAGCGTCGCCTCAAATCTGGTTCGCATCCTGAAGGTCAATTCATCAAACATCCATGATCGCAGCGGGCTGTAGATTCCATAGGCTTGCACGCGCCCCCTGGAAGCCAGGGCTAGTCGGGATTCCATCCACTCAAAATTTCCAAAATGGGTGGCGATCAGCAGGTGTCCTTCAGGCTGTGCGACAATATCATCTATAACCTCTGGGTTGATCAAACGTACACGTCGCCGCAATTCTTCCTCGGAGATACTTACGCTTTTGACCGTCTCTACTAAAAAGTCTGCAAAGTGCTGGTAGAATTGCCGCGCCAACAGTTGTATTTCGTCTGGGGACTTTTCGGGAAATGAACGACTGAGATTCTGTAGGATAACGTCTTTTCTGTATTTGACCAGCACCCTCAACACCCATGCGATTCCTCCACTGAGCCCATACCAAAGGCCAAAAGGCAGCATACTTAACCCATAGATGACGCCATACACGAGGCCAAAGATCCCCTTCTGCCCTACACTGAGTGTCGGCCGTTCCAAATTTGTACGCAAAGCTAGTTATTGTTGTCTCGGATGCGATTCAATTCCAATCCAGGGCTGTAATCACGTCCCTGATCACTTTCATAGTCCAATAAACCAGGGATCTGACCTTGATTTTGCAATTGCAAGCGCCATCTGGGGTTGTTCAGTTCACCATATTTATTGGAGTGCAAAAGTGGATAATCGCCCGTGGCACGGTCAGGATCGTGGAAGACGAATAATACATTGGTTTGCGAGCCGAGCTTATTGTAACTCCATATCTCATAGGGAATAATCTCACCCTCAGCAGGATGTCGGTCCACATTGTTGGGAATGCCATAGGTGAGGAATACTCTTCCTCTGTCCGTCTGCCAGCCCTCTCTAAAACCTGCTTTGAACTGCTGATTGACATACTTCAAGGCCGTAAGGTAGCCATTCCACATTGCTTGCACAGAGCGTCCGTCTTTGCTGCGGCGTTCGAAAAAACTATACAGGAAGTTTTTCTTTTGCTCATAATTCTCTAATGCCTCGATGAAAAAACGCTCGTCATTGGTCGCCTTGTAGGTCAATGTCCGTAAGTAGCTATCCAATTGTTCTTCCGAATACTCATTGAAAATGTCTGTCTCAGAAGCGACAGCAATGGCACTCGGCTCAAAAGAGATATCCTTACGCGAATTGTAGACATAAAACTTCTGTCGATATTTCTTCATGATGCGTTTCTGCGGATGAAAAAGCTCGACTTGAAGATAGTATATGTTGGAGCTGAGGTTGCTGATGTCGATCGTCTTTTTGTACAAATTAAATACACGTCCACTTCTCGGGTCCTCATCCGTCTGATAATTCATCAATCGATTGTCTCCTTGATAGATAACGGAGCGAATGGCATACTGAATCGGTTTTCCTCCCTCGTTGAAGATTTTGTCAGAGTTGTAGATTTCGAAGTAAAAACTCAGCTTATCTTCATTGAAGAACGTACTGTTGGTCACCATCGGTACGAGATCCTCTCGACGCGCTTGTCGTCCCTTCTCTGGGTCAATCTCTCCTGCGACCCACTTGATGTCACTGAACGCGAGGTCGTTTCGGGGAATGCGCTCCATCAAAAATTCAGATACACCTACCGCTTTTGAGAACTCGGTAGAGTTGCTATCCACAGCAGTTGCACGAATCAGGTAGGTCCCAGGATCGAGACGCAGTGCATGTACATTGAGGAGATTGGCACGAACTCTGGAGTCACGGGCAGTATCAGCTAAGCGCTGGTCTTGAGGAAGTTGCAGGTTGTACTTTGCATTCTCCACCAGCAGGGTATCTGTTCCCTCGATCCGATCCAACTGTAGCTGAATATTGACCTTGGCCTGAAACTGTCCATCTGCTTCTTTGACGAAGTTGAGGGTGTTTCCTGCAACGGCCAGATGGATTTCAACATAGGGATTCCCGCCGTTTTGGGTCACTTCAGAATAGGGAATATGGAACCTTACCACATCCAGAAAGAGGCCAGGCACTTGATTTTGAGCGTAAATCGAAGTGATCAGGCATATATATATGAAGAATATGGCAGCTTTTTTCATACGTTTGGTGATGGATGTTATCAGACAAAGAGAAATGCTTTCATAATGGATTACATCATTTCGTCTGGCGTCTTACGCATCTATTAAAGTACAAAAATAATGTAAGTCTTGGATTTACATAACATGAAACCCTTTACACAGTTTGGGCTGCTTGTTGTGCGCCCCTGATCCGCTGCACAAATGTTGGAACGATCTCTGCCAAGGGCTGATCTTGCTGCAAGGCTTTGATGAAAGCAGAACCTATGATGGCTCCTTGCGCATACTGACAGGCAGCGGAGAATGTCCGATGATCTGAGATACCAAACCCAATGAGTCGTGGGTTGCGAAGCTTCATCTGCTCGATCCGATCAAAGTAAGCCAATTGGGTCTCCGTAAAATCACCTGTACGACCTGTCGTGCTATCCATAGAAACCATGTAAATGAAAGCCTGTGTGAGTTCGTCGATTTGCCTGATGCGGGCCTCTGAGGTTTGGGGAGTGATGAGGAAAATATTAGAAAGCTCTTTTTCTTCGAATAAGGGTTTGTAGATCTCCTCATACTCCATCATAGGCAAATCAGGTAAAATGAAGCCATCGACCCCTACCTCTGAAGCAGCCTGAACGAACTTCTCTATTCCATACTGAATCACAGGGTTGATGTAGCCCATCAAGATTAGGGGAATGTCCACCTCCTCACGAATCCCTTGCAATTGCTCCAAAATACGCGCTAAGTTGATCCCATTATTCAGAGCTACATTGTTGGACATCTGGATGGCATTGCCATCGGCGATCGGATCGGAGTACGGCATGCCAATCTCAATCAAATCTGCCCCTGCATCAGCTAAGCGAAGGATGATCTCACGTGTATCATCTAGTCTGGGAAAACCCGCTGTAAAGAAAATCGAAAGAATGTCTTCCTTCTTATGGTTGAATAATTTGTGAATCCTATTCATTATATTCTTTTTTTTACATAGGAAAAGGAATAGATATATGGAAAGCCTGGAAAGTATCCGTAATCCTACATTTCCTCTCTATTTACCTGAGATCATCCATTGTTATTCCTTATTCCCTAAAATAATCACCTGATTTATATGAAGTTACCGTTAAGCATTGGCCTGATTTTTCTCTCTGCCCTTTTTCTCTTTTCCTGTAAATCTCAGCAAGCGACGACAAATGATGAGATGACTGCTACATTCAAAGGAATCAATTGCAGCACAGAAGCTTGGGTTTTTGAAGATGAAAGAGGAGAAATATCAGCCTATCAACCTAGTCAAACGTTAACTTCCGAAGAGCAGGACATGAAATACCGACTCAAGGAAGGCAAGCAGTATGAGCTCAACATGACACGTAAACCAGCGGATTTTGGTCCTGCCAACCGTGCGCAATGTCTGGTACCTGATGCCTATGAGATCGTTTATTACATCTCACTGACCAGCATGAAGAGTGTAGATCAATAAACAGTGCGAGGGGAAAGGTAGATGAACTTTCCTCCCCACATGCTAGCTGTTCATTTTCTTCTTATACTCAATGTAGGTATTGAGGTCCTTGTCTCCTCTGCCAGAGCAGTTGATCACCACCACATCCGATGCCTTCAGGTCCATTTTGTCCAAAACGGCAAAAGCGTGAGCAGTCTCGATCGCAGGAATGATTCCCTCTACTTCACTTAGCTTGTATCCCCACTGCATGGCTTCATCGTCGGTCACATAATAAAACTGGGCACGGCCTGTATCGTAGAGATGTGCATGTGCTGGCCCGATCCCAGGATAGTCTAAGCCTGCAGAGATAGAATGCGGTTCTACCACCTGTCCATCACGCGTCTGCATCAAGATCGTCTTACTCCCATGTAGGACCCCTGGACGGCCCAATGCTGTCGTCGCTGCCGACTTGTCTGTCTGCACACCATGCCCTGCAGCTTCTGCCGCAATCAACTGTACCCCTTCATCATCCAAATAGTGATAGAATGAGCCCATCGCATTTGATCCGCCGCCTACGCAAGCGATGATGTAATCAGGATTGGGTGTGCCTTCTTTCTCTTGAAGCTGTTTTTTCATTTCCTCACTGATCACCGCCTGAAAACGGCCCACCATGTCTGGATAAGGATGAGGCCCCACGACAGATCCGATGATGTAATGCGTATCCGAAGGATGATTGATCCAGTGGCGCATGGCTTCATTTGTGGCGTCCTTGAGCGTCTTGCTTCCGCTCTCCGCAGGGATAATCGTCGCTCCGAGCATCTTCATGCGCTCCACATTGGGTCGCTGACGCTCGATGTCTACAGCCCCCATGTATACGATGCACTCGATGCCCATCAAGGCACAGACTGTCGCAGTAGCTACACCATGCTGACCTGCTCCCGTTTCAGCGATGATCTTTTTCTTGTTGAGCTTCTTCGCTAGGAGGATCTGGCCCAAGGTATTGTTGATCTTGTGCGCACCTGTATGGCAAAGATCCTCACGCTTGAGGTAGATCTTTGCGTTGTACTCCGCTGAGAGTCGCTTCGCTAGATACAAAGGCGTGGGCCGCCCCACATAGTCATGCAGTAGCTGGCGAAATTCCTCCTGAAAGGAAGGTTCTTCCATGATCTCGAGGTAGCGCAGACGCAGTTCCTCGATATTGGGATACAACATTTCAGGAATAAAAGCCCCGCCAAACTGGCCGTAATAGCCTCTCTCATTTACTTGATAAGGTGATGCTGTCTGATTCATGCTAATATTTCTTTGAGTTGTCTCAATTTATCCAGGTTCTTCAGCCCTGGCTTGATTTCAAATTTGCTGTTGACATCAATGGCGTGAAGCTTGGGTATCTCCATCTGCATGACCTGTTCGATATTCTCCAAACTCAGTCCTCCACTTAAAAAGAAGGGAACTTCTGAAGGATAATCCCCCGAACTATGTGAGGTCATCCAACAGAGTGGGGTGAGCGTAATCAAAGTTTTTTCTGTGAAAGATCGCTTT
>JBCBFT010000037.1:0-54143 GCA_038527485.1 Bacteroidota bacterium
AAAAATGAAAAATGAAAAATGAAAAATGAAAAATGAAAAATGAAAAATGAAAAATGAAAAATGAAAAATGAAAAATGTCAAGGAACCCACCATTTACCTTCCCATTGATCATTTTGCTTTGTAAATCGAGCCCTTCTATGCCCTTCTCTATGGAGTGTGAGCCACTCGACCTCCTCAATCTGCGTCTCAATGACCGCAAAATGCTTTTTCCATTCCTCACTTTCTTTTTCTGTCGTCTCTTTTAATCGTGCATAGGTTTCTTGTCCTTTCTGGTAGGAAGTAATCTCCTGTGCGGGAGGCATGATCGGACTGTAGTTGGTGCGACTAGTTAAGCCGATTCGATTCCATTCCACATCCCATAGCGCTCCCTTAGTGAAAACTTGCGCATGTCCGTAGAGTCGAATCTGTACCCGCCGCCTGGGGTGCCACCCATGCCATGCAATCTCTGGATGGGATTGGATGTCTATAATCTTACCTGCGCGCGTATCGCTATGGCAGATCAAGGTAAAGGGATGGGAAATGAACTTGCGGAGGATGACTGTACGAGGATTGGGAAAGCGTCCATCATAGGTTGTCAATGTCAGTGATTGAAAGGGATCTTTCTTATCGGCTACCCCTCTCGTGAGCATCTCTTTGGTCTGACTCCAGACATCATCTAGTGTATCTGGAATGAAGGAAACGTTTTGCATAACCCAAGAACCCCTTACTTGCCCTTAAGTTTGAGGAATGGGTGTATACTTTTGAAGACGTTTCGCACGTAAATGAGGATATTTTACTTTCTCGTTGTAAAAGATTGGGAATATAAAAACAACCTCTCCTGTCCACTATTTGCGATTTGCACAATTGGTACAAGATTTTTGACTGCTGGCCCAGTTTTTGGAATAATTGGAACAACACTGAAAAAACTTTTTCCCTAATGTTTGACTACTACAAATCCATGATCTCTGTCGAACAACAAACACTCACGACTTCGTTTTATTCTGACTTCCCATCGGCTGTTAGATTTACCGTTTATCCGCATCAGGAAAGCGCCCATCAAGGCCGCCTTTTCATTGAGTTGTTGCCCTACAAGCTGGAAACTTCTGAAATCACCCTGTCTGATTCCAAAGGTAAGCTCATTTTGCAGCATCAACCCCAAGAGGGCGCCAATTTCATTGTCCGTAATCTCAAGGCTGGCACCTACTTTTTTGAGATAAATGACGGCTTTTTTCATCAGGTAAAGGAGTTGCGTATTCCAGCCTAGAGATGAGATTCATTTGTCATGATGTACTTTTCATTGATCCAGACTTTTGTTTGGTGATGATTGGGGGTAATCTCAAATACATCTGAGGAGTCTGCAGTAGAATGAAAATGAATGTACAGCTCCACTCACCTTGACTCCCACAAAATAAGTCGTGACCAAGTCCATGGGCGATCTCCCATTTTTTGAAATACCGAACAGTGAAAAATGCTATCTTTGGTTCATGAAAAAATGGTTGGTAGGCCTCTGGGCCCTAATGATGACGACAATGAGCCTGGCGCAAGATAAACCTGCATACGCAATCTTTAATGGCCAAGGCAAGCCACTGAAATACAAAAAAGTACTTCGAATACTTGAGGAAGGAGAGGTGATTTGCTTTGGAGAGCTGCACAACAATCCCATCGCACACTGGCTAGAGCTAGAAATCCTTCGTGACTTGACCGAGGTAAAAGGAGCAGCCCAAATGGTGGTCGGGGCAGAAATGCTAGAAACAAATCAGCAGGAAGGTTTGGACCAATACCTTAAAGGCGAAGTCGAAAAGAAGGTTTGGACGCAATCCACAGACCTCTGGTCCAATCACGACACCGACTATCAGCCCGTAGTTGATTTTTGCAAGCAGGAAGGCATTCCCTTCATCGCTACCAATATCCCACGTACCTATGCGCGAAAAGTATCTCGCGAAGGTATTGCTTCTCTGGATTCATTGCCAGATGAGGAAAAAGCCCTCATGGTAAACCTCCCTTTTCCCATCGACTTTGACTTACCCTCCTATGCAAAGATGAAAGAGATGATGGGGGGACATGCACATGGAGGCATGGCAGAAAACTTCGTTTCGGCTCAAGCCATCAAAGACGCTACCATGGCGGACCGCATCCTCAAAAATTGGAAGGAAGGCAAAGTCTTCTACCATATGAATGGTAGCTATCACTCTGATGATAAAGAAGGTATCCTGTGGTACGTCGCAAAAGGAGCCCCCGATGCGACGCTCAAAAATATCTCCGTTGTGGAGCAAGCGGATATCTCGGAGCTTAATAAAGAGTATCTGGGCAAAGCTGATATCATGATCGTTGTGCCTAATTCCATGACAAAGACCTACCTAACGGGTTTTGAATGATGGATAGTCTACATAAACAAATCATGGAGGACCTGATCGGGAAGGCAGATTTTAGGCTTTCTAAAGATCAGGAAGAGGCCCTGGGGATATTCATCCATTTTATGCGCTCGGATGAGCTTCGGGCAACCTATCTCTTGACGGGATCAGCGGGTACGGGGAAGACTTTTTTGATCCAACTCTTTACGCGATATGTCAAGAAGCTGGGTTATAAAGTGGTCCTTCTGGCTCCCACAGGGCGTGCGGCCAAGGTCATCACACGGCGTACCCAGCGCGCGGCTTTTACCATTCATCACCATATATACAGTCCTAGGGAAGGGCGAGCAGGAGATGTCGCTTTTGCCTTGAAAGAAAATAAGGCTCCCCCAAAGACCATTTACATCGTGGATGAGGCATCCATGATTGGAGATAAAAGGGACGGGACGAGCCCCAATAGCTTGCTCTCAGATCTATTGTCTTTTGTTTTTGAGCAAGATGAATTGCGCAAACTGGTACTGGTGGGAGACCCTGTACAGTTGCCACCTGTGGGGCACGATGAGTCCCCTGCTTTGGACAAGCTGGAAGTGGGGAGTAAGCTCTGGCTTTCTGTCTATGATGCACACCTGACTGAGGTCAAGCGTCAGGAAACTGACTCTGGCATTCTAGCACATGCGGTGCAACTACGAGATGTATACCAGCAAGGGGAGGAAAATCTGATCCTGCATCCCAATCGAGATGTGATGACGCTGGAAACGCCTTATGAATCTATTGAGACTTACATAGGCTATTATGAGCAAGGAAATAGCGATCGGGTGGTCTTCTTGACCTACTCGAACTATCTTGCTACGCGAGTAAATCATGCCTTACGCCAGCAGATTTTTTATGCGGAGGAAACGCTAGTACCTGGTGATCTGCTCATGGTGGTACGAAACAACTATGCCTGGGGCGATAGTAAGCGGCTACCATTCATCGCCAACGGGGAGATGGGGACGGTGAGAGAGGTATATAACGAAAGTTATGAAGAACTATATGGACTCAAATGGATGGATGTAGACCTAGAGTTTCAGGACAGCCGGGGAGAATATATGCTGGTCAACTGTAAGATTGTCCTGGACTTGCTCACGGCCAAGCAGCCACAGCTTAGCAAAGAAACCCAGTATACCATCCTCATGGAGCGTCAGCGTGAATATACTTCTTTGTCTCCTTCCAAGGCTGCCGAGCAGATGCGCACCGATCCCTACGTCAATGCTTTACAGGTCAAATATGGCTATGCAGTCACAGGACACAAAGCCCAGGGAGGGCAGTGGGAAAACGTCATCATTGGCTTTGAGCCTGACTATGGCCAAAATCCTCGTGCTTACCTGAGGTGGACCTATACGGCGATGACGCGTGCCGAGGAACGATTATTTCTTTTGAATTGTCCTTTCATAGAAGACTGATGTGCAGAAATGAATAGGGAAGTAGCATGACTCACTATCGATAGACAGAGATGTAACAATTTACATGCTTCTGTAGGTGCTTTTATTTCCTCCCAAAGAAACTTCCATTAAATTGCCATCATTAAACATTTGGTAGCAAAAAGAAATCAATATTCTGGCCCAACTGATCTCTAAACCCCTAATTAGGAGCCTGCCCGTGAGCGAGTTCCTGACAATCTGGAAAAGGCTTTAATATGAGAATAGCGTTATTGACAGATGGGATTTATCCCTATGTGGTAGGCGGTATGCAAAAGCATTCCTTTTATATGGCCAAGTACCTTGCACAAAGAGAGGTGGAGGTCATGCTATTTCATTACATCCCTCATAATCACAAGGGGGCTACGCCCTTTTCACCCGAAGAAGCTCGCTTCATCCAAGAAGTGCGTTTGGAATTTCCTGCGCCAGGGAAGTTGCCAGGACATTATGTGCGTGAGTCAAAGGTGTATAGTACAAGAATTGCCGATGCACTGGACGAGATAGAAGGTAGCATTGATCTTGTGTATGCGCAAGGGTTCTCAGGTTGGGAACTCCTTCAAAGGAAATCTCAAGGAAAAGCGTATCCACCTGTCTGGGTGAATCTGCATGGAATGGAAATGTTCCAGTCTGTCTATGGATTGAAGGCGCAGCTTGCAGCACATTTACTCAAAGGTCCAGCTACTTATCAGCTTCGTCATGCGGATTATGTTCAATCTCTAGGAGGGAAGCTGACCCACATTCTGAAAAACAAATTGGGGATTCCCTTAGCAAGGATTAAGGAAATTCCTATTGGGATAGATCAGAACTGGCTACTAGCAGGCATAGAGAAGCCAGTGAATGAAAGAAGAAAGTTTGTTTTTATTGGACGATATGAGAAGCGTAAAGGAATAGAGGATCTGAACGATGCGTTGAAAGAATTAGTACTTCAACATCCATTCGAAGTAGCTTTTATTGGTCCTATACCTGATCACTTGCAACTTTCGCATCCCCATATCATCTATCACGGCCTGGTAAAAGAGACAGAAAAGATCCAGCAAATTCTCCAGGAGGGAGATATACTCCTTTGTCCTAGCCACTCGGAGGGAATGCCGACTGTGATCATGGAAGCCATGTCTAATCAGTGTGCCATCATCGCCACGGATGTCGGGGCCGTCGCCCAACAAGTAGATGCCTGTAATGGTTGGCTCATCCAAGCCAAAGATGCACCTGCGTTACGCAACGCCATTATCGAAGCCATAGAGATGGAAACTGTAAGTCTAAAAGCGAAGCAGTTGGCTTCCTTCAAGCGCGTAAAATCCTTTACTTGGAATCGCGTTATTGATCAGATGTTACAACACTTTCATCAGTCCGTCGATCCTGTAAGCCTAACTTCAACCTAAAGCTTCCTTGGGAGAATTTCTCAAAACATATCGCGGCATTATCCTCCTCCAATTTATTTTGTACTTCGTAGGGAGTATTCTTGAGCCTTTGACGATACCCGTTTTGGCAGGAGTATACATCTATTGGATGGCGACAGAGCAAGACAGGATGCTCCTAATTACCCTGCTTGTGATTCTGATCATGGGAGACAGTAGAGCGTATTACTTTAGTTATTACAAAAATCTTCGGATTGTCTGTATTCTGCTCGTCTCTATCTATACCATGACCTTGATGTTCAGAGGGAAAATCAAGTTTAGATCTCTTATCCTAGGAGTCGTACCTTTTTTCCTTATAGCCCTCTTGGGAGGATTGAGAAGTCCCAGCATTGGTGTATCCCTCTCTAAAATGATTTCCTACTTCTTATTGATCTTTCTCACTTTACATTTTTTCCCTTATCTGATCCGTAAGACAAATGGTAAAGTGCTCATGGATATATCGTATCTATCTGCCCTCGTGATGATCTTAGGGTTAATAGGGATGATCTTCTATCCTAAACTGGTATTTCTTATTGGGCGATATCGAGGGATGTTAGGTAATCCCAATGGTTTGGGAATATATTCTACCTTGACTTTCCCTCTTGCTTTATGTTTGATAAGACTATTCCCTCATAAGAAGTCCTCCCTGAGAATCATTATATTCCTCATCGTATTTTCTGTGATCTTGTCTGGTTCACGGACCGCATTGGGCACAATCGGTATTTTCTATGCGCTCTACATTTTTTATAAAGGAGGAAAAACTCAAGTATTTGCTTTATGGTCCTTTATTCTCCCTACCACTTATCTGGTCATTCAGTCTATTTCCATTGAGCGACTGGTGCAGATGGTAGGGTTAGGAGAGTTCTTGAGAGTAGAGTCATTGACTACGGGTACAGGTCGATTCTTAGCTTGGTCGATGGGGTTAGCAGAGATCAATCGAAACCCCTTTATTGGGAAGGGTTTCGCTTATGAGGAAATCTTTTTCCATGAGCTTGAAGATATTTTGATCGCTACGGAGCACCAAGGGGGGATGCATAATTCGTTCCTTACCTTCATCATGAATAATGGATATATTGGCTTTTCGCTCTTTTTGATTTTCCTTCTCATCCTTTTGTTCAAAGTACGAGCCCGTGCTTTTGGTATGCCATTCATTATCGCAGCGCTTATTTCGGCGACTTTTGAGTCATGGCTCAACTCCTCTTTGAATGCTTTTACCATTCATTTTTTTCTCGTGCTTACCTTATTGATAGAGTATCCCCGAATCAAAGCCCAATTAAGTTCTACATGAGAATTTTGATTTTGTATAGCGAATTAGCAGGATATACACTGGCATGTCTTCGAGCGTTGATGGAAGATGGAAGGCATGAGGTGTGTTTGGTCAAATGGCCTGTTAATCGTGAAGCACCTTTTCAATTTGATTTTGATGCGCGTATTCAGGTGTATGATCGTGATCAGTTGGACGATAAAGCCGTCGCGAAGATAGCTACAGAATTTCAGCCAGAGATCATCTTCATCAGTGGATGGATGGACAAAGGATATCTAAAAGCAGCGCTTCCTTTTCGTCAAAAAGGTGTACCCGTCATTGCAGGAATCGACAATCAGTGGGTGGGCAGCATGCGGCAGCATATCGCGACGTGGATGAGTCCTTTTCTCGTCAAGAAATACTTCTCTCACATGTGGGTCTCTGGTTTGCGGCAGTACGAGTATGCACGAAGATTGGGTTTTGAAAGGAATCATATACGCTTGGGGTATTACAGTGCGGATGTGGAAGCATTTTCCCAAGCATATCGTGCGTATCGAGAAGAAAAATCTGGTCAGTATCCCAAGAGACTGCTTTATGTAGGGCGTCTGGTTCCTTTTAAGGGTATAGGGGAAGTGACGGAGGCTTTCATTCGATTGGCAGAGAAGTATGAGTGGTCTTTGCAGATTGTAGGAGCAGGCGAGATAGCAGTTCCTTCTCATCCTAGGATTCAGGTGCAGGGTTTTGTACAGCCCGAAGTTTTGCCTTCGCTTGCACGTGAAGCAGGAGCGTTTGTGCTAGCGAGCCACGTCGAGCCTTGGGGGGTGGCTTTGCATGAGTTTGCAGCTGCAGGTTTACCGCTGCTGGCGAGTGAGGCCGTGGGGGCTGCCGATGCCTTTGTGAGGGATGGCTATAATGGCTTCGTGCACAAAGCCCAAGACGCAGCCTCGATGATCCATATGATGGAAAAGCTGTTTCAACTCGATGATGCTACACTCAAGATTTGGGGAGATCGGAGCCACCAGTTGGCACAACAGATCACACCTGCAGTATGGGCAAGTACCTTAGTCAGTATGGCTTCTTAGCAATTTGACGAACAATGGAAACAAAAAAGATAGATCAACAAGTTCAGACAGATCTCGCCAGCTTCAACAATGACTGGTACGATCCAGGAGCAGGGACACTCAAGCGGGTGTGTTGGTTTTTGGTGAATGCCCTTTTTATCATCAATCCACTGAACCCTAGTTCGGGCATCAAGGCAGGTTTCCTGCGTATGTTTGGAGCCAAAATCGGGAAAGGCGTCGTCATCAAACCAGGTGTCAACATCAAGTATCCTTGGTTTTTGACAGTAGGTGACCATGTGTGGATAGGAGAAAATGCCTGGATTGATAATTTGGCACCTGTGATCATTGAAGATGATGTCTGCATCTCTCAGGGAGCGATGCTGCTTACAGGGAATCACGATTATAAGAAGCCTTCATTTGATCTCATGGTGGGAGGAATACATTTAGAGAAGGGCGTATGGATTGGAGCAAAATCACTGGTTGGACCTGCTGTACGATGCCATAGTCATAGCATTTTGAGTATCAGTTCCACGACGAGCCATGACCTAGAAGCCTACACCATCTACCGTGGCAACCCTGCCCAGCCGATAAAAAAACGAATCATGACAGCGGGAGCGCCCGCGTGAGTATCTGGATAAAGGAAATCGAGGAACGAGCCAAGCCTATTGATTCAACAGCCACTTTCTCCGTCCAATGTCTCCTAGTCTGTTACCTTGATTGAGAAAAAATATGTGTGGAATAGCCGGATTTACCAGTAAGACACCTGTAGACCGTTCGACAGAAAAGCTCCATAGAATGATCGACATGATGTCGCATCGAGGTCCTGATGCTGAGGGGATCTTCGAAGACGAACTCGTGCATCTGGGACACAGGAGACTGTCGATTCTCGACCTTACGGAGGTTGGTAATCAGCCCATTCAAGACCATTCGGGCAGATATACCATGGTCTTCAATGGAGAGATCTACAACTATCAGGAGATCAAGACAGAACTGAAAGACTATCCTTTTAAAGGGACGGGTGATACTGAAATGATTCTGGCGGCTTATCGTGCTTGGGGACCAGACTGTCTGCAAAAATTCAATGGGATGTTTGCCCTCGCGATCTGGGATGAGGTGGAGCAATCGCTTTTTATCGCACGCGATCGCCTGGGGATCAAGCCTTTCTATTATGCGCGAACAGGGGAGGATATCGTATTTGCTTCGGAGATTCGGTCAATTATTCGTACGGGACTCATCCCGCCTGAGATTGATCCCCTCTCTCTCCAGGAGTATCTCCAGTATTATTCTGTCAATTCACCCAGAACCATCTTGAAGGGTGTCTTTCAGCTCAAGGCAGGCCATTTTGGGATCTGGAAAGGGGGGCATTTTCATCAAGAAGCCTTTTGGAAAATGGAAGATATACATCAGAATGCTCAAGACCTTGAGGAGGTGAAAAAAGAAGTCCGAGCTAAGCTGATGGCTGCTGTCACGAGACGTATGATCAGTGATGTACCCTTGGGAGCCTTCCTTTCGGGGGGGATTGATTCGTCAGCCATTGTGGGCTTGATGGCAGAGGCTTCGAGCCAGCCTGTGCACACTTTTTCGGTGGTATTTCAGGAAAAGGAGTTTGATGAGTCAACCTTTTCTCGCATGATCGCAAAGAAGTATCGTACGGCGCATCATCCTATTTTACTCAAGCCAGAGGATTTTCTCCATGAGCTAGAACCTGCTCTGGAAGCTATGGATCATCCGACAGGAGATGGGATCAATAGCTATGTGGTTTCTCAAGCGACCAAGCGAGAAGGATTTACCGTAGCCCTTTCAGGTTTAGGAGGTGACGAGCTATTTGCGGGCTACCCTGTTTTTCAGCAATACAAGAAATTCAAGCAAGCTCAATCGCTGTATCAGGTTCCCCTAGGACTCAGAAAGCTAGGTAGTCAGGCGGCAGGTACGCTTGTAGCCAAGCACAAAGTCGCTCGTTTGCAAGAATTGATGACTGTACCCAACGCACAGTTTGAGCATCTATATCCTGTCTTCCGAAAGCTGTTTAGCCCTGCTGAGATTGAGCGATTGACAGGGAAGCATATAAAGGATTCCACACTAGGAAGAATATTTGAGTCTGAGGCACTGCGAAAAATTGATCAACTCCCTATTTACAGTCAGGTCAGTGTGGGGGAGATCAGTACTTACACACAAAATGTGCTGCTGAGAGATACCGATCAGATGAGTATGGCACATTCGCTGGAGGTGCGGGTGCCTTTTTTTGATCATGAGCTGGTTGAATATGTGATGGGTATCCCCGACGCGCTTAAGCATCCGAATTACCCCAAGCAATTGCTAGTCGAAAGTCTGGGTGACCTACTTCCGCACGAGGTAGTCCATCGCAAGAAGATGGGATTTGTCTTTCCTTGGCCACTTTGGATGAAAAATGAGTTGAGGGAAATGTGTGAGCAGAGCATCGCGCGCTTAGCGGAGCGTGATTTGATGAAGGGAGAGGCCGTCAAAAGCTTCTGGCAAGCCTTCCTCTCAGATGACCCTCAAGTCATCTGGATGAAGCTATGGATGTTGGTGATTTTAGATCAATGGATGCTGCGAAATGGAATCTAAGACAAGAATCACCGTACTCATCGATTGGTTTGTCCCTGGATATAAGGCGGGTGGGCCTATCCAAACTATCCGAAATTTTGTCGAAGCGATGGCAGATCATTTTCAGCTATCGGTCATTACCAAAAACGTAGACCATGCCTCGACGGAGCCTTATCCAGATATTGAGCCCAATACATGGATAGAGTGGGACTCAGGTGCACAGCTTTATTATTTTTCAGAAAATCATTTGAGTTATAGATCTCTGGAAAAAGTCATCAGGGATAGCCAGCCTGATTTTATCTATATCAATAGCCTTTTTTCCTTACCCTTTACTATCTGGCCGCTATGGATGGGCCGTAAACAGGCCATGGGAAAAGTAGTCCTAGCTCCTAGAGGAATGCTGATGGAGGGGGCACTCAAGCAAAAACGTCTGAAGAAAAAAGTCTTTATAACGGCGTTGAAAAGCTCGGGTGTCCTACAGCAAGTGCGTTGGCAGGCAACCGATCCGCAAGAGGTTCAGGACATTCGCCAGCATTTTGGGCAAAAGTCAGAGATTCAACTGGTGAGCAACTTACCTCGACAGCAACAGGCAGATTGGCAATCTTTGGAGAAAGTGTCAGGAGAGATGCGTTTGGTATTTCACTCTCGCCTTTCTCCCAAAAAAAATATTCATGCCCTAATCGGATGGCTGAAGGAAATAGAGGGAAAGGTATGGCTGGATATCTATGGTCCCGAAGAGGATTTGGACTATAAAGCAAAGTGTGAAGGACTCATTGCTGCCTTACCCGAGCGTAAAAAGGTCGTACTCAAGGGGCCCTTACCACCAGATGAATTGCAAGCGAGGCTAGCGGATTATCATTTTTCCGCACTTCCTACTTTAGGAGAAAACTTTGGCCATTCCATATTTGAAGGATTACTTGCGGGAAAGCCTGTCATTATCAGTGACAAGACACCTTGGAGAGATTTGGAGGAAAAAGAAATAGGATGGGACTGCGAATTGGAAAAAGAAGTACAGTTCAAAGAAGCATTGAACCATGCTTTGCGTATGGATCAGGAAATCTACGATAAGTGGTCACGAGCCGCATGGGAATTTGCCCGAAACTATAAATCACAACCTGAACTCAAGGAACGAATGCAGGTACTTTTTCAATAAATGAGGGAAAATGGAAAGTTGGGAAATGTGAAGTAGGATATAGAAAATCCTTGATCGTTAGAAGCTTGAGCGCCCTGCCTTGGAAATACTAGAATTAGCCAGTTCTTTTATGGAGAGATCCAAACATAAGCAGACGATAAATACCCACACTTTAAGTCTGATGTCTTGAATGAAGTGAAATCTCTCACGGGATGACCTCTTCAAGTCTACCTGTCTTTAAATATACAAACAACACCTTGGATGAAAGTATCGATTGTAACTGTAACCTATAATGCGGCTGAATATCTGCGGTCATGCATGGATTCTGTCGTGATGCAAGACTATCCTGATATCGAGTACATCGTCATAGATGGTAATTCTAATGATGGAACGCAGGACATCATCAAGAGCTATGGCGAAAAAGTCCATACTTTCGTTTCCGAGCCTGATAAGGGGATCTATGATGCGATGAACAAGGGCATTCACCATGCTACAGGTGATGTTGTGGGCATTTTGAATGCGGATGATTTCTATGTGCATACAGGCGTCATCTCCAAAATTGTGGAAGCTTTTCAGGAAGAGAAGGTAGAGACAGTATTTGGCGATTTGGTCATCGTAGATCCAGTAGATACAGACAAGGTCGAGCGCTATTATTCAGGAAAAACCTTCAAGCCCAGCCAAGTCAAGCAGGGACATATGCCTCCGCATCCGACATTCTTTGTGAAGCGCGAGTTGTATGAGAAGTATGGAGTATTCAACCAGGAATATCGCATCGTAGGTGACTTTGAGTTGATCACACGTTTTCTCCACATTCATCAGGCGTCCTATCATCATATTCCTGACGTGATGGTACGTATGCGTTCAGGTGGACATAGCCAGGGCGGCTTTGCTACGACGATGAAACTCAACAAGGAAATGCTGTCTGCCCTGCGCAATCTGGGGATCAAGAGCAGCCTTCCTATGATCTACTCCAAGTACTTTTTTAAGGTCTTCCAACTGGTGAATCGACCGAATGAACCGTTAATCAGACAATAGCGTCGAAAAATCAACATCCACTACCGATTGCAAAATTTTTGCCTTTTCTTTTGCCTCAAGAAAAAATAAATCAGCATAAAATAATATCATACAAGGGGCGAGAAATGAGAAACTGGATACGCGCTATCTTCTCTACTTTCTAAACTCGTTTCCTGTATCCAACCAATCATTTTTATGGCCAAAATTCTGATTACGGGAGGCACGGGTTACATTGGCTCCCACACCGCAATCGAACTCCTTGAAAAGGGCACATATGAGGTGCTCTCCATTGATAATCAAGTAAACTCTTCTTCTGATACAGTCGATCGCGTCAAGCGTATCACAGGTAAGGACATGGTCAACTATTCCACCGACCTGACCGATCAAGCTGCTGTAAGAGAGATCTTCGAAGCCCATCCCGATATCGTGGCAGTTGTCCATTTTGCTGCGCTCAAAGCCGTAGGACAATCTGTAGAGCAGCCACTGCGCTATTACCACAATAACTTTCTCTCATTGATCAACATCCTCCAATGCTGTGAGGATTACGGGGTCAATAATTTCATTTTCTCCTCTTCTTGTTCGGTCTACGGCAACATCGACAAACTGCCCGTGACGGAAGAAACACCTACCTCGATCACAGAGTCTCCTTATGCAGAGACGAAACTGGTAGGGGAGCGCATCATCAAAGATTTTGCGCGCATGAGTGAGAAAGTACAATGCCTGGCGCTGCGATACTTTAACCCTGTAGGAGCCCACGCGTCAGGCCTCAATGGAGAAGATCCGATCAACAAGGCCAATAACCTCGTACCCATCATCACTTATGCAGCTTCAGGTCAGATCCCACAGTTGACCATTTTTGGTGGGGATTATCCGACACGTGACGGTACAGCCATTCGCGACTATATCCACGTGACAGATATTGCCATTGCGCATATGAAGGCCATTGACTATTTGGTCGAAGGAAGAAATGAAGCTCAGTATGAGCGTTTCAATCTGGGATCAGGAAATGGAGTGACTGTACTGGAAGCGATCAATGCCTTCGAAGAAGCGACGGGTGTAAAAGTTCCTTACGTCATCGGTGATCGCCGCGAGGGCGATGTCGTATCCATCTACTCAGACAACTCGCTGGCAGAATCAAGGCTGGGCTGGAAGGCTGAGCGTGACGTCACAGAGATGATGGCCTCCGCCTGGAAGTGGCATCAGACCCTGATGAACGAGGAGAAGGAAGCCGTATCGTAGCCACTTGCTGCAGCAAGTGTACACGATCCCTTGCTGCAGCAAGTGTACCCAATCCCTTGCTGTAGCAAGTGTACCCAATCCCTTGCTGTAGCAAGTGTACCCAATCCCTTGCTTCATCAAGGGAGATAAGATCAATTCAAAAAAAGGAGAGCATGCGATCGCACGTTCTCCTTTTTTCATTACCGTAGCCACTTGCTGCGGCAAGTGGCTACTATGCGGCAAGTACCTACCTGCGGCAAGTGCCTACGGCACCACCCCAATACCCGTCAAATTGATGGTTGTCTCTTCTTGAACCTTCACATTTACAGGGACACCTACAACTTCGGCACCGACGGTTTTTAGGTACCCCACAGGATAGCGGTAGAACTCCTCGCTTTCATATGCTTCGATCACCAGTGTATAAGTTCCTGCTTCTAGATAGTGGAGGGAGAAGTTTTCTGAATGACCAGGAAGAACGGTCACGAGTGTAGAGGTTACGGCTTTTTCAAATGCAATGCCGTCACCATCGCTGTCGAATCGCTCTGTATCTTTGTTGAAATCCTCAGGCTTGTATGCGTAGATGACGTAGGTATTCACAGCTGAACTAGAGGGGAGTTCTGATAACAGTGTACCTTTAATCGTACCCGCCTCAGCCTTGTCAACGACACGGAGTGCCGAAACCAGATCATTCCCTTCGACAAAAACCAGCTCAGACTCATCTCCTGGTTGTGAAGATCGGATGGATTTGCGCAGGTCAAAGTCGATGACCAAGTTGACTTCTTCGTCTGCTGATAGGTTCAGTGCTTTGGTCAATGAAATCTTTTGTTCGCCTGTTTTTCCATTGGCCAGATCGATCTTGCGCTCGTAGGAGGTCATCGCATAGCAACCTGGAGCCGTTCCATTTTCATCCTCATCGTAGTCGAGGATAAGGGTAATGTTGTCATATTCCCCTGCTGCAACTTCTGCGTTCACGAGTTGGGCTGTCACACCCGCCTGCAATTCGGAAATTTTGATCGTCTGTTTTTCTCCAAAATCCTCTAGCTTTTTCCCATTGACCTCCAAGCCTGCAATCGTGATATACACATCTTGGTACAAGGGATCATCAATCGGAGCATCCGTGATGTCCATATAAAGAGAAGCGATGATCTGACTCAGATTACAGCCTGAAATACTAAAGCTAAGCAAGCCACAAAAAAGAAGGCTCAGAAATAATCTCGTATAAGGTCTCATGTCAATCTAATTTCTTAGTGTTTTTCTTCACAGTCGAAAAAACAGATGACATGTCACCCCTAGACCATATGGGGGAGAGAAATTTCAATACGGGTCCCTTGCCCTTCTTGCGAATGAATGGAGATGTCTCCTTTCCATGTTTCGACCAGCTCTCGAATGATTTGCCATCCCAGTCCTGTGCCTTGTTCGCCACTTGTACCACGCTGGCTAGTAGAGATACCTGACCTCAAGGAATTCAAGGTTGCGGTATCCATCCCGACGCCTGTATCCTGTATCTTGATGCGTGTGAACCCTTTTTTCTGCTCAGCAGACAGGACTACTTCTCCTTCGGAGGTAAATTTTACAGCATTGCTGATGATATTGGTCAAAACTACGCTCAATCCCTTTCGGTCAAATGTAAACTGCATCTCTGGGTCTACATCTACCTTCAAGATTGTTTGCTTGCTACTCGCACTTTGAGAAAAGAATGACATGATTTCTTCTCCCAAGCCTTTCAAGTCAAAATGGGTAGCTTTGGCTTCATACACACCGAGTTGCTGGAGCGACCATGTCAGCAAATTATCGAGCATCCGTCGAATTTGTCCTGCCTGCTGGTCTACCTGTTGGCTGAAGACTTTGAGTGGTTCCAAGTTCCCTTTTTCGATGTGGTGGTTGAAAATCTTGCCAATAGTCTGAAAACCTGTTACAGGCCCTCGAAGATCATGGGCAATGACAGAGAATAGTCGGTCCTTGGTGGCATTGGCTTTTTCGAGTGCTTCTCGCTGTCTTCTGACTTGGATGAAAAGTCCTCCAATGATGGCCCCTGCCAGCACCAGGATCGCCACGATGGCCAAGAGGGTGTTGCGCTCGGTAGCTGTGCGCGCCAGTTGCAAGTCCGTGATCCGCTGGGTAGTTTCTAGATCTTTGATCTCAGCTTCTTTCTGTGCGGTCTTGAACTTTGTCTCAAACTCAGCGACCGAAGTACGGTATCGTTCTTTCTGCCGAGATACCTCTGCATTGGCATAGAGACTCATGTATTTGAGGGCAGATCGGTTGTTACCAAGGGCGGAGTCTGCGCGGGCGAGTCCCTTGTAGACAGCAGGATAGTTGTCTTCGACCTTCGTTTCATCGGTCAGTTTGAGCGCTTGCTGAAAATTAGTTTTTGCCTCAGCAGGTCGGTTGAGCCGTAGCAGAAACTGCCCTTTGTAGGTATATCCTCTCAGGACAGTTGCAGGTTGTGGCACGCGCAGCGCAGGTTCAATGGTTGCCAGGGCTTCCCTAATTTTCCCCTGCTGTGCCAGTGCATCTGCTCGATACAATCGCACTTTTCCTAGTGTCTCTTCGGAGCCAAAAGATTTTGCTCTTGCTTCCGCTTCATCAAAATAGAAAATGGCGGAGTCAGGCCTTCCACTTTCCAAGTGTCCACGCCCAATTTCATACAAGAGGTCACATTGTGCGATACTATTGACGCCAATAGACTGACCATAAGCTAGACGGTAGTAGTTGATGGCTTCTTGCCACTCTTTTTCATTGAAATAATATTCTCCCAAAGACATATATCCGTACATCCGCTCTACAGAGAGTGAGTCGGATATGTCTAGGCCCCTTTGGATATGAGCGAGAGAGGAATCTTTTTCTCCCTTCATATTGTAAAGGGAAGCGACGACACCGTGGGCTGCACCTTGTATTCTTCTAGCTTCTTCGATTTTGGCCAGTTCTATCGCACGCAAAAGAATCTGGAGGGTAGAGTCGAATAAGCCCTTGTTATAATATGCAATCGACAGGTTGTACATGGGAGCGAGCACCTGTTTGGTGACGCCTCCTTCTTGACCAGCTTCTACCGCTCTCGAATAGTGCGCAATACAGCTATCATATGCCTGCAGGCGGTTGAAGATCTGCCCCATGACATTTTCACTCGACAACTCGATATCAAGGCGTTTTAATTCTTTGGCAAGTGCAATCGCCTTTCTGGTATAGTAAGTAGCCGAGTCCAACTCCATGGCGTTTTTATATCCCAATCCAAGTTCCTGAAAACTTGTAGCGATCAAGGACTTATTGCCCAACTGTTGAGCGAGATCTAACGCTTTCCGCGCGCTCTCCTGTGCTTCCTGTGCTTGGTATTTGCCGTTATTGAGGTTGGCTTGTGCGATGAATGTTCGTACAACCTCTGCCGAAAGGGGAAGGTCCCGTACAATCGAAAGCGCCTGCTGATTGAAGTAAAGAGAAGAATCATAGGAGGTGAGCTGGTAAGCCTTTGTCAAGGCATTGTAGAGCTTTAAAACCTCTTCTTGATCCTGTGGAGGATTTGCCAGGACTCCCTTTAAGCTGTCTAGTTTGGAGACGTTGGCTTGGGGAAATACAGTGTGGGGAAGAGAAAAAGCCAGGGAAAGAATAAAGATCAAAATACTGCGCATAGGCCTACTTACTATCAAAATACCGTTCAAAGTCGGGTTGAATATCCCTACAATTTAAAGAAAAGTATGGATGTATGGGGATGAAACTCTGATTCTTATCTCCAAGGAGGCTACAAGTGAGTTTATTCTTCTTCTTTTAGCCCCTTAATGATCTCACTTACCTTTTCTGCTTGTTTCTCACGAGAGTAGCGCTGAACTTCTTCTGGATCAACGGCTACTTTTGTACCCGCCTGAAACTCTTCATATGCCATCTGTATGTAGGCAGCTACCTCATCTTGCTGGTTACGTTCAAAGGTTTTCCCAATGTTGCATTCCTCCAAAATAGCTGCTGCGTCCCCATCGGCAGGTCCGATGCTGATGATGCGATTGCCCGTGGCGAGGTACTCGAAGATTTTTCCTGATAGATGGCCTTTGATGTTGACGATGTCAGGAATGATCAGTAAGAGTAGATTGGCATTGACTTGATAGATGTTGGCCTCTCTATGTGGTACGGGCGGGACAAAAGTCGCATCTAATCCCAGCTCTCCCACCTCTTGGCGGACAGCATCCGAAAACCGTCCGACCAAGTTCAACTTCACCACAGCTTCAGGATTTGCGTCTTGCATCTGCTTGACTCCCCGAAAAAATACTGAGGGGCGATAGGTATCTGCAATGGTACCCGTATAAGTGATGGTGAAATGTTCATTGGGCGTCGCCTCAAGCCCTTTGAAGTCGTCTGTATCGTATCCATTGGGGATGAGGTGAATCTTGCGTGGAGCGACACGACGATCTTTCTCACAGAACAGGCGTTTGAGATCAGAACTTACGGTCGTGATACGGTCGGCATGGACAAATACTTGCTTTTCCAGAGATTTATTTCGTGCGTGGGAGAGGAAAGAATGACCCAGAATGTGGTAGTAGTAAATATCTGTCCAAGGGTCACGCATGTCTACAATCCATTTGATCCCCAGTTTTTTCTTGAGTTTGAGTCCGATAAGTTGCGAAGAATGGGGTGGGGTAGAGGTGATGACTGTATCAATATTCTCTTGTTGAATGATTTTCACAGCCTCTTTGTAAGCGTAGGAATTCCAGCCGACGCGAGGATCAGGAATGAAGAGATTGCTGCGAATGGCGTTGATGATTTTCTGGCGAAATTTGGTCGAATCCACATTGGTAAAACCAGCGGTAGGAACTTTTTCTTTGCCCACCATCTTCGCGTACATATTGATCGGCTCGAAAGACTGGGTTTTGATCACAGTCACTTCAGGCGCAACATCTTTATTGAGCGTCTCATCGCGATCCATGTAGCTGGCGACCTTCTCATCTACCGTGAGTACATAGGGCTTGATCCCGAAGCGCGAAAGATATTTGGTGAGTTTGACCCAACGCTGCACACCTGCCCCTCCGCTAGGTGGCCAGTAATAGATGATGATGAGAACTTTTTGCATAGATGTATCCTGGAACCGATTTGGCCGCTAAGATACAAATTCTGCGAAAAGCTGAAGAGGATTTTAGATAAAACTCCAAAAGAAGTGAGAGCCGAGAGCTGCGACCTAACGTGCTTGTATTCAGGTACTCTCTTTCTGTCTTAGAAGTTATTAAACTCCATTAAAGAAAGACCATGCGATCGCGACGAGTCCTACTGCGAAACAGTAGAAGGCAAAATAATCCAGTTTGGAGTTTTTGACAATGCGGATCATCCAAGTACATGCGAGGAGGCCCGAGACAAATGCGGCGATAAAACCAGCGATCAAGGCAGTCATTCCCACTTCTGTGGTACCTGCTTGATCAGCCACAACTTGAACGGCTTCAGGTGTACCCTGTGCTTCGAAGTAATCTTTGAGTTCGAGGGCGGTACCCCCTAGGATTACAGGGATCACCATGAGGAAGGAGAATCTAGCTGCTTTGGCACGGTCGATTCCCAGCATGAGGGCTGTCGAGATGGTCGATCCTGATCGTGATACTCCAGGAAGCATAGCGAAAGCTTGAGACAAGCCCACCAAAAAGGCCTTGCCAAAGGTAAGCTCGCCAGGCTTTGCCTGGATACGGGAAGAGGCCATCAGCAGCCCGCCCGTAATCAGCAACATAAATCCGACCAGCATCACCTGTCCTGAGAATAGGGCTTCCAATTGGTCATTGAACTGAACTCCTACAATACCAGCTGGTATCATAGAAATGACGATGAAAGCGACAAATTTGGTGGAGTCATTCCATTGGAAGCGAAAGAGATCACGGATGATACCTAGGATATCTTTCCAGTAAATGACGATGGTACTGAGCGCTGTCGCTGCGTGTAAGACAGCTGAGAAAAGGACAGCATCCTTAGGCTTTAGGCCTAAAATAGCCTTGCCCAACTCGATATGGCCACTGCTACTGACAGGGAGAAATTCGGTAAGCCCCTGGATGATTCCCAATATAATGGATTCGAAGACGTTCATGTATGAATTCGTAAAAAGCGAATGAGAGTTGCAGGGGTAAATCTCTAAAAAGGCTGGGAAATTCCCAGCCAATTTTTTTCAATAGATGACAAGTACGGTCCAGCCGTCAATATGTATTCCTTAAAGGATATTGGAAATGTATGGAAGCCCCAACTATTTCCTACTTTGAATCAATGTTGAATTTAAGATGCTTGAACAGAATTGCTAGAAGGTGTATGTTTGGGACGATACATAATGGCGTAAATGATCTCCAAAAATCCACCTACAACAATCGGCGGTGCAATGTACAGGGAGATAGAAAACTCCTTTGCATCAATGAATTCGTCGAGTGACATCAAGTAGAATCCCAAGCTAATGATCAGCACACCTACGACTAGTAAGATGTAATTCATTCTTCCGAATGGCATGACAACTTCCTTTTGTTCTTTGGGTTGGCGTTGTGGCTTGGGAGCAGCAGACGCAGGGGCTGCCGAAGGAGTCTCTACTTTTGCTTTGCTCTTACTTCCAGCAGACGGCTTTTTCGCGCTGCTTGTATTGGCAGATTTCTTTGCAGAAGGGGTGGGTTTTTTTCTGCGCGGAGTGGGTTTGCCTTTCTTTGCCATGATTTACATTAATTCGTCTAGATTCCTGTTCAGATATTTGTTGACGGCCCAATAACTGCCTGTCAGACCCAATAGAAGCCCAAATAACACAATTCCCCCTAATAATCCAATGGAGATATTGAAGGGAAGGGCATCCCATTTGAGATCAATCTCAGCAAGTTGCTGTGATAATCCGCTGACAGTCAAGATGAGCAAGCCTGTGGCCAAGAGCCCACCTATCAAGCCTTGTAGTGCGCCCCTTCCCAAGAAGGGACGTCGTATAAAAGCACTGGTAGCCCCCATGAGTTCCATGCTGCGAATCGCCAATCGTCTTGCGTAAATAGAGAGCCTGATCGTCGCATAGATCAGAAAGATAGCAACGATTCCCATGATAAGGGCCAAACCTACTGTGATCCATGCCACCGTCTCCATATTTTGACTCAACTCATCCAGCATCTCTCCTTGGTAGCTGATCTCTGCTACACTCAACTGCTTGTTAAGTTCATTTTTAATCAGACTTAAGCTATCCGATTGGATATAATCTGGATGGAGTTGGAACTGATACGAGGCGAAAAGGGGATTAAGTCCTCCGAGCATCTCCCTTACGTCCTCCCCCGTATACTTGAGCATCTCCTCAGCGGCAGCTTCTTTTGACACATAAGTCAATGTCCGTGTATAAGGTTGAGCTGCTAAGTAGGATTGTAATTCTGTTTGCAAGGTTTCACTTAGCCCGTCGTGGACAAAGACTTTCATGACCATCTGAGACTTGGCTCGGGAGATCAAATCCTGGCCAAATAAGACCAGACCTGCGAAGAGCCCCAAAAAATAGAGCACCAACCCAATGCTGATGGTTGTCAGCCAGTAGGTGCTACGCGATCGTCTTTTCCAAAACTTCGTCTGTATTTGATTACTCATACATAGCAAATGTACGAAGTGACTCACTTTTTTGATAGCCTTTCTTCGCTTAGGGCTGAAATGTATGGACGGGTTTATTTTCCATTCTCCTTCAATGTCCAGTTAAAGCTCCTCCGATGATGGGGAGTCGGTCCAAATGCTTGAATCGCTTTCTTGTGTGCGACGGTAGGATATCCTTTGTTGCTGTCCCAAGCGTAGTGGGGATGCGCCTCATGCAGATCTTCCATGATGGCATCTCGGTGGGTCTTGGCGAGTACAGAGGCAGCAGCAATATGCAAGTATTTGCTATCTCCTTTGACGATGCATGCATGAGAGATGTCAGGATAGGCTTTGAACCTGTTGCCGTCAATGGCAAGGAACTTAGGAAGAGAAGGTAGCTTGTTAATGGCTTGATGCATAGCCTCATAAGTAGCTTGGAGAATGTTGATTTCGTCGATACGTGTGGGCGAAACAATACCTACAGCCCAAGCGAGTGCCTGATCTTCAATGATAGGACGAAGGAGGTCACGCTGTTCGACTGTAAGCTTTTTGGAGTCGGTGAGTTGTGGATGTTGGAAGTTTTTGGGTAGAATGACAGCCGCCGCCACCACTGGACCTGCGAGGCAACCTCTCCCCGCTTCATCTATTCCTGCTTCTTGTACAAACTCGCTGAAGCGAGGCAGTAAAATGTTCACATTAGGCATATGAGGTGCAATGTACAAGCATCTTACGGGAAATTGAAATGTCGGATTTGAAGGATGAGAGGGGATTATCGAAGGGAATTCTAGCGGCACACATGAACTTTTTGCGTAATCAATCCCCTGAATAATTTTGCCCACCGAGGGTATTCTTGCTACATTTATGGAACTGCATTTATTTTTGACAACCTTATTAATCAAAACCTAAGCATGAGAAAAATCTACCAACTGCTGTTAGTAGGAGGAATACTGCTGGCTACAAGCCTTTCAGGTTTGTATGCCCAAGCACCTGCTAATGACGATGTGTGTGATGCGATTGATTTGACGACTTTCGATACACTATATGTATTCGATAACTTCAACTCTACGATTCAGCCAGGAGAGGCAGGGATTGCGCCTACCAATAACAATGGTACGACCTTCTTTGGCTGGAATGAAAATGGTGTGACAAGTACTGTATGGTTTACATTTACGGCACCTCCTACAGGTACCGTTCGTATCGACCTTTGTAATGACAGTACATTGTTTGATACGCAGGTAGCCATATATGAAGTAGGGGACTGTAACAACTTCAGTACTTTCCGTCTCAAAGCAGCGAATGACGATATCCCTTCAGCTGTACCCAACACAGGAGGATGTCCAGCTCCTGGCAATGAGTGGGCTTCTATTGTAGAAGTTCCTTGTTTGACTCCTGGATCGACTTATTATATCATGGTCGACGGATGGTTCTCACCTCCAACTTCTGCCGATACGGTAGGTCCCTTTGGTATCGTTATCGAAGAGATTGTGGCACCAGCAATTGATCCCTTGCAGGTAAGCTTGGTTCCAGAGAGCCCGCTTTGTCCAGGTATCAATGACGGATTTGTTGCCACTAATATTGCGGGTGGGTATCCTTTGACTACGTATGAGTGGAGCACAGGCTCAAACGAGAGTGCGATCACAGGCCTGACTGCGGGTATTTACTTCGTGACTGTAGACGATGGATGTAGCCCTGCATTTACGGATACCGTGACCCTGACCGACCCAGTATCTGATCCGATCATGAATATGACGCCCGATACCGTCAGTCTCTGTCGTAATGACTCTCTACGTCTCAATGATCTCGCTGCCTTCTCAGGAGGGGTACCTTTGCTTCCTAAGCAGGTCTTAGCAGTTGACCTGATTGCAGCAGGTAACTTCCGCGTGTTCAACCACAACTTGCGCAACAGAGGACCTGTAAGCACCGAAACTTCTATTACCAATTTATCTGTACAAGGAGATGAAGCATTTGGACTGTTCTGGACGATTGACGGGACCAACAATCAGCTGTTGGCATATGACTTCGAGACAGGTACTAACAGTGTCATTGCTTCCATGAACTTCCTTCCAGCAGATGATTTCTACGGAGGCCTGACGATAGATAAGGATAAGAACATTGTGTATGTATTGACAGGTGGTAATGGTCCTCTTGTATCTAAAGTATACGCAGCGGACCTTCAGGCAAATCCCATTCAGTTTAACTTTGTCACCGACTTGGATTCTGCGCTTCTGATGCTTTGTGTCGACTTTGATAATAACGGTCGTCTATACGGTCTAGAGTTTCCAGGTGAATTGATTGAGATCGACCCCAGCGATTGGAGCCATACGGTCATTGGACCTGTAGGATACAATGCCAACTTTGCAGATGTAGATATGGACTTTGATCCTGTAACGAATAACTTGTATCTCTCAGCTGTAAGTGATGACTTTACGGGTAATCAAATTCGTATTGCAGACGTAAATTCTGGTGCTTCTTTCTCACTTGGAAATATGGCAGGAACATCGCGTGTTACAGGCTTTGCCATCGCGCCTCCAGATCCTAATCAAGTGCAGTATAACTATACTTGGAGTCCGCCTGTAGGATGGGCTGCGGGTTCTTCGCCACAAGATCCTATCACTACAACCCGTGTAGATCGTCAATATACACTACTTGCTCAGGATGAGTGTGGGGTAAACGCCATTGCCAATGTCTTTGTAGACGTAAAGCAGGTCATGACCATCACCACGGCTGTTTCTGGTGATGATGGAATCAACAACGGAACCGCCAATGTTACCATCAACCAAGGAGCCGAGCCTTTTGACATCCTATGGAGCACAGGGGATACGACAGCCTCTATCGTTGGCCTCAGCGCAGGTGAGTACTCCGTGACAGTGACAGACCAGTGTGGGACAACTCGCAATGATACGGTCAACGTCATCTTCACCAGCTTGGAAGAATTGGTGAATGCAGGTCTCACGGCTGCTGAGTTTTATCCTAACCCTACAACGGGTGATCTAAACATCGATCTGAAGCTCGCAAAGGTAGGAAACGTCTTCATCGAACTTTTGGATACCAAAGGAACGCGTATCTATGAGCGTCAGCTGAAGAAAAACAACGTATACCAGCCTGTCATCGATATGTCGGAGTTTGCCTCTGGCATGTACATGGTGCGAGTGACGACGGAAGAGGGAATTATTAACCGTAAGATTTTCCGCGACTAGTACCTAGAAAGCGACACCTGTCGTTTGATATAATAAAAATGAGAGGAAGGATTTGATTGTCCTTCCTCTCATTTTATTTGATGGGTCAACGCGCTTTACCCTACAGACTCCATTTCTCCTATCTGGCGGAAAGGTAGAATGAGTGTGAAAGTACTACCCTCACCTTCTTTGGACTCGACGATGATTCGACCTTGATGTTTTTCGATGATACCGAAGGAAATGGAGAGTCCTAAGCCTGTCCCTTCGCCTACATCCTTTGTCGTGAAAAAGGGATCGAAAATCTTATTCTTGATCTTTTCAGGAATGCCCGTTCCTGTGTCTGACAGGATGATTTTTAAACAGTCTCTCTTCCCTGGGAGACAATTGACAGTGGCCTCTGTCCGTATCGAGACCGTACCAATCTCCGATTGATTGATCCTGTCTTCTGCTTCCGCTCTTTTCTCGATGGCCTGTATGCCATTGCTGATGATGTTCATGAAGACCTGATTCAACTTTCCTGGCATACACTCTATGTGAGGAATATCCGCATATTCACGTTCGATGTGGATTCTATCCTTCAACTTGTTATTCAGCAAAGTCAAGGTAGAATCTAGCCCTTGATGTATGTCTACGAGCTTGAACGACTCCTGGCCTGTACGTGAAAATATTTTTAAGCCATCGACAATTTCCTTGGTTCGCACAGCCCCATCTTCAATTCCTTGAAGTAGTAGCTCCATCTCTTCAAACAGATAAGGCGCTTCTATTTCCTCTGCGAAGGACTCCACTTGCTGGATGGCCTCTTGGGGACTATTTTTTTCTTTGAGTTGTTGAATTCGTTGAAACAGTCTTTTAATATCCGTAAAGTCTCGCTTCAGTGGACTGATATTTCCCTTGATGTAGTTGATGGGATTGTTGATCTCGTGTGCAATACCTGCTGTCAACTGTCCCAGAGAAGCCATCTTTTCAGACTCGACCAGTTGTGTCTGGGCTGCCTGTAATTTGCCTAGTGCGTCTTCCAACTCCTTATTTTTATCCTCCAAAAGATTGTGTTGGGTCGCGATTTCTTCTTTTTGACGTTTGAGAGCTACCGTCTTCTTTACAATCTCTTTATGCTGTTCCCAAATTTCATTTGTCCGCTCGTAGACGAGTCGTTCCAAGTGTTCATTTTTAAGATAAAGTCTTTGGGTATTGAGTTTGATGGTCCCAAACACTAGCAATCCCAGGATCAGCGCGTAGGCGATGAATGCCCAAGTCGTACGGTACCAAGGAGGGAGAATGACCAGTGCATAGGATGTAACGAGACTTTCTCTGAGCGAGGCATTTTGGGATTTGACTTGAAATTCGTAATCACCAGGTGGAAGCAGGGTATAATCTTCCTGAGTCATTTCGCTCCAAGGCGACCATTCCTCTTCATATCCCACGAGGCGATGGCTGTATCTTGTCGCAAGAGAGTTGTCATAATAGGGAGTAGAAAAACTAATCGAAAGATTATTTTGGGCATAGGAAATTTTGGGAGCAATAGAGTCTTGTACCTCGTACCATGGAGCCGTCCCCATATACAGACTAGAATCTTCACCTACGATGACCTTTCTGATGAGCGGGGAGGGCATGACTTGGCCTATATTTGCGTTGCCTACATCGTAGCAATACAAGCCTTCAGATGAGCCAATCCAGATACGACCATCAGATTCTGTGTAAAGCTTTCCCCAAACCTCTAGATTATTGAGCTTCGAGAGACTCAGCGAGTCCCTGACATAGCCTGCTGAGTCGGTCGGCGTAAGCAACTCGAACCATCTACGTTCGCCTGACTCTCTTCCTAGGCATAAACTTCCATTGGCGCTCTCTACTAGCGAGACAATTCCATATTCAGGAAATCCAGGTAGATTGAGCTTTTGGAACCTTTTGGTGTCAGGATCAAACTCCATCGGACCTTCCTCAGTGAAGAATATGAGTCGATCCTGTATCCTAAAGATCGAGATTACGGGCGAAAGTCCTTCTGACGTCCCATACAGCACGATTTGGGTTACATTGTTGATCTCGTCATACTTTACACGGTAAGCTCGACGCTGTCCATAGCGTTCGATGAGCCACAAAGCTCCGTCAGTATCTTCTGCTAGGGTTTCATATCGACCATCTAGTCTATTGGGGAAGTCTTTACGCACCCATTTACCTGCCTTATGTACCAGTTGATACAGGTCTTGTTGGGCATCGTTGATGTAGAGAAGGCCTGGACGCAAGCGTGATACCTCTACTGCTGAGGCAAAAGAGTTCTTCCCTTCGGGTAAGATCTTGTAGGCTCGACTGCCCTTGATCTCCATCAGTCCCTGTACGGTTTGTGCCATGAGTGTGGAGCGCGTGTTGCCATTGGATGTAGGGAGTGCTACTTCAAATAGCGACCATGTTTCTGTCTGGATATTTGCCACGGGTTTAAACCCTGACTGTGACATTTGATAGACACCTAGTGGCGTAGAAGCGTACAGGTTTTCATTGTGTCGATTGACCGAGAAAATCAGTCCTTCTAGCCCGTCAGATTCATCCCACTGGCTAAAAGGAGAGGAGATATCTATCCGGCTGATTCCTTTACTGAGACAGAGCCAAAGTGAGCCAAAGTGATCCTCAAAGGCATTGATGACCAACTGGTCTTGCAGACCTGAGTTTTTATTGATCTGTTTGATTTTCTTCCCTAGCTTATCTAGGATATACCCACCTCCTTTGATCGTCCCGACAAAGATATTACCATCACTCAGAGCAAGTAACTTAGAGAAGTTGTCCTGGAGGATTTGCTTAGATAAACTAGAACGAAATCTCTTGGCGCGCATATCTCCTGATTTTTCTACAAGCCAGAAACCTGTACTGGCTTCGTATACGAGATAATTATTGGCATCGTAGGGAATCCAATCCAGGACGAACTTACCCTTCATTTGGGGCTGATTATTGGGAGGGGTAAAGGTGTCGTTTTGCCAGCGGAGCAAACCTTGAGATCTCGACGAATAATATAGTTGGCGGTCGAGATAAAACAGCTTATAGGCCTCCTTTACTAGATCTGGATTGAAATTAAAGCTCAAGAGTTGGCTGCCGTTCCAGACGAAAATCGCAGGGTAATTTCTGACATGGAAGATCGCACCTGTCTCAGTACCTATGACGCGTACAGGACTGGACTGGGCAGCAGGCGGGAGGGCGATTTGATCAAATAAAGAGACGAGCTGGATCTTTCCCTGATCATCAGGGGCGAGGTATCCAAATTCTCCTACACCTCCTACATAGATTTTTCCTAAACTATCTTTGGCTATGGAGCCTACAGTAGATCTGTTGGGGAGCGCAATGAGTTCCCAATGGGTGCCATCGAATTCTAAAACACCTCTAAAGTTTCCGAAATACATGACGCCTCGAGCATCTTGCACTGCATCGTAGTTGGCAGAGCTCGCCTTGTACACGCGTGGCGTATAGTTGTAAAGTGGGGCCTTTCCCAAGCTTTGGGCCTTCAATGAAAAGCCCAATATCCATAGTGAAAGGAAAAGCCAAATTTTTCGTGTGCGCATAAATAGAATATACGGTTCTTTCTACTTTTTGGCTAAGATCTATATTAGCTTTTGAGTAAGTTTCTGATCAAGAGTATTTTATATATGATTTTCGCAAGAAAACCACAAGCATTTCATCTAAAATATACACAATAAACTCGCGGATGTAAAAATGAGTGGGTAGGTGTAGGAGTCTTTCGCTTGTCATTAGATAAGTAAGAAAAGGAAGAGAAATGCAAAAGGTAGAGGAATCGAAGAAAATAATCCTCTTGATAAGCAGGGAATTCCTATTTTTTGGGATAAATTAACCTTTGAAACCCCTGAAAAATGGGAAGCTTCCTTATATTAGCGGCAATCATGTAATTCATAAATCTATAAATACCTAGGGTTGTAAATTTTCGGTTAGTCCAATTCTTATAAATTATGAAATTCATCTATCGCCTTTTTGCTTTCATGATCTTTGTTGCTGCATTCGGGTTACAGCACACACAGGCACAGACTGAACAGGAGATTCAAGCAGAACTTCAGCAAGCGCTCGACAAATTTGCCAAAGCCTATCAGTCCTTACCTGAGACTAAAGATAAAGAAGCCGTACTCTCCTTCTTTTCAGAAAATGCTACCTCTAATATATTCGTTTTCAATATTACGGGTCGTTCACGTGTGACGCTACCTAGCGGATCTGTCCGTGACTTTGCTGGCTACCTAGAGCGTATTGTACGTTCTGGTAAGATCGAATTGACCTATGACATCCAAAAAGTCAAGTATACTTACTTAAGTCCCAACATTGCGACACTCGTTTATGTCGTAAGCTATGAGACCAAAGAAGAGGATGGCATCTGGGTGAAGGGCAAAGAAACGGTGACCATGGCACTAGAAAAGCGCGCCAAAGACTGGAAGGTTGTACACTACACAATCATGCAGGTAGAGGATGAAAAACTCAAAGGAACTTGTCTATGTGAGCTATTCCTATCTGAAGTGAGAGGAGGAGAAGTAGTAGCGAAGACAACGATTCCAAGTGGCAGAAATTACGAAACGAAGTTTGACAACTTTGAGATGCGCATGGTAGACAAGGAGCAGCGAATTACTGTAGGCAGTAAGCAATTTACACGCAAAGCCAATAATGAGCTAGTAGCCATCGAAGCCGAGGGAGAAAAGAAGATTGGTGTTGTAGAAAATGATAAGGAGACGGTACTCGCCATTATAAAGGACTATCTCTACAAAGATAGCTGCGCACGATTGAAGGCACGCACGAATTAATTTCCGTTTCTTGATAATCACTATTAGACATAGCCGAAAAGCAGATACTTTTCGGCTTTTTTCATGTCGAGGGGTGACTTTTTATCATTCTTTGAATCTAAAGGCCAATTGTTGAAGAATTTTCTTGGCTGAAAAGAATCTTTTTCATCAAATATTTTTAGTTTCATATCAAATTTATTGAATCTATTTCTTAAGCGGAAGAATGGGGGGAAGCCTAGCAGTAAATGATGAATAGGCCTGTCTTCCCTACTTCTATCGAACACACCCAAACAATTACCCATCATGCCAGATACTACAAAAGTAGTTGTAGACACTACACAACAAACTGCTGAGGCCTCTCAATCTATGGACCTTGCAGCGGTTTATGACAAGGTCCTGAATCTTGCCACTGAATACGTACCTAAGGTAGCGCTTGCGATCTTGGTGCTTATCATTGGAGGAAATATCATCCGCCGCGTGGTGAATCTCGCCAAAAAGGGACTCGAAAACCGTGAGATGGAACCAGCACTTCAAACCTTTTTAGGAGATTTGATCAATGTGGTATTGCGTATTGTGCTTTTCATCGCAGTCGCCGATATGATCGGTATTGAGACTACTTCGATTTTGGCGCTCTTTGGAGCAGCAGGTCTTGCAGTAGGATTGGCCCTACAAGGATCACTCTCCAACTTTGCAGGTGGCGTCATGATACTCCTTTTCAAGCCCTTCCGCGTTGGAGACTTGATCGAAGCACAAGGACATTTTGGAAAAGTACTGGCGATCAATATTTTCATTACAACACTAGAGTCTCCTGATAGCAAGACCATCATCATTCCTAATGGTCCACTAGCCAACGGAGACATCACCAACTATTCTACCATCGGACACCTTCGTGTGGACCTTACGACGGGGATCGGTTATGGAGAGAATATCGAGAAAGCCAAAGCTGCAATCATGAAAGTCATGGAAGAACATCCCAATGTATTGGAGACGCCTGCACCTTCTGTCAATGTAGAGACGCTAGCAGATAGCTCCGTAAATCTTGCTGTGCGCCCCTATGCCACACCTGCAGACTATTGGACAGTGTACTTTGACATTACAGAGCAGATGAAGATCGCATTGGATGAGGCTGGTGTGGAGATTCCTTTCCCACAGCAGGTGGTCCACCACGTGAATGCACCTCAGAGCTAGAAAAAATATCGAAGAATTATATGTTTAGCTGTCCTAGTACTTCTGTGCTGGGACAGTTTCTTTTTAGGTAAAGGGACCAAAAGAACCATAGTAGGAGAATCTGATGCTACAGTTTGGCATGTAGACCCTGTTTGAAACCTCAAATCTGCGAAAAGTTTGCACTTTCAGAACCAGAACTTCATCTATTTTGATTGATTTAGCCCCACTGAATCTCATAAAAGAGCTTCTTCAGAACCTAAAATTGGCTAGATTTTCATTGTTCCAAACAGGGGCTTAGTCTTATGCTTGAAGGGTGCGCTCTGCAAACTTTCCGCCCATATGGAGACAGGCGTGAAGATGTGCCATATGCTGAAATTCTACCTCAGATTTTTCATAGCCAAAGGTCTTGTTCAATGATTTGGTATAATGGTTGTCTCCCATTCCCATATCGACATCCTTCATCGTAAACTGGCAGGGATGCTCATATCCGCAGGCATGGGTAATGGCTAGGATCTCCTTTCGAAGCGTTTTCGCGTATTGCGCGTAGCGTTCCGCTTTGAGCGGAGGATTAATGCCTGCTTGCAGCCATTTGCTTTGGGTTGCGACGCCCGCAGGACAACGATTGGTATGACATATCTGGGCCTGTATACAGCCGATAGACATCATAGCTTCGCGTGCGACATTGATTACATCTATGCCCATCGCAAAAGCCGTAATGGCCGTAGAGGGAAAACCGAGTTTGCCAGAACCGATGAACGTGATGCGATTTTCTAGCCCTTGTTTTTGAAACAGTTGATAGATAGAAGGGAAGGCATACATGAAGGGAAGGGAGACATGATTGGCGAAAGAAGGGGGAGCGGCACCTGTACCTCCTTCTCCACCGTCAATGGTAATAAAATCTGGTCCTTTTCCTGTTTTCTTCATCAGTTTGGCCAATTCTTCCCATAGCTCTAGTCTCCCGACAGCAGATTTAATGCCTACGGGTAGCCCCGTCTCTTCTGCGATGGCCTCTACAAAGTCTATCAACTCAGAGACTGTAGAGAAGGCCGTATGTGCCGAAGGAGAGAGCACATCCTGTCCCATAGGTACCCCTCGGATCTCCGCGATTTCAGGTGTGATTTTCTTGCCAGGTAAGACCCCTCCCTTTCCAGGTTTGGCGCCTTGACTGAGTTTGACTTCGACCGCGCGAATGTAGGGATGCTGGGTTACGAGCTGTTTCATTTTCTCCATAGAGAAATTTCCGTTCTCATCTCGTACACCAAAATATCCTGTCCCAAAGTGGAAGACGATATCTGCCCCATGCTGGTGATAGGAAGAGAGCCCGCCCTCCCCCGTGTTGTGATAACAATCGGCTTTTTGAGCCCCTTGGTTGAGAGAGCTGATGGCCGCCGCCGAAAGGGAGCCATAGCTCATCGCAGAGATGTTGATGATGGATGCTGGTCGATAAGGCCGCTGCCGATGCGCACCGATGAGCTTGGCCGAAGGGACGAAGTCGGGTACCTCCTGATTGGGATGGCCTGCTGGAATCTGATAGGGGAGCAGGGCAGGATGGATAAAGGTATATCCCGGCGCATGAATATCCTGATCTGTACCAAATCCCTGATAGTTGTTTTCTTTTTTGGCAGAAGCGTACACCCAACTGCGCTGACTCCTATTGAAAGGCAGTTCCTCCCGGTTGTTGGCGACGATGTATTGTCTCAACTCGGGTCCGATGCTTTCGAGCATGTAGCGCAGGTGTCCTACAATTGGGAAATTGTGCTGGATGGTATGCTTTTTCTGGATGAAAATGTCTCGAATCGCGATGAGGAGAAGAATACCGATGATCCAAGTCCACCAAGGGACTTGGCCTAAAGTTGATTGAAGGAATTCCATTGGAGATGCGTCGTAGTTCTTAAATCGTATGCAAATATGATTATATGAATCTACAAAAGATTTGTGGGGAGGAAAAGTATAAGAGCCTGTTTAGAACAATGAAAACCTAACTAAAAAGCAGAGATTCTAGTCGACAGAAGTTGTAAGCATGGGCTAATCAGCAGAGATGGAAAGATGCAGTTAAGAAAGTGCCAAGATCATCAGGGAGAGAATCGTAAATAATACACTCATCAAGGCAATCTGAAACTGGAACATGGGCTTTTCTCTCGTCCAGAAAGTTCCGACGATCGATGCCAGCCAAGCGAGAATAGGGATAAAAATGAAGACATTCAGGATACCAATAGAGGGGGGTACGCGCAAGACACGGATCATCCCTTTGAATGGATGATCGCGATCCTGGTATACCTCTAGAAGTTTGGTGCCCATCAAGGGGGAAGGTTCCCACTTTTCTACATAAGTATGAATCCCCAAAAGAGGCGTTTTTTGGAGTGCGATAAGGTCTCCTTTTTGGAATTGAGCCCCTATTTCTTCGCTGAGCCTGAATTGATTCTGATGAGTCGATATGCGGTATACAATGGACCCACTGGATGAGGCAAATCGTTTCACCTCTTGTATTCTATCGAGTCCATCTGCACTTGATAGAAGCCCATCCACAAATAAGATACTGGTGAGAAACAGACCCACCATACAGATCACTTTAGACAGTGTGCGGTATTTGGCAAACTCTTGAAACTTCTCTTCTTCTTGTGCCGCCTTATTGCGTTTGTAGGCCCTACGTCGTTCTGCATCCTGGGTAGCTGCTTGCTGAGCTGGGGTGGGTTGAGTAGGTGGAGGAGGTTTGTACGTATGGGCCGTTCCGTAATTGATGAGTAAGTCATAGCGCCAGCGTTTATCAGGATCTATGAGGACCTCGTATGCTTGACTGATACTGACAAATTGCTGCTTGGCATCGGGATCGCTGTTACTATCGGGATGATACAATTTGGCCAGACGGCGATAAGCCTGCTTGATTTCAGCTGCTTCCGCTTGCGTATCTACATCGAGTATTTGATAGTAATTTTTATACATCCGCCGTACCTACATGGGACACATCTGCTAATATACGAGATTGCAAGCGTCGTCGCTCATGATCAGGAGGAATTGTTTACTTTGATGCTTGGCTGTAGGTGAATCTATCCTCAACGGGTATATAACCTTTGTCTCAGTTCTGGATAATAATCTTCTGGTTATGAGCCATTTGATCAATGATGAATTGTGCGACATAGATTCCGCTAGGAATAGAAGATAAAGTAATATTTTCTTCACGTATACCTGCACCTGCTTGCCAGCTTCGTGTCCAGACTATGTTGCCTTGCATATTTCTGATGACTAGTCGATTCATGCTAGGGATTGCCTGTCTGTAAGCGATGGTAATATTGCCGTTGGAAGGATTGGGGTACAGTTTGAAGTCCGATGATATAAGGACCTCATCTATGTTTGTAGGTGGGTTGATAGATTCGCAGGTTGTATCATCTGCAACATCCTGGCGGATCTGGGGCAGTTCACCGTGTAGCAAAGCACCAGGACAGAGGGTAGAACATCCGTCTTTATGACCTGAAATGGTCGGAATGGACTGACCCAAAGAGGGGAGATTGATCGTAGCTTGCGGGTCGTTTTGTGAGTCACAGAACTTCCATGCGAGGAGATCTTTCAAGCTGGTGAGTGCTGCTTCGGTTGGAGGTGTATTTTCATACGTTCCCAGGAGACAAACTCCCATCGTACCTGTATTGCTCCCACAAAAATGCGCCCCTACCACGTTATTTCCTCCTCCTCGACCTTCGTAGATGATGCCATTGGGGTCGATGAGCCAGTTGTAGCCGATGTCATCCCATCCACGACCTCCTGATCCTACGCCTGCCGTGTGAAAGTTCCAGATAGAAAGAACGACAGCTCCCCAGTCATTGCTCGTATTAGAGCCAGCTGAGTGGTGGATGATGCTATGGGTGACGGGTGCATAGGCAGGTTGTGATCCGCTGTATGCTTGCCCGTCAGGATTTCCCCAACTAGTGCGCGTCACATGATTGGGAATCATACAGCTACAGGCAGCTTCGCGTTCTTGCTCCGCTATGAAATTGGTGTCTTGGAGTGTGACACCGCTAGGAGAGATGCTGCCAGGCTGAAAAAAGTCTAGTCGTAGATTTTTTAAAAAGAAGATAGATTTTCCGGCTGTACCTGTAGGATCGTAGAGGACTTCAAAACGAATGAATTGGACGTCTCGTGACAGATAGACTAAGTTGCTGATGAATGTATCTTGCCCGACCTCTAGATGGTCAAACTCTGGCAAGGCTTCGAATGCGCTCCATGAATTTCCGTTGGTAGATGTGCTGTATTTGAGGAGAATCTTGAGAGGATCGCGTTGCTCAAACGTTACATAAGCACTCATTGTGACAAAAGGACCTGCTGTACTTACAGGGACTTGTAAAGCACCCGTAGAGAAAATCGCAGGTGACTCTGGCGAGAAAGGGGTAAGCCCCTTGGGGGTCTGAATGAAGTTTGTGTTGTCCATGACGGGAGGGAGTGCCTCACTAAAGTCATAAGAAAGCGTATCATACTTACTTTCAGCCTGCAACAAGGTCATGCCGCCTACCCAACAAATAATCAGAGCCAAACAACGTGTCACATTCATAATCTCGACTTATTCCTCTGAAAAATACAGATCCTGTTCGGAATGAATCCTCCCCTTTTTGAGGGTTTTTTGTACAAACCTTGTTAAATGATAAGAAAGCGAAAGTAGTATGTAAATATTCCCTTTATTCAGACGATCTGATCTACAACAAGTCTTCATTTGTTGATATTCAACTTGTCTGAATCCTAGCGAGGGAATGAATAAAAATGGACATTCTTAGCTAAAGACAGGTGAACATTGTAATCAGATGCAGTGCCTTCTCCTGGTATGTAAACGTTAATTCTCCAAAATATGCTTATTTATTGCGAATAATATAAACGGAACATATGCAAGATTATCCTATAAGTAGTCTCCATATGTTTGATATTTAGGGAATTAGCGCATACGTTTTTTTTATTCAAAAATATAAAATACTTATTTGTAGTGAAGAGTGTTAGCCTGTTTCCTGTACATAGCCCTTAAGTTGCCTTTTTCATGTCCCTTCCACCATCCAATTTGTAATCTCTTTTCTCCTCTCCCTTCGACAATTTCTTCCTCTTGAAACTTTTTATCTATACAGTCGAATAACAGCTAAGTTGCTCACCCCTCCCAATTCCAGAGATAAAAGACTCTGGGAGATTTCACCAATGAAGGAATTTCGTGTAATTTGCCCTCGCTAATCCAATAAGTGATCAGCAGAGGCTTTCTCTTACTTCAACAAGCTTTTCAGATTGCACTCACATGGGAGTATACAATTTCCGGGCCATTGAACCCAAATGGCAACAGTATTGGAAGGAAAACCGGACCTTCGTCGCAGAAAAAAATCCACAAAAACCCGATCAATATAAGGGTAAGTATTATGTGATGGATATGTTTCCCTATCCTTCGGGAGCGGGTTTGCATGTGGGCCATCCCTTAGGCTACATTGCCACAGACATCATCACGCGCTACAAACGCATCCAGGGGTACAACGTCTTGCATCCCATGGGATTTGATGCTTTTGGACTCCCTGCTGAGCAGTACGCCATCAAAACAGGTATCCACCCTGCAGAGACTACCCGTAAAAATATCGCGCGCTACATCGAGCAAATGGATATGATGGGCTTTCACTATGACCCTGATACGCAGGTGGCTACAAGTGATCCCTCATTTTACAAATGGACGCAGTGGATCTTTGTCAAGATGTTTGAGCACTGGTACGACAAGCGACAGGAGAAAGCAAGGCCTATCACAGAGTTGCGGGAGATTTTTGTCAAGGAGGGGAATGTAAATGTGCAAGCTGCCACCACGCAGGATGATGTATTTACGGAAGTAGAATGGAAGGAGATGTCCGCCAAGGCACAAGCAGACATCATCATGAATTATCGCTTGGCCTATGCAGACTACGCCACTGTGAACTGGTGTCCGGCATTGGGGACAGTATTGGCCAATGAAGAGGTAAAAGAAGGGAAATCGGAGCGTGGAGGATTCCCCGTGGAGCGTCGGCAGATGAAGCAATGGATGTTGCGTATCACAGCTTACTCTGATCGTTTGTTGGAAGGTTTGAAAACCATCGACTGGTCTGATGCGATAAAATCCATGCAAACCAATTGGATCGGAAGATCAGAAGGGGCTTCGATCGTATATGCCGTGGAAGGCGTTTCAGATACCTTGGAGGTTTTCACTACGCGCCCTGATACCATCTATGGTAATACCTTCATGGTGGTCGCTCCTGAGCATCACATTGTAGAACAGATTACTACCCCTGAGCAAAAAGAAGAAGTAGAAACATACGTAGAATGGGCCACCAATCGCTCTGAACGTGACCGCATGTCCGATACCACCAAGACGGGTGTCTGGACAGGAGGGTATGCGATTCATCCCTTGACGGGGAATAAATTGCCGATCTGGATCTCCGATTATGTGGTCATCACGTACGGGACAGGGGCCATCATGGCTGTACCTGCTCATGACACACGTGACTATGAGATGGCCAAAAAATTTGGCTTGGAGATCATACCTGTGATTGAAGGGGGTAATGTAGAGGAAGAAGCCTTCACTTCTAAGGATGCTCCCATGATCAATTCAGACTTCTTGAATGGCTTGCCTGCTTACGAGGCAGGAACAAGAGTGACAGAGGTTTTTGAAAAGAGAGGGATCGGAAAGGGTAAGGTGACCTACCGTCAGCGCGATGTGACCTGGTCGCGCCAACGCTACTGGGGAGAGCCTACACCGATTGTGTATGATGCGGAGGGAATCGCCCACGCAGTAGATACCAGTGAGTTGCCGATCGTCTTGCCAGAGATCGATGAGTATAAGCCTTCTCCCGACGGTCAACCTCCTTTGGGACGTTCCGAAACCTTTGCGCATCCTACACCTGAAGTAACCCGCGATTTGAATACGATGCCAGGTTGGGCAGGATCTTCTTGGTATTTCTTGCGCTATGTGGACCCGACAAATGCGGAAGTATTTGCGAGTAAAGAGTCCTTGGATTATTGGTTGCCCATCGACTTGTATGTGGGAGGGACGGAGCATGCTGTGGGACACTTGTTGTACTCGCGCTTTTGGCACAAATTCTTGAAAGACTTGGATTTGGTCTCGACTGAGGAGCCATTTCAGAAGTTGGTCAATCAGGGAATGATCCAGCATGAGTCACGTAAGATTTATCGTCACAAAGAAACCAATGAATACGTTTCGGCTGATGTGATCGCGGAAGATGAACGTGAGCAATATGCTTTGATCCCGACGGATATTCAATTGGTGAACAATGGCATCATGGACGTAGAGGGATACAAAACCTGGACCAAGGAAGCAGATGCAACGTTTGTGACCAATGATCAAGGGGAGTTCCACACGTTTGCCATGATCGAAAAAATGTCTAAGTCAAAGTACAACACCGTCGATCCAGAGGTGATCTGCAAGGAGTATGGAGCAGATACGTTGCGCTTGTACGAGATGTTCTTGGGCCCGATCGAGGATGCAAAGCCTTGGAATACAGATGGTATCAGTGGAGTATTCTCTTTCTTGAAGCGTACGTGGAACTTGTTTACAGACGATGAGAATGCGTTGTCCATCACGGATGAAGCTGCGACCAAGGAAGAGTTGAAGGCTTTGCATACGGCGATCAAGCAGACTTCAGACGCGATTGATCGTTTGGCATTCAATACCGCTGTGCCTGCCTTCATGGTCTTGACCAAGGAGTTGCAGCGCATGAAGTGCAACAAGCGTGCGATTTTAGAACCTTATGTCATCATGTTGTCGCCCTTTGCGCCTCATATTGCGGAGGAGTTGTGGCAGATGATGGGACACGAAGAGACGATTTTGAAGTCAAACTATCCAGCGTTCAATGCCGAGTATTTGGTAGAAGATACGATCGAGTATCCTGTGCAGATCAACGGAAAGGTACGAGCCAAAATCTCAGTTGCTGCCGATGCGGATAAGCAAGCGGTAGAAGAGATTGCTTTGGCCGATGATAAGGTCAAAGAATGGTTGGATGGTAAAGATCCACGCAAAGTGATCGTCGTTCCTGGACGTATCGTGAATGTGGTTGTGTAAGTAGTCCACAAGTAGGATGAGCCAAAATAGAAAAGCGCTTGCCCATGACAGGCAGGCGCTTTTGCTATATAAATGAACAGATGTCAGATCAGTCTGTGTCGTCATCATCATCTTCGTCGTCGTCGTCGTCGTCATCATCATCTTCATCATCTTCGTCGTCGTCCTCGTCATCGTCATCTTCCTCACTAGAGAAGCACAGCGGATTGCCCGCAGGATCGACACTCACAGCGAAATCATCATCAAACTCGACTACGTAGATGCTATCACCATTGGCGGCAAAGTCAAGGTATACGTCATCGATTTCTAAGTCATCTCCGATGCTGTCAAGTGCAGCGATCAGTGAATCTGAAGCAGGCACATTGCCTACATTGATCGGCATTCCCTCACCCAGTACAGCACCGTTTTCGTCAAATACTACCACGGTCTCACTTTCCAGTTCTGCTCTGAAAGAAGGGCGTCCCCCATTGTCCAAAATGTATACCTCATCGATGCTGTCCTGCGCATAGTTTATCGAGAGATAATCCAAGGCAGCTGCTGGAAGGGCATCACGCGTCGTATCCGTGGCTGTCACGCATTCATCGATGCCGAGCGCAAGCGGAATGACCTCTTCCCATAATTCATCTACCAAGTTATTGGGACTGATCTCTAATAGATCACATGAATACATACCCAACATCAACACTAGGCTAGAAGCGAAAATTTGAATCTTACGAATCATTATACTATCTGTATTTGAAGTTGTGAAGGAGAAATGTGAATTCCTTCATTGTTGCTAGATAGACTCCCAAATATGCGACCAGATGCATGAACACATGCCATAGCCTCTGAGGATGAGGGTATAAGCATGAAAATATCTTTGGATAATTCTCATATTGGGAATATTTTTCTCATTTTGGGAATGGAAATAGTGGGAATGGTTTGATTTCCAGATGATTAATGAAAAAATAAGCAGGAGAATCAAGGATTCTTGACAACAGAAAAAAAATCTAGAAAAATTCTCATAATTTGAATCGATTTCCTTTCGAGCTATGGTTTGGGAGTGAAATATAAGATGGCAAAACCTCTCATTCCTTTTAGCAGATACTCAATTCGAATGACAAAACTAGACCTCGATTTTGTACGTGAATTCTTTCCTGGCCTCAACCGTGATTACATCTTCATGGACAACGCAGGTGGCTCACAGATCGCTTTACCTGTAGTGGAGCGCATGAATGATTACCTCTTTCAGGCCAATGTGCAGCACGGTGCTTCCTATGAGGTCTCTCAAGAAGCGACTGAAAGAGTGGCAGAAGCTACTTCCCTGATGCGCCAATATGTCAATGCGCAGCATGACGATGAGATCGTGCTAGGACCTTCCACCTCCATGCTGATTCGCATCCTGGCTATGGGTTTGGTGGATCAGTGGGAGGAAGGAGACGAGGTCATCATCACAAATACGGATCACGAAGCCAATGTATCGCCTTGGACAGACTTGGCAGAAAAAGGCATTGTCATCAAGACTTGGAAATTTCGGCCTGATACGCTGGACTTGCATATAGACGACCTAGAGCCGATGCTGACTGAGCGCACGCGGATTGTGGCCATGACCCACTCTTCTAATATTTTGGGTACCATCAATCCCGTGCGGGAAGTAGCTGATCTGGTGCACAGCAAAGGCATACAAATCTGTGTGGATGGCGTGGCATATGCTCCCCACCGCTTACCAGACGTCCAAACGCTGGACGTAGACTACTACATCTTCAGTTTCTACAAGGTCTTCGGTCCCCATTATGCTTTGATGTATGGACGCAAGGAGTTGTTGGAGAAAATGAAGGGAATGAACCATTATTTCATTCAATCTACGCCTTACAAGTTCCAGCCAGGGAATGTGAATTATGAAATGGCGTATAGTTTGGTTGGGCTTTGTGACTATTTGGACACGCTGGCAAGTCATCATGGGATCGAAGAAGAAGGACGTGTAGGTTGGCAAAAAGTCTTTGACCTTTTCACGGATCACGAGGCAATGATTGGGCAGCAGCTGATTCATTTCCTCAAGAAAAAAGAAGGTGTCAAAATCATAGGGCTAGACCATGCGCAGCCTGAGACAAGAGTTCCTACCATTGCCTTCTCTGTGGAGGGGAAGGACAGCGAGAAGATTGTCCAGCAAGTAGACCCTCACAATATTGGGATTCGATTTGGCGATTTCTACGCAAAAAAACTCGTTCAGGACCTCGGGATAACGTCACAAAAGGGCGTCGTGCGTGTCAGTTTGGTGCATTACAATACAGAAGAAGAGGTAGACGCATTGATTCAAGTGCTAGATGAGATCTTGTAAGTGCATAGAATAGGTTAAAAATGCGCTTAGAAAGACAATTCTTGTTTCATCCTAGAAATAAAACCTGGGGCTAATGAAAGCTTTTACTATAGATTTTAAAGATTTACGCAGATTATACTCTTTCATGTGGAATCATTTATGAAAATCATTCGTTTCTAAAGCGGAAAAATTCCTTTTTTTACATCAAATCAAGCAAACAAGCATATGATCACAGGAGAAATCCATACAGACCACGGCATCATGAAAATCGAATTTTATGATGATGATGCCCCCAAGACAGTCGCAAACTTCCAGAAACTAGCCAAGGATGGCTACTATGATGGGCTGACATTCCACCGTGTCATCCCCAACTTCATGATCCAAGGTGGATGCCCCGAAGGTACAGGCCGAGGAGGTCCAGGCTATACGATCGAAGATGAGTTTGATGGAGTCAAGCAGTATCACGATCGTGGCGTCCTTTCGATGGCAAATACAGGACGTCCCAATTCGGGAGGCTCTCAGTTTTTTATCTGCCATAGTCGTGCAAGCACAGGTCACTTGGACCGCCGTCATACGGTATTTGGTAAAGTAGTAGAAAACGTGGACATCATAGATCAAGTCAAAGGTGGAGACAAAATCTTGAAGGTGGTCATCCATGAATAGAGATAATTTCTGAATGACGAGAAGATTGATTTTTTGATTTTGATCGCTCTCGTCAGAACTGTTACCCTATCTGGTTCCAACTAGATAGGGTATTTTATTTTCCCCCTCGATTCATATCCATTTTTTCACACTTGCTCATTCTTTCCCCACGCTTGTTCACTTTGGGCTAACCGAAAGTGAATAAGCCCGTCTAACCTATTGTAGCACAGATAAAACGTGACTTGACATATGAAGAATTGGATGAAGGTAGCGCTAGGATTCGTGCTGGTCTTAGGCCTACAAAATGTGACAGCGCAGGTAGTGGTGGATACGGCAGCCCTCAATAAGGCTTATGAAAAATTGGCGGAATTGAAGTCTGTAGATAAAGCAAGTATGACGAAGATAGAAAAGCAGGTGTGGCGCGTGGAAAAAAGGGCAGCTAAAAGTGTAATCGCGAGAGAAGAATCGAAAGTTCAGTTTTTAAGAGACATGAATTATGCCTACCGATGGGGCAATCCTTACGGATTGTACGGCGCAGGTTTCCATCGCTTCAACACTTGGGGACGGGGATTTCGGCCAGTCACGCGACCTGTGGCAGTCAGACGCCCTGTGTGTAGGGTGCGGACATAGAAGAATTAGCCAGAATAGAAGTCAGAAAAGAGGATGATGCGGAGTAGGATATGAGATCTGACTTCTGTTTGCTGGCAAAAAATAAAGCAACCATCTACAAAAGATGATTGCCTACAAAGAAAGAATTTTTATTTGGGATGGAGGTTTTTAAAGGGTGTTCTCGATGGAGGATGCCCTTTTCCATTTTTTAGATGTCAATGTTCATAGTTCAAGAAACCAGCATCATGCTTCAGAGAACATTTTCATTATTCACGAAACCAGAGTCATTCTTCGCAAAGCATTTTTCATTGTTCACGAAACTTATGCTGGTGAATCGGGTACGCCATGAAAAATGAAAAATGAAAAATGAAAAATGAAAAATGAAAAACTACTCTCCAAATTTATAAACCACCAATCCTGATCTTAGCTTAGGCTCAAACCATGTGACTTTAGGCGGCATAGTCAAACCTGCGTCTGCGATGTCGATGAGCTGTTGCATAGAGACGGGGTAGAGCGCAAAGGCTGCTTTCATTTCCCCATTGTCTACTCTTCTTTCTAGCTCCTCCAAGCCACGGATTCCTCCTACAAATTCAATTCTGCTGTCACGGCGCAGATCCTTAATTCCCAGTAAGGGTTCTAGTACTTCATTCGAAAGGATCGTCACGTCCAAGACACCAATGGGATCGTTGTCGTCATAGGTATGGGATTTGGCATGCAATACGTACCACTTGCCATCCATGTACATCGAAAGCTCGTGTAACGACTGGGGTTTATACAAACCTTTTGCCTCCTTTACCTGGAAGGAATTTTCCAATGCTTTCAAAAAATCTTCCTCACTATGTCCATTCAAGTCTTTGACTACACGGTTGTAATCGATGATTTCGAGTTGATTGTCAGGGAAGTGGACCGCCAGGAAGTAGTTGTATTTCTCATTGCCAGTATGGTTGGGATTGGCATCGGCAATCTCACGCCCTACTAGGGCTGCTGCTGCTGTACGGTGGTGACCATCAGCTACATAAGTTGCAGGGACTTTCTCTGCAAACAAAGTCGTGAGCTGCTCAATCGTGGCAGTATCCGCTACCTTCCACAGCACATGACGGACGCCATCATCAAGGGTAAAATCATATGTAGGCGTGCCTTGCTCTATCTTGGCTACAACTGCATCGAGTTCGCTGACGTTGGGATAGGCAAAAAAGACAGGCTCGTAGTTCATTTGGGAGACACGCACATGGTTCTTACGATCTTCTTCTTTTACAGGTCTTGTCAGCTCGTGCTTTTTGATCACATCATCAAAGTAGTCCTGCACAGAGGCTGCTGCTACGATCCCCGACTGCTTGACGTGACCCATTTCCAGCCGATAGATATACAGGCATTCTGTATCATCCTCAGAGAAGATACCTTCATCTACCATCCGCTGAAAGTTGTCCTTCCCCTTCTGATAAATGGCAGGTGCGTAGGGATCATGATCAGAAGGAAAATCAATCTCAGGTTTGACGACGTGCAAAAAAGAGTTGGGCAAGCCTTCAGCTTCGGCCTTGGCTTCGGCTGTATTGAGGACATCGTAGGGGCGAGAAGCGACAGAGGCTGCGTCTTGAGCCTTAGGACGAAGTCCTTTGAATGGTTTGATTATAGCCACGTGTGTTTTTGCCAGCAAATTAGAGATATGGGACTTGCGAAGCAAGCTTTGGAGATGAGGAGACCGTCCTCTGCGAGGACTTCGAGATTCGAGATTGTTCGGCTGCGCCTTACTTTGAGACTTATGGATAGTGCGCTACGTAGTTGGATGACTACGCAGCGCGTTCTGTTTCACTTTTATGTGTGTGGTTTCACTGTCCCTGATGAGATGGTACACCATAGCAGCACCTCTAAAAATCTCACAGTCTCTCGTCCCAAAGTCCCTGCCAAGGGACGGTCTTATAGTCTCTAATAGAAAAGTGAAACCTTTTTTTTAGACCGTATAGTAAACTCGGATTTTGAAGGTGCCTGCACCTGAAGTTGTCTTGCGGATGCCACGGATGCCATACCAGCGTCCTGCTCCCCAGGGACCGTTGAAGAAGTCGACGCGGTGACTGGTGCCTTCTAGCAGACGCTCGAAGTCCATGCGTGTGTCCAAAGTGGTAGGATCACTCACCGTGCTGTAGGCAAGGCTGACAAAGTCGGTACTAGGCGCAGTGACGACAGATACCCCGACGATCGTGGCACCCGTAGGAGGACTTGCCCCTGCAGGAGATTGATAGCAGCCGGTGCTCATGTCGATGGTGAGGGAAATCTCCTGACTCAATACACCTGCAGGCAAGCTGGGGAGACTGCCCGTTCCTTTCACGATGATGTTACCCGAACTCGCCGTGGTCACGCCAAAGAATCCTCCGCCGAAGTTCCTCGCATTGGCGAAGAAGCGAGCTTCGCTACCTGCTGTCACCTCGTAGGTCAAGGCGCGATCTATAGAACTAAACGCGTTGGTCGGATCTGTATTGATGTAAGCAGAGCTGTTGAGCTGGCTGGTAGTGAAGGACGCACCTATAGGCCAAATGGCTGCCTCTTTCACGCCTTCGGGATCGTCTATATTGGCTGTGAACAACACGACATCGCCAGGATCGAGTGTGATAGTTTCGCTACCCCCACCCAGTGGACTGTCACTTTCTACGTCGATGGTGGTCGTCTCCCCATCATTGAAAGTGGCTGCGAGGCGTACATTGGGGTTGGTTTCATCGCTGTTGGGATCGGTAGTAGATATCCCACCCGACTCACAGGCTGTCAAGGCAAAGGCGAGGAGGAAGACAAAGGGAATAATACGTTGCATAGAGGATCATTTGAATAAGACATCAGACGAAAGGTATCAGACTCGGAGGTCTTACAATCGAGGAATTTTGGATAGTCAATCCCTAACTTAGGCTACACGAATCCAATTCTTTTGTCTGTGTACTTAGATGGGTGATAGTTACATAATGAAGCCAGGTACAATTCCTGGTATTTCTACAAAAGAAAAACGTACGAATCGATATTTTTACATGTGACTACAGTCCGCTTTCGAATGCTGCCATTACTTCAACCAAACGCTGTACACCTTCGATGGGCATGGGATTGTACAAGCTCGCCCGCATTCCTCCTACAGATCGATGCCCTTTGAGGAAGCGTAGGCCTTCTTTTTCTGCGAATGTGAGGAACTGCTGATTCTGCGCTTTTGAGGGAAGGGAAAAGCAAACATTCATTCTAGATCGATGAGGATTTGAAACTGTGGCCTGGAAGTGTGGAGAAGAATCTAGGTAATCATACAGAAGGTGGGCTTTCTCCTGATTTCTTTTTTCCATTTGTGCTACCCCTCCTTGTGCCAAGGTCCAGTCAAATACCAAACCTGCCATATAAATCGCATAGGTTGGAGGTGTATTAAACATAGAACCCTTCTCAGCATGCGTCTGGTAGTTGAGCATCTTGGGACAAATTGCCAGCGCGTGGCCGATGAGGTCCTTCCTGATAATGATAATGGTCACACCCGAAGGACCGATATTCTTCTGTGCGCCTGCATAGATCACCCCAAACTGGGAAACATCGTAGCGTTCGCTCAGGATATTGGAGGACATGTCGGCTACAAGTGGGATAGGGGAATGAGGAAGCCTGGAAAAACGCGTACCAAAGATGGTATTGTTGGTTGTGATGTGCAGGTAGTCGGCATCCTGTGGAATCTGCGCATCTTCCCACTCAGGGATGTAGGTGAAGTTTTGATCCTTGGAAGAGGCCAAGACTGCAACGCTTCCGTATCTTTCAGCTTCTCCAATGGCCTTGGTAGACCATGAACCTGTATCTATGTAAGCCGCTTTTTTCTTCCTAAACAAGTTCAATGGGATCATCCCAAACTGCTGAGAAGCGCCCCCCTGCACGAAGAGTACTTCGTAATCCTCAGGTATCTCCATCAACTGGATCAAAGATGCCTTTGCCCTATCGATCACATCCTGGAAGATGTCCGAGCGATGACTCACTTCCATCAGTGACATACCCGTTCCCTTGTAATCAAGAAATTCAGCTTGCGCTTGCTGCATGACGGATGGAGGAAGTAAGGCAGGACCCGCGGAGAAATTGTAGATTTTCATGTGTGGAGAGATAGAGAATATATTAGGAGAAATAGGAAGAAAATGCGTGCAACGGTAGGCTTAAAAAGCTTTACTGTTCCTCTTTGCGACGCTTGAGCATATTTTCTATAGAGAATACAGCCGCAAAAACAGCCAAAACCACAAGCCCTTTGGCAATGGGATCTAGTGGGAGTGCGATGGGTTCAGGTCCAAAGGCGACTACTAGGGAAATAATGACCGCGATGATGGTGGAGATATACTTTTTCATTGTCTACAGATTCAGGAGGATGCACCTCATTTCTGGTAAAAAAAGGAAAAAATATCGTGGAAGAGAAAATAGATGGGAGAGGACAAGATATTCGAGCAGAAAGATGACTTTTCATTTATCCTTTACTTCAAGTCCAGTCTTTACTCAATTGATCTGTAAGTTTGAGTAGCGTCGGAAAACGGTAAGGACCTGACATGTCGCGAATACAGCTTACTGCCGTGGGCAAATCGATTCCTGCAGCTGTCACGTAGAGTGGCACCTGACTATCTCCTCTAAGTAGGAGCTCGCAAAGTAGGTGTGGCTCTCCATAAGGGGTTTTGGCTACGCCGATGATGGGAATGAATTCACGGTAGTATTGATACAAATGCCCGCCTAAGCCTGGATTTTTCTCCCCATTGAGCCATACGAAACCGTCGACCACAATACAATCAATTTCTTCTTCGATCTGCGCCATCGTCTCTATCAAGCAGGGCATCTCTCGCTTGTAAAAAGCGCCAGGTTCATAGGGCGCCACCTCTGCTATGCGATGTTGATAGGTTCTGTAAGGACGATCCGCTGACCACCGGTCGATGACAACCGCAGCTGCATGTGCTTCATTTTCTCGATAGTGTACGTCGAGTAGGACAATCATAAAGTGTTGAATTTCAATGGCTCAGGTATAAGGAGCGAGAATTGTGACCCGAGGATTTGGTAACATTCCCTTTTTCCACAGAAAAACTTAATACTTACCCTCCTAATAATAAGTAAGCCTCTACCTAAGCCTAGGTATTTTTACATATGATCCACTTTTTTGTTGGCTATTTATATTCATTCTAAATAAAAAAGTGTTTCTTGTAGCTGTAGTTAAGATCTTTGTTAAAATTCATTAGAACAGAACACAGGCACATCAAAGATAGCGGGTTGATCAGGAGTTGACTTGTGAATCGTATGCGAAGTTATTTTTTGAGTTCAGAAAAGCCTCAGGAACTTTTCTAATTATCAGAGTTTTACTCAGTTCACTATTGGAGATAATTTTACTGCTATCAAGCCTCATGGTGCTCGCTATCTGCCTGTTGTTCGCCTCAAATGCATCAAAAATATGATGAGTCATCCTATAAAATGCTATGCGAGTAGTAAAAATGGATAATAAAAGAAAGGAATTGCTACAATTAATGAAAATATTTAATAATTTACATATGTAGTGCATGTGTGCTTTATTTCTAGATGTATTCATAAAAAAGATAAGATGAGCAATTTCCCTAATGCTAAGCTACCCTTTGAGACCCTCTGTGAAGAGAAGGAGTTGAGAATCGTCTATTGTTATAAGTGTCAAGCTTTCCATGTCAACTATGGGAGTATCAAGTTGGATCTGTACAAGCCTGCCTTAGAGCAGTTAATTCTTACTTTGACAGAGAAGAAGGAATACTATGAAACGCTAGATGATGGTTATGTACGGACCATCAAAGTAAAAACCAATAGCAATGGAATCTCATTGTTGATGGACCTACTCGAGGTGGAGTATTTCCTCAAGATGCTACGTAAAGCATTCTGGAAGTTTGAAGCGAACTATTGGGGCGTTTCTCTGAATTAGCGAAAGAGATTTATTTCAAGTATACAATGAGGGATTCTAACGATTGTCTAGAGTCCTCATGAAACAAAGAAGGTGATGAAGCAAGCGCTCATCACCTTCTTTGTTTCTATTACTAGCATGGTAGGCTGTATGTTTTAGCCCAATTGAAGCTCACCGAAGTCCCTCGGAACCTTGATCTCCAGTATCGTTCCTCTCCTGTAATAGCTCACAGGCTTGCCATCCACCAAACAGCGACTCACCCGCTTGTGAATCCCGTGCAATACGATTTTATAGGTCTCATACGTAGGAACGAAGTATCCTTCGTGACGCTGGGTAAGTGCCAGATTGCGTCCATCTCCCTTGAGGGTGAATGTCGTGAGGCGATAGCAATTCCCTTCATATTCATAGCCATCTCCCTCATCCTGATACCACACACTTTCCAACGTTCCTTCTGTGTAGTAGGCGTGAACTTCATGCTGTTGGATTTCCTTTTCTCCCACATACTGCATGACAGGAGCAAGCGGAATGACCGCGCCTCCCTTGACAAATATAGGTACAGATTCCAATGGAGCCGGTACATAAAATTCTTTTCCTCCTTGGTATTCTTTTTCGTCACGGAAATCATACCAGTGACCTTTAGGAAGGTATAGCCCGCGACTTGTCGCGCCTTGCTCGGATACAGGAACTGCTACGAGATTGTCTCCCACCATAAATTCCTCCATACGATGTAGCGTCTCCGCATCTTCTTGATACATGAAAGACATCGGACGCAGGACAGGTGTGCCCTTGGTGACATTTTGCCAGAAGGCAGTGTACAATATAGGCAACAAGCGATAGCGCAGTTCGATGGCTTTGCGAGACATACTCGTGTAAGGTTCGCCAAAGGACCAAGGCTCCTGATCACGATTGAAGGTCTCCATGTTGCGGGCAACCGCCTCCTCGTCGATGGCAGAGTCACCTGTATCGTTGTATCCGATGGAGTGGACACGATACAAAGGATGAAAGATCGCCAATTGCATCCAGCGCACAAAGAGTTCCCCGTCAGGTTGGTCATTGAAGCCCCCTACGTCAGAGCCACAGAATGAAAATCCAGAGACACTCAGACGCTGACACTGTGTACTGGCAAGCAAGAGGTGCTCCCATGAGGCTACATTGTCTCCGGTCCAGACAGAAGCATATCGCTGGCCTCCAGCATAAGAAGCACGGGTGATCAGGAAGGGTCTATTGGGATACAAGTATTCTTTGATGCCGTCAAAACTCGCGCGAGACATCTGCATCCCATAGATGTTGTGGCCTTGTGCGTGACTAGCTCCGATCCCTTCATAATCAAATCGGACATCTTCAGGCAGGGTTTTGCTCTCTACTTCGAAGACCGCAGGCTCATTCATATCATTCCAAAAGGCATGAACGCCCATCTTTCGGATCAGATCTTTGTAAAGTGTGCCCCACCATTCCCTCACATCAGGTTTGGTGTAATCGGGAAAAACACAGGGACCTGGCCATACATTCCCTTTTGCATACGTACCATCGGGATTTTTGAGGTAGGCATCCTTTTCCAGTCCTTCTTTGAATACGTCGTATTCCAGGTCTACCTTGATCCCTGGATCAATCATGACGATGGTTTTGAAGCCATCTTCGTTGAGCTCGCGGATCATGCGTGCAGGATCAGGGAAGTATTCTTTGTTCCAAGTGAAACATCTGTACCCATCCATATAGTCGATGTCCAGGTAGATGGCATCACAGGGAATATTTCTTTCTCGGAAGTTTGCCGCGATGTCCTTGACGACCGATTCGGGGAAATAGCTCCATTTGCACTGGTGAAATCCGAGGGTCCACAAAGGAGGCAGCTCAGGTCTCCCTGTGAGTTGAGCATATCTTTCGGCTACAGACATCAGCTGAGGACCATGAATGTAGTAATAATTCATCTCCCCATGATGGGCCCAGAAAGAAGTCGCATCCTCTCTCTCTCGTGCAAAGTCAAAGAGGGTACGGTTGGGATTGTCGAAGAAAAGACCATAGGCCTGTCCATGATGCAATCCATAATAAAATGGGATGCTGCGATACAGAGGATCTGTGTCAGGACCATAGCCAAAACAATCTGTATTCCAGTTTTGGAGACGCATGCCTCGGAGGTTCAGATGACAGCTTTTGTCTCCCAAACCAAAATAATGCTCATCTTCTTGAGCCACCTTACTCATCATGACGATGGCGCCTCCATGCTCATAATCTTCCCAGTGGAAGCCCTTATCGTCTTGTAAAATGACCTTTCCCTTCAGGTCTAGCATGGTAGTATGCAAGCCATTTTTGGTCAAGCGGCATTCGACCGATGCTGTCCTGATCGATACGTAGTTCTTACGTTCTACAATCTGCAACTTGGATACAGCTGGGCGGAAGTCGGGTGCAATGGCGTAAGAAAAGTCTTGTAGGAAATAACCTTCAGGAGCAAAGCGAAAGCGAAAAATCTCGTCTGTCAGTACGTATACATTGAGCAGCAAGCCATTGTCACAACGAAAAGTGATGACATGATCTTGCTGAGTGTACGAGAGGAGCTGGCCAGGAAAAAGTTCGCGTGTATGGACAACTGACTCTTGATTCATATAGTTAGTGGGTATTTTGGATCGTGGGTGAATGTTCGAAAGCTATAGGGGCCTCTCGAAGCTTGTCAAGGAAAAATGGGTATATGCTCATTTTTCGATGTGTAACCTGTCACAAGCTATGCCAAATTCCTAATTTTTAAACATAATTTTCCTTCTTTCATAAGGAAAAGCTCGCATCTGTGGAGATATGTTAAGGAAATAAGGAAAATGTCCGAATTAACCCAAATATTTCGTGTTGGATACCATTGACAGACGATTTTTTATTGAGTCGGCGCGTGATTTCCTATGCAAATGAAGATCATGCTCCATGTGCCCTGCTGACATAGGGGATTGAATAAAAAAAGGAGGTACAGACATGTGATGCACTGTACCTCTGCTTTCCTCAAAAATTGCTATATAAATACTAACTACTATTTAAAGTTTGCGAATTAAACGATAGAAATCAAGTGTTTATCTGTCTGAATATCAGGTCATTTTCAGCGAAATCGATTACGTAAACGGTTTCGGTATATATAAAAAGTGAAATATTTTTTGAGAATGATCAGATTTTGGGAAAAACCTATAGAAAAGAGGGTCCAGTATGGGTTTTCTGAAGTAGTCCTTGGGCAAAAAGTCCAGATAAAACAGAGCAGGTATTGAGTTTGCTCAGGAAAATATTGAATGAAAGAGGAAGGCATATGAATGCTAATGGAGAAATCCTTTAATTCGGGCTATGAAATACCTCCTACTTTTTGGGTTCCTCATCGTGGGCTTTTCTCTCATCCAGGCTCAAGATACTTTACCCCAAGCAGACACAGCGCAGTTTACTTTTCAACTATTACCTGTCATCCAATCTGATCCATCCCCACACGTCATCCTTCATCCTTCACTCTGGTGGAATGGTTTCAGTGGAGCACAAGCAGGACTGGGTACTTATGTACAAAAGGAACCTTTCGATTTGTATGGGATGGTAAGATATGGGACAGGACTAGGGGCCAATCCTGCGATTGTACCTGATTTTGATGCCTTTGCTGATAGCTTTCAGCGTATCAATTATTTGGTCCGTGCCCGATGGCATAAAGACTTGGCCACGCTTCCTTTTTGGAAAGCGGTCACTAATGTAGCGTTTGTAGCCGAGAGTCAAAGCAAGGATGGCCTCAATCGGCATGCATTACATCTGGACATGGATATCTTGGGGGTGAGGGAGAATAAAAGAAAAAAAGAACGCGGAAAGGAAGATCCTCGCTGGCGAATTAAGAGTCCAGGTCTTCGAATAGTCTATCAGAAAATGCCTCGGGACTATTTCCGTAACTATCTCAATTTTCCGGATCAATGGTCAGCAGAGAAGCGAAATATATTTACTGAGCTGAAATTTCGGCTTACTTCCTATCCTCTGCGAAAGCGTGAGTACGCAGGTAGGAAGTTTGACATCACGCAGGTATTGTCTACTAAGCTGAGATCTAGTCTTCCTGGCAGTGAGCATGACTATGGCTGGCTAGAGGCAAGCTACGCCTACTATGTAAATTGGAAATCATTGAGATTGGATCTGTCAGCCTTCGGGCGTATAGGGTGGGGGAGCGCGCCGCTGGAGTCTGCCTTATACCTGGCAGGTGGGAGTCCCGAAGAGATGTACGATCATCCTGGTCTGAACCGAGGGATTGCCACAGAAGCTTTGACGCAAAATGATATCGGGAGACAAACGGCGCATCTGCAGTATGCTGGAGGACTCCATTTGAGAGGGTACAATAGCTATCGAGCAGAGCTAGAAAACTTCGAGCCTGAGTGGTATGGAGATCATGGACTGGCAACGCATGCAGAGTTGGGGTGGGTCTCTCAAAAAGAAAGTAAATCTTCTGTATGGGGACAGGATACAAAGTATGAGTATCGTTTGTATGCCTTTTGGGATGGAGGGATGATAGGGCGCGGCAATGATACGGCTGCGATCCGTGACATCGTTTGGGGCAATTGGAGGATGGATGCAGGAGTAGGAGCAGAGGTGCGTCTGCGTTTTTCTGGTGCCACACCTTGGCCTAGGCGGTCAGGACGTCCGTTGAGCCTGAGGGTCGATTTTCCCCTTTTCCTTAGCCGCCCACCTGCAACAGAAGATTTTTTCCAATTTCGATGGCTGATTGGGTTGGGAACTACACTGTAAAAAAAGGAGCAGAACCTTTTGCATCCTGCTCCTCATATTGATTTAACCTTCAGATCACCCTTACTCTACGGTCGTCTTAGCCAGTGCTTGGGCAATCTGCACCGCATTGGTAGCCGCTCCCTTGCGCAGGTTGTCCGCTACGATCCACATGTTCAGGCCATTTTCGATGGATTCATCGCGGCGGATACGTCCTACGAAAGTCTCATCTTTGCCATGGGCATTGCGGGGCATAGGATAGACATTATTTGCGGGGTCATCTTGGACGATGACATTGGGTGTATTTGCTAGCAGCGTACGAATATCTGCGATCTCAAAAGGTTTGTGTGTTTCGATATTCACCGACTCCGAGTGCCCCCCGTAGACAGGCACACGTACAGCGGTAGCGGTAATCCCAATGGAGTCGTCTGCAAGAATTTTACGCGTTTCGTGTACGAGTTTCAGTTCTTCCTTGGTGTAGCCATTGTCAAAGAAAATATCACAATGCGGCAACACATTGAGGTCGATGGGGTGAGGATACACTTGGTTGGTAGCTTCGCCCTTACGTTCTTCGAGGAGTTGATCCCAGGCAGCTTTGCCAGTACCTGTCACACTTTGATAGGTAGAGATCACGAGGCGTTTGAGGCCATATGCAGCGTGAATCGGGGCGAGTGCCATGACCATCTGTATAGTAGAGCAATTGGGATTGGCGATTATTTTGCTTCCCTGTACGGCATTCATGTTGATCTCAGGCACGACCAAAGGCGTGTGGGGGTCCATGCGCCAGGCAGAGGAGTTGTCGATGACGGTGGTTCCTACGGCGGCGAATTGCGGGGCAAATTCTTTGCTTACACTCCCTCCAGCTGAGAAAAGCGCGATATCAGGTTTCGCTGCTATCCCTGCTTCCATACTCACAACAGTGTGTTTCTTTCCTTTGAACGTTACCTCAGTTCCGACCGAACGTGCCGAAGCTACAGGAACCAACTCAGCTACAGGAAAATCGCGTTCTTCGAGTACGCGCAACATTTCGGTGCCCACGAGACCCGTGACACCCACGACAGCTACTTTCATTTATTATGACATTGATAATTCAGACATAAGAAGACAGACGATCTTTCATCAAGAAAAGTTTGAGCCATCTGTCTATCTCCTATCCCTCATTAAATTTCGATTGCAAAGATAGGGGAAAGTTCGGTTATCGAAACGGACGTCTAGCAGACGTTTGGGATGATTGAGAATTTGAGGGAGTGGATCATTCTTTAGCTTCCCTAAGAACTAGTTCAAAGAGTGAAGGCGAGATCCTAAATCCTAGTTTTTGAAGTTCGATTAATAAAGGTTTGATGAAGGGAATAAGTTCTTTTTGCTTTGCTTCCATTAGATGCGCTTACCCCGATTCTTGGACCAAAAACTGAGAGATTTAATAGTTCTGCATAGACTGTCGGGGGAATAATTAATTCACCGTAAAGTTTAGGAAGAAGTTCAAGTAAGTTAAGTCTGATGAGATCGCTGATAGGTGAGGTATCAGAAATTACGATATTCATGTTAATCGCTCGTTTATTGTCTGAATATCTGATAAGAAGGCTTCTTCATCATAATTCATGTAGATGCCTCTGTCTCCTAAGATCTGCTGGAAAACTACATAGGGTGTACCTGCAAAATGAGCCGCTTTTCCTAGGGACCACCGCTCTTTCTGGTACATAAGAAGCGCAACCTCACGACGAATCTCTGCAGTGAACGTGCGATCTCCAGGATCTATATCAGGAATGTGTAGGGTGACCATAAATTCTAATTGATAGGAGTTAATCTTTATTACGATGAGAAAACAAAAGGTTTACAAGTAAGTCCTCCACTTAGAATATAGCCATTTTAGGCATGACGTACCTATGAAAAAGGAGGTGGATGGGCTTTGCAATGTTAAAATCTGAGAGAGGAGGCTAAAAG
>JBCBFT010000038.1:0-52811 GCA_038527485.1 Bacteroidota bacterium
ATCGCTACAGCAAATGGATTCGTAGAAGAACCACCCGCAGCACCTTCAAGAAGAATGGTATTTCCTGTATTTGTATTAGTAGAAGCATTGATGATGCCTAGCTCACCCAAAGAACTCAATACTACGTATAGCTCAGAGGTTCCAGGACGAAGGGCCATGCCTGTAGGTCCACCAGGTACAGAGATTGAAGTTGATACGGTTCCAGTACCTACTTCCACCACATCGATACGGTTTCCTGATAGAAAGGAAACATACAGGAAGTTTCCTGTGGCATCGTAAATCATCGCAGAAGGAAGACCAGAAAGTCCAGTCAATGTGTTGGTAACTGTGTTTGAAGCAAAGTCGATCAAAGAAATAGAACCACTTACTGCATTCAAAACAGCAATTTGTGAACCGTCAGGAGAAACGGCTACGTCCACAGGTACAGTACCCACGGAGATCGTTGTCACTACCGTGTTGGTAGTCAAGTCGATGACTGTCACGTCATCAGAAAGTGTATTCGCTACGTATGCGAAGTCTTGTGCATTCATCGTCTGAAGACCTGCTAAGATCATGACCAGAGAGAGCACCCAACTGCGCAACATATTTTGGGATTTCATAAAGAAATTAAAGTTGGATTTTTTTGATAACTGTAAATTCATACATAACAATCCAGTGCCCACTGGAGAGAGGGCATAGAAGAGACTCAGACCCAAAAGTGTAGAGTAAATGTTCTATCCTTTTAGGTCTGAATTGTGTCAAATGATCCTTACTGTACGATTCCGTACTCAGCAGTTGCAGTCCATCCTGCCAACCAATCAGCGCCAGAAGTAGCAGAAGGAGCTACAGCACCATCGTAGTTAGCAGTTGTGAAGAATGCCGTACCACCTGTAGGGAATGGAGAAACAGCAGAAAGCTGTCCTTGTGGACGCAAGTCGTAAGAGAATCCATATGCGTCACGGTCAGTAGCGTCAAGAGATCCTGTACGGTTCAAGCAAGTCAAGTCACGGAAGATGCTCGTTCCGATGTTACCAGAAGCAAGGCTAGCTGCCGTCAAGTTTGCGTTAGAAGTCGCACGCTGCTGCTGAGTTGCTCCCGTAAATCCGTCAGATACTACGTTCAAGAAGAAGTTGTCTCCACCACCAAGAGCTACGTCACAGTAAGTGTTGTGGTCGATGTTCAAGTTCACGATGTTTCCTAGGAAAGGATCGTTCGTTACAGCAAACAACTGGAAGTAAGAAGAAGGACGGTCATAACGATACTCGATCTCGATTCCTTGCTGAGATTGGTAGAACAAAGAGTTCTGGTAGTTACCACCTGCGTTGTCGCGAAGAACAAGAATCTCCTGCTCACCCTGTACTACAGGCTTTCCAATGTAAGTAGCGTTATAGAATACAGGAGTACCAAATGGAGTGGCATCGTCTGGGTTGTCACCACCGTCATGCTCACCTCCGCGGTTTCCTGATCCGATAGAAACAGCAAACTGGACACGGAAACGTGACCCCTGGTCGTAGTCATAAGAATCATCAACTACACAAGTCACGACTGAGTGCTTGATGTCTACAGTTCCACCGAACCACTCGATGCCATCATCAGCGTTTGCCAATACTTCTACGAAATCAATAGTGGTTCCACGACCTACACCACCTAGTGTCAAACCGTTGATCTCATCACCGTCTGTCAATACGTCACCACCGTGACGGATAGAAACGTATACAATGGATCCAGAGTTGTCATTGTCATCAGTTCCACCAAACTGTGCGAGAAGCGCCGTTGCAGGGTTAGTCGTGATAACACCTTCGATTGTGTTGTTTACGAATCCAAGCGTAGAGTCAAAGTTCGCTTCAGGAGAGCTCACTACAGCGTTTCCAAGAACGATCAAACCGCCCCATAGTCCGAAATCTTCGCAAGAAAGATCGGCGGGATCAGATAAGTCATCCTTTACCGCTGTAAAGATGATTGGGTTCTGAGCATTTCCGACAGCGTTGATGTTGCCGTCACGCGCAATGATCAAAGCACCTACATTGTCTTCAGGAGCAGAGATTGCCCCTAGGTTCGTTCCGTCAGGCAGAACATTGTTTGCAGGATCATCGTCAAGACCACGAACCACTACTCCTGGATCGATAGTCAGCGTTGCACCGTTGCTTACAAAGATGTAACCATCCAAGATGTAAGGGCTACCAGCAAGAGACCAAGTCGTGCTTGAAGTGATGTCATTAGACACAATTGTCTGTGCAGAAGCAGTAACAGCCATGATCATCATAGCAACTGCTAGGCAGATGTGAGAAAAAATTTTCATAACAGATGTGAGGATATTAGTGAAATATGAAAAATTCTTAAACCATATATTTTGAATAAGGTATTTGATTATTAACACTGTACAGTTTCTATAATATGTTCCCAGGCTACTTGATAGAAGTAGCCTAAAAGGTTCGTAGTAAAGAAAATGGACTTTAAGGAGAAAATGGATTAATGCGAGCGAGCAATGGTTCTTTTCTGTTTTTTTGAATGATTTTGTGGTTGCTAAATAAATATCACGTACAATCAACAGCCAATGAAACAATTGTAATTCTCTGTTCTTCTCCTAAGGATAGATTCGTTTCTAAACCTCAAGTTGAAAGTTGTACTTCCCACCTTTTCTAAAACAAAAACACAACGCAAAGCCGCTTTCGACTAAAGTTGTTAATCTATCAGAGAATCTTACATGTTTCGATCATTAAAATCACGCTTAAAGATAGGAGGAATTACAGAGTGAAAGGAGAAATTGGGGTTAATAATTTGTTAATTATCTATGAGAAATTTGATACAAATACTTAGTTTTGATTGACAAAATAAATATTTGCCTTTTTTGAAATATTCTATTACCAAAGCAAAATACACTGATTATCAATGACATAAATCCTGATTTTTGCCCCTTAAAGCTGTTATTGTTATTTACATTCTTAGACATTTTTCCCATCTTATATATGGTCTCTTTTATATTTTTGAATCAAAAGAACCCATTTATTTTCATCAAAGATCAAATAAATCTTCTTTCTTAAATTTCAGTTTAAAAAATATTTAAAATAGCTCGATCGCAATATTTCTCATTTTTTATAATCGCTATCTCACTCGTTGAAAGACTTATATAAAAACTGATATATCATTCATATAAATATTGATCCTTCCTGCTTTTCTTACCAAGCATACAGAAAAACAAATCTCTTGGGTCGATATTCGCTAAATTTCAATCTTCTGCCAGCGTTTTGTACTCACAATTCAGATAGATCCATAAAAGAAGCCTACGAAAATGACTTATTAAAATCCTACACTTTTGATCTAGCCTACAAATAGAATCATTCAAATAAATACCCATTGACACAAATAAGACATATCAACAAAATTTGCTTGACTATTAATCCAATATTTCCATAATGGCAAAAAATACCCCCATATCTTTAAGATATGAGGGATTATTGCTCAATAATATGATTATTCTATCATTTACCTACTTAAGCTGAATCAACTGCGAGACACTCCCCTGCTCCTCTGTTACCTGAGCGATGTAGAGTCCCTTCGATAAATTAGCCAGATCCAACTGGATCCATTGCGTTCCTGCACCTTTCGCAGCGTGAATATAATTATATACTCGACGACCACTTAGGTCAAAAATCGTAATCGTCACGTCCTCTGCCTGGTGTAGATCAAAGGCTACATGTAACATATCCGATGTAGGATTTGGATAAATCCTTACCGTAAACTGCTGTATTTCTCCAGGATCTATACTCGTTGTAGAATCAACGAGAAGCGCGAGTGTAACCGTTGAGTCACACCCGTCCACTGTCTCAAATACTTCTGTGTAAGTCCCCGACTCATCCAATGATTGTACACCAAATATAAATGGAAGGTCATTCGCTTGTACCGTGTCTGATACATTTACGTTAAATATGGGGTTGACGACTAAATTCAATAATACGGTAGAATCGCAGCCTGAACTTGTGGCAAATACTTCTGTATAATCACCAGATGCCGTAATGGTTTGAGTTCCCAAAGTAATCGGCAATTCATCCTCACATATCACCAATGTGTCCTCTTGTGAAAAAGTAGGATTGACCACTAGATCAAGCGTCACAGTAGAGTCACAACCCGCAGATGTAACAAATACTTCTGTAAAACTACCTGCTGAAGTAATGGTCTGCGTACCCAATGTAATCGGAAGCTCACTGTCACAAACCGTATCTGCAATTTGGAGGGCGAATACGGGATTGACTACGAGTTCTAGGGTCACAACAGAATCACAACCTGTCGCAGCAGTAAAGGTTTCCGTGTAGATACCTGCCATTGTAATAGTCTGGGTACCAAACGTGATGGGCAGAATATCTTCACAAACACTATCAATGAGTGTGACAGCAAAAGTCGGATCTACCGAAAGATTTAATACCACAATAGAATCGCAACCAGACGAAGCGACCAGAGAGTCTGTATACTCGCCTGCAACGGTCAATTGCTGACCATCAAAGGTGAAACTCTCTCCATCACATATGGTGGCAGACAGATTGGTCACGACTTTGTTTCCAACCACCAATATCAACGTCACTGCCGAGTCACAACCTACGGCAGAAGAGAAGACTTCATTATATGTGCCACTCGAATCCAGTACTTGTGAACCAAAGATCAAGGTTTGGCCCTGACAGATAAATGCAGAATCCGTAACCGCAAAAGTAGGATTGACTGCCAAATTTAGGTTTATAGTAGAATCGCAACCATTCGCAGCTTGAAACACCTCCGTGTAGTTACCTGCAGCAGAAATCGTCTGAGTCCCTAACGTGATGGGGAGCTCGACATCACAGACTGTTGAATCCAGATTCGCCGTAAAGGTAGAATTGACTGTCAGATTTAATGTCACAACAGAGTCACAGCCCGTCACGCTGGAGAATGTTTCGATGAAGGTGCCTCCCATCGTGAGGGTCTGGGTCCCGAAGCTAAAAGGCAACTCACTATCACATATAACATTGTCTACGGTATCGGCAAAAGTGGGATTGACAGTTAATGTCAACTCTACAATCGAATCACAATTGAATCCCTGAGCAAGCGTAAAGGTATCTGTAAACACTCCTGCAGTAGTCAAGGATTGTGAGCCAAAAGTGAAGGGGAGATCATTTGCACAGACAGTCTCAGAAACCTGATTGACAGGAAGGCTAGGACAAATAAATACCTCCAAAGCAACCACATCACGTGGCGTATTTCCTACATTTAGTGTGACAAACGAGCGTGTTGCCAAATCAATGAGTGCTACCTGATTAGGAGTCGAAAGCGCGACCACAGCTGATTGTCCATCTCGCGAAACTGCCACTCCGATGGGCTGGTCTGTGAATCCAAAGCTGATCACATCATCGGCTGGGGTAAAGGAGTTGAAGATTGTGTTGTTTTGATCGAGGTTGACAATAGACAATTCGCCCGTACTTTCTTCTGTAATCAAGGCTTTCGTTCCATCAGGTGTCACCACCGCATCAATAGATCCCCCCATGAATGCATCGCTGGGAGAACCCCCAAAATCTTCTTGTACACGACTCACAGTGGGAGGAGTGGTAGTCAAATCGACTACATTAGAAAAGGAAGAAGAGGAGTTGGGTACTATAAGTGTATTTCCGTCAGGAGAAAATACAAAGCTGAAAGGATTGGTACTTGCGCCCCCACTAAGGCCTTCCAACTCCACGTCGAGGGCAGTAGCCGTATTGGTCGTCGCATCAATGGAACCATAGCGACCGAGAGAGCTTTGCAAAACATATAACTCGTTTGTTCCTGGGCGGAAAGCTAGATCAGTTGGTCCACCTGCAAAGGAAATATTTGTGATAAAATTACCACTCATATCCAGAACTTCTATGGCATTAGCAGCTAGGAATGAGACATAAAAGCGATCTCCAGATGGGCTGTAAGCGACATCAGAAGGGATACTCGAAGTGGAAAGATTGATAACGGATGATACTGTATTGGTAGAAGTTTCGATCAAATAAAGTGCCGATCCAATAGTTGTATCAGGATTGGGAAAATTGGGTGTGACTACTGTATCTCCTCCCAAGGCACAAATAACGGCCAACTGACAAGAGTCAGGAGAGATGGCAATGTCTATGGGAATCGCTCCTACGGGAATCGTACTTACGACTGTTTGATTATTTAAGTCTAAGACTGTCACATCTGCCGAAAGTGTATTTGCTACGTAAGCATAGCTTTGAATCTGGGCTTGCAGTCCTCTCCCTAATAGGAAAAAACCTACAAACAAGGTCAACCAAATGGTCCATTTCTTTTGCATAGAAATTGAGTTAACAAGTGTTGAGGATAAGGAAAAAGCCCATACTCCCTCCCCTATTGACGAGGGGATATGGACTGTTAGGGGCTGGATCAAGCGTATTATATTGGGCCTGTTTCGATCCATTTAGCCTATTATTCTTTAATGAACTTACGAGTGAATGTACCTCGATTGGTTTCCATTTTCAAAATGTATAATCCCGTAGAAAGTGATGCTACATTCACACTTACTGGTTGATTGGCTATCGACCGTGTCGATACGACTCGATTTCCTTGCAGATCATACACTTCTATCTTAACCTCTCCTACCAGATTCAAATCCCATTGTACGGTCAACTCAGACTGAGCAGGATTGGGAGAAATCGTCACCTGAGTAGCAAGTTCATCCTCGATACTCATGACCATATCGTCTTTGGCCACTTCCAGCAATTTTCCAGCGAGCTCAACCAGATTTGCAGTATCAGACTCGTGCCAGTTATGTGAAATAAAGACTCCAGCATTGAGGGTCTGACTATAGGCAAAAAGTGTATTATAGTTTACGCCCCCATAGTGCCCAATGACTGATTCCTGCTGACCTGCGACATCTAATTGAAACTGCTCCGTCCCATAGCTATATCCGTCAACTTGAACACCATTGATTTCACGCCCGGCAGCAGGCTGAAAGTCCAATAGGAGATTCAGGCTGTTTTGATTTAGGATTTGACCTCCAAATAGTGCTTTAGCATAGGTCAAAAAATCCTGGGGATTGGAAATAATACTCGCTGATGCTCCCGTAGAAGTTAGTACAGAAGTTTGAAAAGAGAGAATCTCTGGAAGAACACCAGATAAATTGTAGGTAAAACCAGCCTCGACTCCACTGGGTTGCTGACGTCCCACATTGTAGATGAGGATGCTATCGACTCCCGCAGGTGCCAAAATATTTGTATTCAATAGATCCTGAATCGTCTGACCTGAGAATTGCTGCTCCAACTTTTCTCCCAGCACCATGTAGTTGGTCAAAGAATAACTAAATGTACCTGAAGCATTCGCAGCACCTTGAGAAGAAAGATACTGACTCGTAATCGGCTGATAATTTAGCGTTTCAAATCCAAAAGACAAATCCTGAAAAACGATACTTAAGGCATTGTTAAAGTAATTTGGGCTTTGGGAAAAGTCTTTGATCCCACTGGTATGACGGAGCAACTGCTCAATCGTAGTTGAAGGAGGAACAGCCGTCGGCGGTGCTGCCAGTAATACATTCGCGCCGATCTGATCAGAAAGACTGATCGATCCATCTTCCGCCAGTTTCAAAGTCAGAACTGCCATTAAATGCTGAGATAAATCCGCTAGACCAAACTTTGTGGTATCATTGTCATTGGCCCCAATTCCTAGATTATAAATCCCATTACCTCCAGTATAGATTTCTCCTAAGGGAGTCAAGATACCTACGCTATATCCACCAAAATCCTGGGTATATTCTGCTAGCGCTAGCAAAGAATCTACTTTCATTTGTGTCGTCTGCTGCCCAAAGGACAAATTGTACAGTCCTGCGAACCAAAGGCAAAGTAATCCTATGATCAGGGATGTTCGAGTAGATGAATTGAACATGTGTAAAAATATTAGGTGTGAGAATTTGGATAAGAAAAAGCTTATCTATCGGCGTATCGCCCCAATAGATAAGCCTGAAAAAGGGAATCAGAAGTCGTAGGATACACCTAAAGAATAAGTACGGCCTATTCGATAGTTTTCAAATGTTTGAAAATCCTGGCCTAACCCCAAGAGTTGATATGTTCGTTTGTACTCAGGATCTAGCAGGTTGCGCGCACGAAAACGTACAGCAAAACGCTTCTCTTTGTCGATCGTCTTTCTTACGGTCACATTCAAAACCCCACGAGACTTCTCCACAATATTTGTTCCTCCGTCCAATACCAGTACCAGACGGTCACCAAACTGGTTGTAGTTGACACTCACATCCAATCCCAGGTTGTCTCTATCTACATAAGAAACCTCAGCATTGACACTGAAAGTAGGCTGACCGTATAGTCGTCGGCGTGTGGGAATTTCCAACCCTTCAGATTCAAATTGCTCTGAAAACTGACGTATAAGGATCGTACGTGAGCGCTGATCTAGTGGGACTTCTGTACGTATCAAAGCGTAGTTTCCCCAAAGACGTAGCTTATCCCACCCTTTCCCTATGAATCCAAAGTCTGTACGTACCTCAAACTCTACTCCGTAGGCGAGAGCGACCGCAAGATCTCCCAATTCCTCTGCAAACTCATCTTCCTGTGGCTTAGGAATAATAGGATTGATAGGTGCAACTAAGCCAGAGTCTGTGCCTGTACGAAGATTGACAAATTCTGTCAATACATCCGACTGGAATACCAGCTCGATGGGCCCTAAAATCTCCTTGTAAAAACCACCTATAGAGAAAATGGCTCCTGGCTTAGGGGACCACTCATATCGTAGGTCGATATTGTCAATGACTGAACGACGCGTTTTGGGGTTACCTGCCGTTCGATAGTCTCCCCTAAAGTTATTGTTTACAAAAACGGCTACCTCACGGAAACTAGGAATTGCGATGGTTCGAGCATAGCCCAGACGCACATTCATATTTTCAGTAGGCCTATATATAAGGTGTAAAGCAGGCAGAAAGTCATCCGTAAAGAAAGTACCATTGGCAATGGAAATAGAATCCAGGGTCTTCCCTTCGGGGTTCACAAGTGTAGGTCTAGAGAATCCATCCAAGGCCATTTCGATGGTTTGATATCTGACCCCACCTATAATTCTAAGTTTAGCAGAAGGAACAAACTCTCCCATCAGGTAGCCAGCAAACCCATCGTAATTAAACTTGTAAGCATACCCAGGAGGAAATTGAACGGAATAATTGGCTGTTCCCGATTCGATGAAGGTTTCAATTTCTCCAGCTACCAATTGGCCCCCATTTTCGAAAATCGTCCCTGTGGTATCTTGTACATTAAGGCCAGAGACTGAAGAAGCTAAAATGGCCCATGTACTGTCTCTGAACTCACGGTACTTGCGGGTATACCTACCCCCCATTTTCAAATCTAGTTTACGGTTGGGGTCATCTCCCCATAGATTAAGAGGCAAAGTATAATCCACATTTAAATCAGTGGTGGTTTGATCGAGTCTTCTATATCTTCTCCCCAATTCTTCTGTAGCAGATCCTGCAATAATTTGTCTGTCAGGAAGTGTGTCTACACGTGTATCTCGTAAAGCAAGAGAATCAAAACAAAATGCACCAATACAAACCTCAAATGTATCGAATAAGAACGTTGTTTGTGTAGGGGCGATATAGAAGAAAACACGGCGATCTGGTTGATCCAATACAGATTTCGATTGGGATAATGTCCACTCAAGTCTAGACTTTCCAAATGTATGCTTTCCTCTACCCTGAAAGGTACTTAGGCTTCGGGAGTTAAATTGCTGCACTTCATTGATCAACAGATCATTATCGTCGCTCGCAGATCCTCCTCTTGATAGACCGGCAGATTTGAGCTGAAGGTTTTCACCCGCAAGGTTCCCTAAGTAGGATACCTCAATTTTATGATTTACCGAAGGCTTAAAAGATAAATTTATAATGGCACCTGCCAGAGAACTGGTAGTACTGCGAATCCCACGTCCATCGATTATCGGCCCATCTGTCGTATCAATGTTGCCAGAATTTCCGTCAATATCAAAATCATATCGACCAATTTCATAGTCAGCAAGATCCTGCTCATTGTACCGATAGGTAAGGCCGATCACAAACCCAAATGGTCGATTTAGGATATCAAACCGATTGCCAATAGTGAATGAATAGTTTTGATTGAGGCCTGAATTACTGTTCACCAAGTCGTAAAGAGGTCGCCTAAAAGATGGCTGCCCTTGATTCTTATCATCCAGTGTCACCTGCCGATCTCCATCATCTATTCCCAGAAAGTCAAGAGATCCTTTACGGGTAGTCAAGAAATCGTTTCTCAGGCTCGATGCAGTGTTATACCCCACACTACCCCTAAATGAAATTTCCAACTGCTGAGGATCACTCTTCGTTTCGATATTGACTAGACCAGAAGTGAAGTTACCAGGCAGGTCGGGAGTAAAGTTTTTAATGACTGTGATTCTGTCTATGAGCCCCGCAGGAAATTGGTCCATTTGTACAGCTGCCCTGTCGGGATCAAGCGGGGGAATCTCCCCCATGTTGACCAAAGTAGCTGTATACCGATCACTCAATCCTCGGACATTCACATATTTCCCCTCCGATACAGTGACAGAAGGGACAAGCTTCAAAATGTCTCCTGCATCGTTTGCCCCTAGTTGGGTGAAGAGATCCGAAGCGATCGCATCGATGGTGTTGATGGCATTGATTCGCTCTCGAATGGCATTGTTGGTCGTTTTGGCATTGCTCTCGCCAGTGATCGTCACAACACCAAGGCTTGTGGTAGCATTTACCAACTGAATTTTCCTCACTACTAGCTCCCCAGGCTTAAGGGTGATCGTAGACGAGTCTGTAGTAAATGAATAAAATGAAATTTTAAGGGTATATGTGCTAGGTGCAGCTTTTATCTGGAAGTCTCCTTCGATATCAGCAATAGCTCCAGCAACGCCTTTGCCATCTTTGAAAAGCGCAATAGTCGCACCTTCAAGTGGAGTACCATCTGAAAAGTCTGTAACGGTTCCCCTTATGGTCGCTTGTTGGGCATAGGCTACATAGGATGATCCCCATCCCAATAGTAGGAATAGGAAGAAATGTAGTAGTTTCTTCATGGGTTTGGTTAGGTTAAGTAATCCTCAGTTGAGGACATGAACAGGTGTAAGGATATATCAGGATTTAGTTATTCAATTGATCATAAGTAGTTTGAGCTTAGTTTAATTTAAAAAATCAAATCATTCGTAAATTAGAGCATTTGTGACTTAACTATCCATGGAAAGAGAAGATCTTAACAGAAATTTTATATTAAAATCTTCATATTCGCTTACAATCAATGGACTGAAAATCAAAATATTTCAAATAAGAAAACTGGTCCTTCTCTTTTTTTAATATTCCGATAACCCAAAAAATCCTTAGCCTAGAGGATTAATTTTAGCAGACCCTTTCTCTAAAAAGTATCGATTCGATACCTCTTTCTCCTATTTTTCCCAACTATTTTCTAGTTTAGCTACATGATAAAAGCGGTCATTATAGACGACTCCTCACAAGCACGTGAAGCACTCAAAGCAGATATTCAACATTATGCCTCTGACATTAAGATTGTAGGGGAAGCAGATGGGGTGATTTCGGGAGGTAAATTGATTAGAAAACTTCAACCTGCCTTGATTTTCTTAGATATAGAAATGGGAGATGGGACGGGTTTTGATCTGTTGGAGCTATTGGGAGAAACCCCTTTTCATGTCATCTTTACAACTGCCCATGACAGTTTTGCAATCAAAGCCTTGAGATTCTCAGCGATTGATTACTTACTCAAACCTATTGATCCAGACGAGTTGATATCAGCCATTGACAGAGTCAAGGCAACGCAAAAGACACAACCAGAATCTGTCAAGGCACTTTTGAGCAACATACAGTCTACCCAGCACCAGAGACTCGCCCTCCACACGATGGAGAAAATCCACGTGGTAAATGTCAGTGACATACTCCGCTGTGAATCCAGTACCAATTATACGATATTCTATTTTGTAGAAGGCAAACAGTTGCTTGTGACCAAAACCCTCAAGGAGTTTGACAATCTACTCAGCGAGCAGGGCTTCCTCAGAGTCCACCAGTCACACCTCGTCAATACCCAGTATATCAAAGAATTTGTCAAAATAGATGGTGGCTATCTCGTCATGAAGGATGGTACAGAAGTGCCTGTTTCTAGTCGCAAGCGCAGCAAAGTCATGCAGATGCTCAGCGAGCTATAGCTTATCGGGCTACTTTTACGATCTCTCCATTTGCCAGTACTCCAAAGGTCGTAGAAGAAGACTGAGGGGCTTCTCCCTGTACAAACTTGCGTGTGATACACAAAATATGGCCTTCGCTGTCGGTCTTATAGGTTCCTACTACTTTCTTTCCAGATAGTTCATAGTTTTCAGTGATCATACGCTGATCCAGGGTACGTGTGCCATCTGTAGTCAGAAGATAATTGCGGCGGCCAGTAGGTGTTTGTTGGTGTAAAATCAGGGCTTGAACCTGCTCATTGATAACCCAGCGCTCCTTCCCATAAAAAAATCCTTTGGGATTGCCCAGCAAAGTATGCGCAGCAATCATAGCTTTGGGGATATCTTGCTGTAAGGCGATGAGATCCAAGAATCCCTCGTAGGTATCATGATCCATACGCTGGTCGATGGGATAGACAGACAGCGCTTGCGAGCTTTGTGGAATAGACTGCTTAGGCTGAGACTCTCCACAGGCACTCAGAAAAACGATGACCAGAAGGAAGGGAAAAAATTTCATGTGTATTCTTTTGCTATTGCTTTTTGCTTGTGTCTGTCTATGACGATAAGACACGCTAAAAGTAACGCGCGAAGGTAGCCTTTATGATACACTTTGAGAATTCGCGAGGAAAAAATAATGATTCGCTAACTTTCTCCTTTTTTTCTTCCAAATCCTTCAGGAACCTTGATCAGACTTGTTACGAAAAAAGAGGCTATCGTAGCAATAGAAGCCCAAATGAAAAAATTCATGTAGCCCAATTCTCCCAGGATGTACCCACTGGCCTGCATCGGAAATGTCATCCCAATCGCCATGAAGGCCGTTGCAAACGCGTAGTGCGCGGTTTTGTAAGGTCCCTGTGCCACATAGATCATGTACATCATGAAAGCAGTGAAGCCAAAGCCATACCCGAATTGCTCTAGCACCACACAGGCGATGGTCAAGATGGAATCGCCAGGCTGAAGCACGGCTAGGAGAATGTAGACCACATTGGGTAGATTGATCGCAATAGCCATAGGCCAGAGCCAGCGTTTCAGCCCATCTCTAGAGATCAGAATTCCTCCCAAAATCCCTCCCGCGACAAGCGCCAAAGTCCCGTAGGTACCATATACAAGCCCAAATTCTTCTGTAGACAAGCCCAAGCCTCCTTTGGCTACGTCATCTTTGATAAAGAGAATGCCTACAGACTGTAATTGCGACTCCCCCAGACGGTACAAAAGGAGAAAGGCAATCATGATCCCGATATCAGGTTTCTGAAAAAAGGTCTTGAGGACATCCAGGAAATTTCCTTGTCGTTTGGCCAAAGGCTGCTGTACGTCTGCCTTTGCTGACTCGCTTTCCTTTTCGGTATCTTCCCCTCCAATTAGGCTGATTTTATCCTCTATCTCATCCTTATAGACCACTCCCCCTCGCTCTGGCTCTGGTACGACGATCAAATGATATAGAAAGAGAATGCCAAAAACTGCACCTATTCCGATAAAGGTGTAGCTCCACGCCGTGTAGGGAGACATTCCACCTGTAGTGATCAAACCACCAGCCAGAATCAATAAAGGACCTTTTCCGATGAGGACAGCCAGTCGATAGAAGGTCGAACGAATTCCGACAAAGAAAGACTGTTGATTTTCCTTCAAGGCCAGCATGTAATGTCCATCAATGGCAATATCTTGAGTAGCTGAGACAATGGATAGCCACATTAACAGAACCAAGGAATAGGTGAAAAAGGGTTCATCAGCCAGAATAAAACCGAGCAGCATAAAACCTGTACCCAAAACCGCTTGGGTAAATAGAATCCACCAGCGCTTGGTACGAAAAAGGTCGACCAAAGGACTCCATGCAGGTTTGAAAATCCATGCATAGCCAAAGAAGCCCACATACAGCGGGATCACCTTTTCAGCTACGCCTAGATCCTGATAGACCGTTACCATGACCACATTGATCAGGATGTAGGGCAATCCCTCTGCTACGTAAATGCTGGGAATCCAGGTCCAGGCATTCTTCCGAATCGTTTCTAGTGCCTTATTCATGAAAGTATATCTAGCGCATAGAGCCAAAAATATGATGATGTTGGCCTCTCTATGTTTTTCTTGTAGTCAGGTACTTAATTTTCGGCTGTCGCCTCTTTCCTCTCATACTTTAACTCTCCGCCGACAAAGGTCATGAGTGCTTCTGTCTGAAGGATCTCTCGCTCTGAGCAGGTGATAATATCCTTAGATAGGACAGCAAAATCTGCGTATTTCCCCACTTCGATCGATCCCTTCTTCTGCTCTTCAAATGCGCCATAAGCAGCATCAAGGGTATAGGACCTAAGCGCTTGCATGCGCGTCATTCTTTGATCTGCTTCATACCCTTCGTTGGGTGTCCCTGCTAGCGTTTTTCTTGTCACCGACGCATAATAACAGGCAAAGGGATTGACTGGTTCAACAGGTGTATCTGTTCCATTGATCACTCTGGCGCCAGACTGTATGAGTCGCTGCCACATGTAAGCTCCGAGCTGAATACGCAGTTGACCTAGTCGATTGATGGCCCATGGACGGTCCGAAGACATGTGAATGCCTTGCATAGAGGCAATTACCTCCAGCTCTGAAAATCTGGGTATGTCTTCAGGATGAAGGTGCTGCGCATGCTCTACGCGAAATCTATGATCGTGTGCTTTTTCGGGATGTTTGGCAAAGGCTTTTGCGTAGCGATCCAATACCTCACGGTTGGCACGGTCGCCGATTGCATGTGTACAAACCTGAAAACCATGGGCAAGGCCATTCTCAGCGATTTTCTGTATGTTGGCCATCGGTTGAAGGGGGTTGCCAAAATGTCCAGGCCGATCCTTGTATTCTTCTAGCAGCCATGCCCCTCTCGAACCAAGTGCTCCATCAGCGTACAGCTTGATCGCACGCACCGTCAGATGGTCTCCTACTTCTGGGCCATGCTGGTACCACTCACTGAGTAGGGAAGAATCACTCCCTGAAAGCATCACCCACAACCTAATCCCTAGTTCATCATGAGCTACAGCCTCTCGGTAGACTTCAATCCCGTTGGCGTTGGAGCCTGCATCCTGAAAGCTGGTGATGCCATAGGAAAGACACTCTGCGACTGCCGCTTTTAGATCTTGACGTAAGCTTTCTTTGGTATCCTTGGGGATAAAATGGGCGATGAGTGCTTCGGCGTCTTCTGAAAAAATACCTGTTGCCCTCCCGCTTCCATCACGGATGATTTCGCCATCTACGCCCACTTGAGTCTGAGCAGTGATTCCCGCGACCTCCATCGCCTTCTGATTGGCAAATACAGCATGACCAGAGGCATGGGTCAGCATGACAGGATGATTGGGAGAAACCGCACTTAACTTATCGTGAACTTGATATCCTTTGACCATGACCTCAGGCTGAGGAACCCACTTGCTCTGATGCCATCCACGACCGAGAATCCACGTTCCTTCGGAGGTATTCTCCGCAGCGAGTTTGACCATTTCTACTAATTCGTCATAATTGGCTACTTGGGTGAGGTCTAACTGACGCTTAAATTGTCCCAGCCCGAGAATGTGTCCATGGCTTTCGATAAAACCTGGCACCAAGGTCTTTCCTTCTAGATCTATTACTTCGGTTGCTGGACTGATGTAGGCTTTGATAGTTTCATTGGGGCCGACCTCTAGGATACGTCCATCGCGCACAGCAACTGCTTGCGCTTGAGGAGCAGCTTCATTTAATGTGTAAATATTTCCATCCAAAATGACCAAATCTGCAGGTTCGGGACTGCAAGCCCAGGCAAAACACAACAACAGAAGAGAAGTAGACCAAAATTTCATATCCATTTACGCATTAAAAAAGGGAAGTTACACAAAAGCCATTAATTTCGCGGGGAGCCTATCAAAAATTCCATTTTGCGATGAGAGTTTTTATTTTTGATAAATAGACCTGATTACGAATGATTCAGTAGAAATAATATTGAATTGAGTAGGAGATAAAATCTGTAAAAATTTATGGTATGTTTAAGATTTTATGCCATCATCTATGAAAATTTACACAGATTGTCAACACAGATAAAAGATCACTCGTAAGGGTTCTTACTATTTCACACACATATGCGCCACATAGCCATTTCGGATATCCACGGTTGTATGACGACCTTTAAGCACATGGTCGAACGCGTGCTTGAGCTCAAGCCTGCTGATCGACTCTATCTGCTAGGAGACTTTATAGATAGAGGTCCCAACTCAAAAGGGGTCTTGGACTATGTGATCAAGCTAGAGGAGGCAGGCTATAAAGTCTACTGCATCAAAGGCAATCACGAGGATATGATGGTCAGTGCCTATGAGGAGCCAGATAAGCAAGAGATCTGGTTGTACAACGGCGGACGGGAAACGCTTCGTAGCTTCAATGTATCCCAACCACAGGAGATTCCGTTGAAATACATCGACATGGTGGATGACTTTGACTATCATATGGAAGTGGAAGATTATATCCTAGTCCATGCAGGGTTAAACTTCAAAGGACAGACCAAGGATGACGAAGGAGAAGGCTTCTTGTGGCGGCTGCATAATCCTCTCGGTGATACCAAGTCCATGTTGTGGCTACGCCACTGGTATGAGGACATCGACTGGAACTGGTTGGGCGATCGCCGCATCATCCACGGGCACACACCGATAGATCAGGAGGAGATACAGACGATGCTTGATACGCTGCCCGATCAGCAAGTTCTGGACATTGACAATGGCTGCTTTGCCAAGTTTCGTCCAGGAATGGGCAAACTCTGTGCCTTTGATATGAGTCACAACCTTTTGTATTTTCAGGATAATCTCGACGAATAGTGGCTAATATTCCTCACATAAATGTTCATCAGCTTCATGCCTTTGAGGGGCATACAGGCTCTGTATTTTCCTTGGCGGTAGACGAAGATAGACAAGTCGCCTACACATCTGGAGATGACGGCATCGTCGCTGAATGGCAACTCGTCAACCCTACCTCTGATGCACACGCCTTGATGCGGACCCAGAGTGCCAATTATGCCATGCTGCATATAGCCTCACTTTCTCTGCTGGTGATTGGAGGGAGCGATGGGACAGTCTACATATTTGACCTACACAGTAAAAAACTGGTTCATTCCTTCCGTAAGTTTACCCACGCGATCTACAACTTTTACTACGAGTCCAATCGCAAAAATCTTTGGATTCTCATGGCAAAAGGAGGATTAAGCGTATACTCTTTGGTGAATTTTGAAGAAAAAGGGTACTTACAGATTGCAAGCGACCACTTGCGGAGTGTGGTCCCCTACGAAAACGGCTTGTATGTGGGTTGCAGCGACCATCATATTCGTTATGTCAATCTCGAAACAGGAGGAGTCGAACGAGACTGGAAAGCACATCAAAACTCTGTGTTTTCCTTGGCTATTCATCATGCGGGAAAATACTTAGTCAGTGGGGGAAGGGATGCTCACATCAACGTTTGGGATCTGCAAGACGATCATAAATTGATCAAAAGCTTGCCAGCCCACCATTTTACCGTCAATGATTTGGCCTTCTCTCCGCAGGGAGACTACTTTGTGACAGCGAGTAGAGACAAGACCATTAAGTTGTGGGATGCCTATTCGTTTGACCTGCTAAAAGTCGTAGATCTAGCCCGACATCACGGCCATAAAAACAGTGTGAACCGTATATGGTGGCTAAAACAAGATAATTCTGTACTTTCGTGTAGCGACGATCGTCGGCTATTGCATTGGAAGTTTGAGATTGAGCAAGGAACATGATCACCCCCATAGAAATAAGACAACAGTCATTTAAGCGGGCACTCCGGGGATATGACAAAGACGAAGTGGATGCCTTCCTTTTGGCACTTTCACAGGAGTGGGAGCATCAACTTGAGGCTTATCGCAGTCTCAAAGAGGAACTGGAAAAAACCCAATCCAAATACAATACGCTGAAAGAGGTGGAAGACATTCTACACAAAACCCTCATGCAAGCGGAACAATCGTCTCGTGATGCCCTCGAAAATGCCCGTCAAAAAGCCGAGATACGTGTTCGTGAAGCAGAAGCCCATGCACAGGAGATTGTGCGGAAAGGAGTAGAAGAACGCAATCAGATTCAAAAAGAAATCTCAGAACTCTCTCGCTATCGCACCAAAATGCTCAGCCAGATGCAGGGCTTCCTCAAAACGCAGCTGGACCACGTGCATACATTTGATTTTGCCGAGCTGCCTCCACATCAGGAGGAAAAGCGTCTACCAGAAACTGCCTCCCCTTCCCATACCAACTTTTTCGAGCCCAACAGCACCGAAAATGGTACAACGCGCTCAGGACTAGTAGATGACATCACAGACGAACTGTAGTCATTTTTCATTTTTCATTTTTCATTTTTCATTTTTCATTTTTCATTTTTCAAGGTGTACCTGCCTCACCAGCGTAGGTTTCGTGAACAATGAAGAATGTTTTTTGAAAAATGATTCTGGTTTTCTGAACAATGAAAAATGCTACATGAAGAATGATTAAAGCTTTGCTTTGATCAATTCCATGATTTGTTCGAGATACTGGGCGTCCGTAGTATCAAAGTCATCCATCAAGTCGCTGTCCACATCCAGCACCATCTGCGTCACACCATCTTTGACAAGGGGAACGACGACTTCTGACTTGGAGTCAGAGCTACATGCAATATGTCCAGGAAATTGATTGACATTGGGGACAACCAGTGTACGCTGCTCCGTGGCTGCGGCACCACACACACCTTTGCTGAAGGGGATGCGCGTACATGCAAGGGGTCCTTGAAAAGGTCCCAAGACCAGCTCATCTTCTTTATGGATATAAAAGCCTACCCAGAAAAAATCAAAAGCTTCCTTGAGCATGGCCGCTACATTGGCCAGATTGGCTACGAGGTCTGATTCGTCTTCAATTACAGACTGGATTTGAGGGACGAGCTCTTGATATCGCTGTGCTTTGGTCGCACCAGGGGTAAGCGTGATAGATTCTGCCATGAATATTTATTTGGGGACAAAGGTAAAAAGGAATGGAATAGAAACCGTCTCTCAGACTACTTTTGGTAAGAAGTACTTTATGCCAAAAACGTTCTGAGAAACTGCTGACGCCCCGCTTCTGCGAGAGCGGATAAGTCAGGCACCTGCGGGATGTTGTGTCTTTCGCAAACGAGATCCACATTTCCTTTGCGCCAAAATCCTTCGGGACAGCATACAGTGAGTTTTCCTGTTGCAGCAAAAAGTCCTAACTCTAGGAGGGAAATAGGAGCCTTGGTTTCTGGATCGAAATACATCAGAATATGATTAGCCATTTGCTGGGCATCCAATTCCCATGTCACTTGTTCTCGAAAGGGAGGGAAATCCTTGTGCTGCTCCCATGAACTATCCCAATCGTCCCTGCGCGGATTGAGCACAAATAAGTCCAAATCCATAAACTGCTGGGTCGTTTCTTTTTGCCAATCTCCTGCCTTCCCTTGTGCAATACTTCCCGCCAAGAAAATCGAATAACTGTAGATCCCTAATGGAGTGGGTGGTTTTACTTCGGTCATATTTTTTCGCAAAAAAAAGCCATGCATCACACATGGCTATATAGTTCATATCCTGAAATTTATTTGAAGTCTCAAGATAGTATGGCTTCTTTTTGATTGATTTGTGCATCAATGAAATCCGCTACTTTTTCCATCAGCCACATAGGTGTGGACGTAGCACCGCAGATTCCCACGCTCTGTTTGCCCCTCAACCAATCTAAATCCAGTTCATCCACATCTGAGATGAAATAAGTATCGGGATTGACACGCTTACAAGTTCCATACAGCGCCTTTCCATTAGAAGACTTTTTCCCAGATACAAACACAATCGCATCATGACGGGCCGAGAATTTCTGTAGTTCTGGCTCACGATTGCTTACCTGACGGCAGATGGTATCATTGAATTTGAAGTCCTCAAATCGTGCCTCCATCCGGCTGCGAATGTCATAGAGTAATTTCGTACTCTTGGTAGTCTGGCTGTAGAGCGATACAGGACGATTTACGTCCAGTTGGTCGACTTCTTCCACAGACCCAATAACGATGGCTTCCTGATGGGTCTGTCCAACCAGTCCATTGACTTCTGCATGACCTTTCTTCCCTAGAATCACAATCTGGCGGTCGTCGTCAAAAGCCTGACGTACCCGATTTTGTAGCTTCAGCACGACAGGACAAGAAGCATCTATCAGCTCCAGGTTATTTTCAAGTGCGATACGATAGGTTTCTGGTGGTTCGCCGTGGGCTCGGATCAGTACCGTTGTATCACGCAGATTTCTCAATTCCTCATGAGAAATGATTTTTAACCCTAGATTCTGTAGACGCTCGACTTCTTTGTCATTGTGAACGATATCTCCCAAACAATACAACTCCCCCGTTTCTTCTAGGCGATCTTCTGCCATTTCAATTGCATAGACTACGCCAAAACAAAAACCAGAGTGTTGATCTATCTCAATTTGAATCATGGTGTTTAGGTTTCTAATGCTATCTTCCCCTTTGGTATGCATTATTCAGTTGCTTACACACTTATGTACGTGAGGTTCAAACATACCGATAACAATATATAAAAAGAATCAACTTACCACATGATTTCCCTACTAATCCTAACCTATTTTTGTACGAAAATACCAAACAACCTTTGAAAGTAGTAGATACGTCGAACTTAACTGTCCCGTTTTCAGGCTACACACATACAGCGACCTAAGGATATTTCTCACGTCAAGGGAGCTTGTAGAGTTTCCCTAGCCAGCCTACATACCTCCTCGACTTGCTGTTCGATGGTCATGTAGGTAGTATCCAGTTCGATGGCGTCCTGCGCTTTCTTTAGAGGCGCAATGGCACGTGTAGAGTCGATCCTATCGCGCTTTTTGAGGTTGGAGATAAGGTCTTCCAGAGAGAGAAACTGACCACGTGCTTCCATCTCTTGCTGTCTTCTGATCGCACGGACTTTCAGATCGGCATGGATGAAAATCTTTAGCTCGGCATCTGGAAATACAACTGTCCCAATGTCTCTTCCGTCCATCACCACGCCTCCCTGGGCTCCCATCCGCTGCTGCTGCGCAACAAGGGCATGTCGGACTGATGCATGAACAGCGACTGGGCTTACAGCATCTGAAACCTCTCGGCTGCGGATAGCTGGCTCGACCCACTCCCCATTGAGACGAATCTGAGGGATGGGATCGTCCCCACACAACCCAAACTCAATATGAATGTCGGTCAGACTAGACCTGAGTCTTTCAGTCTCCTCCTGAAAATCAATTCCGTTTCGTAAGAAATACAGCGTGACCGCGCGGTACATGGCCCCTGTATCAATATAGGTGTAGGATAGCTTTTGGGCGACACGTTTGGCAGTCGTGCTTTTGCCACCTCCCGCAAATCCGTCAATCGCAATTTTTATCGGTTTCATCAGACCACTCAATCAAAGGATTCTCTATATTCACAACGTGTCGTACACGTTTCGTGTATAGTGACACTGTATAATCCTGGTAATTTTCCTTTTAATTCATGGAAAAACCACTTGGCTAGGTTCTCTGACGAGGGATTCTTCAATAATTCAATCCCATTTTCCTCCGCCACCTCATTGATACACCAGTGATCTAGCATATCTATGTATGGCTTTACGACTTTTTTGATGTCTCCAAAGTCCATCAGTAGCCCTGTATCAGGATCCACTTCACCCAATAAATTGATGTCCATATTGAAACTATGCCCATGTAGGCGACGACATTTGTGCCCCTCGGGCATTGCCGGCAAGTAGTGAGCGGACTCGAATCTAAATTTTTTTGTAATAAGTACTGACATTTCCTTCTCCTCTGAGATGCAAAACAATAGGGATTTTTAGAGATATACAAATGCAGATTAAGAAGTATGGTTGAAATAGCGGATTCGGATATCGAAATAGTTGGATACGTATGAAAATTCAATGTACGCATATGCCCTAGTGGTGAGACAAATCAAAATTCACAACCATCGAATAGCAGGAGGGTGATCTAGATAAAATGAACACCATGCAGAATAGTGATTATCACGAATCAATTCAGATAGGATTCACTTTCTAGATAGAGACGCGATCAATCGACCTCCATTCCTAAAAAATACATACATAGAAAATATCCTATCAACTCATTCGTGATAATCCTTAATATTTCCCCGTAAGGAATCCGATATACGAATCAAGAATAAATTGATTTTCAAATACTTAACCCGTCTCCCCGCTTAAATCAAAATCTCCCTTTTCGTTTATTATTTGTTTTTCTGAATCTTTTTTCTATGTGTCGCGTATACGATAAGTGTAATAAGTTACGTTAGATAGATAGTTTTATAAAGAAATTGTAGTAGTAGTAGTAGTTAGTTTCATGCCATTGGATCCCGAAGTTTCTTCGGGATCTTCCTTTTTGTGGCCTGCTATGCCTAGAACTAGCCCCTTTCAGTTTGTAACTACAGCTACACATATGCTCCAGATACTATCTGGAGTAGGCATTTTTCCACCCATCACAACATTCATTCTGTCCAATAAAAAAGGCTCCTCAAACGAGAAGCCTTCATTTATCAGTAGTTGAAAAAATTGCCTTATCTCACGATCAAACGATCTACCATTCCACGATCTCCTTGCGTAAGCTGGATAAAGTAAACCCCTCTAGCTGCATTGCGAGACAGATCAATTTCCTTGTCATACTCTCCTGCGTAATCCTGGATATACTCTTGATAAACCTCTCTCCCTCTCGAATCAAAGATACGGATCTGAAGATCACCACGAGAAGCTGGTACAAATCGCAAACGGAATCTTCCATCACTTGGATTTGGGAAGAATTCAAAGACTTTCATGTCTAGATCAGGATTGATCATATAGTCTCTGATGCGGTTACCTACTGAGCGGCTCTCGAACTGATCAAAGAGTGCATCGATCTCCGTTTCATAGTCGTTCTGGTAGTTGTTGTCGCGGTCATATCTATCCTCGTCAAAATTGGGACGTGGCGCAGGCGCTGGCTGAGGTGGTGGAGGAGGCGTAGGGTATCTGTCATCCTCTACCGTCACCCACTTCTCTACCGTTTTGCTTCCCATGTATATGTAAGTGCTTTCCACTTCATTGTTGCGTAGGTATTGGACGCGTACTTTCTGTCCTGGACGAAACTTCTTCATGGCGTTTACAAGGTCAGAATAGTTATTCGTCTCGTAAGGTCCCATCTGTATGATGACATCTCCACGGTTAAGGCCTCCTTCTTCTGCCGCACTGTTTCTGACGACAGATGTGATATAGACCCCTCCTCCTCTGTAGTTGTCAAGATTAACGCCTAGGAAAGCCTTCTGCACCTTGATCTTCTTCTTGACGGGCTTCTTGATTCCATCTTTGGTCGTCAGCCGAGCCTGAGTAGACATGTATCGACCTTCGCGGATGAAGTTGATTTCGATCATATCACCTGGACGACGCTGTCCCAATGCATCACTCAACTCGAAAGAAGCATCTAATGGTTGACCTTCGATAGAAGTAATGACGTCACGTGACTTCAAACCTGCACGATCTGCTCCACTGCCAGGCACGACGCCGTCGATCAGGATGCCTTGCTGAGAATTTAAGCCCAACTCACGTGCTTGACTTGAACTAAGCTCGTCTGTGTAGACACCCAAGAATGCCTTAGGTCCACTATAGCTTTTGGATGAGTGGTTGTGGTTGTGATTGTGATTATGGTTACTGTAAGTCGTGCTTTTGCTTTCGCCTGAGCCTTTGAGTGTCAAAGTCGTCTGATAACGGTCACCATCACGCTGATACAGTACGCGCATGCGATCACCTGGCTCGTATCTTTTCTTCGCTTCAACTAAGTCTTTGTAGGAGTCGATACGGTCATCTCCCATCTGCAAGATACGGTCATTGGGGCGAAGGCCTGCTTCCTGTGCAGCACCGTTGCGAGAAACTGAAGTGATTCTCACACCACGCGAGTTATCATGCCCTGTATCCAGATAAACCCCCATCATCGCACGAGACTTCTTGGCAGATGTCTGTCGCTGGTCTCTCAGTTCAATGGTTGAGGTATTTCTTCTCGCTTCGGGAAGGTCTCTTACGATGATCACCTTCTCTAATTTTGTGTTTTCTCCGCCATACATGCGCTCAAGGCGTCGCAGGACAGGATAGTAGTCGGCTTCATCATTGACAATGAGGCTCGTATCGATCTGCTGCTTGAATCCATCCGCTTCACGGGTGATCTGAATTGTCACAACTTTTTTGGAGGATTGTGCTCGGACTTGGGGGATTACAGCTCCAGACATGAGGAGCAGCAATGTGGTTATTTTTAAAAAGAATCTCATCGTAAGGCTTTTTTCGTTGAATGCAATATGAATGTAAGCTCAAAATGTTGGAAATGAAAGCATTCAAAAGACCACTTAATGCTTACATAGATGCATCATTTACTTTAGTCTAATAAAAAAGTCCGTTTATCTAAATACTTATGTCGTTAGTCGCGCTAAAAAGGCCGAAAATTCTTTATGGCTTTAATTGCTAATTTCTAACAAGTGCTCATAAAGTTCTTCTTCGTCTCCGTCGGCGTAGGAAGTATGCTGGTAGATGATTTTACCTGACTCATCGAACAAGATGGTATGTGGCACATTGATGACGTTGAGTGCTTGCATTAAGGCCCGGTTCTCGTCGAGTAAAACCTCAAAAGGCCAGTCTCTCACCTCCACAAAAGGACGGACCTCTCGTGCCCGTTGTGCAGCATCAATAGAAACGGCTACCAATCTCACGCCTGTTTCCTCCTGCCAATCTTCGTAGACCTCAGAAATATTCGTCAATTCCCGTACACAAGGCTTACACCACATGGCCCAGAAACTCACAATTACAGGTCCTTCACCCTTTACCGCTTCATTGGCTTTGAGGGTTGCCCCATCTAGGTTTTTCACATCTACGCTGGGAAGTCCTTCCTGTCCTATGACCGAAGAAGTCGCGAGTAAAAGGCCGACAATAAGTAGAAATAGTTGCTTGTTCATAGAGATAAACTTTGAATAATCTGGATTTTCTGAGACGAATGATAAAGGACCATTATTCTAAGGAATTTTATTTCACTCCTCATCAAATAAGTACCCTTCATAAATATATAACGTAATGTACTTTACCTATTATTTTAAGGAATCCAAATCCTCTGATAATGTAGACGATGATCTACCGCCAAGGTCATGAGATACCAGCCTGAAGGAAAAGAAGGAAGGGACAAGAACTCAGAAGAAGTCACCTCTTTTCCCCAAACCACTTTTCCACTGATGTCCTGCAACTTAACTTGAGCAGATGCTTGATTCAACTGTCGTATGCGCAATTTTCCTTCAGCATATACCATCAATTGAGTAGATGAAATATTAGGATATGTACGTGTGACGATCTGTGTCTGACTTGCTGACCAGACGCGCCGATCACGTTCGTCTTGCACCCATGCGATGATGCGAAGCCGATCGGGATTCCATGCAGGATCTAATGTAAGCGAATAGTTTCTGGAAATCGTTTGGTTGATTCCCACGGTTGCGATGTTTTCTCCTGTACTTCCACTGAGAAAGGATCGGAAGACATGACCAAAATTTCTTTCCCCGTTGTCGCCAGGGGGATTGGTAAATGTGACCAGCTCTTCTACCACTGCAACTTTGAGTTGAGGCTGTATACCTTGCAACTGATATAAGGGCGTCACATTCAAATTTACCTGCCAAACGCTCCCCGAGTTGTTGCGAGAAAGATCAAGCTGGTACAGTCCTTTTTGTCGATTTTGACGCTGTATATCTTGAGTAGATAGTCCGTTTGGAGCTCCCTCAAAGTCACCTCCTTGCAGCAAGCTGCCATTGGCAAAGGCCCGAGGCACCGCCACGATATCGTAATAAGCGATCTGGTCAAGTTGTGGTTGAGGGTTGGCTTGATGCATGGGATCATCATCAGGCGAAGGCCAAAATGTATGGTAAGCTACGACGGCAACTTCCTCTTTATTATTGCTTACCACTTGGTTGAATACAGGATTTTGGTCGGCGCAAATATCGCAGTTATGTTGAGTAAAGTGCTCCAAAAGCATCAGCGCAGGTGCAAGTTGATTGGCCACACCTATTGACCTCTGTACACGATTGTCTTGTGGGTTGGGATCGATCTTTCCATTGACTTGCAGGATTTCCACAGACAGTTGGGCCTCTCCTGCACCTGCCTGCCAAATATCCGTGAGCATGAGGGTATCACTTGCAAGAGGAGAAATATTCAAGCCAGAGAGCGTCTGCTGCACAGGACTTTGTGTAGCTACTTGAAAGCTTACGGTCAGGTTACTGATCGCTTGAGCACCTTCATTACGGATGATGATAGGAACGGTTTGTACGCCTGCTTCTACAACCGCGACCATATCCAATGTGGTAAGGCTCGCATCATCATCCGCAGGTACTCTCAACGTCACATTGTCTACTCCGAATCCCGTGGCCCAGTTGCCTGAGTCGTCATGCAAAAAACCCAGTTGCAGCGCATTCCCGTCTGCCAGATTACTCACATCTAGGGTATAGGTTTCCCAAAATCCTGAGGTAGGGACAGTAAATACTTCTGAAAAGGAGCTTCCTCCATCTCTCGTAACCACTACCTTCCCGACTGAGCCAAAAAATCCGTCGATGTAGGCATCAAATTGCAGAAATAAGCGCGCCCCACTTACAGGTTGGACAGAAGGCATCCAGAGCAAATCCCTGCGCTTGTCGCAATCGCAGTCATCGTCATTGGAGGCGGCGATGCCCGAGCGCGTAGGAATTTTCCAGGAAGCAGGAGATAGGTCATCGGCACTGCCAAACTCCCAGCCTGTAGATCCTGGCTGTGCATCGACTGACCAAGCAGGAGGCAAAGTCCTACTCTCAAAATCTTCTGAAACGAGTGGCTGCCCTTGAATCCATAAACTCAAGCTCAGGAATAGTCCGACAAAACTCAGACGCATGTATAATTTTTCTTGCATGGTAAAAGCCGGTGGATTAAAAAGTCGTCCGCACGCTGACAAATTGAAGGCTTGATGCAACGTATCATTGATTCTTAGTTTGAATTTCGGTGGATTTTGCTTCATTTGAAATTCATTCATCCCTATACTTCCACACAGATCAACCCGATTGAATATTTAAAAATTTGTTCAACACTCATGGTATTTCCTATGAAAAACATTTTAACACTCCTAATATTTATGTCTTGTGTGTTCCTAGGGGGACTACAAGCCCAGACGATGGCCTTTGCAGAAGTGGCTCAGGACACCTTTAAGCTTCCCGCCAATGCGACGGATTTCCTGGAACTCGAATTCCGCATCGTCAATCTCTCGAGCGATACCTTAGAAGTAACCGCCGAGCGCACGGTAAATGATACAGCTCCTGGACATGGTACCTTTTTCTGCTGGGACATCTGTTATGGATTTGCTGCGAATCAGAGCATTTCCTTTATCGAGATTCTCCCTGGTGATACGACCGACATTACCTACATCACATTTGAACCTATGGGAGTCAACGGTGTCACACGTGCGACCATGGAATTTGTGAATCTAGCCAATAGAGAAACTCTGACACGTACTTTTGTCTACCAAGTAGGAGAACTGACAAGCATTGGCTCGGGTTTGCGTGCGACTGAATTTTCCCTCCCTTATCCATCGCCTGCTCAGGATGTGCTCTTTGTAGATGTCGCAACAGGTATATTTGCAGAAGGAGCCAGACTAGAGCTTTGGTCTCTAGCAGGAAAGCGCGTTTATACACAAGCGCTCGACCATTCTCAGATTACCCAAAAGCTCTCCACAAAAGATTTGGCATCGGGCCATTATTTTTTGCATCTTTGCAGTGGAAACAAAGTGATGGATACTCGAAAAGTATTTGTCGCACAAAAATGATTCAATAGCCAGACTGACCTAAACCATATGATTAACCCTTTGTGGTTAACAACAGTACACGTCTGCTCTGGTAAGAAATATCACTAAACTAACTACCTACTAAGCGGACATTGCTCCGCTTTTTTTATGTCACAAGATCCACAAGTATATACCGTAGGCGAAGTCACCCACTACATCAAGCATTTGTTGGAAGACAATCCGCAATTGAAAGGGGTGCAAGTATCGGGAGAGGTATCCAATCTGACCTATCACCGATCGGGACATGTTTACTTCAGTGTGAAAGATACAGACGCTCAGTTGAGTTGTGTCATGTTCAAGGGATATGCGCAGTTTGCACCCAAGATGAAAGCGGGAGACAAAGTTGTTCTCAAAGGCAACATGACCGTATATGCGCCACGAGGAAACTATCAGATGATGGTGACCAGCGTGCGGAAGCAGGGCGTAGGAGATCTCTATCAGCAATTTGCCCTACTCAAGCAAAAGCTAGAATCAGAGGGGCTCTTTGATCCTGCCTACAAGCAAGCCATTCCGATTCTTCCGCAAAAGATTGCTGTTTTGACTTCTCCTACAGGAGCAGCGATTCGAGACATCTTGCAGACAATCAAGAGGCGATACAACCGAGGAGAGGTCCTTGTGTTCCCGACGGTCGTTCAAGGTACACAAGGAGCTGCTTCCATCGTGAAGAATCTAAAGCTGGCACAGGATACAGGAGTTGATGTCATCATTTTGGGACGTGGCGGGGGATCTTTGGAGGACCTGTGGAACTTCAATGAGGAGACGGTGGCACGGGCGATTTTTGGTTCCAAGATTCCCGTCGTATCGGGCGTAGGCCATGAAACAGACTTTACCATTGCTGATTTTGTAGCGGATGTCCGCGCCTCTACCCCGACAGCTGCCGCAGAGACCGTAGTCCCAGACCTTGCAGCTATCATTCACACCGTAGATGATTATGAGCGACAGTTGAAGCGAGGCATCCAGTACAATATAGACTTCAAACGTCAGGTTTTGGACGACTACAGCTTTCGCTTACAGCAGATCCTGACTCAAAAGCTACAGACCGAACGACACAAGTTAGAGGTACTAGAGGCTGAACTTAAAGCACTAGACCATGACCGAATCTTGACCCAAGGATATACCTTGACCTTGAAGGAAGGCGTTATTCAACATGGAATGGAAGATATTGAGCCAGGCGATCAGATTGAGACGATCTTTGTAGATGGTCGCGTAGAGAGTGAAGTAAAACAGAAAAAATAGATTCATAGAAAATGGCGAAAGAGGAAGCATTCTCACTTGAGAAAAACTTACAACATCTTCGGGCTTTGATTGAGGAAATGCAGAAAGGGATATCCGATTTTGATAAGCAGTTGAAGATGTTTCAGGAGGGACAAGAAATCATCAAGGCTTGTAGAACTTATTTAGATGGGACAGAGCTTACGGTTAAGCAGCTGATTGAGGGGGAGTTCCAAGACTTTGAGGGGTCCTGAGTCTCCACAAACTTGTGGATAATACGAAAGACAATCCGCTTGAGAATTCTTATTTTTACTAAGAAATCTTACGCGTTCGTAAATCGTACAATCTAAAGGTCTGCCGCTCTTCTGTTCGGATGATACAGAACCTTAGTGCATCCTTTTCAAAGTATTTACATACGAGGTCCGTGAATAGGCCTATACAAACGATTCCATTTTTTACACATACATCTTACAAGCGCATTACCAAATCAAATATATATGACTGTCGAAGGAAAACTACACGTAAAAAACGATACCCAACAAATCAAGGATACATTCAAAAAGCGTGAATTTGTCCTAGAGTTTGCGGATAATCCCATGTACCCACAATACATTTTGTTCCAGCTTATTCAAGACAAGTGTGAGTTGTTGGATCAGTTTGAAGTAGGCCAAATGATTTCTGTGGATTTCAATCTCAGAGGTCGTGCTTGGAACTCCCCCAGTGGAGAAACCAAATATTTCAATAGCCTCGATGCTTGGCGCGTCACTCCACAGCAGGTCAATCAGCCAGTAGGGCCTGCAGGACCTCCTCCTACGCCTCCCGCAGAGGCAATGGATGTGACACAAATGGATGAGGATGACCTGCCATTCTAAACCTTGTAAGATTACAGGTAGAATATTCCCATTTACCTAATCATGCAGGCCACACATACACCTTCAAGTGCGTGTAATGTAAGGCTTCAGGCAAAATATAGGTCAAAACAGATGTAGGTCTCATACTCAGATTCCCACTTGGGGGATGATGGAAATATACCTAACTTTAGGGCAGAAATGATTTTCAAATCGTTCTGCCCTTTTTTCTTACATATTGTGGATAACCACAGAAAGCGTGTAGGATTCGAAAAGTTGGTTTTTGAATCAAATTTCGAATATTTGGTGAAGCAATAAAGGTTACAATAAGCAACTAAAGCATATGGCGACTTACAAAAATGTTATGTTAGTTGATGATAATGAGATAGATAATATCATCAACGAAAAAATTATCGAAGCCAACAGCTTTGCTGAGCAAATTTTGGTTTTTGATACAGGAGAGAAGGCTCTAGAGTACCTAAAAGATAATCAGGAGAGCGCAGACTCATTACCCGAAATTGTCTTTTTGGATATCAATATGCCCATCATGGATGGATTCCAGTTCTTGAAAGATTTCGAAAATTTTTCAGATACTGTGCTCTCAAAGTGTAAGATTATCATGTTATCTTCTTCTATTAGTCCCAAGGATATCGACCGTGCTGCTTCCAGTAAGTACGTTAAGAAATACCTCAACAAACCGCTGAATGCCCGTTATTTAGAAGCTATCACTGTATAGAGGTGTATGGTAATAGTTATTTTATTTAATCTTTAGCCAAAAAGATCGATTCAAAGACCTTTTTGGCTAATTTGCGTTTGTGTCCACATCTGCACTCGACATACTCAAACAATACTGGGGCTATGATTCATTTCGCAAGCCGCAGGATCAAATCATAGAGGCTGTACTCCAAGGCCGTGATACACTTGCCCTCCTTCCTACAGGTGGGGGTAAATCCATCTGCTTTCAGATTCCTGGACTCGTACTCCCTGGGATGACCCTTGTGATTTCTCCCCTGATTGCGCTCATGAAAGACCAAGTCGAGCGCCTCAATCAGTTGGGCATTCCTGCTGCCTTTATCAACAGCAGCTTGGGCTACCATCTAGTAGACCAAAAGCTACAAAAAGCCTTGAACGGGACTTACAAATTTCTCTACATCTCTCCCGAACGAATCGAATCCGAGATGTTTCAACTGCGACTCCCGCAGATGGATGTCTCACTGCTTGCGGTAGACGAAGCGCACTGTATCAGCCAGTGGGGATACGATTTTCGTCCCTCCTACCAGCAGATCCACCAAATCCGAGAGATCAAACCTGACCTTCCTATTATTGCCCTGACTGCTTCTGCCCCCCCCAAAGTACAGGAGGATATCGCAGAAAAATTGCAGCTGCGCACGCCCAAAATTTTTCGCAAGTCCTTCAGGAGAGACAATCTCCGTTACTTCATTCTGGAAGAGCAAAATGTCAGTACCCGCATCCTCAGTATTTGCCAGCGTACCCAGGGCACAGGCATCGTGTACACACGGACACGTAGGCTCGCAGAGCGTCTCGCCCAGCTTTTAGAAAAAGAGGGTATATCTGCAGCTGCCTACCACGGAGGCATGAAAAGCTCTGTCCGAGACGAAATCCAAATGGCTTGGATCGACAATCAGAAGCGCGTAATCGTCGCCACCAACGCCTTTGGGATGGGAATCGACAAGCCAGACGTACGGTTTGTGATCCACTACAACCTACCTTTCGACATAGAGAGCTACTATCAAGAAGCAGGTAGAGGGGGCAGGGATGGCCAAACAGCTTTGGCGATCGCCTTTGCCAATCCCATAGATATAGCTGATCTCCAAAGGTGGAGCGAGCAGAAATATCCTACATGGGAGGTCCTGAAGGCGCACTATCAAGGATTGTGTACTTATTTTCGTGTGACAGGGACTCTGAATGCGTGGCCCACCTTTGGGCTAGATATCGGGCAGGTTGCCAAAGCCCTAGAGGTCTCTCCTCTCCGACTCTACAGCTCCCTCAAGGTACTCCATCAAGAAGGGATCGTAGCATGGGATGAGGACAGCGATGATTTCTCCTATCTTCAGATCTTAGCCCATCCTGCTCATATCCATCAATTTCGACAGCAAAAGCCTAAGCTCGCTGACTTTGTAGACTTTATGCTTCGACAGGTGGGAGGCGAGGCCTACAATCAAGATGTCCGATTTCTAGTCGATAACTGGGCTTTGAAACGTAAGGAAGAGCCACAAGCTATCAGAAACCAATTGGAACTGCTGGTTAAGTACGAGCTGATTCAATATATTCCCTCTACTACCCAGCCTACCCTTACTTTTATCCACGGGAAGCAGAAGTTGGTCAAGCACGAACTCAATTGGGCGAAATACGATTTTCTAAAAAAGGAGCATGCACAAAGGTTGAAAGAATTGCTGGCCTATGTGAAAAATAAAAGCATTTGCCGTAGTCTGTTGATTCAGCAGTACTTTGGGGAAAAGGCTCACGAACCCTGTGGCAAATGTGATGTCTGTATCGGAAGGCATAAAACCCGATTAGATCAGGGCGAATTCAAGCAGGTGATGGGACAGTTGATGCAGTTTATCAGAAGCGGAAAAGCGAATTACCGAACAACTATGCTAGAAGTACCTACAGGGACTCCTGCTCAGAGAGAAAAAGTGCTGAGGTATTTATTAGACAAAGGAATTGTAGAATCAGATGCCATGGGAAATCTGAAGGTAAAGGAATAAAAAGCCTGGAAGTATCCCATTAAATCCCTAGGGCATTTCTTACCTTATCAAAGATTTCTGTATTGTTGTAAATACCCGCAAACTTCTCTGATCCAGGGCCAAAGGCGTACACAGGCACCATCGTTGCGGTATGACTTCCTGTGGTGAAGCCCGTCTTGAGGTTGCCTCGGCGCGAACCATTTTTGACGCTGTAGCCCCCCGTCTCGTGGTCAGCAGTGACGACGACCAGTGTTTCCCCATCTTTCTGTGCAAAATCTAGTACTTTACCTATGGCTTTGTCGAAGTCTAAGGTCTCCGAAATGATGTAATTGCTGTCATTGGCATGGCCTCCCCAATCGATCTGTGAGCCTTCTACCAAGAGCATGAAGCCATTTTCTGCTCCTTTATCTAGGAAATTCATGGCAAAAGATGTAGCAGGAGCGAGATAATGACGTCCCTTAACTTTTCTCTTGGGTTGCATATTGGCTGTGAAACACACCAAGCGCTCATTGGGACCATAGTCTATCTGACGCCACTTAGGTTCTTCATCCAGGACTCGTATATTTTTTCCCTCCATCACCTCGATAAGATTCTGTCGGTCGTAGCGATGTAGGAAGTACTTTTTGCCTCCACCAATCGCGAGATCGACCTTACTGGTAGCAAAATCTTCAGCAATCTGCTCGTACATCGTTCGGAGAGGTTGGTGGGCATAAAAACAGGCTGGCGTCGCATGGGTAATTTCTGAAGTAACAACAAGTCCCGTTCGGATTCCCTTCTTTTGGGCAATCTCAAAGATCGTACGTGTCGTAATTGTATCTCTATTTACTCCGATAGCACCTAGATAGGTCTTGCATCCAGAGGCAAATGCTGTAGCACCCGCTGCCGAATCTGTAATCAGATTGTCTACCGCATGTGTCTTGATCAAGCCTATGACAGGAAAACGCTCTAGGTTTAGGCGAAAACGTGGAGTACTGTACAATGCGGCAGTAACCTGTCCTAGGCCCATCCCATCTCCGATCATCAGAATTACTTTTTTAGGCTTTTCTACCTTTGGTCTCCATGCTTTGGATGCCATACACCCACTCAAAAAAAGTGGCAGCATCCATAGGCTGATATACTTAAGGCTTGACTGCCAAAATCTTATTTCCATCTTGTAAAAATAGCAATCCTGACGTATACAAAAAACAGTTTACGTATTTGTTGGTGATTTAGAGACTTTTAGCATCCACTTGAGAGGCCAATAACATGCTTATTTCATCCCTCAACACCCTTTAAGATCAACAAAAAAAATCTGGGTCACTCCTATCGAAGAATGACCCAGCTATCTGTTGACTTATACTAGCTATTGGATGGAGCTGCGCTATTTCGACTCCACGCTCCTATTACTTCTTCCCTTTCTTTGCCCAATTATCTCTCAAAGTCACCGTCTGATTAAAGACCAACTTATCATCGCTACTGTCTTTGTCTAGACAGTAGTATCCTTTACGAATAAATTGGTATCGATCTTCCATTTGGGCATTGCCTAGACTCGGCTCTACATAGGCTTTCTCGATGATGGTCATCGATTCAGGGTTGATGAATTCCATGAAGTCTTTTTCCTTGTGCCCTGTAGGATCAGGGTCCAAGAAAAGACGATCATACTGACGTACTTCTACTTCCAATGCCTGAGGGGCAGAGACCCAGTGCATCGTTCCCTTCACCTTTAGTCCGCTGGTATCTGAACCTGAACGGGACTCAGGAAAATATTCTGCATAAATTTCCTCTATCTCTCCCGTTTCTTCATTTTTCTTATAGTCTGTGGCTTTGATGATGTAGGCTCCCTTCAGTCTCGCCATACGATCGGGCCCCAGTCGATACCACTTCTTCGGCGAAGGCGGATTCTCTTTGAAATCCTCACGCTCGATCCACAGTTCACGAGAAAAAGGCACCTCACGTGTACCAGATTCGGGATCCTCAGGATTATTGTCGATGGGCATCTGCTCTGTCTGTCCTTCGGGATAGTTGGTGATGATGAGCTTGACAGGATTCAATACTCCCATCACACGAGTGGCGATCTTATTGAGATCTTCTCTCACACTGAACTCCAAAAGGCCTACATCTATGACATTGTCACGACGTGCGACACCTGTACGCTCCGCAAAGTTGCGCAAGGAAGCGGATGTATAGCCTCTGCGGCGCATCCCTCTGATCGTCGGCATGCGCGGATCGTCCCAACCTGTCACAACTCCAGAGTCGAGCAATCTAAGTAGCTTACTCTTGGAGGTGATCGTATAACTGACGTTCATCCTGGCAAACTCAATCTGCTGCGGACGGGGATGAAAGTCGGGCAATTGATCCAAAAACCAGTTGTATAAGGGACGATGTACCTCGAATTCCAAGGTACAGATCGAGTGTGTCACGCCTTCGAGTGCGTCACTCTGTCCATGGGCCCAGTCGTAAGTAGGATAAATGCTCCAATCTGTCCCTGTCTGATGATGTGCTACCTTGAGGATACGGTACATGATGGGATCTCTCAACTGCATGTTAGGAGAGGTCATGTCGATTTTGGCACGCAGCACGTGGGTGCTTTCGTCAAATTCTCCTTTTCGCATGCGATCCAGCAAGTCTAGGCTTTCCTCCACAGGCCGATTACGGAAAGGGCTCTCTTCTCCTGCCTGCTGAGGCGTACCGCGCATGCGACGGATTTCTTCTGGACTGCTGCTATCCACATAGGCCTTGCCTTCCCGGATCAGTTGCTGTGCCCACGCATATAATTGTCCAAAATAATTGGAGGCATATTTAGGTTCTCCTTCCCAGTCATATCCCAGCCAGTGAATGTCGTCCATCATAGATTGGACAAACTCCATATTCTCTTTGCTCGGATTGGTATCATCGAATCGGAGGTTGGTTTTTCCTCCATACTTTTTGGCTAGACTAAAATTGAGGTAGATGGACTTTACATGCCCCATATGGAGGTATCCGTTGGGCTCAGGAGGAAACCGCGTATATACGATGTCGCCTTTTGCCCCTGTTGCTAGGTCGCCTTCTACGATTTGCTCAATAAAGTTGAGAGAAGCGATGGTGTCGTTGCTGCTCATGTCTTGATAATCAACTATTGCGAATGATTCTTACTGGAAAGCTGAGACTATATTTGAGACTTTCAATCCGCGAAAACGTTGTACTTTTTTCTAGCTAGATTTTCATTATCCCAAACATAGACTCTAAACTAACACCTTTTCTACAAACTTGGCAAAGGATACATATAGAAAAGTCTATTTTTATTTAATTCTGCTAAAAATTTCATTCACCAAAAACAATAAAATCATCTTTCATCCCACTTACTTATGAAAGTGGATAGATCAGAGATTCCATTCAGAACATTCCGCTCTTATTTTTTTCCGAAAAAGATAATTGTTGGCACAGTGTAAATTAATCGTTAATTTTATCTTGGTGAGGGAAACTATATAACAGACGCTCAGTATATTTCCTTGCCTCATTTTCAACTACTTGCCTACTATTGAATAAAGAGTAATACTATGGCTACGCTCACGCAGACAAAAGAGGACTTGATTACTTCTATCAGTAAGTTTTACCAATGGGAGAAGGCACTGCCTAATAAAGTCTATCTCCACCAGCCCATCAGTGGACACTGGCACACATGGACTTTTGCCGAATCTGGACAGGAAATCCGCAAAATCGCTCAATATCTCAAGGAGAATTATGCTCCAGGGACCAAGATCGCGGTCATGTCACGGAACTGTGCGCACTGGCTGATGACAGACTTGGCGATCACGATGGCAGATTGTATCTCTGTGCCCATCTATCCCAATGTCAATAGAGACACCGTGAGCTATGTCTTGGAGCACAGTGAAGCCCAAATGCTATTTGTCGGAAAACTCCTTCCCAATGACTGGAACGAAATGCGTAACGGTATTCCTGCTGAAATGCCTTGTGTCAGCTTTGGGATGTACGGACTCGATGCAGATTATAAGACCTGGGATACTGTATGCCAAGAAACAGAACCTCTGCAAGGTGAGCCTACACCTCCTATCAAAGATACATTGACGATCATCTATACTTCTGGTACAACAGGTCGTCCCAAGGGTGTGGTATTGACGCACGAATCGCTCTCATTCTCCATCGCCCAGTTCCACAGAGTATTCAATCTCGTAGCCTCAGATCGATTCTTCTCTTATCTCCCTCTTTCTCACATTGCAGAGCGCATGTTGATCAGCCAGGGCTCACTTGTAGGTGGATCAGATGTATTCTTCGCTGAGTCCTTGGATACCTTCGCCGACAATCTGAAGCACGCAAGGCCTACCATCTTCTTGGCTGTGCCACGAATCTGGACGAAGTTCCAAATGGGTGTCTTGACGAAGTTTCCTCCCTCCCGATTGAAGATGATCCTGTCTATTCCGATTATCAATGGCATTATCAAAAAGAAAATTCAGGAAGCCTTAGGTTTGGATCAAGCCCGAGTCATCCTGACAGGTGCCGCGCCTATGTCTTCCTCTTTGATGAACTGGTACGACAAACTCAACATCAACATCCACGAGGTATACGGCATGACGGAAAACTGTGCCTTGTCTCATGCCAACCGCCCAGGAGAGAAGAAAGCAGGAACCGTCGGAAAGGTGATGTATGGTGTGGAAATGAAATTGACAGAAGAGGGAGAAATCTGTACCAAATCCGTCGCCAATCTTCAGGAATACTATAAAATGCCTGAAAAAACAGCTGATACCATCAAAGATGGCTGGCTACATACAGGAGACAAAGGAGTCATTGATTCTGATGGCTTCGTCCGTATCACAGGTCGTGTAAAAGATCTCTTCAAGACCTCAAAGGCTAAATATGTAGCCCCCAATCCTATAGAAATGAAACTCAGTAAGAACCCAATTATTGAGCAAGTCTGTGTCGTGGGAAATGGGATTCCACAGCCATTGGCACTTGTGGTCCTTTCAGAGAATGGGCGTGAGATGAGTCGTGAAGAAGCAAAGGAGAGTCTAGCTGAAACACTCAAAGAGCTCAATCCTAAGCTAGAACATCACGAGCAACTACAAAAAATCGTGGTTATGCCTGAAGAATGGACGGTAGAAAATAATCTGTTGACGCCCACCCTGAAGATCAAGCGTAACGAAATCGATAGTCAGTTCGAGAAGAACTACGAAAAATGGTATGAGGGTGGAAAAGGGGTCATTTTTGCCTAATTCCCGATTCAAAATATGTAGAAACGCCAATTGTCGGCTGACAATTGGCGTTTCGCTTTTGTAAGAGAGGTATCCCAGCTACTTCTAGCTTGTATCTAGGCTATAACTCAGCTTCAGTGACAAACTGTTTTCCTTCCTAGATCTCAACCAAGATCCCTTACCTGATATACAAATCGCTTGTGTTGCGGTGACCGATACGGTCCAGATACCAAGCGGCACGTAGCGAACCACCTGATTCGGCCCATTCTTGGAAGTGCGTGTAGCATTGAAGGACGCGTTTCTTCTCCTGTGGATAGGTCCAAGTCTCTGCGAAATTCAACGCCCACGGCAATCCTTCAGCTGTCTGATAATATACCGTATTCTGATCTGTTGCATCGTCTGCTGTACCAAAGTAGCTTGTATTGGCGAGTGCCGTAGGTTGCTGTCCAGGCAGGTGTACCTCGTAGCCACGCCCACGTCCCGTGAAAATGAAAGGATTTTGACCTGCTGAGATCAAATCTCTCAGGAGTACAGGCGTACTCAATGTCACCGTCACGGATAAGGTCTCGGGTTGGACATACTCTGCCGAAGATTGCGTATTGACGAAAGTAGTCACATCAGGATTGCGCAGGATGCCGTAGCCATCGTCAAAGACAATGATCACCGCATCTGTCTGCCCGCTTTCTACGCCATTGGATGCCAAAGTCACTTTATTGGGGCTGAAGAAACGCTGCCCCGTCACACTGCCTACATTCGATGCATCAGTATTGAGTACAAATCCAAAACCATTGTGATAGCCTGCGCCAATGGCTCTAAGAATGAAACTGGCTACTACTTCCGTCACTCGGTTGTTCGCATTGGTTTTGAACTCGTAGTTGTAGTCAATCACCAAATCGTTGAAGTCGAAGTCTCCTTTCTGTGGCCAAAAATCTTCAAAAGCCAATGTCCCATACACGTCCTTGGCAGGACTGTAGTAGCTAGCTGAAATGACCGCATTTGTGATGGCAGCATCGAAGATATCTGGTACACCGTCTAGATCGGCATCCTCTGTATCTCCATCAGCTGAAAGTATATTTTCTGTATCAATGGCAGAGAAAGGGCTTGCCGTCACATAAAATACGGCATCATTGAAGTCCTTGTCCCCACCTGGACGAGAGATGTCCTCAAAGCCTAACAAAATCAACTCATTGATCCGGTCCTTCAGAATGACCATATGGCTTTCATTTCCAGCACTAGCAAAGGTATTGAAGTTAGGATTCGAGTACTTCAGATTTTTGGCAAACTGAGACTGTACTGAAACCCTATTGGCTTTCCATCCATCGGGTACGATGAACCAGCCAATACCTGTCCCTGCTTGAAAACGTCCCAATCTGACCTTGTCTCCTGAGACCATACTCCCGGCGCCAGGATAAGAGAGATTGGGAAAAAGTAAGATGAGTGAGTCGATGTCATTGGCTGTGGCAGGAGGATCGTTGACATCATATGTATAGTATCCCACAGCATTTTTATACCCCGCGCCTTCGTGCACAAAGGTGATCCAAACATCTGCCTCTGCCGTCAGCCTGATATCTGTCTCGACACCATCAGCGATATAAGAGGCATTGAATGAGGGTACAGGGTATCCCTCTGGAAGGTTGGCGTTTACAAAATTGAGAAAGTCCTGATCAATCACATCCCTTGTGGGTTCTAGGTAATCAGGATATCCTTTGTTGTTGTAGTTACCTGCATAGTAAAGAGAAACACTCTGCGAAGCAGCTACACGATTGGTGTTGGCACGGCGATCTGTGTTCACTTCCGTTACAGGCTTCTCCCCCCAGTTGAAGGTGATACTTGCAGCTTTGGCATCCAGTTCTTGCTCTGCAATCAACCCAATGTACTGCGTCACCAGATAAAACTTTTCTAGGTGAGCAGGGAGGACTACCTCCGCCTCAAAAATTCCTGACGCATCCGTAAAAGCCTGCATGATCACATGGCCTCCTGAATCTGGCAGGGCATCATAGACGTTCACAGGCACTTGCTTCAAGGGTTCACCATTGGCTAATGTAAGGGTAGTTTGAATTTGAACAGAACGTGAGGTTTGAAATTCAAAATCTGAAGGAATCTGTAAGTCCTCCATCTCGGTCGCAGCTAGGGGAGCTTGACCAGTGACCTCTTCGGGCAATTCCAATTTTGCACAAGAAGTGGCAATCAGTAAGGAAAAAATAAGTCCCAGGTATCTCATTTAGAATGATGTTGATTTAATTTTTTCAAAAGTACATTATAGCCACATATATCATAAATCGTAATATCCAATAAATAAACATTGGATCTTTATGCACTCATTTCTCTCAACGGCTACTTATCGCTCCCCAATGAGCATTAGGATGGATTGACTTAATCATTTACCGAGCAGGTCCAAGTAAATCTTACGCATTACAAACAGGAGCCCCTCAAAAGAAGCTCCTGCTTTTACTTTTATATAGTCTATATGAGGTCTACTTACTGTAGATGTTGGCCGTATTCCTGAATCCTGTTTGATCCAAGTACCAAGCAGCTCTCTGTGTACCTCCACTTTCTGCCCACTCCAAGAAGTGATTGTAAGCCGTTGTGATGCGCTTCTGCTCGAAGGGATAAGAGAAGGAGTTAGGGAAGTTCATGGCCCAAGGCATGCCATTGGATGTCTGGTAGAAGGCAGAAACACCATCTGAAGTATCATCTCCTGTACCCAATATATTTGCATCGGCAAGGTCTGTTGGCTGCTGTCCAGGCAAGTGAATCTCATATCCTCTCCCACGTCCTGTGAAGATAAAGGGGTTGAATCCTGCTGACAGTAGATCTGCCAGGAGCACAGGCTCACTCAATGTCACTTTGATGTCTACGGTCTCTGGCTCTACATAAGCTACGCCTGGCTGGGTATTGATGAAGTTGGCGTAATCAGGGTTACGAAGTACACCATAGGCGTCGTCAAAGGCAATGATGACGGCTTTACTCTGCCCAGATTCTACTCCGTTGGATGATAATTTGATCTTATTGGGACTGATCAATCTCTGTCCTTCTACGCTTCCGACACTTTCAGGAGCGGTATTGAGGACGAATCCGAATCCATTGTGGTAACCCGCTCCGATCGCACGTACGATAAATGTGGCGTCAATCTCTGTCACTTTATTATTGGCATTGACCTTCAACTCATAGTTATAGTCCAGGACCAAATCATTGAAGTCATAATCTCCCTTTGAAGGCCAAAAATCTTCGAATGCAAGGGTGCCAAATACGTTGGCGGCAGGCAGTCTGTACACATTGGAGACAAAAGCATTGGTTGCAGCATAATCGAATATATCGGGAATCCCGTCCAAGTCCGCGTCTTCTGTATCTCCGTCGGCTGAGATCACATTCCTCAGATCAATGGCGCTGAAGTTGTTGGTGGTCACATAGAAAATGGCGTCGTTGAAGTCTTTGTCTCCCCCAGGTCGAGAGATGTCTTCCCATCCTATCAATACAATCTCCTGTATTCTGTCCTTGAGTAAAACCATATGGCTACGATTACTCCCACTTGTAAATGTATTGAATGCGGGATTGGAGAACTTCAATCGCTTGGCGTACTGCGGTTGCTCTGTTACCTTATTGGCCTTCCATCCATCAGGCACAAGGAACCAGCCGATACCTGTATTCGCAGAGAATGAACCTAACTTCACCTTCTGTCCAGAAGCCATACTTCCTGCACCTGGATAGGATAGATTGGGGAAAATCAGCTTGAGGGAGTCAATGTCGTCAGGAGATTGGGGAGGATTGTTGAGATCATATGTATAAAAACCCATGGAATTTTTATATCCAGCTCCTTCGTGTACAAATGTGATGTAAACCTCTGCATCTTGCGTCAGTTTCACATCTGTCTCCAAACCGTCTGCAATATAATCAGGATTATAAATGTGTACAGGACGGCGTTCGGGTAAGTTGGCATTGACAAAGGCGAGGAAGTCTTGATCGATTACATCACGATCAGTTTCCAAGTAATCAGGAAGCCCTTTGCCGTCAAAGCCTCCCATGTAGTGAAAGGTATAGCTTTGGCTCGCAGCAATTCTATCAGTATTGATATCTGAATCGGCACGCTCTACAGGGCGATCTCCCCATTCAAAAGTGATATTTGTACCTTGCAGCTCAACTTCTTGCTCTTGTACGACGCCGATGTAGTCAGATGTAAAGTATACCTTTTCCATATAGGTAGGTAGGTCTAGTGTCACTTCTAGTACACCTGAGGCATCAGTGAAACCATTCATCAACTCATTTCCTCCCTTTTCTGGCAAGTCGCTAAATACACTGACGGGCGCTCCCTTGAGTGGTCGACCATCAGGCGCAAAGAGTGTCGTAGAAAAGGTGAAAGACTGTGTCGTTTCAAACTCGAAATCGGCAGGTACGACCAGATTGTCTAAATTTGTTGACGCTTCAACAGCTTGGACTTCTTCGGGGAGGTCCAAGTTCATACAGGAGGTGACAGCTAGGAGAAGGAATATGGGGATGAGATACTTCATGTCAATATTTGGCCTAAACTTTATGTATACAAATCTACGAATAGACCGAAAGATGAATAAACCGAAAGATTGTACATTCTAAATTCCCGTTTATCGAGCATTTTGCAAGTCTTTGTCGGTCGCCTTTTATTTCCTACCAAAAATCGACGGAATCCGTTGGGTTTCGCATAGCCATCTGCCAAATCTGACTTTTTACGTAAAATCCTAACGTCTCACCTGATCTCATGACTTTTTTTGCGCTTCTACCCTACGCTTTCATGTACAGCACTTGGCCTTATCATCAAAATATCTCCTCTCCTACGTACCATTTTCATCCTAAAGCTCTATATTCGGCATGAAATATCTTTCATATATAGAAATACGATTCTATGCGTCATGAAGTCCATGTATTTGCACCTGCGAGTGTGGCAAATGTAGCTTGTGGATACGATACCTTGGGATTTGCGATCCATCGTCCAGGTGATGATGTGGTGGTAAGATTCTCTAAAAAACCTGGACTGACCATTTCCACCATTACAGGGGACGAAGGGAAGCTTCCATTGGAGCCCGAGCAAAATACCGCAGGTGTATCTGCTTTGGCTCTGATGGAGCACTTAGGGGTGGTACAAGGAATCGAGATGGAAATCCATAAGGGAATCCCCATCGGAAGCGGATTGGGGTCTTCCGCCTGTAGTGCCGTTGCAGGAGCACTCGCCGTCAATGAGCTGATGGGTAGGCCCTTGAGCAAGGAAGAGCTACTTCCTTTTGCACTCAAAGGCGAAGCCATTGCCAGCGGGGGTGCCATCCACGCAGACAATGTAGGCCCCTGCCTACTCGGCGGGATGGTGCTGGTTCGCAGCAACAAAGAACTGGACACCGTCTCCATTCATACCCCTTCTGACCTCCACGCTGCTGTCGCCCTACCCAATTTGCAAATCCTCACGGTAGATGCCCGCAACATCCTCCGAAAGGAAATTCCTATGCAGGAAGCCATCACTCAGTGGGGCAATCTAGGGGGCATGATCGCAGGATTGACGCAAGGAGACTACGGGCTGATCAGCCGCTCGCTCAAAGATGTCATCGCAGAGCCTTACCGCGCACAACTCATACCCAGCTTCTATGAAGTCAAACAAGCAGCGCTGAATGCAGGTGCACTTGGATGCTCGATTTCTGGTGCAGGACCTTCAGTCTTCGCCCTCTGTCAGGGTGACGATGTCGCCTTCAAAGTAGCTGTCGCCATGCAGTATGTATTCGAAGATGCAGGGATCTCCTGTGAACGATTCGTCTCTTCGGTTAACCCCTTGGGTGCTGTTCGCATCAAATAGCCTATTCCCACATGAGATTATACAGTACCCAAACCCCCAGTCATCAGGTATCACTCAAAGAAGCCGTCATGCGCGGCCTACCTCCTGACAATGGCTTGTACATGCCATTGGAAATCCCACAGCTTCCAGCCGATTTCTGGACATCAGCCCCTAGCCTGACTTTCCCTGAACTCAGCTTTCAAGTAGCGCATGCATTGCTGGGAGCGGCACTTCCTGAAGCAGTCTTATATGACATCGTCACAAAAGCCATTTCTTTTGATATACCTGTCGTCTCGATCGAGGATCAAACTGGAATACTCGAGCTCTTTCACGGTCCGACACTGGCATTTAAGGATGTAGGAGCAAGGTTTATGGGGAATTTGATGTCCTACTATAATCAGGACGAAAAACGACCTTTGACCATCTTGGTTGCCACTTCAGGGGACACAGGAGGAGCCGTAGCCAATGGATTTTACAAAAAGGAAGGGATCGAAGTCGTCATTCTCTATCCCAAAGGCAAAGTCAGTCCTATACAAGAAAGACAACTCACGACCTTAGGCGAAAATGTCCAGGCACTCGCCATCGAGGGTACATTTGATGATTGCCAGGCCATGGTCAAAAAAGCCTTTCTAGACGATACCTTGGCCCAGCATCGCAGGCTTACTTCTGCCAACTCCATCAATATTTCCCGCCTCATTCCCCAATCCTTCTACTATTTTCGTGCTTGGCAACAGGCAGGAGACCAGCCTCTTACTTTCATTGTCCCCTCAGGCAACTTTGGGAACCTCACAGGGGGCTTATTTGCTTGGAAGATGGGCTTGCCCGTCCAAAAGTTCATCGCCGCGACCAATATAAACGATACAGTCCCTGCTTACCTTGCTTCGGGTGACTATCAGCCTAAAGCGTCTATACAGACCTATGCCAATGCGATGGATGTGGGCAATCCCAGCAACTTCGTCAGGATGCAAGCGCTATTTGGAGGGAAAACAGAGGAGATGAAAAAAATGATCTTAGGAGCGTATTTTGATGATGTCCAAATACTGGATGCGATTCAACGTGTACATCAAGCTTCTGCTTATGAACTAGATCCCCACACAGCCATCGGCTATCTTGCCTGGCAATCACTCAAGGAAGCGCACAACCTCCACCAAGGCATCATCTTGGGCACAGCTCATCCCGCCAAATTCCAGCCTGTGATGAAAAAGGCGCTGGGGCGGGAAGTCATGTTACCCTCCAGCCTCGCACATCTCATGGATAAAACACCTGCTTACCAAACACTTCCTGCTGATTTTCAGGCACTCAAAGATTTTTTACTTTCGCATTCCTAATGTTTACACGCTTATGCAAACCTATCTTGCCCTGCTTAGAGGCGTCAACGTCAGCGGTCAAAAGAAAATCAAGATGGCCGAACTTCGCCAACATCTTTCCGAAGCAGGCTATATGGACGTGCAAACCTATATTCAAAGCGGTAACATTGTCTTTCAACATCCCTTGTCTGATATTCCTTCCCTCGAAAAAAGTGTTCAAGATCTGCTGCTGATCAAATATGGATTTGATGTAGACGTTTTGATAATGGCAGGTGAAGATTTTCTCCATGTAGTAAGCGAGAATCCCTTCCTGAGTCAGCCTGAGATAGATCCCAAGTTCTTACATGTGACATTTTTGTTGGCAGAAGTAGATGAAGAAAAGTATGCGGCTATTCCTCTGGCAGATTATCTGCCTGAGGAGTTGGCGAGAAAGGATCAAACCCTTTACCTGCACATGCCCAATGGATATGGTAGGGGAAAAATGACAAATAACTTCTTCGAAAAGAAGCTAAAGGTTCCTGCCACTACGCGAAACTGGCGTACGATGCGGAAGTTGGAAGAGATGATCGAAGGATAAAATATCTCGACAGTAAATTCCTTGATACAAACATCATACACACGATTTTTATGAAAAAAATATGTTTATTTATCAGCCTCCTGTCTCTCCTTCTGACAGGTTGCGATCTGATTACAGGAGGAGGAAATGGGGGGGGAGGAACAGAAGAGCCAGATGTGCCTTCTTTTTCATTTACCGTAACTCAAACGGCCAAGTTCCCCAACCTTCCTGCCCTTCAGTCATTTGTTTTGGGGCAATCTGGAAGCAAGTGGTTGATTTTTGGCGGGCGTACCAATGGTTTCCATGGGTTTGGTGAAGCTTCGACCTTTCCATTCAAAAAAGCCAATAAATTCATTTACGCTTATGATACGCAGACCCAACAGCTGGATAGTCTCTCTCTAAAATCCCTCCCCAAGCAGATAAGAGAGCAGTTGGAATCCTCTAATATGCTCGGCACACAAGTAAACGGTATGCTCTATGTAGCGGGAGGTTATGGAGAAATCAATGCTGGAACCCCTGACTCTGCTTTCATCACACATCCTGTATTGACGCGTATCCATGTAGCTAATGTCATCGCAGCTATTGAGGCTCAAGATGCTGCACGTATGGGATCTGAACTGGTCTTTATTGAGGACGAGTTTTTCCGATCTACAGGAGGCGAACTTTACATGCTGGAAGATGGGCGTTTCTACCTTACACTTGGACACAATTACGAAGGAATCTATAATCCATCAGGTGAAGGTGTGACGCAAATTTATCTGGATTCCGTGCGGACTTTTTATTTGAAAGAAGACGAAAGATCTATTGCCCTAGATAAAAATTCCATCCTCTATCTTTCGGATAACAAGCCGCCTGCCCAATCTCAATTTCACAGAAGAGATTTGCTGGTGGCGCCACACATCGAAGCTGGGGGGCAGGCAGTGGGTCTTTCCATATTTGGGGGTGTCTTCACTCCTGACAAGGGAAGGCCTTACAGGAATCCGATCTATATCATGGGAGGTGTCACCCCTTCTTTCACCGTAGATAAGGACTTCGTCCAACGCTCCAATATCTACAGTGCGGCCAATGTGCGTCTCTACTCCGCCAAAGAAGATAAGATGTATACCACAGTTTTGGGTGGAATGGGTGATACGACGGTTGCTTACAATGACGATTTTACGCGCTTGATCACGACACTGATTCGAGACAATCAAGGAGGTAAAACTACCGCCTTATACAACAAACAACCGCTCCCAGCTTATCTAGGATCTGAAGCGATCTTCATCCCATCAGGCGGTGTGACCATGTTCCGCGACAATTACGGCGTGATCGATTTTGATGCCCTTCCAGAAGGGAAGACGCTTTTGGGTTATATGTATGGGGGTATTTTATCCAAAAGCCCCAAGTGGAGTAAGGAAAACCCCACAGTACCTACGAATGCTGTGTATGAGGTAAGGATTACGAAATAACTCGATCCTTTCTTAAATAGATGACGATTATCACGAATGAGTGGGCACCATATGTTCTATGTAGAGATGTCGATTTACCGTGTCTTTACATAGAAGATCAATCCTATCGGAATTCATTCGTGATCATCACTAATAATAGGCAATGGACTAATGGGTCGATTGCCTTTTTCTTTTTCCAAAAAAGAAAATAAATGGTAATTTTCTAATATGTAATGAATCAGAAGGTTAGGGAAGCAAGCTGTGCGTCCACAACCTAGATCTACTTATGACTACAACTACGATAGACGAATGAAAAAACCTCGCTTAAGTTTCTGGGAAATCTGGAACATGAGCTTCGGCTTTTTGGGAATCCAGTTTGGTTTTGGGCTACAGAATGCCAATACCAGCCGTATTTTTGAAACATTAGGTGCCGAAGTGGAAGAGATTCCGATCCTCTGGATTGCAGCCCCTTTGACAGGGTTGATCATACAGCCCATCATCGGATACTTTAGTGATCGTACTTGGCATCCTCGCTGGGGAAGGCGCAGACCTTACTTTATGATTGGTGCAATCTTGGCCTCTCTTGCTTTGTGCTTCATGCCCAACTCTCCTGCCCTTTGGATCGCTGCGGGTATGCTTTGGATCATGGATGCCTCGATCAACATCTCAATGGAGCCCTTTCGTGCCTTCGTAGGGGACAACCTTCCTTCTGAGCAACGCACCTTGGGTTTTGCCACACAAAGTTTTTTCATCGGCCTCGGAGCGGTCGTCGCTTCTGCCCTCCCCTGGATGATGACCAACTGGTTTGCCGTAGACAATACCGCACCCGAAGGAGAAATCTCTGACGCAGTCAAGCTTTCCTTCTACCTGGGAGGGGCTGTATTTTTAGTTTCTGTCATGTGGACGGTCTTTAACTCAAAAGAATATTCTCCTGAAGAACTGAAAGCCTTCGGTGGTCATGAAGAAGAAGAGCACGAAGACTGGTCAGAGGAAAAATTGAAACGTGAGCCGAGACGACAAATGATCTTTGGAGGTACTTTTGTGGCTGTTTCGGCTGTAAGTATCTATTTATTTGTCCTCAATGAGCTCCCCAAAGAGCTATACATCCTTGCAGGAATGTTGGGATTTGTAGGAATTCTTTGGCTACTCTCTGCAGGCATGGCACAGGCGGACAACTACAAAAACGGCTTTGTCACCATCATGACTGACCTGCTCAACATGCCCAAAACCATGTCACAGTTGGCTATCGTACAGTTTTTCTCGTGGTTTGCCCTCTTCTCTATGTGGATATATACGACTTCAGCTGTCACCAGTCATATCTTTGGTACAACTGATACTACCTCCGAGCTTTACAATGAAGGAGCGGATCTTGTCGGTTTGGCTTTTGCGGTGTACAATGGCGTTGCAGCTGTCGTAGCCTTCGGTCTTCCCTGGCTTGCCAAGGTCACCAATCGAAAAATTACGCATATGATCTGCCTGATCGTAGGGGGGCTAGGACTTACTTCGATATTTTTTCTACAAAATCCAGACCTGATTCTACTTTCTATGGTGGGTGTCGGGATCGCATGGGCCAGCATCCTCTCTATGCCTTACGCCATGCTTGCAGGTTCTCTTCCCGCAAGTAAAATGGGGTATTACATGGGCGTGTTCAACTTCTTTATCGTGATTCCCCAATTGGTGGCAGCTACTATCCTAGGATTCATCATCGGACAGTTTTTTGCGGGAGAAGCCATCTATGCTTTATTAGTAGGAGGTATTTCTATGGTACTCGCAGGTATCTTGACACTAGTCGTGACGGATCAGGATGATGAAGCGGATGTAGAAAATGTGAGCTTGTCTGAGGAAGCAAGGGTAGTGAAATAATTGGGTAAAGTCTTTTCTGCAAAAGGCTGCGAGGAGATGAGCCTGTTTTTCTCTAAATATTATAAAGATTCACACAGCTTGACGCTCATGCTCAATCTGTGTGAATCTTCATGAGACATCTCATTTATGCCAGAATCATTTGAATCCATGCTCACGGGGGGACACCCCAATTCCCTGGGAAGGACCCTAGAGGTGGTAGACTTGATCCTTCAAGATCATCATTTGCTGGAAGATCTATATAGCTGCTACCAAAGCGAAGACGAAGTAGTTCGACTCCGCACCTCCAATGCGATGAAACGCATCTGCAAAGTTCATCCTGAGTGGATCGCTCCCTTTCTGCCTCGCTTACTGAAGGAGTTGACACAACTCGATCAAGCATCTGCTCAGTGGACCCTGGCCCAACTATTTGCCATGCTCGAAGGCTACATGACGTCAGATCAGTGGGCTGATGCCAGAGATCATATGAAGCACAACCTAGCACACCACACGGACTGGATCGTCCTCAATACGACGATGGAGGTCCTATTCGAATGGTCGAAGCAAGATCCTCCACTCCGTGAATGGCTCCCCTCGCAGCTAGAACGTCATGCCAGTGATCGTAGAAAGTCGGTTTCCAAACGCGCTACAAAATACCTGAATAAGGTAGGTTAGGTAGAGGGAAAAAATAAGAATGAACGCGTGGGTATGCTAGGTCCCTTATGAATGAGGACAGAAAATTCCCCATCCGCTATTTTTTGATTCAAAATTTCTCTCTTCTTTTATCCACACCACAATCTCCCCTATATTTGAATTGACTAACAGAAAAAAGCGCTTATGACAGCTCCCTCTCGTGTTCTTGTAACGGGTATTACAGGATTTATTGGTTCTCACGTAGCCATACAGCTACTCGAAAAAGGCTACGAAGTAGTCGGAACCCTGCGCAATCCTAACCGTACAGATTCCATCCAAGAAGCCATCGCCAAGCATACAAAGCATACGGATCGACTTTCCTTTGCCCAAGCTGAACTCATGGATGCTGAAAGCTGGAAGCAAGCGATGAAGGGCATCGAGTATGTCATGCATGTCGCTTCGCCTATTTCGACCACGACTCCCAAAGACGAGAATGAGATGATTATTCCCGCGAGAGAAGGAACACTCAATGTCTTACGAGCAGCTACAGAAGCAGGGGTAAAGCGGGTGGTCATCACCTCATCGGTCGCTGCGATTAGTTACAATGACGCGAGGGGAAGCAACGCGAAATTTACCGAGGAGGATTGGACAGATATTGTCAATCCTTCTGTCAATGCATATATCAAGAGTAAGACGCTGGCCGAACGTGCAGCTTGGGACTTTGTACGCCAGCAGGCAGGTGCCCCTGAACTCGCGACGGTCAATCCTAGTCTGGTCCTCGGTCCCGTGCTAGAAAAAGATTTTGGAAGTTCCGCAGTTCTTGTCAAAAGGCTGCTAGATGGCAGTTTTCCCGCCCTTCCCAAACTGGGCTTTCCTATCGTAGATGTACGCTCAGTCGCCGATCTGCACTTACTGGCCATGGAAAAGGAAGAGGCAGCAGGCGAACGATTCATTGCAGGAGGGAAGTTTATGTGGATGGACGAAATAGCGAAGACCCTCAAAGAGGCCTATCCCAACCGCAAGGTGCCTACAGGGAAATTACCCAACTTCCTGTTTCGATTGATGGCCTTATTTGATGCACAAACACGGAGCGTCTTAGGCGAACTCAATACTCCACGTCCTGTGGATATCAGCAAAGCCCAAAACTTGTTGGGATGGAAACCCATTGAGGAAAAAGAGGCCATTCTCGCAACGGCGGAGAGCTTGATGAAATATGGGGTTATTTAGAAAACAAAAGGGGAAGCACGTATTTCAAACTTCCCCTGTCTTTTTGCCTCCTTGAATATGTATCCATCATCTTTAAGTGTCCCATGAAATACATAAAAAAGCTATCATTCCTCTCACTGGGTTTCTGTCTTGTATTTGCCTGCCAGAAAAAACCAAAGAAAGATCCCTTTAAAGAACTGGTGAAGCTGACCCAAAGTCACCAGTTCAACAATATTTCTCCCGAACTCCTGAAAAGGTATGCTGCATGGGAAGATAGAAGCAATGATGAGCTTGGCATCCAACACACTGTAGAAAAACTAGTCTACATCAATGACCAGACACTTGCCATTATTGAGAAAATCATTCGTCCTAATGGTTCAGTCAAAAATAGCTGGACATTCTCCCCTTCACGTACCTTCATAGATGAAATCACGATGGATCGCCGTTGGGTCAAAAACAAGCGTTTACCTCAAGCCACTTCTCTCAGTACTTTCGTCAAGCCCAAAGAATTTCAAATTACCTTGTACAGGGACATCATTTTGGATACAGGCATGGTCTATGAAAGTTTTACCCACAACCGGCCTTTCGATTCAACTTTCAAGAGGGAGCAGTATCTTCTACCCCAGACTTATACGGAAAATTTTTCTTATCAATCAGATGGATCTATCCAAACGGTTTTTACCAAAGATACAGTCAAGACACAGGTTCCTTATTATGTACCTAAGAGAAAAATCGTTGAGGACATTCAACGCTGGAGGAGCTATCCCAACAGAGATTCCATCATGGATGAAGGGGCTTACTTTTTCGAGATGTATTGTCAATCTTGTCACGCACTAGATGGGGGTGAGGAAGCATCTTCTCTACGATCGACCCTTTCTGACTATGCAGGAGAAGAGGACTTTCTCTACGATTGGATACGTAATCCCTGGTGGCTCATGGAGATTGGAGAGCGTCGGGCGTTGCAGCTCTATTTTGAGAATGGTCTTCAAGCACATCCCAGTCATACCAATCTCTCCCTCGAAAATGTGACGATGCTCCTTCTTTATCTAAAGTTTGAGCAGTAGACTTCTCCATACTGTTGCTTTTTTATGAGCATTACAAGTATTCCGTCCCAACATCTCTAAATACTCTGTAACACAAATTTTTTAATATTGAACTATCGCCTTCAGCGTCCCGAGCATCAGACTCGGGATTATTAGGCAAAAAGAACTAATCCCGATGATGAATCTCGGGACGGAATTTCAGCCCAATCCCGAGCGTAAAACCTCGGGACCCCTATCTCTAAATTCCTAGGCCATCCCGAGCGTTAACCTCGGGACCCCAAATAGCCTATTACTATACTCGAATATTATAGAATAAAACCTTTGTTACAGCGTACCAAAGGAGCTTTCTGTAGACGATATCACAGATATTCTTCTGTTTCTAGAACAGTGAGAAATTATCCAAAATAAAATCTGGTATCTAAAAAGTATTTCTTCTCCTCATCCGTCTACCCTCATGAATGACAAGCTCCCTTCATACTACTGAGTCTACAGACCCCTCGCAACTCGTCGCCATCTATCAGGACGAACTCATATCTTTTGTGCAATCCCGTGTAGGGAGTACCGAAGATGCAGCAGATCTCCTGCAAGATGTTTGGGTACAACTCAGCCAAAATCAGCAAGCCCTCAAAAATCCTCGTGCTTGGCTCTATCGCGTCACACGCAACAAAATCATTGACCTATACCGCAAAAAATCCCCTGTCTTACTCGAAGACTATCTCTATGATGAGGCGGAAGGAGAGATGGGAGAATATGTGCAAGACCTGCTCTACGAATCTTCGGATTCTCCTGAGTTGGCCTATCTGCAAGAGGAGTTTTGGGTGGCGCTGTACAATGCATTGAATGAAATGCCACCGAAGCAACGCGAAGTGTATGTCAAAAATGAGTTGGAGGGACTGACGCTTCAGCAAATTGCAGATCAAGAGGAAGAAAAACTGAAAACCATTCTTTCGCGGAAACGATACGCGATGCTGTTTCTCCGTGGACGAATGGTAGATCTATTTGAAGAATTTGTCGGAGGAGTAGATTGATCGTGATTATCATCAATTAATTCAGATAGGATTCATTTTCTATGTAGAGACACGATAAATCGACAT
>JBCBFT010000039.1:0-51299 GCA_038527485.1 Bacteroidota bacterium
ATTTGGTCAGAAAGCCTACTGGAAACGTATCAAGCCTTTGATTCGTGAAGTCCAAAATGATCATGGCTATGATGATAACAAACAACCTCACTTTCTTTGCTGTGAGGTTTCTCGACAATGAAATCATCATAGCCATCTTCATGGTCGTTCGGTCAAAGGGATCAACATTGTGCATTTACAGTATTCTGTAGATCATCTTAAAAAGGAGGTTCACCTTCCTGTGGGCTTTGAGATTGTTCGCAAGCCCCAAATCGTAGAGGATCCAAAGACTGGCAAATCCAAACGAATAGGTAAACGAACCAAGCATGAAATCTTTCGAGATCTGCTCAAGACTGCGGTTCATTTACATCATATTCCTTGTTCTTTCATCTTAGCCGATTCATGGTATTGTGCCAATGAAACGATGTCCTTTATCAAGAAAAAGCTCAAAAAGGACTTTCTTTTTGGAATCAAAACCAATCGAAATGTGGCTCTAAGCCGAGCCCAACTCAAGCGAAAAGAATTTGTCAAGTTAGCAGACCTGCCCCTTGAACCAGGCCAAGTGCAGCAAATTTGGATTAAGGATGTAGATTTTCCTCTATATCTGGTCAAAGAGATTTACATCAACAAAGACCAATCCAAGGGCATTCTTTACATGGTTACAAGCAAACAGGGACTGACTTACCAGCAGATTATTTCAACTTATCCCAAAAGATAGAGGATTGAAGAGGCTCATAAATCATTGAAAAACAATGTAATGATTGCAAAGTCTCCAACAAGAATCCCAAGAACACAGGCCAACCATATTTTTGCAGCCTTCTGCGCCATGGTTCAAATCGAATGGATGAAGCTAAAAACAGCATCCAACCATTTTGCTATCAAAAGAAAATTATACATCAAGGCTGTTAAGGCCAGCTTCAAAGAACTTCAACGTATGAAATATTCGATCTCTCATGCGTAACTTCAATTAATAATCTAACATATGACTCGACTAGTTGATCTTATCGATTCCATAGCATAAAGGCACTCTTTCACCAGATGGACTCTTGCCTTGATGAAAAAGGACTTTACCTCAGGTGATCTTTTCTAAGAAACTTAGGCTATGTAAATTATAGATATGATTTCACGAAAAGATCATAGTTAATGATAAGATATTTTTTGGTTTTTTCATTTTTTTCGTTTTTACTCATCCACCAACCACATAATTATGACTTTTGAATCCTATACACAATATCTCGAAACAGAGAGCTCGCCTATCAATGAGTTGGCTATGACTCTTATTTCTCTGGGGGATCAATTTGAGAATGGAGCAGATAACGTAGATCAAGTTGAATCTCAAGGCCATGAACTGGATGAAGCGTTAGTAAGTGCAGAGATTGACCCTCAGCAAAAGGAAGGGTTAAAAAAACTGGCTAAGAAAGCCAAACAGATTCGTAAGGCGACTTCTACTACAGGGCCTAGACCTGCCAAAGAATTAGCTGATTTTTTGGGGATACTGCCTACGGACCATACGGGAATCGACCAGTTGGTTGAGACGATCATTCAAACACGTACAGCAGATCCAGCAGCAGTAATTGAGACTGAGATGAATCAATTGATCAGCTCATTAAAAACAGATACGTTGACTGATGCTAAGCGGGCAGAGGTAATTGAATTTATCGAGTTCCTCCAAGGATAAGATCTGATTACCATCAGGAATCATTTAGAGCTATTTCTCTCTATGATGGTTGTAGCTACCCAAAATATTTGGAATGATGAATGCACGCACATCTCTAAAGCCCTTTGTCTCTCTCCGATATACTTATTGGGGAGGGGGAATTGCGCTACTTTTATTTTTGATTTGGACGGGAGATCAAGCTTTACAGAGGCTGGAAAAATCTCAGCAATTGAATGATTGGATGGAGGTTTTGCCAGAGATCATTGAGCCACAGGAAGGATATGAGTTGGCTCAGCAGGCACGCCAACTAGCGGTAGACTTGGGGAAAGATGAGGAGATTGGAAAGGCTTTTTATTTTATGGCTTTGTACGGGACAGAGCGAGATCGATTTTCAGGCTATTTTTCTGAGCGGTCCAGACTTCATATTGAGGAGAGCATCCAGATTTTTCAGGAAACTCAATCATCTTTTTGGCTTGCTAAAGCCCTCCTATTGTTACAGAACCTACGAGCATTAAATACAAATAGAACAGACTTGTCTACGAAAGCTTTGAATAAGCAAGTAGCTAAGCTTAAATTTGAAGAACGCGCATGGGTAGAAGCACATATAATGCTCAACGAGGGGCTTCGTCTGGGAAGACTACCAGAGAAATATCAGGATACACTCTTAAAGTCAAACGCACTTTTAGCGGAATCAGCTAATCAATTTGCAGGCTTAGGAGATATGCGGCAGGAAGCTAATTGCTATCGAAGTTTGGGAACTCAACACCAGGATCTAGTTTATAATGCTTATAATCTTGCTTATGAAGAAGAAGACCAAAACACAATAGATAGCATCGTTTGGCTTGGGAAGTCCTATGCTAGAGACGGGATTGCTTATTTAAATCAAGCTTTTCAGCTTTTCGAAGCTCAGGGAGATACGTATGGGGCTAGTCATGTGATTCATCGTCTGGGACGCATTTACTCGGATCTTTTTTTACTCACACAGGATGGTTTATATCTGGATACAGCACTCACTCATTTTAGGAGGAATTTGAGTGGTCCCTATATATATGCGCAAGAGTCAACAAATGAAGGTATAGGTACCATTTTTAGTCATAAATACTATGCTGATGAAAGAGAGATAGATAGGGATTCGACCCTTCATTATCTCCATCTTTCAGCAGACCTGGCCATAGAACATGTAAATCTTCATCAGCTTAATCAAACGCTAGAACAATTAACATGGGATATAGAAGAAAACTTCAAACCCGTAGATAATACCTTTCACCCATCCTCAGATTATACACCTGATGAAATCCGAAAAAGAGCCATTAAAAGTATCAATGAAGGAGCCACAAAAATCAATGGCCAAGTTTATGCTGAACTTAATGAATTTGACCTATCCGCAGCTCGTTTGGCAGCTCAAAAGGACCAGCAAAATATCTTGATGATCGGTGGGGTCTTGCTAGCCTTGATCGTCTTTGCTTTTGTGATCCTCTATCAGAGGAGCCAGCTGGATAAGTTACAACAAGAGCTAGATTTCAGTTTGAAGCTGGCACAGACCAAGATGAATCCGCATTTTATTGGCAATACCCTCAACTCTATAGACTCCCTGATCAACAATGATGAGTTGGAAGGTGGGAAGGAAATGGCCTCTGAGTATCTAGTGAGGTTTTCCCGCTTGGCGGATACCATCCTACGTAATTCAGATCGAGCGTATATCAACTTACAGCAAGAATTGGAGACCTTGGAGAACTACATAGAGTTGGAGAGGCTGCGATTGAATGAGAAGTTTGATTATGAATTGGAAGTTGCTTCTGAGCTTCCGCGTTATTCAATACAGATACCGCCGATGCTGATCCAGCCAGTAGTCGAAAATGCAATCTGGCATGGGCTACAGCACAAAATCCATGGATACAAGGAACATGGGCAATTGAAGGTCAAGTTCTCAGGTGATCCTGACTTCGAACACTTTATCCTGTGTACTGTAACTGACAATGGGATTGGGCGGGTCAAAGCAAGGGAGCTTCAGGGTAAGGTACCCGATGGAGAGGATCGTACCCATTCTACAGAGATATTGGGAAAGCGCCTAGGCTATCCAAGCACTTCTCATAAGGGAGAGGTTCGTATAGAGGATCTATATGATCCTTATGGAAAAGCATTGGGAACGAAGGTTGAATTGAAGATTCCAGTTTATTACACATAACCATCAAACGAAATAGATATGCTTAAAGCAGTGATTGTAGAAGATGAGGAACATGGACTCATTAATCTCAAAAATAAACTCAAGAAATATTGCCCTAAAGTGGATGTCGTAGGCACCTGTCTGACTGCTGAAAATGCCATCAGAACCATCAAAGAAAAACAACCTGATCTGGTCTTTTTGGACATCCATTTGGGTCCAGTCAATGGGTTCGATTTATTAGCTGAGTTGGATCCTATCAGTTTCTATCTGATCATCACCACCGACTACAGCGAATATGGGATTCAAGCTGTCAAAGCTAATGCTGTCGACTATCTTCGTAAGCCTATTAGTTCTAAAGAATTGGTGGAGTCCGTGAATAAAGTCACGTTAAGACAAAGTAAAACAGGAGGGAAGCTCAATCGCTTGGCCATTCCTATAAGTGATGGATATCGCTTGGTCAGCCTGGAAGAAATCCTTTACATCATGGGTAACAATCAGCGGTCTATTTTTGTACTGTTCAACGGAGAGAAAATCGACTCTCCACGTGTCCTAAAAAAAATTCACCAGGCTCTAGAACCCCATGACTTCTATCGTATTCACAAAAGCTACATCATCAACATCCAGTATGTGGAGAGCTACCACCGCGGAGATGGGGGCTTTGTAATCATGAGTGATAATAAGCAGCTCCCTGTAGCTCAGGGCTTTAAAATACCAACTATTATCAACCTGTAATCAGATCTCTCCACTATGAATCACGCCTTGCTCGTAGGCATCAATCGATATGGACATTTGAACACTTCGGAACTCTATGGGCCAGAGAATGATCTTGCTCTCATGAAATCCTATCTGGAAAATGAGGCGACTTCTCCCTTTATATGTGAAGTGCTGAAAGGACAAAAGGCGAGTCGACAAGGGATCATTGATGCCTTTCGTACGCATCTTTCTCAGACGCCAGCGGGTGAAATTGCCTTATTTTATTTCTCTGGCCATGGAGTGAAGCGCAAGTCTCCTTTAGAATTTCTCGATTATCAGGATGATGCCTATCATGAAAATATCATGTGCTATGACAGCAAGACGGAGGACTATGAACTGGCGGATAAGGAACTCAAATGGCTTATCAAAGAACTTACCTCAAAACCTGATGCCCCACAAGTAGTAGTAATTCTAGATTGCTGTTATTCGGGTTCGGTCACACGCTTGAATGAGCTAGAAGCTCTCACCGTACGAAGGGCTCCCATCAATGTCCATGAACGAGGATTGGACACCTTTATTGAAGGCTCAGTGGACAAAGACAACTTGGAAACCAGCCCTCCACATATCTTCCTGGGGGCTTGTGGACCCAGGGAGGAGGCCCTTGAAAAAGGTATGGTCGTACATGGGGAGAACGGGAAAATACAAATCGTTTCTCATGGATTGTTTACCTATTTTCTTATTCAGGCCCTTAGAAAAGAAAATGGAAGGATTTCTTACCGTAATCTTATCGATACGATAAGGCTAAAAGTCCATCAGAGTGTCTCTTCAGATAAGGCTTATAATCCTCGCTTAGAAGTATTTGGGTATTATGGCAATCATCTTCACTTCCTGAATCATCAATACGCAGATGAGGCAGATAAGGGATACTTGGTGTTTCACGAAGATTGGCAAAAATGGGTCATCAATCAAGGGATAGCTCATGGACTTGAGGCTGGTAGTGAGGCGGTTTACGAGGTTCAATATGAGCAAAATGGACAGGAAATTTCTTTTACGGTGAAGACCACTGCTGTAGGCTTGGCTGCCAGTCCTGTAGATATGAGTAGAAAACCTTCTAGGATATTTTTATCAAAGTCAAATGTCTTCCCAGCGGTTGCCAAGCTTATCAGGCGGAAGCGTCTAGTGATAAAAGATCCCGAGGGTACACTCTCTAATTGGGAAGAGGTCCTACCTATAGCAGAAGGCTCGGAAGAAACTAGCCCTTTATGCCCTAAAGATAATTTGTGGTATTATCCTGCTACGAGATTTAGGGCCAACTTTCAACTGTCGGAAAAGATAGGGGCTTACCAGATAGACTTAGTAGAAGGGCATTATAACATTCGACATACCGAGACGCAGAAAATCGTCTCAGGTTTGCAGCTAAGGACAAGCATTGAAGGTCGCCCTACCTTCCCCTTGATGGCTCATGTTTTGGATCAAATTGGTCAATGGGAGAGAGCTGTCTACTTGGATAATCCAGCTTATTCCAAGCCTGCACATGTGCAGTTCTTCTTTCAGGACAAAAAGCATAAAGAAGACCATAAGCAGCCACATGTAACACTAGATTATAATCCTTACCTACAGGATCCTCGAAACTTCTTCAATTTAAAGGTGCTTCAGACAGGCAATGAGAACTTATATTTTTGGATCATCTATTTATCGCGCTATTTTCAGGTCAAGCCTATTGGTGTTGAGCAGGAGTTATCGCCATTACAGCGTGCCTTGACTATGTTTGCGAAGGATAAATCCTTTTCTATTAGAGCAGATGAGAAAGGAAAACGGCCTTACCAAGTAGTAGACATCTTGAAGTTGGTGGGCAGCCATTCTAGCCTCCCTTATCTACGATTGGGAAAAGAAAAGAAACTAGAGGATCAGTTGAGGGACTTCCGTGATGGGGGAGATGATCGCTCCCAATGGCTTTCGGGGGATTTATTGTTTGAAAATCAGTGGTTTAGTCAGAATTTCTACATCAAATCTCTACTTAGCTTGGGGAATATAGGTCCTAGAAATCTATATCTAAAGGATGTGGGCTTACAGTTTCAAGGGCATCCCATATTTAGGGCGAAAGTAGGCTTGTCAAGTAGTGCTCGACATTTATGGGTTTCGAAGGCCGACAGATATCTGAAGCATTGTGCAAAAATCCTTAATGTAGACTTACATACTTTTGAGGAAGGAGATAGCATTACTCAAATAGAACTGTTTGAGACCGAGCATCAAGACAGTCTTGTACAGCAACCTTTAGTGTTGGAGTTGAGAACAGAAAAGCCCGATAATATGGTAGGGATGGCATTAACCTTACCACCCTCTTTGGAAGCGGATCCAGACAGACCTAGTCTATTTCAAGGGTTGGGAGAATGGAAGCTCGTTGGTCAAGGAACCTATGCTCTATCTATTTCGAGCATACCTGAGAACCCACCTGATGGCAGAGCTGTTCCAGGTCGATCGTTAAAGATTTCCACTTTCTGGATTCCAAAGGATCGGGTAGAGGAGATCAGATCCCATTTTATGTAAGGGAGAAGATTTAGTAATCATGCGAATTAACAGTATAGATCTTTGGATTATCTGTCCACCAAAAAGTATAAAAGTAACTGGAATAGCAATAGTTGTAAGAATGCTACAACTCAAACTTATTGCGCTCAACAGTTACATTTGCGATGTCTATGATACAGAACTTCGTGGGCAATTTGGCCTCAATGGCAATATAAGATCCAATCGCCGTCTCAATCAGTTATCTCTTTCACCTAACCGATTAGTGGTGTATATATTATCGAATGTGAGTATTTTAGGTCAGTGTAGTACTCAAGATATAAATGTCATGGACTCCTTCCCGATTACAAATTGGAGTAGTAAGCTTAGGTCCAAAGTCGCTCTGAAGTATTCCTCCCTCATTTTTCCTCTGCTTTTCCAAGTTGTTTCTGTTTTTGCCCAGCCTGCTCCAGATCCTGAAACACAGGCAATGGTTCAAAGACTGCAAAAGCTTGTGGAAGAAGGGGACCCTCGTTTGTACTATCACTGGAATGGGCGACTAGCAGACTTGATGCGGGAGGAGTTACAGGAAGGCTTTGACGGAGTGTTGTGGTATCAATACTGTTACGAGACTTTGAATGCAGGTGATAGCCAGCGGTGCATAGGTGAGATTGAAAGCTATTTGGAGACACAAAAACTTACCTATCAAGACCTCTTACAAGACAGAGGTCGCCCTTTGTTGGAGCTATTGGGACTGGCATATCTGCGCCTCGGAGAGCAGCAAAACTGTCAGAATCAGCATACGCCCTATGCGTGCATTCTCCCTTTGAAAGCTCCCGCCATTCATCAACTTCCTCAAGGCTCTGAGAAGGCCGCGGCCATTTTTTCCCTGCTTTACCAGCGATATCCCGATCCTACTTACCAGTGGCTGACCAACCTGAGCTATATGACTTTGGGGAAGTATCCATCTGCGGTTCCCCAAGAGCTATTGATTCCTTTTCCCCAAGATGAAACGACTAATTTTCCCTTTTTCCGAGAGATTGCCTCACCATTAGGTGTAGCGGTAAATGGTCTCTCGGGGGGCGTTTGTCTGGAGGATGTGAATCAGGATGGTTGGATCGATATCTTTGTGACCTCCTATGGGATGGAAGATCAAGTGGAACTCTTTCTCGCCGATCAAAAGGGAGGATTTTATAGGCATACGGATGCCTCAGGTCTCATGGGAATCGTCAGTGGGCTCAATTGCAAGCAAGCCGATTATGACAACGATGGGGATGTAGATATATTAATTTTGCGAGGAGGGTGGCTGTCTGCTAGCGGCAATCACCCCAACTCCCTTCTTCAGAACAACGGAGAGGGTACGTTTCGTGATGTCACGCAGTCTGCGGGTTTGCTCACATTTCATCCGACACAGACCGCAGCTTGGGCAGATGTCAACAAGGATGGGTATTTGGATGTATTTATAGGAAATGAAAGCCAGGAGGGCTTGTTGCATCCTTGTGAATTGTTCATCAATCAGCAGGATGGAACCTTTAGGGAAATGGCTGAGGAATGGGGAATAGGAGACTTACATGCTTTTGTAAAGGGGGTAGACTTTGGAGACATCAATGGAGATCAATGGCCCGATTTGTTTATTTCGGTCAATGGAGGTCCCAATCTTTTGTTCAAAAATAATGGTCAACAGTTCATCGATATCAGTCGCTCAGCAGGAGTAGAAGAACCTATCTACAGTTTTCCGTGCTGGTTTTGGGATGTGAATCAGGATGGACTACAGGATATATTTGTGAGTGGGTATGACACGCGCAATTTGGATGGTGTAGCAGGAGATTATGCCGCAGAGCTACAAGGACAACCTATACAGACAGCCAAACCCAGACTATTCCTCAACCATGGCGACGAGACCTTTGCCGATGTCACGATTCCCTATGGACTCGACAAGAGCATGTATAGCATGGGCGCGAATTTCGGAGATTTGGATAATGATGGTTACCCAGACTTTTATGTGGGGACGGGGGCACCTGATTTTAAGACAGTGGTCCCCAATCGGATGTTTCGGAATGTGGAGGGGCAAAGGTTTGAGGAAGTGACATCGACGGGTGGCTTTGGACATATCCAAAAAGGACATGGAATCGGTTTTGCAGATCTGGATCACGATGGCGATCAGGACATCTATGCAGTGATGGGAGGGGCCTATGAAGGAGATGTATTTCCCAATGTCTTATTTGAAAATCCGATCTTACAGCATCATTGGCTGGTCTTACAATTGCGAGGGACAAAGACCAATCGCTTGGGGGTGGGTTCCTTGATCGAAGTAGTTTTAGCAGACGGAAGAAAGATCTATCATACCGTAGGTACAGGAGCCAGCTTTGGTGGAAATAGCTTGCAGGCAGAGATAGGCTTGGGACAAGCCCAAAAGATTTTCGAGGTAATCGTACACTGGCAAGCAGGAGGTGTGCAGGTTTACTCGAATATAAAAATCAACCAAGCCTATCAGTTAGTCGAAGGACAGACAAAGGCCAAGAAGCTTACGTACGAAGCCGTCAAGTGGGAGTTTCAAGACACTCCCAAAGCACATCCTCATCGACACTAAGGGTTCCTACACTTGTCTTTGTTGAAAAAACTCAAAAGCATATCCCTCAATACTTCCTCCCGTGAGTTTATTTCCTTCCTCATCAAATATCTGATAGTCTTCCTGCTCGCCTCCGATACTGGCGGCTCCATCTAGTCCTAGTAAGATGCCATACATCGTATCCGTCATTACCCCATCCAGAATTTGGTGTAAAATCTGCATGTGTTCTGGACGGAGGTTCAATTGTTGGATGAGGATGCCAACAGCTGTAGTAGAGAGGTCCTGTGTGTAAAGGTTCAAGGCCTCTTCTTTTTCTTGGTAAAATCCTTTGACAAATTCTTTCGGAGTCATTGTGTTCAATTAATGATAAATGAAACTGGAAATCTCAACAGCCTGAAGGAAGAAAAAAGGATACAATCTTCCACTTCCCTTCTATTTTGGCAATGGTGAGTTCCCGCATTTTTTCATAAGATGTGAGCTTAGATGCTACATATCCCACTTGTCCCTTTCCCCATGTGATCTCCAACCAAGTCAGGCCATCTATATTTTGATAGGTGGTAGCCGTCTGCGTCTCGATGCTGCAATCGCAATCGAATTTCTCGTAGGAGGCTTGGCGGATGACTTGAGATTTCAGCCCAGGGTTGTTGCGGATATTGACGTTTTCACCCAGGATTAGGGCTTCGGTTTCAGTATTGATCGTAGAAAGATAGGAGGGACCTTGAAAAGCTGCTTCCCATGCTTCTTCTCCTTCGAGTCTTCTAGGTGATGTCAGCCGCTTCATCCCAAATCGGAGAATATCGATCATTTCTTGCCAGCCCCTTGATTCTGGCTTGGCAAAGTAGGTTTTGATCAGTTGAGAAGGGGAACAACCTGGATACCCACAGCCGTGTTCGCTATCAAAGACATGGTCTGCCAGCATAGTTTTGAGTTGTGCGGTGTCTCGGGCGATGATACTCGATGTCAGGGTTGATTTGAACTGCCAGAAGCTAGCATCTAGGTAGGATTCGTCGTAGATGAGCTGACTTTGAGCTGTCAGTCCTGTTAAGAGAAAAGTAAAAACGAGTAAGTATTTCATAGTGGCAAATGTGGGACTTTTCGGAAAAAGATCAGCAAATAGCTTGTAAATAAAGCATACTTTCATTCTTCCTCCCCAAGTTATTGCTCATCATACCATCTCAGTGCCTTGGCTTCGTGCTCTTGAATGAAGGGTTCTTTGGCATCACCATAATGCTCCATGCTGTGCTGAATTCGGCTAGCGATCTCTCGTTTGAGTTCTCCATATGCCCTAGCTATCTCCTTGTGTGCGATGAGATAATCTCGAAAGGCTAGATGGCGCTTGATATGGGGATTACCTGTCGCGAAGGCATGCACATGATGGGTACGTTGATCCCTTCCTTTTCTAAAATAGCGTCTACCTGATATCCCATATTCCCCCATGACCTCATATCCGATTTCTTCCATTTTGGTTTGCTGACGGTCTAAGCTCGCCAGATCTCTGGCCTCCAGAATGATATCAATGATAGGCTTAGCCATCAGGCCAGGGACAGAGGTGCTGCCTATGTGGTGTATGTGGATCACCAGATCTTGAAGCTGATACTGTATGCTTGAGGCCTCGCGCTGAAATTGATCTGGCCATTGAGGATTGTATGGGACAACTTTGATAAACATGAAATAAGGATGGGTGAACTTTTTTTCGTAGAAATGATTAGGAAAGGTAAGCATTAATGGAAGTGTAATCCTCTACTTGGTGTTCCATTTTTTTAGAAGAATCTGAGTAGGCAAAGAATAACCCTATGTGGACGTGTCCCAAATGTGAACGAAACTTCAAGAGCAAAAATCAGTCGCATTACTGTACGCAGATTGACATGGATACCTTGTTTGAAGGAAAGCCTGAGGGATTATTGCTCGCATTTGATGAGTTGCTGGTAGGAGTGGCGGGCTGGGAGCCGCTCAGTGTGGGTGTGGCCAAACACGCGATCGTCTTCGCCAGCCAAAAAGCATGGCTCATCGTCAAACCGATGAGCAAGGAGCTGGATGTCAAGTTTTACTTTGATCAAAAACTGGAATCTGAGCTCTTGCACAGCATCAAGATGTGGGGCAAAAAATACGCCCACCACCTTCGTTTTAAGCAGCCAGAACAAGTAACCGCAGAGGTATTTCAATTGCTGCGAAAGGGCTTTGAGTTTTCCTTAAAGTAGGGGAGTAGTTTTCATGAATGAAAATATACATAGGCTTCCATATGCTTTAGACCTAGCTTCATGGCCTCCCCAAACTTAAAGATCAGGATTGGGCAAACCAGAAAATTCAATGTCCTCAAGGGATAATAGAGTATAGCGTGCGGAGTTTAGTCCCATGATTAGTGTCCGAAAAAGATTAAAAGTCCTATACGCAATATAGCTGTCAAAATGAGAAAGGAGATGATGAAGATAATCGTAGGATTGAGTATGAATCCCTTTAAGCTCCTATAGTAAATCCAGCTAAAACCCACGAAGGTGGAGATGACTGTCAGGTTGACGTAAATATCCAGTGCCAAGGGCGAATGAAAGGGTGCGAGGAGTACACCTGCTAGGACGACTGGAAGCAGGGTAAAGGAAATAGCATAGATGGAAATGACCAAATGCTCTGCCAAGTTGAGTTTATTTTTTCTATAGAAAAGTGTGCTGAGGAGCCCCATGAAGGGAATAATAGAAAAAGTCAAGAATTGGCTACGAGATCGGAGCCATTGGATGACAGGCGCTATTTTTTTATTTCTCTCCTGCTCTTCAGGCGAGCCGTCATAATTATTGAAGCTTGTTTCTAGCCCAATTTGATCTAGAAAGTCAGCAAAGAAGTACTGGAACAATCCATATAAACTGAGTATGATGAGGGCGTATTGGATAGGGGGATTGAAGATCTTTCGGACACCTTGAATATATCCCAAAGTCACGCGCTCAGGTTGCGTAAGGAGCCAGTAAGTCGTACGGAAGAAGGTAAAATCAAAATTGACGACCTTTGAGTAAAGGTTTTGTACGAGCATCCACACCGTCAATCGCTCGCGAACCTGTTGAGCCCCACAATGCGGACAAAAGGCACTTGAATGGAGTATACGCTTATTACAGGTCTGGCATTTTTCCATAAGGGACAGTCTGGTGAATAAGATCTTCGTCTACCTTCTTTCTCTGATTTCAGATGTATAGTGATAGGTGGTATCGGTAATTTTGAAAGCGAGCTGATCATCAAAGAAGTGATCAGAGTGAATGGCGATGTACCAATCGGCTATATATTGGTCGCAATAATATTGCAGTTGAGCTAAAGAAGACTGATTCCTCGAATTTTGCATGTAAGACGGCTTATAGTCCTCCGTTGTCTCAATATAATACTTAGCGAGTTCATCCAAGAGTCTCCCATCCATGGGATACATGTAGTAGTATATATCTTTGTCATCAATGGTGACTGTATGCCAGTTATACCTCAATTCAAGAAGTTGGCCATTGAGGGCCTGTCTCTGAAAAGAACTTGTTTTGAGGCCATATTCGAAAGGATCATCGACGAAAAGTAAATTGGTTGTATCCACTACATGAGACCCTTTCCGCGTTTGGGAAGTCCCAATAAAAATGGAGTCTCGTAGCCACTCAGCGATGTTTTTATTCACGATCTGCCTGACCTTCTCATCCTCGAAAATGACATCATGTACCCTTAAAAAGGTATCTGTCAGACTACTCAGATCAAAGTTTTTCAAGCGGTAATACTCAGTTCCATTGGGGAAGGTATACTGGGCAGAGTCATATGCTGCGTGGATCTCTTGATACTCCACGAGGTGACTTTTGTCGGTATGGTGAGAAGAGAAATCACAGGTCTGAAGTGAAATAAGAAGGAATGGGATAGCACAAATTTTCATAGTTGTTAGGTTGTTTGGATTGTAATGGTTTAAATCATTAGAATGTATGGAATCTTTTTGCTAATTCAAGATACTAGCCTCCTGTACGTTGTAGCTGAATCGCAAAATGAGCCAGATCTAATTTGGAAGAAATCTTCAAGGGTTTCAATCCCCTAAATTATCTTTTCATTTACCCTTCTTCCAATTCCTCCAACTCCATAAGTACGGACTCCCATTCCTCATGAAGGGCTGCTGTTTTCGCCTCTACTTTCTGCACCTCCTCTTGTACTTCACTGAGCTTATTATAATCCGCTGCGACTGCTGGCTCCGCCATTTTTAGGTGTAAGGCCTCTAATTTTTCTTCCAGTTCCGCGATTGCATTTTCTACGCGCTCCTGCTCGCGCTGAAGTTTCTTGATCCTGTTGCGTCGCTGCTTACGGGCTTGGTAGTCATCTGCTTTAGATGCACCCGCCGCTTCTTGAGTCTGACTGGCTGCCTGCTGTACATTTGTCTCTACCACCTGCTGAGCCGCTTCCTGCCGTGCTTTCCACTCCACAAACTCACGATACGTCCCAGGATATTCTTTGATCTGCTGATCTTCGATATACCAGATTTTGTTGGCGATGTGAGAAAGAAAATAACGGTCGTGCGAGACGACGACATAGGTACCTTCATAGGCATTGAGGGCTTGGCTGAGGATCTGTATACTAGGAATATCCAAGTGATTGGTTGGCTCATCTAGAAGTAGAAAATTTGCCTCAGACATCAGCGTTTTAGCCAGGGCTACACGCGATTTTTCCCCTCCTGAGAGGACGTGGATCTTTTTCTCGATTTCTTCCCCCGAAAACATAAACGCTCCCAAGGTATCGCGAATCTCCTGCTCGGACTTATCCGAGATGGTGTAGTTAAGTTCGTCGAAGATATTGCGCTGCAAGTTGAGCGCCTCCAACTGATGCTGGGCAAAGAAGCTCGACTTGACGCGGTAGCCTTCCGCTCGATTGCCATCGAAGGGTTCTGTATCCGCCATGATGCGGAGCAGAGTAGATTTTCCCGTACCATTTGCCCCGATCAATGCAATTTTATCCCCCCGCAGGACAGTTCCTTCCGCTTCTTTCAAGATGATCTTGCTGTCGTAGGCCTTTTTGACCTCTTTGAGTTTGAGGACTTCCTTGCCAGAAGTCTCTTTCATCGTAAATCGAATGTGCAGGTCCACGACCTCTTCTTCAGGAGCTTCCAGCCGATCTATTTTGTCCAATTGCTTGATCTTGGATTGGACTTGCTTGGCTTTGGTGGCCTTGGCGCGAAATCGGTTGATGAACTTCTCCTGATCCGCAATCTGCTTTTGCTGGTTCTCGTAGGCTTTGAGGTGCTGATCCTGGCGGAGAGCTTTCTCTTTGAGAAAAAAAGCATAATTCCCCGCATAGACATTGAGCTGTTTGAGGCTGATCTCTAGGATTTTTTCTGCTACACGGTCCAGGAAAAATCTGTCGTGCGAAACGATGATGGTCGATCCACGAAAGGTCTTCAGATAACTTTCCAACCACTGAATGGAAGGAAGGTCTAGGTGGTTGGTCGGTTCGTCTAGAAGCAGAACCTCAGGTTCCATGAGTAGCATCTTGGCGAGCTGTACCCGCATCCGCCACCCTCCCGAGAAGGATTTATAGGGCATCTGATGCTCTTCTGTCGTGAAGCCCAAACCATCCAATACTGCGTATACACGACTTTCGAGCTGGTCCCCTCCTCTGTTTTTGAACTCGAGTTGCTTGTGATCAAGTTCGTCCCAAAGCTCTACATCCGTTTCTCCTTCTTCTATGCGCTGAAGGAGCCGATCTATTTCTGTCTTCAGGTCGAGCAAGGGGCGAAAGGCTTCTCTGGCGACCTCAAAAATGGAACGATCCGTCTCGAATGAGAGCAGGTCCTGATTGAAAAAGCCAATGTGCATGGTACCTGCCCGATGCACTTTTCCTTCCGTCGGAGAAAGTTGATCTATGATGATTTTGAGGAGGGTAGATTTCCCCGCCCCATTTCGGCCGATCAGTCCGACCGTCTCTCCTGGCAGGAACTGGTAGCTCACATTGCGAAACAACCAGCGCCCGCTGTATTCCATCCCGATATTATCCAGCGTCAACATACATGCGAATATAGGATTTCTGATTGGAAGAAATAGGACGAGATGCTTTCTGATTATCCCTCTTCTGGATTTTTACCTAAAATGAGATAAACTATCCCTGTCAGCGGGATGGCTGCCGTCAAACCAAAACTGAGCCACCAGATGATTTGTTGAGAGGCATCCCCGAGCGCGCTAAAGCTTCCCACAGCACTTAATAAGCGCATCCCGACGTACACCAAAAGCAAATAGTTGAGGAGACTTTTATTTTTTTCAATGAAGGCAAATACGAGGAAGTTGATGATCCAAAGGGTACCAGATCCCATCATGATGACGTGGGCCAAAGGCCAATGAAGCACTTTGAATAAAAAACCGATGATGAGAGCAGAGACGGAGAGTGTGCCAATGAGCCATCCCAAGCGATGTTGGATTTGACGTGTCTCTGAGTAGAGAATGAGCAAAAGAATGACCACTCCTAGAAATGGGATACGTGTGGTATCGGGTATTTGATTCTCAGGAAATAGGAGACCAATAGCAAGAGGGATCGAAATGATGCCAAAGACCACTGTGATCAGGATGTGGTAAAGCTTTTGGTTCATATGGTTGGATGCTGTTTGATATAACGAGTTACGACGGGGATGAATTTCTATAATTTTCCTTTACCATGTGAATGAATCCTTCTCGATCATTCTTCATGATATCTAGCTCCTTGTCTTTTCGGATGATGGGGTTGAATTCCCGTAAGTTTCCGTCGCTCCATAGGGCCAAATCCACAATGACTGGCGTCAAGCTCAGTCCTTTTTCAGTCAAGCGATAGATATTGGTCTTTTTGTTGTTGGGGAGCTTTCCTTTAGTGAGCATTTTCATCTCTTCCAACATCTTCAATCTAGCCGATAAAATATTGGTTGCAATGGCCTCATCGCTTTCCAAAAAGTCCTTGAAGGTTTGTCTTCCCTCTATGAGCATCTGCTTGATGATAACCAGTGTCCACTTGTCACCGACGATATCCAGCGCAGAGGTAATAGGACAATCACATCTAAACTCACCCTTCATGCTATTACTTGATTTTTAATTGCGAAACAAAAGTAATCAATTTGGTGAAAGAATGTTAAGCAAGGGGTGAGAAGAAAAAAGGAGGATCTGAAAATTTTGTTACGATGTCATGGATGGGTAAGGGACAAAAAAGGCCACCCACAATTCCTGTAGGTGACACATGAAATACGTGGCTGGTTCTATTTTAGGCCTGCGTTGATCTTGTCCAAAGCTGCTTGACCAGGGCACAAGGCTACCTGCTTCAATTGGTTGAGCGGTGTTTGAGTCGTTTGTAAAATCTCATGCAGATCCTCGCTTTCTGGGTCGATGTAGAATAGGCCTGTGAGTACTTCTCCTGTCTCGCGAGAATCCTGTAAGCGCTCTTGTGCCTTGCGACGATTTGTAGGGTCCCAATCTGGATTGAGCTTACTGAGCAATAGGGAAGAACCATCGTGTAGGCTGATCTGCTTAGAGGTCCCTTCAGCATATTCTACGGTAATTTCTTCCTCTTCAGGAACAAAATCCAAAGCAGAAGTCATGGAAATATGTTCGCGGACAAAGGAATAAGACTTGGTAGAGCCTTTGTTATTGTTGAAGGTGACGCAAGGGGAAATGACATCAATCAAGGCAAACCCTTTGTGAGAGAGGGCCGCTTTGATCAGGGGAACCAATTGTGTTTTGTCTCCTGAGAAGCTTCTCGCCACAAAAGTAGCCCCCATTTCCAATGCCAAGCCGACCAAATCAATTGTTGGAAGGATATTGGCAGATCCACTCTTGGAGATAGAGCCTACATCAGCTGTCGCTGAATCTTGTCCTTTGGTCAGACCGTAGCAGCCATTGTTCATGACGATGTAGGTCATGTTGAGATTGCGTCGGATGACATGACCAAACTGTCCCAGACCGATAGAGGCCGAATCGCCGTCGCCAGATACGCCCAGATAGAGCAAGTCGCGATTGGCCATATTGGCACCTGTGGTGATGGAGGGCATACGTCCGTGTACAGAGTTGAACCCGTGGGACTGACTCAGGAAGTAGGTCGGTGTCTTGGAGGAGCACCCGATACCCGAGAGTTTGGCAATACGATGCGGTTCAATGGACATCTCGTAGCAAGCCTGCACGATGGCTCCGCTGATAGAGTCATGGCCACAACCCGCACAAAGCGTCGAGATCGCGCCTTCATAATCGGCCTTTGCATAGCCCTTCTCATTTTGGGGTAGGGCAGGGTGGCGAAAGGTGGGACGTATATAGCTCATTATCGTTGGGTCTAAATAGGGTTGAGTAGTATTTGAAAAATGCAGGATGAGGCTAAACTTTGACGGGAATTTTCTCTCCTTTCAATCCTGCAATGATCCTCGCTGCCGTAATGGGCATCCCGTCGTAGTTCAAAAGGGGAATCAGCTTCTGAGGATCAGCATCTAGCTCCGCGATCAATAAGGTCCTCATCTGCGCATCGCGATTTTGTTCGATCACAAAGATTCGTTTGTGATGCGCGATGAAGTCTTCGAGTGTCTGATCAAACGGAAATGCCTTGATGCGCAGTGCGTCTACAGATTCTCCATTCTCCCTCAGATGGTCTAGGGCCTCTTCTGTTGCATAGGTGGAAGTGCCAAAAAATATGATGCCCGTTTCACTCTGATTGCTGGACTGAAGGAGCTCCGAACGAGGGACTATTTCTTTGGCTGTATTCCATTTTTTGATCAGGCGATTGACCCCGCGAACATAAGCTTCTCCACTTTCGGTGTAGCGGGCATATTCGTCCTTGGAAGTTCCTCTAGTAAAAAAGGCTCCCTTGCTAGGGTGGGTACCTGGGAATGTCCGATAGGGAATCCCATCTCCATCTACATCCAGATAGCGTCCAAAGGGCTGGTCCATATTTTCTAAGTCCTCTGCGCTCAATACCTTTCCTCGATCATAGGTTCTATTCTCGTCCCACTTCAAGGCAGGTGTCATGTGGAAGTTCATACCTAGATCGAGATCCGACATGACGATGACAGGCGTTTGCAACCTTTCTGCCAAGTCAAAGGCATCTGCTGCCATCTCAAAGCACTCGGTAGGTGTACTTGGAAAAAGCAAGACATGTCGTGTATCGCCGTGAGAAGCATAAGCAGAGGAAATGATGTCTGCTTGCTGAGTACGTGTCGGCATACCTGTAGAAGGGCCTCCTCGCTGGACGTTGACCAAGACGACGGGGATCTCGGCATAATAGGCGAGGCCTAGGAATTCACTCATGAGAGACACGCCTGGCCCACTAGTAGCGGTGAAGGCACGTGCTCCATTCCATGTCGCCCCTATGACCATCCCGATGGCGGCTAATTCATCTTCTGCCTGGATGACAGCAAAGTTCTTTTCCCCTGTTTCAGAATCGATGCGCAACTGGTTTGCATATTTCTCAAAAGACTGAACCACCGAAGTGGAGGGCGTAATAGGATACCAAGCGGCAACTGTTGCCCCCGCATAAATGGCGCCCAGGCCTGTGGCTGCATTTCCTTCCATCATGATGTGACCCTTGACAAGATCTCGACGCGCCACGCGGATGGGAAGGGGACAAGTATAATGATCCTTTGCGTAGTTGTATCCCAGTTCCAACGCTTGATGGTTGGGGAGGACTAGTTTGGGTTTTTTGGCAAATTGCTCCGAAATCAATTCCTTGATGACATCTATCTCCATATCTAGGAAGGCAGCCATGGCCCCCAGATAAATGATGTTTTTTAGCAACTGCTGCGTACGAGGCCGCTCAAAATGCTGCATCGCCAACTCCATCATAGGGATACCCAGGTAGTGGATATCAGATCTCAAGAGATCAGGGTGGAGCTTTTTGCTGCTGTCGTACACCGGGTATCCTCCTTCTCGCAAGGAAGCAATATCTTTGGGGAGACTCTGTGGATTAATCCCAACCAGGATATCGATTCCCTCTCGTCGACCGAGATAACCCGCTTCACTGATCCGCACCTCGTACCACGTGGGAAGTCCCTGGATATTGGAGGGGAAGATATTTTTGGGAGAAACGGGAAGGCCCATACGAAAAATGGCCTTCGAGAATATATTATTGGCACTGGCCGACCCTGTACCGTTGACATTGGCAAAGCGAACGACTAGATCGTTGACGATAGGCTGATTCATAGGACCTTACAAGATTTGTTGACGGAGTAAAGGAATTTTTGCATATCCCAAGCAGAAGTCGGACAGCGTTCGGCACAAAGACCGCAATGTAAGCACACATCTTCGTCTTTGATCATCACCCGTTTAGTAGGTAGATCCTCGGAGACGTAAAGGTCCTGGGTTAGATTCAAAGCAGGCGCACTGAGTCGTTTTCGTAGATCTTCCTCCTCTCCATTTTCGGTAAATGTGATGCAGCTCGTAGGGCATACATCGACACAGGCATCGCATTCTATGCACAGTGAGGTTGTAAAAATAGTCTGCACGTCACAGTTGAGGCATCTCTGAGCTTCTTTGAATCCCTCTCCTTGTCCGAAGCCGAGTTCGACTTCCATGCGTCGGTCTCCCAACGTCTTTTGGACGGGAGCGTGGGGAACGGCGTAGCGTGTATCAGCTACTACGGGGCTGTCGTACATCCACTCGTGAATGCCCATTTTTTGACTGACTAGACTGGTCGTAGGTGCAGGGCGTTTGTGGACACTTTCTCCCTGTAGATACAAGTCTATAGAGATCGCTGCCTGATGCCCTTGGGCCACAGCTGTGATTACATTTTCAGGTCCAAAAGCCGCATCTCCTCCAAAGAAAACTTTGGGTAGGGTAGATTGAAAAGAAACTTTATCCAAAACAGGTAGATCCCATTTGCCAAATTCAATGCCCAGATCCCGTTCAATCCATGGGAAAGCATTGTCTTGTCCGATGGCGATGATTACATCGTCACAAGGAATGAAGACATCGGGTTCTCCTGTAGGAATCAGCTTACGGCGTCCCTGCTCGTTGTATTCTGCTCGAACCTTCCCAAATACAATGCCTTTTAACTTCCCGTCTTCCACCACAAATTCTTTGGGAGGCATGTTATTGAGTATCTCAATCCCTTCGCGCTGCGCGTCTTCGATCTCCCAGGGGGAGGCTTTCATGTCCTTGAAGGGGCTTCTCACTACCACGTGTACTGATTCCCCTCCCATTCGCAGAGAGGTCCTGCAACAGTCCATCGCTGTATTTCCTCCACCTAATATGATCACGCGCTTTCCGATCTTATCTGTATGCTCAAATGCGACATTTGCCAAGAACTCAATTCCAATGTGTACGTGGGCCGCAGCTGCTTCTCTTCCAGGGATGTTGAGATCACGTCCTTTAGGCGCACCTGTACCGACGAAAACCGCATCATAATCTTTTTCTAGAACCTCTTTCATGCTGTCTACATAGTGATTGAAATGGGTGTGAATGCCCATATCCAATATGTAGTTGACCTCCTCATCTAGTACCTCCTCTGGCAAACGAAAGGCAGGAATCTGCGTACGCATCATGCCTCCGCCCTTGTTCCACTCATCATAGAGGTGAATCTCATATCCGAGAGGGGCAAGGTCACGTGCGACGGTCAAAGAGGCAGGTCCACCTCCAATCAGGGCGATTTTCTTGCCATTTTTCTGCTCAGGTATGGCGGGAAAAAACTGGGTGACCTCACCTTTATTGTCTGCGGCTACGCGTTTGAGTCGACAGATGGCTACAGGCTCATCTTCTACACGGCCTCGCCTACAGGCAGGTTCGCAGGGGCGATCACACGTACGTCCCAGGATACCTGGAAATACATTGGATTCCCAATTGATGAGATAGGCTTCTGTATAGCGCTCAGCGGCGATCAGGCGGATATACTCTGGCACGGGAGTATGGGCTGGACAGGCATGCTGACAGTCGACCACTTTGTGGAAGTATTCCGGATCTTGGATGTCGGTCGGTTTCATCGAAGGATGATTTTTAGCGAGTAGTTGTATGACAAAGCCCAGCATCTAGCTGAGCTTCAAATGTGATATAGATATTAATATACAGAAGAAATTACATATATCAATGTGTAGGTATGGAAAAGTGGGAAATGAAAAAGCCCCATTATTTGTAGGTTTTATCTTTTACAAATAATGGGAACTTTTCCCCTATACCCCAGTTTGCTAGTCTTTTACTTCTTCTCCTATCTAATTTTTCCTTATGTATTATCTATGTACTTCACATGTGATACCATCATCTTGTTGATAAAATTTATTTTTGGTCTACAATTACTATTGAACGCTAAATAAAAGGAATTGAATAGTAGCTTATATGCGTATTCGATTTCTATTTATCTTTTGACATAGATTAACGATTATCACGAACGAGTTGATATCGTATGTTCTACGTAGGGATGTCGATTTATCATGTCCCTAAATAGAAATTGAACCCTATCTAAATTCATTTGTGATAATCACTTTTACTCTTCAATGAATCGCACATTTTTGAAGTATTGCATGGCGATAAATGAAACCATGACACCCGACATCGTACCTTCTAGGACTGTAAATACAGCTAGCCACTCTGTAGTCAAGCCTCCAATGTCGAGATGATCTTGAATACTGACACCCATCTCAGGACCTATCACGTCTATGAATAGTAGGACAAATAGCCCATAGAGGAAACTGGCTAGAGCAGCTGTCCCCAAGCCCAACATGAATCCGTTGAAGTGGTGGGTTCGGTTGTGGTGACTTCTTTTGTGGAATGTACGCAGCGCCCAAATGACTCCGATGGTCAGTGGAATGATGTTGAAATATCTATATTCGATGACGTGGCGGAAATCGAATATCCCTACGAGTAGAAAATAAGTCGCGAGAAGACTTGCGGTGATCAGACCAAAGGAAAGTATGTAACTGCTGACACTGGCATCAACCCATTTCTCGCGTCTACGTTTGTGTTTTTCTGTTGTTTGTACTGTGCTGTTATTACTTATTGTATCCATAAATGTATTAAAAGGTGAAAATGAGGAAGGAATGATTTCATCAATAGAAATCGAATGTGTGTGTCCTCTCACCTAGAATCTATAGATGGCCTTGATAGAAGGCGTAATTTCTGAAGGGCGAAGGTTAGGAAGATGGTGAATATTACCTCCACTGCTCCAAGTTTTCATCACTGTTTCGTCTAAAAGGCATGTGTTATCGGCTTCTTGATGTGCATCGAAGCGAAGTTGATTAGTGGTTGAGTCAACTTTGCCCCATCTAGGAGAAGCATCAAGATCTAAGAAAAGAGTTTCTACATGACCATATTCAGCCTTCCAAGCTATTTCTTGAAAAGATGCAGAAGCTTTGTTGCTCACAAGTGAGGCTTGATATCGCTGATATTCCTGGGCGCGTACTCTATCAAACATAGGACCAATTACCATCATGGCTTTTTCATGCAACATCACAGGACCCTCATTTTCAGGATTCCCCCTAACGTGTGTATCTACTATGTGAGGATAGGACGATATCTCACGATAGGTGGACGCGAGGCGATCTACAGTAGCCAATACCATAGGGACCTGGTCATTTCGAATCATTTTCATGAGGCCCTTGTCAATCATACGAAAATATGCCTTCAGATCAGTCTGATGAGAATCGTTTCCTAATCCCTGCCCATGAAAGTGACCATTCCCTCCTCCTACTGTGTGAAATTGTAGAGATTTTTCATATTGCTTATTGAGGCCAGCAGTAATATTTTCGGGTACTAGATCGGCAATTTCGATAGGGGTGATATGGTACCTATCTGCTTCGAAGAATCGGACCTCGCCCTGACTTAAGGCAAGCAAATAAAAGTCATCTCTTTCTGTTAGCATAGGGATTAGCTTACTGAGATAAAACTTTTTACCCACGTAGAGCATAGAACGAAATCGAATGGGAACAATGAAATATTCGAATATTTGGTCATTCATGAATAGGACAAGCCCATCTGATAGCCTGAGCCAGAAATCATCATTATTTAACAATTCAAAGGCAGGCTTCAAATACTTCTTAGCATCTGCCTTTTCGAAGGTACGGCCATAGAGATTGCCTTTGGCTAAAAGATGATCTGCTGCCTGTGAAAGTGCATTTTTAAATCGCAATTTGTCCTCTTGGACATGTCCCGCACGGTATGTAGGGATATAAATAGAGATAAAGGGGTTTCCTTCGAAAGCTTGATTCGATAGGGAGTGAATAGATTTTTTAGTGAGTTTCATTCAAGAGATTTTAAACGTACAAAATGAGGTAAGAATAGACCTTACAGGAAGATTATGCGGAGCAAAAGTGAATCATATTAAGCCATAACTACATCCTTGCGCGTAGTCCATGCATCGAGCATCCAAGATTTCTTCTCAAGGCTTTCAAGGAAGGATGATATCAGGTCGATGGTACCCTCGTCTTCGGCTTCGCCTGCCACTTTCAGAATTCCTCTCATCTGCTCAATTAAGATCTTGTGATTCTCTAGTAGCGTAATAACCATGGCGCGATCCTCTGACAAAATATTGGCTTCTGGAATCTTGGATGTTGCTAAGTAGGCAGACAAACGACTGAGTGGATGACTTCTTAATGTGAGGACACGCTCTGCGATTTGATCAATTTGGTCGCGTGCATCCATGTACAGCTCTTCAAATTTTTCGTGCAACTCGAAGAAATTCTCTCCTTCAATATTCCAGTGAAAATTTCGCAGATTTTGATAGTAAATATGGTAAGAGGCGAGGAGTGTGTTGAGTTCTTTTGTTGTGTTTGTTAGTTGTTCTGGCTGGATTCCTAAATAATTCATTAAAAGTGATTAAGAGTGAAAATACATGTTCATACAGGTAAATAGATACCTAAAGTTGTGTTGTATGGTTGTGCTGCGTGGCTGTAAAATGGTTATGGTGATGATCTATACTAAGCAAGCTTTAATTAATACTGAAAGACTTGCGTTTGTATATAGTTACGGCTATTTGTATAAATTTGTTACAAAAAATGTTAAAAAAATATTCAATCACTTCCTTTTATTAAAGCTAGGGTATATAATTCTTGGATCATCTCAATGGCCTGTTGAGCAAGAGTGGTGATTCTTTGATAGTCGATCAAGAGTTCTTCTAGATTAGGATTCTTTCTTACAGCACTGTATGCGACAAAACCTTCTACCGCTATTCCCATTTGTTGACTTTGTGTGAGGATGAGCTGCATTCTAGAAAGCCGTTCTTCTTCAGTAAGCTGTACAGATTCTTCTATTTCTGCTGATTTTGAGGATTCTTGGGCTAGGTCTGTCTGGATGAGCTGGTCCACATCTATTTTAAATCGCTTACTTATCCTAAGTAGTTTTTCAATGCTTGGTTCAGCGATTCCCTTCTCATAAGAAGCGATATTCCCTCTTTTTAGATTTATACTATCAGCAAGTGCTTGCTGACTCAAACCTTCTCTTAATCGCAAAAATCGAAGATTGTTAGCCAATATACCCATTGTTAAAAAATTAGTTATAAAAAATGAGAGATGATAACTTTTTGGTGTTTTATCCGTAAATAAATAATAAGAAACAAAATATTTACATTTATTCGTCAATGAAACATACCTAAGTGTACATGCAAGAATTCATTAAACAGCTTTTTGAAAAAATAATTACCAACTCTTTCTCCGAGATTGAATATTTTTTCTCCCTTTTGCCCAATTTCATCATAGCTGTATTATGTATTCTTCTATTTTCTTTGCTCGGAAAGCAAGCAGCAAATCTGGCGGGACCCACCTTAGAGAAATACACCCAACTACGGAAAAGCTTAGTGGTACTCTTACTGAAAGCTGTCAGACTCACATTTATTGCCATAGGACTCATTATTAGCCTCAATATATTACACCTTGAAAAAGCCGTTGCCTCTCTACTCGCGGGTGCTGGAATTATTGGATTGGCACTAGGTTTTGCATTTAAAGACATTACAGCTAACCTCATGGCGGGAGTCATGATGAGCATCAAAGGGTATTACAATATTGGAGATTATGTCCAAATCCAGGATTACTTTGGAAGGGTTAAGCAAGTAGATCTGAGGCATACAACCATCGAAATTCCCCAAGGACAAGAAATTGTCATTCCGAATATAGAAATTTATCAACATGCTTTTTCTAAATTTTCCATTCCTCAGCGTCGTATAGATCTTCCTGTCGGGGTATCCTATTCTGATGATTTGACCAAAGTGAAAGCCACTACATTAGAAGCTATCAACAGGCTGTCATTCGTTGCCGAATCTCCGCAACCTCAGGTATTCTTTACCGATTTTGGCGACAGTTCCATCAATTTTAAGGTGACATTTTGGATTCCTTTCAAGCATCAGAAAGACTTTATGGAGGCTCGGAGTGAAGCCATCATGATGATAAAGGCAGCCTTTGACTCTGAAGCGATCTCTATCCCTTTTCCCATTCGTACCCTGGAATTGTCCGAAAACAGTGTAGCACTCCTTTCAAAGCAGCCTATTGTCTCGTAGGTCGTGTTTGGAATCTCGTACCTGCTAAAAATTGGCGCTTTCAGGATCTGTGCCTTATCTATTTTGAACAGTTTGATACGCCTAAATCTTACAAAATGGCTTTCGCCAAAACCTGAGCTTTTTAGTCAGGTAAAATCTCACCCAGCAGTTTCTCGCTCCACCTTTACTTTTTTCAAATAGATCCCATATTTCCACGCTTTATGAACGACTTTGATATATTTCTCCAATCCCTCTCCACCCTATTTACTGTCCTTGCACCTGGACTGGCAGGACTTCTGCTCGCCAACATATTTCTTACTGTTATTCGACGATTTGCAGATAAGAAGAACTCCTAATTTGGCCACCGTGTCATCTACTATTTAAAAATGCCGATCCTCATTTTTGTGCCCATGCTCTGCATACATATCACACTTTCGGGATTGGATCTAGGGGGGGAATGGATAAGTGCGATACAAGGGATCTCCTACCTGATCCTGCTAGGGCTCATGGCTTGGTTGGTGATCAAAAGTCTTGATCTCTTATCTGATATGATCGCCTACAATTACAATATCTCTATTGATGACAATCTGAAAGAACGCAAAATACTTACCCAACTTTTGTACCTGAGAAGGGTAGGGGCTGTGGTGACCACGCTATTTTTTCTGGCGATCGGACTCATGGAGTTCGAGCAAGCAAAAGAACTTGGCGTGGGCTTGATTACCTCTGCGGGAATCACGGGAATTATTTTGGGTTTTGCAGCACAGAAGTCTCTTGCCAATCTCCTGGCAGGATTTCAAATTGCGTTTACACAACCCATTAGACTAGATGATGTCGTGGTAGTAGAGGGGGAATGGGGCCGCATAGAAGAGATCACACTTACCTACATCGTAGTGAAGATATGGGACAAAAGACGACTGGTGCTTCCTATCACATACTTCATCAACCAGCCCTTTCAAAATTGGACCCGTGAGTCTGCAGAAATACTCGGAACGGTATATCTGTATGTCGACTATGCGATGCCTGTACAGGTGCTCAGAGATGCGCTTCACCGCATATTGGAGCAAACAGACCTCTGGGATGGGCAAATAGGACAGGTTGTAGTGACCGACTCTACAGAGAGATCCAAGCAAGTTCGAATATTGGTTTCGGCCAAAGATGGAAGTACGGCTTGGGACCTTCGCTGCTACGTGCGTGAGCATATCATCGACTTCATTCAGAAGGAATATCCTACTTATCTGCCGCAGGTACGGGTAGAAAGTGCTACATCAGGACATATCTCATTGTATAATTAATCTCTTTTGGGAAGAGCTATAAGATAAGGCCCACTTGAAAGACTCATACGATTGAAAACACGGCTTCAGTGTGCAAAATTTGCATGTTGGAGCCTTTGCTTTTAAATGAAAAGGGCAATACTTGAGATCCAGGTATTAACGATTATCACGATCACGAACGAGTTGATATCGTATGTTCTACGTAGAGATGTCGATTTATCGTGTCCCTACATAGAAATTGAATTCTATCTAAATTCATTTGTGATCATCACTATTAAATGGGAAGGATTTTTAGCTTTCATGTATGAAAAGGTTGAATAAAACTTAGTAATGCAAAAAATATTATGAAAAAATGCATATTAATTTTAGTTTTTTTACTAAGGATTTTATAATTTGCTATCAGTTTGAGGATTGTACTAAGTCAATTAGTGGGCTTTATAAATAAGAATACTTAGTAAACCTCCATTAGCGACAAAGAAAATATCACTGTTATGAGCGAGAAGGAAGTTCTATGTATAGGTCACAACCTCAAGTACTTACGCAAGATGAGGAACCTGACACAGCAACAACTGGCCGACGAATTGAACATTCGTAGATCCTCCATTGGTGCCTATGAGGAATGCCGTGCAGCTCCCAAGAATGATGCATTGATCTCTATTTCTGAGTTTTTCAATGTATCGATTGACCTTCTCCTCAAAGAAGATATTTCTCAATACACAGAGGAAGAATTACAAAGCGAAGGAAAAACAGCTGTAGATCCTACGGGACGTAAGCTCCGCGTTTTGAATATCACAACCGATACGGAAGGACGTGAAAACATTGAACTTGTCAATCAGAAAGCCTCTGCGGGTTATCTGAATGGATACTCTGATCCTGAATTTATCGAAGAATTGCCACGCTTCCAGCTTCCGATGCTGAAAGGAGGTACGTTTCGTGCCTTTGAGATCAAAGGAGACTCGATGCTTCCCCTGAAGTCAGGCTCTACCATTATCGGTGAGTATATGGACAATTGGTTGGATATTAAGGAAGGACAGACATATGTACTCGTAACTGAAACTGAAGGTGTCGTGTATAAGCGCGTATACAGAAAGACGGCTGCGGATGGCACGGAAATGCTGGTCCTCAAGTCAGACAATCTAGCCTATGCACCTTACGAAGTTCGTATGGACGATGTAAGAGAGGTCTGGCGATCTCGATTGTATATGAGCGATGATTTTCCAGATCCTGATATGTCACTGGAAAAGCTTTCCTCTATTGTTCTCGATATTCAGCAGGAAGTGTTGAAAATGAAAAATAATCGCTAATAACACGTAAGAATTATTTTCCTTCCTATATATTTAGGGGATATTTCTTTCTCAGAAAGAGAACTATACAAGATCAACAGTGATCCCGTACAGTTCTTTTTCTTCATATGAGAAAAGATGGCTATGTGAGCAAAAGACTGTGCTAACTGTCAGTTTATACTAAACCATCTTGCTCTAAATATTCCCTAATGCGCATTCTTTGCTTCTGTATCACGCTTCTAATGCTCATTGCCTGTGAATCAGGTAATCAGACAAGCTCTCAGCAACTGGATCAAGCAGTAGTTGATTCCTTAGCGTATGATTCGCTCGTTTCTCCAGAGGTAGAAGTCTCTATCAAAACCAAAAACCTAGAAAGTCCAGGACCTAGCATCCCCGATACTTCTGAACTGGAACGTACCCTCATTGAACAAGGACTAGTTAATATCCAAACAGTGGATAGCTCTGTGCAACAGGACATGAAGTACTCCACAGAGGACAACTTCTTACATGCAGATGTATACGGTGATTTTGACGCGTGTTATCTACAACTACCCGTAGCGGAAATGTTGGCGAAAGCCTCCAACCTCTTACAAAAAGCGCATCCCAACCTCAGAATTCTTGTCCATGACTGTGTCCGTCCTCGTTCGGTACAGTACCAGATGTGGGAAATCGTCAAAGGCACAGATCAGCAAAGGTATGTGGCAGCTCCTGGAGGTACAGGTTCCATGCATAATTATGGAGCGGCTGTGGATCTCACATTGGTACACGTGGATTCGGGTATCGTAGATATGGGGACAGCCTTCGATTTCTTTGGGAAATTGGCCCAACCAAGATATGAAACACAATATCTGAACTCAGGAGAGTTGACTCAGGCGCAAGTCGACAATCGCCGCCTCTTACGATGGATAATGATCCAGGCGGGATTTTCTGGCATACTCAGCGAGTGGTGGCACTTCAATGCCTTTCCTAAAAAAGAAGTCAAAGCGCGCTTCCAAATTGTGGATTGAATCCGTAGGACCACCGCCAAGGCGTGGTCACCCCATGCCACCGCCAACGTCAAAAAAAATACCCATCCGTAGGACCACCGCTAAGGCGTGGTCACCCCAAGTCACCGCTAAGGCGTGGTCACCCACCACCAGCTAAGGCATGATCAACCACCCATCATACCATTGTCAACATGTGGTCATCTACCAATTCCCTACAGACTCTGTAAATACATCCTGGGTAATCTGCTCGACGATCTCCTCAATCAGATCAGGCTCCACGCTCGTAAAATCATCAGAAGCATCAAAATCTACAAAGCGAGAGAAATCTTTCTCCCAGCTTTCATTAGGTTCTACTACATTGTCATATTTGATCATGACTCCTATAGTCAGACGGTTTTGAGAAGCGGTTTCGTTCCCTGTGACAGCGACAGGGCGTAGGTCATACCTGCGGATGATCCCGCTGATGCGGATATCTGCCGAACCTGAAGTCAACGTGAGATTGGATTGGGAGAGAAAGCGATCTTGCATTTGTTGGTTGAGCTCCTGCGAGAGAAAGGGAACTACAACGGGCGCTTCATTCAAGAAGTTGTCTATAGAGAGGGTCTTCAATCGTGGATCTACAGTCCCACCGCCAGTGAAATTGAAAGACACGCTGCAACTGCTGAGAACAGCCACACAAACTCCGAAAATAAACATGCGAAGGATATGGTCCATAGGCTATGATTGATTGCGCCAATAGCTATTAGCGCTCAATGTCATAATTTTTTATTTTTCTGTAAAGCGTTCGCTCAGATATTCCGAGTTCTTGGGCAGCCTTCTTACGATTATTGCTGTGCTTGTTCAGCGCTTTGATGATCATTTCCTTTTCCTTCTTGCCCAGGTCTAGCGACTCCTCCAAAAGTGGGGGAATGGCACGTGTAGGTTGTATCGTCGTCAGGATCTCAGGTTGCTGAATCGCCGCCTCATGTCCATCGTCAGAAAAATCCGATTCATCCAGATCTGAGAAGTTGAAATCTGGAGCGGCTCCTCGTCCACCGTCTCGCATGACATAGGCAAACATTTTCTTCAAGTCAGATACTTCTTTCCCCATTTTCCTGAGGTCGAACATCACTTTTAATAGCATATCGCGATCTGAGTCATTGAGATCGTGAAGCTCCTCCTCTCGTACATTTCCTGGCAGATGGACTACACTTGGGAGATAAGAATCCTGGACCAACAGATTTCTTTGGAGTACATTGGCACTCACAAATTCTCCCTTCACCAAGACCGTCAACTTTTCTACCAGATTGCGTAGCTCTCGGATGTTTCCAGGCCAGCGGTACTTGTAGAGTAGGGGAATGGCCTCTTCTTCTAAGATGATAGGATCGCGATGGTACTTTTCGGCAAAGTGTAGCGCAAAGAAATTGAATAGCAATTCGATATCGTCTCCTCTATCCCTGAGAGGAGGGACAGTAATCGTGACGGTATTCAAGCGAAAGTAGAGATCCTCTCGAAACTTGGCGCTTCGAATCATCTCCATCAAATTGCGGTTGGTCGCTGCAATCACGCGTACATCCGTCTTTTGTACTTTGCTAGAACCGACTCTGAGATACTCCCCACTTTCGAGGAGTCGAAGCAAACTCACCTGTGTGTAGGTAGGCATTTCACCTACTTCATCGAGGAAAATGGTTCCTTCGTCTACCTCTTCAAAATAGCCTTTTCGAGAATCGTAAGCGGAGGTAAAAGACCCTTTTTCATGCCCAAATAATTCGGAGTTTAGTGTCCCTTCAGGAATAGAGCCGGTGTTGACCGCAATGAATCGTTTGTGTCTACGCTTACTAAATTCATGGATAATCCTCGGAAAGATATCTTTCCCGACACCGTTTTCTCCGACGATTAGAACCGTCACATCTGTGGGTGCTACTTGGGTGGCAATCTCAACAGCCGTGTTTATTTCACGACTGTTGCCAATGATGCCATAGCGCTGTTTGACTTGCTGGGTGGTCATGTATATGTTTCAGGAACCAGGTGGGACATACAGCCTGACACCCTGTGTCTTTATTGATTAGAAAATCTTATGAGGCCAAAACGACCATATCTCCTTTGAGGGTAGCAGAGCTTGCTGCGCGAATCTTTACCTCTACATAATCGCCAGGTTTTAAGCCTTCGCCGACTTTGGGAAATACAACCATTTTGTTGTGGTCGTTTCTGCCGCACCAATCATGGGGCGAACGCTTAGAATTGCCTTCAATTAGTACCTTGTATACTTGTCCTATATCTCCCTGATTGATGTTATGAGAGATCTGGTTTTGCATAGCAATGACTTCCTGTAGACGACGCTTCTTATCTGCTTCTAGGACATCATCCTCGAAGCGTTTAGCCGCAGGCGTACCAGGACGTTCAGAGTAGGCAAACATGTAAGAATGTGTATACTGTGAATATTCCACAATCTCCAGCGTCTCCTGATGGTCTTCCTCAGTCTCGGTACAAAATCCTGTGATGATATCCGAGGAGATGGCACAATTGGGAATGAGCTCACGAATGCGATCAACCTTTTGCTTATACCATTCCTTTGTATATCCACGATTCATCAGTTCTAGTACACGGCTAGATCCTGATTGTAAGGGAAGGTGTATGTAGTTGCAAATGTTTTCATATTTCGCCATCGTGTGAAGGACATCGTCTGTGATATCCTTGGGATGAGAAGTAGAGAAACGGACACGAAGCTCAGGATGTATTTGAGCCACCATCTCTAGCAATTGGGCAAAATTAGTAATAGGTATTTCCTCGCCTGCACGCTCCGCTTTTTCGATCTGTGCTTTGCCTTTAAAAGAGTCATCTGGAGACCATTTGTAAGAGTCAACATTTTGCCCGAGCAGCGTCACCTCGCGGTACCCTTGGTCAAATAACTCCTGTGCCTCCGCCACAATCGAATGTGGATCACGACTGCGCTCCCGTCCTCTTGTAAAGGGAACCACACAAAAAGTACACATGTTGTCACAGCCCCTCATGATAGTGATGAAGGCAGATACACCATTGGTATTTAAGCGCACTGGCGCGATGTTGGCATAGGTTTCCTCGCGAGAAAGCAAGACATTCACAGCCTTCTGCCCGCTCTCTACCTCCTGGATGAGGGTGGGCAACTCGCGATAGGCGTCGGGGCCTACGACGAGGTCTACCAACTTCTCCTTTTCCAAAAGCTTGGACTTCATACGCTCGGCCATACATCCTAGGACACCCACCATCAAATGTGGCTTCTCTTCTTTCTTTTTACGAAACTGCTTCAATCGATTCCAAACTTTCGATTCGGCATTTTCGCGGATAGAGCACGTATTGATAAATACAAGGTCTGCTGCTTCAATATCCTTTGTAAAGCCATATTGCATCTCTTTCAAGACAGAAGCGACAATCTCTGTATCTGAGAAGTTCATCTGGCATCCATAGGTCTCGATATAGGCCAACCGCCCTGATCCCTCTGTATTCGCCTCATAAGCAGCTCCTTGCTGCGCCTCATCTATGGTCTTCGACAACGCTGCGGGATTGAACGTCCGCTGTGTGATTTTATCGCGCATGATTAAATTCTACCAGTTTTTGGGCAGGATTCTCACCTGTGAAGATATATAAGTCTATATTTGATGCCTGATGTGCACCATTCAGTCTGCGAAAATACACAAATTTCAGAGAATATGACAATTTGGCAGCCTGATAAAACAACCCTTTTAACGAGTGGGAATACCTTTTGTTTGGTGTACACATAAGCTGGTGATTTTTATGAAAGGCAGATTGTTCATTCCTCCCTCCTCCATTCTCCCATCAATCTTCATATTGGGAATATGCCTAATGTGCCTGTTTGGAATGCCTCTACATGCGCAAATCATTTCTAAACCCATTGATCCCAATGATACCACGGCTCAAAAGCGACTCCGAATCCTGAACGCCACCTACCTGAGCTATACCCAAACTGATACCCTACCCGTACAAAAACTGATTGGGAAGGTGCAAATGCAGCAAGATTCCACCTTGTTCTTTTGTGACAGTGCCTACTTCTATGAGACAGAAAATAAGATCGAAGCATTTGGACGTGTTCGTATCGAGATGTCGGACAGTGTCTTTTTATATGGAGACCGATTGGCTTATGATGGTGCAACTCGAATAGCCGAAGTCTATGATAAGATTCTACTGACCAATCAGAAATCGGATCTCACTACCGATCGTTTGACCTATTATAGAGAAGAAGATTATGGGTATTATTCAGGCGGGGGAGAGTTAGAGGATGGGGAAAATATCCTCACAAGTGCTTTTGGCTATTATTATCCCAATCAAAATGAAGCCTTCTTTAAGGAAGAGGTTGTACTGACGCATCCAGACTATGTCCTACGGACGGATACGCTGGGCTATCGCACCGACACCAAGATAGCGGAGTTTCTTACGTATACCCTCATAGATAGCAAGGATGGCTTGCTCGAGACGACCAGCGGGATTTACGATACCGAGGCTTCCAAGGTAGATCTGTTCGAGAGACCCATCTTGCGAGACTCCTCCTACACAATGATTGCCGATACCATCATTTACATTGATCAGGAAAACATTGGTTTTGCCAAGGGGGATCTCTTAATCGAACAAGAAGATTCTTCCCTACAGATTCGCGGCAACTATGGACAATTCAATCGACAAACTGATGAGTCGGTTGTGGCACAATCTCCTGTGGCGATCCAGCTTTTTGACGAAGATACACTGTACATCTTTGCAGATACCTTGGCAGCACTCAAAGCTCAGGTGATTACAGAGGAGAAAGGAGAAATGGAGCCTCCGCTTGTAGATTCGACCCAGTCGGATACTACACAAGCAGATACAGTTGCCGGTACAGGCGTCAATGATAGTCTCGTCGGTCCTGCACCCTTTGTTCCCATCGAATACGACACATCAGAGATTCGCTTGTTTCGTGCCTACCGGTCGGTGCAATTTTTTATGACCGATATGCAAGGACGTTGCGACTCGATGGTATATTTCTACGATGATTCGACCATTTATTTATTTGGGCAGCCTGTCATCTGGTCAGAGCAAGGACAACTAACGGGGGATACGATCAAAATTTGGATGGTAGACAATCAACCTGATTCTATGTGGATTGGCAATTCGGGATTTCTCGTATCAGAGGAAGACACCATCGGATTCAATCAGGTAAAAGGAAAAGAGATTCGGGCAAAATTCAAGGACGGAGATCTCCATTACCTACATGTGATTGGCAATGGAGAAAGTATTTATTTTGTCCCTGATGATTCGGATACGGTCAATGTATCTTATCAAGGGATGAATAAAGCCTTGGCACAAGAGATGTTTTTATATTTTCAGGAAAATGAGCTACAGCGAATTGTCTTCAAAACGAAACCAGAAGGGAGTTATGCGCCCATTCATGAGGTGATTTTTAAGGAAAATAAATTGGATGGGATGCCTTGGCGAATAGATGAAAAACCATTGAAACCCGACATTTTAGCGAAAGAACAACCGTCGATTCCTGTATTACAAAAACTCGAAGCAGATCCAGAAGATGATGGTTGATCTGTGGGAGAACCTGTTGGGGCATAGGAGCTATCCTAGGATTCATTGGGAATATTTAGGGAGATCATCCTATATTGCTCATACAAGAAAGACATTTTCTCAAGCGTTATACGATGGGAAAAGGCAATTGATGACTACTACGCAGGGATATCGTGGATATTTACCAACATTTATTTGCTGCTTTTTCCAGAGAATTGACAGAGGAGGAAATAGCAGAATTGCAGGAAGGAAAAAAGCAGTATCCCTACTTTGTCCTACCTCATGTTCTTTTGGCACGTGCCACAGAAGATGAGGCAGCGATATTTGATGCAGCATTGTATGCGCCCAATCGTCATACGTTACGTGATTTTATGCAGGGTAAATTGTACTTTGCAGAAATACAAAGGCAAAAACAGATGGAAGAATCCCAGGATCGCCGAGCCTACTCCGCCTTGTTTCCCCCACATCCTTATGATGCGTTCTCTATCCTCCCAGACTTAGGGAAGCCTCATAGTCTAGGAAAGGAGCATGTACAGACCCCTTTGTCACTATCAGATGGGAAAAATAGGATGTATCAGGACCCTGCATTTTTATCAATGATTGTATCTGTCAAGACCTGCAAATACCTCAGTTTGGTGGGGAAGATCCAGCAGTCGATGCGTGTGCACAAGGATCAAGCAGAACTCAAATACAAAAAGACAGTAGGAGCTGATGGTTTGGTGCATCAATTTTTGGAAAAGCTCCCCAAAATCACCGCGCTGCACGATAGCAAATATGAAGTTGAGCGTGCGGCAAGAGTGGCGGAAGCCAGCGTGGAGCAAGACGAAGAGATCGTTTCTGAGACGCTTGCCAAAATCCACGTGCAGCAGGAAAATTTTGAGGAAGCTGTGCGTATCTTTCAGATTCTCAGCTTGCGATTCCCTGAAAAAAAGGCTTACTTTAAAGCCGAAATTGAAAAAATACAGAAAAACTGATGTTTATTCTACTTGGTATATTGTGTGTGGTTTTGGCTGTGGCGCTTACGCTTGTAGTCATTGTCCAAAATAGTAAAGGAGGAGGATTGTCTTCTACCTTTGGAGGAGGTGCAAGCCAGATTCTAGGTGCCCGTCGAAGCAGTGAGTTCATCGAAAAGCTTACTTGGTACCTAGCCGTAGGCGTAGCGATTATTGCTTTCGCTGCCAACATTGCGGCCTCTAGCGGGACCTCTGTCGAGGCAGGTTCTAAGCTGCAAGAAGCAACTGAAAATCCCTACTCAATTGCACCCCCTGCACCTATAGTAGATCCAAACAGCCAGCAGTAAAAATTACGTATATTCTCAAATTGAGCCCTTCCTATTTTAGGAAGGGCTTTTTTTATAGGTACAATTTCATACCATTCATCCCCATCTTTTCAATTCCCAAAAATGAGAAAAATTGACCGTTTAAAACGTAAAGTGCAGGGATTCAAACAATAAACAATCCTAGAATTCGTTTATTTTTTTAACATGGTTACACATTTATTGATCTTTTCATCTCCTCTATTGTACAAATTATATTGTCGATGAGGATTTTTTTATTTGGAGTTTCAGATAAATGTTTATTTTTATTTCTGTATTGGGTATTTATATACATGTATAATTCATTAATAGTTTAAAATTTCTTGCACTTCACCTAAACTACACGTACATGATTTCCCCTAAGCTTAGTAGTGTTACTGGCGCCTTGTTTTTGTACATCATACTTTCCTCAAATTTTCTACACGCACAATCGAGTGACCCCATTCCTGGAGGTTGTGGAGTAGTTGGCCCTAATTTGGTCGTCAACCCTGAATTTGATCTTGATTCGGCTGGTTTCTTCTCCGCTTTTAATTATCGTTCGGATTATATCTGTAACTGGGGCGATTTTCGCATTGCCAATTCCGTCGAATATACCCCTGGTAATCCCTGCTTTGGAGGTGATTTCAATCTGCGTACCATATGGTCTGTCACTGAACGAAACGATGGCCCCGCAGGTAAATTCATGATTGTTGATCCTTGTGATTTTTCGGGCAGTGCTCCATGCACAGCAGACGATCCATCTGATACGCGCATATGGGAGCAGACCATAGATGTGTGTCCATTTACCGAGTATACATTTTCAGTTTATGCCAAAAATCTCTACGCAACAGATGTCTTACAATATCCAGGAGCAAGCGTGACGCCTCTCTTTTCGCTTTCTATGAATGATGTCCCTGTGTCCAACTACTACGTAGACGGGGTATTCTTCGACACCAATCCCACGTACACCATCCCACAGGATCTCTATGCTGACTCTGCTCAATGGTATCAAATATCTGGCCGAATTTCGATTCCCGATACTACAAAAGCCAAGCTTTCGATTAGAAACATTCGTTTAGGAAAGGATGGAAACGATCTGGCCATTGATGGGGTATTCTTTGGCTTGTGCGGACAGGCAGTTTCTTTGAACATACAAAATGACATTCCCCAATGTACCACCAATGGATCGGTTGTCCCCGTAGAGTTTGAAGCAGATCTCAATACGCAGAGCTCTGGCTGGGAATACTACCAATGGAAAAAAGATGGCGTAGTACGCTCGTCTGGACCTACGATTGCTGTCGGAGCCAAAGACTCTATTCCCTCTTTCATGTCGCCCATCGACAATGGAAACTACTTTGGATCATATGAATTGGTCGTTTTTCCTGATTTAGATACCGTCAACTCTTGTGGTACAACAAGTGAATCTGTGACCATCCTGGACAGTTGCCTAACGACCTTTCCTGTGGAGTTGCTTCGTTTCTCTGCTACGGCCAAGGGGAGTGTAGCGGAACTCAAATGGGAGACAGCTACTGAGCTGAATAACAGAGGATTTGAAATCATGATCTCTAGTGATGGTGCATCTTATGAGTCCATTGGATTTGTAGAGGGGGCGGGAAATAGTCAAACGGTACAGAACTATCAGTTTACGACGGACGCACTGACATCAGGGAAATATCTTTTCATGCTGAGGCAAATGGATTTTAACGGAGCATCTGAACTTAGCCAATCGGTAGAGGTGCTCATTGAAAATCAAGGGATTCGATATACTGTGAGACCTAATCCCGCCAAGGACTTGACGTATGTCTATTTGAGTGTGGCCCAAAATGACTTTGTGCAAGTGAATTTATACTCTGCTTTAGGTCAAAAAGTCAAAACGGTTCTCAATCGTGAAATAGCCGATGGAGACCAACTTGAAATACCACTTTCCACCCAGGATCTAGCAGAGGGGGTCTATTTGCTGCGTATTCGGTCCCAGCATGGAGTATACAATGAGCGATTGGTCATTCGCAAGTAAACATGACCCAAAAGAATCATCGCCTGCTCCAACGAGTGGGCGTTTTTTTATGCTCGGTTTTTGACCACGCGCACGACGAGGCCTCCCACCTTGTGCTACCCACCAGTTCAAAACTCGACATAACGACTAGACGTTCTGATTTATTTTGTTGATAAAATATTATAGGGAAATGGGATAATAACCCTTAGATAAATTGATTATTTCCATTTTGAAGTTGTATATTGAGTCTAGGCTATAGGGTTTATTAAATTTTGGATACAGGGAAATTTTGATGTGGAAAAGCACATTGCTTTTGCCACCTAGAGAAGTTTTGCTTAAACCTAGCGTGTGATGACCCTATCTCACCTCTTTCGACGAGTGACCAGTACGGTCCTACTATTTCTTGCGAGCCTATCTCTTGCCCAGGCGACGCATACTATGGGCGCTGACATTACCTATTCTTGCACCGGTGCAGGAACCTATGTTGTAAGCCTGACATTTTTTAGAGATTGTGCGGGTATATTGCCTGTCAATCCCCAAACCCTTGATTACAGCTCTGCCTCCTGTGGTACGACGGGTTCGATTAGTATGACGCAGGCATCGGGAAGTCCCATAGATGTGACGCCCCTTTGTCCCTCCGAAGTCAGTGCTTGCGGGAGTGGAAGTACCAGCTCGTTTGGTATCGAACAATACGTCTACAATGGGAACTTAGTACTGCCGCCAGGTGCTTGTGATGACTGGATCTTGAGTTGGACGAATTGTTGTCGAAACTATGCCATTACAACCTTGAATGTGCCCGGCACACAGTCTACCTACATTCCTGCCTTGCTCGACAATACGATTTCTCCTTGCAACAATTCACCCATTTTCAACAATATCCCTACGCCTCTAGTGTGTCTCAATCAACCTGTGACCTACAATCATGGGGTGACAGATCCCGATGGTGATGAACTTCGTTTTTCCTTGGTAGATTGCTTCCAGGATCAGGGCGTTCCCGTCAGCTATTCGACTCCTTATTCATCCACTAACCTTCTGGCTACTTCTACAGGCGTTTCGATAGATTCGGTCACAGGGGAGATCCGATTTACACCCAATCAGGTTCAGATTGGTGTGATCTGCGTGAAGGTGGAAGAATACAGGGGAGGTGTTAAAATTGGAGAAATCATTCGTGATATGCAGTTCAGTGTTCTCAACTGTAACAACTCTCCTCCTGTAGCGTCTGGAGTCAATGGTGATACGACAAATTATGCACTCAATGCTTGTATTGGAGCCGAGCTTTGTTTCGATATCGACATGTATGATCCCGACAGTGACAATGTCACAGCGACATGGAACCAAGGCATACCGAGTGGATTGTTGACTTTTGCCAATCTGGGATCACAGAACCCGAGTGCGAGGTTTTGCTGGACGCCTACGATTTCGGATACAGGTACGCACTTCTTCACAGTGACAGTCGAGGACGACAACTGTCCGTTGATAGGGGTAGCCAACTACGCCTTTACCGTCAATGTCGTAGCCAATGCCTATACGATCAATGCCAGCCCCGATGGAAATATTTGTGAAGGAGATTCGATTCAGTTGTCAGCCTCAGCGATGGGGGCAGGTCCCATTACCTATTCGTGGTCCCCTACATTGGGACTCTCTAATCCCAACGACCAAACGCCCATGGCTAGCCCCCCCATTCCGACTGTATACACGGTCTCTGCGCTATTTGGAGATGGTTGTGAGGCAGAAGAGAATGTACAGGTAAATGTATCCGCTAATCCCAATGTCAGTGTTTCTCCTCCCATTGCTTACATATGTCCAGGCAATTCGGTGACGCTCACCGCGAACACACTCGACACCGTTTCCTATCTCTGGAATGGTGGATCTACGAATGCGGATTTGTCTGTATCACCATCTGTCACAACAGATTATGAAGTCATCGTCACAGACACAGCAGGCTGTGTGGATACAGCCCAAGCTACAGTTTTTGTCAATACACCTACTTCCGCTACCTGTGACATCATCTATGTCAGCAGCACAGTCGCAGTAGGCAATGGGAGCGGAACAAGAACCGATCCTGCCAACTTCCTCGATGCATTGGGTTCTGCTTCATGTAGCAACACCATCATCAAAATGGCTACAGGAACCTACACCATCGACAATGCCATCACGAGTTTGGCTGGGAACTTTACGTTGGAAGGAGGCTTTCAAGAGTCCAATAGCTGGCGAAAAACAAGTCAGGCACAAGCTACCAGTATTATTCGCTCGAATCTCAATCCAACAGGACCTGATTATGGCAAGCGCCTGATTGCTTTTGATCTGGCAGGAGCCAGTAACTTCCGATTCCAGGATCTGACCATTTTGGTCAGTGCTCCTCAAGACACAGGCATATTTGCGGGTACGAGTACCTATGCCGTACACATGTCGAATTGTAGCGACTATGCCTTTGTGAGATGTCATTTAGAAGCTGCTGCAGGTGCTGCGGGACTGGATGGCTCACAGGGTACGGATGGGGTAGATGGAAATATTGGGATTACAGGTAATCTAGGAAACGATACCAACCAGACCGACTCAGGAGAAGGAGGAGCAGGAGGAGCAGGAGGCTCATCAGATGGTGGTGTAGGAGGTCTTGGAGGTACCAATCCCATCAATGGGGCAGGTTGCTGTCAGTCGGGGAGCTCTTCTTGCTGTACCAATGGAATTGATGGAACAGACGGAACTAACTCGGTTACGGATCGCGCTGGCGGTGGTGGCGGAGGAGGAGCCAGTGGAGGCGAAGCCCGAAACGACGGAGGTCGTGGTGGACGAGGAGGAGGAATAGGTCCTGCAGGTGCATTTCAGGCTTACTGCGCCACCAACAACTCCACTGGAGGACAAGGTGGTGGAGCTTCAAGCGGAAGCATTCCAGGAGGAAATGGACGAGACGGCTGTGACGGCCAGGACGGATCTGTAGGCGCTACAGGTACTGCTGGCCTAGCAGGAAGTCACGTAGGCGGATATTATGTGCCTGGGGGACAAGCTGGGACAGGAGGTGATGGAGAAGGAGGACGCGGCGGTACAGGTGGTGGCGGTGGTGGAGGATTTGGTTGTACTTTCTTCTGCAACGACGGCGCAGGTAGCGGCGGCGGTGGTGGCGGCGGCGGCGGTGAAGGAGGAACTGGTGGTACAGGTGGTCGCGGCGGCGGGGGTTCGTTTGCCATGTATGTAATCAATAACGGTACAGGCGGACAGATCCTAGACTGTATGCTCACTTCAGGTGCAGCAGGCGCAGGTGGTGCTGGCGGTGCGGGTGGTGTAGGAGGTACTGGTGGATCGGGAGCGGCAGGAGGTGTCATCTTCGGCGGAGATGTAGGAGATGGCGGAAAAGGAGGAGACGGAGGAGATGGTGGCGCTGGTGGAGTAGGAGGGACAGGAAGCACAGGTACTAGTACTAACCTTTATCAAAGCGGAGGGACTGCCCCTACAGTAGGAAATATTGCCTTTGATTTCATTTCTCCCCCAATCATCCAAATGGACAACACCTCTTGTACCAATACAGATATTGTATTTTATGCACCTACAGTCGATGTGTGGAGTTTCAGTGTCAATGCCTCCATATTGACACCTAATCCCGCAGCCAATGTCACGACACAGTTCAATACCATCACAAGAGAGGACGTGACTTTTGGCGCGAATCAGTATCGTGGTTTCGCCAATCTGGTTGCAGACAATAACATCATCCCTGAAGCCAGTACGAATGCCAACCTTGTCCAAGGAGTCTATCGTATCTGTGAGGGTTCAGCCATAGATTTTGCCGCGCTGAATGGAAGTGGTGGTACAGTCTACATCTGGGATATGGATGGAGGAGCGACACCTAATACTTATTCTGGAACAAGTTTTCAAACCGTCAATGGAGTCGTATTCAATACACCTGGTACCTACGACATTTTGCTTCGCTATGATGAAGATTGCTGCGGGCTGACTTCGGCAGATACCATCCAACTCATTGTAGACCCTCAGCCTACTTTGGGCCTTTCGGGCGCTACAACCTTATGCTTGGGTGCAGGAGCTGTCACGCTTACGGCTACAGGAGGAAGCAACTATCTGTGGACACCTGGTACGGGCTTGAGCTCGGATACTGTGGCGCAGCCTCTAGCCAACCCAGCTAGTACGACTACTTATGTAGTGACAGCGCTGAATGCTGCCCAGACTTGCTTTGACACAGACAGTATCACGATACAGGTAGAAGACATTCTGCTTACGCCAAGTAGCACCGATGCAGGCTGTATCAATGATGGGACAGCAGCCGTTTTAGCCACAGGAGGTACGGGTGGCTACAATTATACATGGAATACGACCCCTGCGCAGACCACTTCCAATATCTCAAGCTTGGCGCCTGGAACCTATGAGGTTCATGTGACAGATGGCTCAGGCTGCGTCGACTCTGTAGAAGTCAGCGTGGGCCAAGTCTTAGGAACGCTCAATGCGGTGCCTTCTAGCATTGTACCTGTCACCTGTTTTGGAGGGACAGATGGGACAGCTAGTGTAGATGTGCTGGGTACGGTCACGGGTACCTTGAGCTACGCATGGTCTCCGGGTATATGGCCCAATACAGATAGTATTTCAGGTCTGGCCGCAGGAACCTACACAGTAGATGTAACCGATTCAGGTAATGGATGTACGACAAGTATAGACATCACCATCCCTGATGCAGCTCCTCTGGCTTTGAATGTGATCAGCGCAGGTACACCTGATTGTAACAATTTTGCAGATGCACAAGTCAATGCCAGTGGTGGGAATGGACCTTTTACCTACACATGGTCAACCACCCCTGCCCAAACGGGTCCTTTTGCAAGCAATCTGATTGCAGGTAGCTACAGCGTAGACGTCGTAGATCAAAACGGCTGTACAACCAACACGACAGTTAATATTGCAGGGCCGCAATCCCCCATTACTGTGAGTTTCGATAGCGTGCTAGAAGCTACAAGCTGTGCCTCCGATGATGGATATATCTCAGTATCTGCTACAGGAAGTGGCCTCATCACCTATACATGGCTCACCACACCTACGCAAGTCGGACCTACGATTTCTAATCTTTTCCCTGGTAGTTACCAAGTAATTGCTACAGGGGACAATGGATGCGCAGATACCGCAGGAATCAGCTTGAACATAGGCTGTCCGCTCGCGCCAGAGTTGACGCTGTTCCCTCCTGAATATAGAGATCGGGAAGCCAAACTGACGTGGGAGAACCGAAGCGGATTGGAGCTGAGCCGATACGAGATCTGGAAAGGAGAAGATGTGCGAGGCTTGGAAAGATTCACGACCATTTCAGTCGGTCAAACTCCCCTCACCTTAATGAATTATTATGACCCTCAAATTGTACCCAACACAACGTATTTTTATCAAGTAGCTGGATATAGTTTAAGTGGAGACGTGTATCGATCGGATATTCAACGTTTGAGGGTAGAGGAGAGTGAGAATATGCGGATGGATGTGGTGTATTATGACCCAGAAAATGAAGAAATATCTATTCAGCTATGGTTGAAATATCCATCTGCCCTAAATATGCGATTGTTCAATAACTTAGGTCAACAAGTCACAAAAAAAACCTTTGATTTAAAAAGTGGGATAACTATCTTAAAAGAGTATACTAGAAAGCTATCTTCAGGAGTTTATACTATACAAATCGTTTCTTCGAAAGGAGAAATGATCGAAAATAAAATCATGATTTTTTAGTGATTTTGTGTTGAGGTTTTGGTAAGGAGGCTGGCCCGTGAGGGTCAGCTTTTTTGTTGGAGTAAATTTTCTAAACGGAAAGACAAGCATAGATCTCAGGTAGCATAGGAAAATTATTTCTGGATTTGTAGCTCCATAAGAGAGATTTGTGTGTACATAGAGAGCATGAAACAGGATCGTGATATAGGTGATGTGGAAATAATTCCTCTTTATATTTTTGGAAATCTTGCCTTGAATAGGATAGATTTGTTCGAATGTTGGGGTATTCCTTTTGTAGGAACCATAGGGCGGAAGATATCTGTGAATTTCTTGATCCTGAGAATAGAAAATTTCGATCGAACAGAATACTAGAAATTTGTCTTCAGAAAAGAGGGGAAGAAAGAATATTATGTAAGAAAAATGTTGATAGGAGAAATATTCTGGTCTGTCTGTATATCATGAGAATCTTTATGAAACGATTCCTTTATGTAAGTAGTATCCTCCTTGTCTCACTATTTGGATTTTGGGCTTGCGAATCACAACCCATGGAAGATCGAGAGATGTTCCTTCAGATCTTCAAAGACGAAGCAAGCACCTTCAGAGGGGTAGAGCCAGGTGACCCTGTGTCGCTAGTGCGAGAGAAAGAGCAGCCCTTAGCACCTACCTTTGTCGATGAAATCGGAATCTCTTACGAGGATACACTTTCAGAAGGCAGATTTGTATTGATCGACTATCTGATTGATAACCTCAAGGAAGACAAGCCAAGAGAAAAAGTAGTCTCTATTGTAGCAAACATTTTCATGCCCAATGAGGTTGAAACCGCAACCTTATACGGGCAGGTAGCTGCATATTTTGATAAAAATTATGGTGTTTCGTCAGGTTTGTATGGAGACTATAGCTGGGAAGGAGTATCCAATAATTCCACTCCAATGCAGATCCATCTCAAGATGTCTGACAATAGACGAGGATTCACGATCAATTTTGTAGATACACAGCCCTACGATGAAAAAAGAGGGAATTAATTTCTTGGAACACATCATAAAAGCAAACCTTTCTTAGTCAAGAAGATAGGTGTCTGGAAAAATCTATGAAGATATACACAAAAAAAGGCGACGAAGGAAAGACTTCACTCTTGGGCGGGACCCGAGTTTTTAAGTCCGATTTGAGAATAGAATCCTATGGTACAGTCGACGAGTTGAATGCCATTATGGGTATGCTGGGAGATTATCCAGAGACATCCTTTCAAATCGATAGAATTAGAGCCATCCAGCACGACCTTTTTAACATCGGGAGCCATCTGGCCAATGATCCTGAGAAATCAAAATTTCAGCTTCCTCCCTTTGATGCTTCTGCCATAGTAGATCTAGAGGAGTCCATAGATCAAATGAATGACGAATTACCTCCTTTGAAAAACTTCATTCTTCCTGGCGGCCATTTGGCGAATTCCACGGCTCATTTGGGACGTACAGTCTGTCGTCGTGCAGAGCGTAGGGCCGTAGCTTTGAACCAGGAAAGCCCACTTGATCCTGCCATTCTCAAATATCTCAATCGTCTTTCAGATTGGCTTTTTGTATTTGGGAGAGCCATTGTGCACAGAGTGAATGGAGAAGAAATTCTTTGGAAGCCTTGATTCAAAAGGTAAATAAACTGCTTCGGTATGACTCAGTCTGCTGTCTATTTACATAAACCCTTACAAATGTGACGCGATCTGTACGTATCGGACTGACTGTGCTGGCAGCGATTGTGGCCATTTATCTCATCATTGCTTGGTCTCAACGGGTTCATTTCTTTTCTCCTTCTGTCCAACGATATACTTTGAAGTTTCAGGACGTCAGTGGATTGCTGGTGGGCGATCCTGTCAAGATGCGGGGGTATCAGGCAGGTCGTGTCGAGTCTATTCGTCCTAGCCAAGAAGCTGTGTATGTGACAGTTACTCTAGATGAGGAAATTCGCCTCTTTCAAGATGCCTATGCCGAGATCCAATTGAAGGAACTGATGGGGGGAAAACAGGTGTATCTACTTCCTGGACAGAAAGGGCGTCAGTTATCTATTCGGGATACATTGAGTGGAAATACAGCCTGGGATTTCGCCGCATCATTTAGCGAGTTTGGGCAGGTGGCAGATCAGATCTCGCTTCAGGGATTAGACCGTAAACTGGGGAAGTTGGATAGCTTGTTTCAGTGGATGTCTCAGATGAGTCAGCATATCGATCCTGAGGCGCCAGGACGTATCGTATCTCACTTGGATGAAGCTTCCAGAGATTTGGCAGCGGTAACGGCATTGGCAAAAGAGAAAGATTGGCTCTTCGACATACAAGAAAAAAGTCGTCAGCTAGATACGCTGTTAGCAGATGCCTCTCGCATGATGGCGCATACCGATGAGATGATTCAACAGATCGAAGTAGATCAGGTCAGCCACACATTGGTCCAATCCCAAGCACTGATCCAACGACTCAACCAGCAAATGGATCATTTGGAAAAACTCTTGACACAAGTAGAAAATTCTGAGTCTTTGCTGAATCGCTTGGTCTACGATTCTACCCTTTCCCGACAAGTAGATACAACGCTTTACAACCTCAACAAGACATTGGAACAAATCCATTCCAAAAAAGTCATTGTAGGATTGAATCGGAAGCGGCAGAAGTAGATATGAGTCTACTCAAATGGCGCCAGGTCGATCCTTGGAGGACAAGGAAATATGGAGGTGATCCGCTGTGCCTACATGTCTGAGCGTATTGAATCCCAAAATCTTAAAGTAAAAGCCCAGCAACTCATTTCGCGTTTCAGAGTAGCCTTTGGTACGCAGGTCCATCGCATGGACAAAACCATCGGACTGGGGGTAGTGGAGAGAATGTTTCTTCGATTTGAGTCCCATTTTCTTATAATCCTGATGTCCTCGGGCCATATCTGTCACCAAGATGTTTTGATTGAAGAGGATCATCGTACCCACAGCTACACGGAGCAGAGGATGGAGGGTGGAATATTCTTTTCTTACTTCTTCTCCCTTCGCATTGGCCCCTGAGAGATTGAAGACCGTATAGCCAATAAATAATCCCATGAGTCCTATGACTACAATAGCTTTTAGCTTGATCGAGCCTTTGGACATTTTCCCTGGCCCACGAATCCAGTCATAGAGCATCGCGACATAGATCAGGAGTAAAAGAAAATCAAGTAGGAGCATCGTGGCTACAGCTCCCCACCAAGGCCAGTCATAAGATTGATAGAGCCAAGTAGAACCCTTGATAAGGATAAAAAAAGGTAGGACCAGCATCAAGATAAGCTGGATTAGGAAGGAGAGCGTACGGAGGATGGGCTTTTTCATGGCAATTCAGACTTTGTTTGCTCTCTAATGATCAATAAATTTAACCAATAGTTGAAAGGAAAGGATCGTTTTTTCGTTCAAATATGGGATATATGTTATGCGGACACCCATATTCACAACTTTAACTTACGCTCATTTATCTTTTTCTCAATATTCTTAGCTCAGCTCATATGGATAATCGTATCCACCTCCTGCTCTTGGGTCTCTTACTCGCCTTCGCTCAACCCACCTGGGGACAGGTAGACCGTTTTGTAGAAGTCATTGCTAAGCGTGGGGATGGAGTCATCCGTCTACTCGACCGCTATCAAGTAAACAATCCCTGCAACAAGGCCTTTTTCTACCAAGTCAATCAATTGCCGAAAAACAAAGGATTGATCCAAGGGAAAACCTATTATTTGCCCATCTACCAATACACCTACAACAAGACTTCCATCCGATCTACCGTAGGGAATAATGATTTGACTTGGGCAGAAAGTGTTCAGGCTTACAATATGACCATGATGAAACGGGGCATTAAGGCCAATGATTATCGAGTGGATCTCGAACTGTGGGTACCTTACAGCAAGATCCATTGTATTCAGGAGGCACTTCCCTTTGAGCAATCTCAGTCAGGTACTCAACCTATAGTCGCCAATCCACCCCCAGCAAATGTGAAGTCCAAGACTAGGGGAAACTATATGATTTTTGGCTCTAAATACGCTTCTGTGCCCTTGATAAGTAATTCTCTCAGGGGGAAGGTCTACTACCTCGTAGCAGGACATGGAGGCATAGATCCTGGAGCTGTGGGTAAATATGGTAAGTATCAACTCTGTGAGGATGAATATGCCTATGACATATCCCTCAGGTTAGGTCGAAATCTATTGATGCATGGCGCAACGGTCTATCTGATCATCAGAGACGATGACGATGGAATCAGGGAAGGAAAGATTCTCCCCTGCGACAAAGATGAAGAAGCATGGTTGGACAAACCCATTCCTACAGGCCAGTCAGATCGACTCACCCAACGGTCAGATATTATCAATAGGTTATATAAAAAGAATAAACGACAGGGAGTCACCTATCAGCGAACCATCGTCATCCATGTAGATTCTGATAGTAAGAAGGAGCGGATAGACATGTTTTTTTACCATAAAATCCAGGATGCAACCAGTAAGCGATTTGCGACAGCGATGCATCAGACGATCGCCGAGAAATACGATCAGTATCGAAAGGGTAGGGGCTACACAGGAACGATTACTTCTAGAGATTTGCATATGCTAAGAGAGGTCATTCCTACAAGTGTCTTTATCGAGCTAGGGAATATTAGGAATAGTAACGATCAGGCGCGACTGGTGATTGAGAAGAATCGTCAATTAGTAGCGGACTGGTTGTTTGAGGGTGTGATAAGGGATCAGTCTACCAGATAAAAAAAGACCTGCATGGAGCAGGCCTGAAAGTTTTATTTGTGGATGTATGTGAGCGTCAAGCTTTATGATTGGCTATGATCAGCTCTCGTATGTTCATCGTATGGACTACGATAAGGAAAAAAGAAGATGCATAGACAAAGTAATGAAACATCTCTGCATACGCTTCCATGAAGATAGATCCTGCCAAACAACCAAAAGAAGCCCATAGAAGCAACTTTCTGTTGCGGACGCTAGTATGCTTGGCCGAGAACCAGACGGCGATGAAACCAATCGTCAAGAAAACGTAGTCCCATGCAGGAGCGAGGAATATAGAGCTTTCGTGTGTATGCGCATGGTCATGTGCATGTGAGGCTGCTCCTAGTATGATAGGCCCGACAAGACAATGAATCAAACACAAAAACGCGCTTGCTATCCCAACGTAATCCGAATATGTCGATTTAAAGTGCATGAAAATTTGTGTGTATTATAATAAACGAAACAATAGTCCAACTTCCTTTATGCAACAAAGTTGCAAATTTAATACGGTTTTTCTTTCGAAAGAGTTCCCTTATTTTTGAGGCTATCGTTTCACTTAGTAGATTCGATAAGTTTAGATAATCTTTATATGATGATCTTAAGTTCGGGGCTTAAATTTGCCTATACAGAAAGACAACGGTTTCAGTTTCCTGATATTACAGCCAGTGTAGGAGACCCTCTCCTGATTCTCGGAAATTCAGGCAAAGGTAAGACCACTTTCCTTCATTTACTAGGAGGGCTTTTGCAAGCCCATGCAGGAGAGATTATCATCAATGAAACCGATATCACGCGGCTCAGCATTCAGGATCTGGATCGCTTCCGTGGCCGAAACATCGGAATCATTTTTCAACAATCTCACTTTGTGGCTGCTTTGACAGTGAGAGAAAACCTCCAACTGGCGCAAAAGCTATCGGGGAATCCAGTAGACCATGATCAGATCATGGATATGTTGGCTCGCCTAGGCATCGCAGCCAAGTCTGAACAGTCGACCTACCGACTCTCACTCGGAGAACAGCAGCGCGTAGCGATCGCCCGAGCATTGATCAACAGACCGAAATTGCTCCTGGCAGACGAACCTACTTCTAGTCTCGATGACTATCATACACAGGAAGTCATCAACCTATTGGAAGAACAAGCTCACGCAGCAGGTTCAGCCTTGATTATTGTGACGCATGACAACCGACTCAAAGAACATTTTTCGCATAGTGTGGAGTTGGATTAGTCGACGAATCCCATTTTTCCATATCATTTTTTCTCTTTACCCGTTTAACCGATAGTCTCTATAATTCCAGGTATATGAACCTCTTACTACTTAGTTGGAAAAACCTGAGAGAACGTCCATTACACACCTTGATGAGTGTGATGCTTCTCACATTGGGCGTGAGCATCATTTCGCTTTTGCTTAGCTTGAGCCAGCAATTAGATGGTCAGTTCAAGGACAATATCAAGGGAATAGACATGGTTGTGGGGGCAAAGGGGAGTCCGACACAGCTTATTTTATCCAGCGTATACCACATCGACAATCCTACAGGCAATATCCCCCTCAAGGAGGCAGAGGAATTATTGAAGCATCCCCTTATCAAAGAAGGGATCATGATGGCCTATGGAGATAGTTATAAGGGCTATCGGATTTTAGGTACAGAGCATAGCTATGTTCAGCATTATGAAGGGGAGCTAGCAGAAGGAAAACTATGGGAGGAGCCCTTTGAAGCAACGATAGGGGCGGGCGTAGCCGAACGACTCGATTTATCCATAGGTGATACATTTTACGGGAGCCATGGCAATGTGGAAACAGAGGAAGGCGTACACGATGAACAGGCCTATGTAGTCGTAGGTATTCTGGCACCGTCTCGAAGAGTCATTGACCAGTTGATCATGACACCTATACAGAGTGTGTGGGACATCCATAGCGACCATGGTCACGAGGAAGAAGGGCATGAAGAGGGCGAGGAGGAGCATGTCGATGAAGAGGATCACAGCCCTGGGGAAGCGCATGCAGATGAAGACAAGGAAATCACCGCCATGCTCCTCAAGTGGAAAAGTCCTATGGGCATGATGATGTTGCCACGGATGGTGGATAAAGAAACTTCGATGAAAGCGGCCTTACCCGCCATTGAAGTGAGTCGCTTGACGGAGTTATTCTCCGTGGGTAGGACGACCATAGAGATGATTGCTTTGGCGATTATTCTTATCTCTGGTATTAGCGTCTTTGTCTCGATTTATAGCTCCCTAAAAGATCGAAAATATGAGCTAGCCCTGATGCGTACTATGGGCGCTTCCAGAGAACAGTTGCTGATCTTGGTCTTGTTAGAGGGGATTATTTTGGGAGCTTTAGGCTACGTTTGCGGCATCATGGTGAGTAGAATAGGGGTAGGCGTGCTATCTTTCTATTTTGAAGAGGCCTATCATTATCCTTTGACGCAAATGATCGTATCCATAGAAGAACTATGGTTGTTGTTGGCGATCATGGTGATTGGCGTGCTTGCCGCATTAATACCTGGGATTCGCGCCTTCAGCCTCAATATTTCACAAACACTCGCAGATGGGTAAACGATTTTTCTTCATTTTTATATTAGCATTTCCCTTGATATCCTGGGGCCAAACC
>JBCBFT010000040.1:0-49717 GCA_038527485.1 Bacteroidota bacterium
TCGCTCTGGTCACGCGCAGGCGCCACGAACTTCTGATACATGGGCGCTACAAACTTTTCGTAGTCTCTCAAAATAGACTCCGTAGAATAGCCACGCTCAGTCGTATCCCTGCGTAGACGTCGAGCCAACCTAATGTGCTCAGCTGCATCCACAAATATCTTCAAGTCAATCAGACGCGCCATCTCTTCTTTATGGAAGATGAACAGTCCCTCTACAATGATGATGGGAGCAGAGCGATAAGAGATCATCTGAGGCGTGCGGTTGGGATTGTTGAAAGTATACTCCTGTAGCGTGACGGTTTCCCCTTTGATCAACTTGTTCATATCTCCCACAAATCGATCTAGGTCCAGAGAGTCTGGATGATCGAAGTTTACCAAGCCGTCGGGCGTTCGAGTCTGCTTTTCTAAAGGGTGATAGTAATTGTCTTGAGAGATCAAGGTGACGGTCTCAGGGGAAAACTGCTGGAGAAGTTGGCTAAGGAGAAATGTCTTTCCACTGGCACTCCCGCCGCATATACCTAGGATATAGGGTTTGTTCATGGAAGTTGAATCAAGTAATGGGCAAATTTACGAATGGCTCGACCTCTGTGTGAAATGGCATGTTTATCTTCAGAAGGCATTTCAGCGAAAGTTTCTTCATATGCTTCGGGTAAAAAAACAGGGTCATAGCCAAACCCCCCTACGCCTCGCGGTTCATCTGTGATCACACCTTCTACAATCCCTTCAAAAGTATGGAGATCCTTTCCATCGTAGTAAGCGATGACTGTACGGAACCGAGCCGTTCGCTTTTGCTCTCCTTCAAGTGCTGCTAGTAGTTTTTCTACATTGGCTGTATAGGTCGCCTCAGGACCTGCATAGCGAGCGGAATAAACCCCTGGTGCGCCGTCAAGGGCATCTACTTCCAGTCCTGTATCATCTGCAAACGTCGGGATACCTGATGCTTCATAGTAAGCCTTCACCTTGAGGATCGCATTGCCTGCGATGGTAGGCTCAGTTTCTTCCACATCCATATCCAACCCTATATCTGCCAGACTGGCGATATCGAAAGACGAATCGACTATCTGACGTATTTCTTCCAGCTTATTCTTATTGCGCGTGCCAAATAAAAGCCTTCTTTTCGCCATTGTTATTCTCTCAATCTTCTGTCCAATTACTTACTGTGTCATATGGTTGTCCCGAAATCGTACCAGGAGCTTTTCCATGGCACGTCTGTATCTTGTATCGTTTGCCAGCATTTCGAGAGGCGCTGCTGGGAAAAATGTTTTTCCCTTGAGTAAAACCTCTTTGGGTAGCTTGCTGGTGAAGGTGTAACAAATGATACCGAAGCTCGTGGGCATATCTGTCAAGATTACCTCAGGTACGCTATCAGGAATAACGCCAAAACCGACAATTTGCGTATCTATCCCACTCTGTACAATGATTTCTTTTAGGAGAGAGGTTAGGCTTCTGTCTTTGAATTCTTTCTCCTGAAGTATGATACTCAATTGGGCTTGAGGTTTCATCTTCCAGTTGGCCCATGCACCCGCTTCAAGGAATGGATACGCAGGTTTGGGGGCAGGTTGGGGCTTGGGAGGCGTAGGTTCTGACTCCTTTGGGGCAGGTTTCGGCTCGGGGAGCTTTTCTTGGGGTTCAGGAACTTCAGGAGGGGGAGCACCCACAAGGTAAAAGGTCTGCCCATATAGGCGTTTGACATCTGATGGGTTGAGATTCATACTGCAAAAATCTCTAAAAACAGGGGAAATCCAAATAAATGACTCGTAGATACGCCATTTCATTTAGGGTACATCCTTTTCAGGGCGTGGATACTATTCCATGATGTATTTTCAGAATGACACATCTAACAGCTCGCACCATTTCATTGAAAAAATAACAGACCACTTGTAGAACAGGGAAAATCATTCTTTTTCACATGATCTTCTCTATTCCACACGTGGTCTTTCTATATAAGCAGTCGTTATCTGCTTCCCCACTGAGGGGCAAATTCCAGTTGCGTAGCTTTGAAGGCAGCTTTGGGTGCTTTGTAAGAGAATTTAACTTCCGCCAAAGACTCGTGTGACCCTTGAAGAGCAGCAAAAACTTCCTTATGGTGACTATAAGACCATCCCAACTCCATTTTCTCCGCAATCATAGAGATCAGTTGCCACGCGGGAAGCACATCAAAAATATTATCCAGATTTCTCCACTTATCGATGGCCACTGCACCTTTGTCTAGACGTGACTTGGGAAGCATCATCCACTGCTCAGGCGTCATACGACGGACCTGCTTGGCAAGATGGGAGATTTGAGGTACACCCTTAGCGTTGATGTAGGTACCCTGCGCTTCGATAGAAAGCGCAGCACCTAGCAGGACCTCTAGCTGCTCAAAGCCTTCCTGATGGTGGAAGGCCAACTTAATCACTTGCTTACCTCCAAGTAAATCTTGCATTTGCTGGAAGGCGCGGCCATTCTCTAGAGAGAAAATGGTTTCAGCTTGCGCAGCTTTTTCTTGGAGCTGCGCAACTGTCAGCGGCTCCAAACCTAGCATGTCACAGCCAGCAGCATTGGGTGTCTTATCCTCGTGGATCAACCAGTCATCGCCTGCCCCTTCTTCGATATGAGAGACATAATATACAGTAGCGACTCCCAGCGAATCTGCTAGTTGTTTGAGTGCGAAGTTGCTTTCGACAGAGTCATAGGCAGAACCGAGGATCAGCGTTTCCTTTCCAGATGCTTGGAGATGTGCCACGGCTTTGTCTATCCCATCTTCAAGTGCCAAGGGGATGTCTCCCTTGATTTTGGCTCCTGATACTCGGCCTTCGTTGTAGTAATCTATATGCAGCCTATAAGCATCGGGCATCCAGTATTCATTTACATCGGCGTTGGCACGTGGCGTAATGCGGAGTACCTTGTTGTCCCGCACCCAAACAAATGTATTCGTGCCTGTCGCATCATTCATGTCGATGGCAGGTGCATGAGCCATTTCCCAGACACGTGCTTTGAAACGATGCGTTTTGCTTGTCAGCGCACCTACGGGACAGATGTCGATGGTATTCATAGAGTAAGGATCGTCGAAAGATTCTCCTGGTACAGTGCCAGGATAGTTTTTCTCTCCCCTACCGATGATGGTTAGTTGATGCGACTTCGAAATCTCCGACGTAAAGCGTGTACAACGCGTACAGTTGATGCAGCGCTCTTGATCCAGAACGACGCGGGGGCCTAGTTCCACCCTTTTCTGTTTGTGTCCTTTGGCTTCTTGGAAGCGTGACCCTTCGGGACCATACTTATAAGTCCATACTTGTAGGGGACATTCTCCTGCCTGATCACAGATGGGGCAGTCGAGAGGGTGATTGATCAACATATACTCCAAGACACCCTGCTGAGATTTTTTGATTATCTCAGAGGATCTGTGCGTCTTTACATACAGTCGATCAGACATGGGGAAATTGCAAGCAGTAGCAGGTTTACGGCCCCATCGGATGACGGGATTGCCTTCCTCGTCTACTTGCCATTCTCCTGTTGCTCGATCTCGCATTTGGTTTCCTGCTTCTACCAGACACATGCGGCAGTTGGTAGGTACGCTCATCGCAGGGTGGTAGCAGAAGTAAGGAATCTCAATACCGTTGTCCAGACACCACTGCAAGAGGGTGTGTCTCCCTTCGAACTCGTATGATTTTCCGTCGATAAAAACCGTCGGCATATATGTATGTGCTTAACGTTTACTTTCTATAATTACATGGCTAAATTAGAAATTCATTCGCACATTTCTATACTATTTATCCATCCTATATAAATCTTATGTAGATATATAGGATATTTTCTATGTCAGATAAACAGAAAGTGTCTTCTTCTTGCCGAGTTTAGGGATCGACAGAAAGATTTTTAGGCTTTTTTGCGTTCACTCTTGGGAGGCATACTACCAAATACATGATCCCACAAGAGCGTAGATACACCAAATGCTTTGTCTGGAAATCGATAGTGGTGCAGGTTATGGTGACGCCACATGGTCTTGAGATAGCGATTTTTGGGACTGGAATACCTATGGATATTGTAGTGCATAGTAGAGTAGAGCAGGTATCCCATGAGAATACCAGATGAAAAGGCAAATGTCCACCCGCCCATCACGAGATAAAACATACCTAAAAGGATGGCCAAAATAGTCAGTCCTAACAAAGGAGGCATGAACAGGTGATCCTTATCGGTAGGAAAGTCGTGATGAAAACCGTGAGCGGCATGGAGGATCTTTTTACCGATCGGATGCTCTGTGACAATGTGAAAAATGTATCGGTGTAAAGCGTACTCAAATAGCGTCCATATCAATACTCCTGCTACAAATAAGGCAATAGAAATAGGGAGGCTCGTAAGAAAGCCTTGAGAGATGCCCACATAGAGTAGAATTCCCATCGCCACCATATAGATTCCCCATATACCAGCGACACTTGTTTTAGCAAAAAATTCTAAGACAGGATGGTCAAAATAAGTTTGCTTTTTGTAAGATGACTGTTTGCGCATGATTGGTTTTGTATAACGGTTAATAAGGAATGATACTTCATTTTACGAAGGATTTGGAAAGAGGGCTAACCGTTGCGCTCATATTTAGAAAATTTTCATCTCAGGGAATATTCCGTTAACATTTGTTAATGATTTCGTAGAAAATGGAGAAAGAAAAGCGGTAGGATATTTGCTAATAAAAATGGATATTTAGAAAAAAAGCTAAGACTATATTTGTAACAAAGAAAATCTAGCTAAAAAGTAGAGATTTCAGGTTCTGGCAAAAGCTATTTTGTGAGATTTAGTAGGGCTCAATCGATCAAAATAGAGGAAGTTCAGGTTCTGCAAGCACAAACTTTTCGCAGATTTGAGGTTTCAAACGTGGTCTAAACGAATTAAATAAACATACTAAAGAATATATCTTATAATTGCAGGCATTTCTTGAAGGATCAGATGTGGAGCAATTTTGAAGCAAGCATGACCAAATTTTTAGATTTTGCATCTATTTAGCATCTTTCTGAGAGAAGTATATTTTTTACAAGGGTGAGACAGGTAGCGAGAGGGTAAAAATCTGTAGTTAATCTATGTAGTTTACCACAAATGAGAAGAATAGGTGTAGGGTATCCCGTTTGGTGACCTTTTGAACCATGATTCTCGGGCACCCGCTTCATGGCAGACTTATTCACGATACTGATCCTGATATTTTGAAAGGCTTTTATGCTGCAATTGCATGTCATATCTCCAGACCTTCCCTACCCCTTGAACCGAGGGGAGGCTTTAGATACTTTTTACCTCATCGAGAATCTATCTCAGCTCGGGATGCACATTCATTTGCATGCCTTTACATCTTCGAGAGTATCCTATGAAAGCCTAGAGGGGATCTGTGAATCTGTCCGATACTACGCCAGGAAAAAGAGTTTACGCCCCCTTCCCGTGAAGTATCCCCAGTCCGTTAGCTCTCGTGCCCTTGACGATCTGCTTGTCAACTTGCTCAGCGATGAAGCACCCATTTTATTTATAGGAAATACCACCACATACTACTTGGGACATCCTGACTTGAGTCAGCGTGTGAAGATGGTCAGAATGCACAATCTAGAATGGGAACATTTTTATCAGCTGGCGCAGCAGGAACCCAACATCCTCCGGAGAAAGTACTATAGTGCAGAGTCACGCTTGCTAAAGGAATGGGAGTCGATGTTGGAATATGCAGATTTGATTTTACCAATTTCTCCTAAAGGAACTGCCTATATGAAGGGGCTGTATCCAAAGAAGACGCAATTTCTGCCTGCTTTCCATCCCTTTGAGCAGGTGAGTAGTATAGCGGGTCAGGGTGGCTACTGCCTATTTCACGGAAACCTAGGGATGGATGACGCCCATGAGTCTGTCTTATTTTTGATAGAAGAGGTTTTTCAGTACATGCCCGATATCCCGCTCATCGTGGCAGGTGCCGATCCGCAGCCAGAAATTATAGAAGCGATCAGTGCTTTTAACCACATCGTCCTGCGGCCCAATCCTGGCGAGCATGAGATGATGGATCTGCTACACCAAGCGCATATACATGTATTGCCGACGCTGAGATCTGCCAGCGTCAAGCATAAGCTCATTCATAGCTTATTTACAGGGCGCTTTGTCATGGTCAATCCCTACATGATCAACCAGACAGGACTGGAGTTTAGTACCATTGTAGCAGATGATGCAGTATCTTTTAGAGGGCAAATCCGAGCATATTGGGAGCAGCCATTTACCGAAATAGAAATCGCGCAGCGCAAAGCGACCTTAAGTCCTACTTACAATAATTTCCTCAATGCCCAGCGGCTTTCGTCTCTTTTGAATAATGGGAAGCTCGTTTGATTTTTTTCTAATTATCCTTGACTTTTTGATAAAAGAAAATCGCCACCTTCCTCTGATTTCCTTCCCCCCTCAAATTGAACCAAAAACCGCAGGATCTTTACACTTTACCGAAAATGATATTATTTAAGAAACAATCAATTACATGACAGATAATCATATATTTTAGTAACTGAAATATATGAAAATAAATACCATATTGTACATGAAACAAATGATAAATATTTAGGATATGCTAAAATCTCTACGGCAATTCTTTACATTACTAGCCCTTACACTCTCCTCTTCATTTTTGCATGCACAATTTGACCTGACCGCAACACCAGAAGTTGCAGCCAAACTATCTGCTTCAGGCGCAGCAGAAAATCAGAAAGTTTGGGGAGAGCTTCTTCAGTTTGAAAAAGACTTCACTGCGCATCTTCGCTCAGGAGACCTTCGCAGAAATTTTCAACCTACCATCCAAGGTGTCTCCTATTATCAAGATCAAGTACGTATAGAAGTGGCGGCCAAGGGAGCCATCTCCACAACCATCGCAGAACTAGCAGAGCTAGGTGCAACAGATTTTCACTCTGCAGGACACATCATCGATGCATGGTTGCCCGCAGACAAAATCTCTGACCTTAGAAGATTAGAAAGTGTACAATTTGCCCACGGTGTATACGAACCCATCATGGGCGTAGGGGCAGTCACGTCTGAAGGAGATGCAGGCCAAGTAACAGACCTTGTACGTATCAACAACGGGGTATCAGGTGCAAGTGTGAAGGTGGGCATCATGTCTGATAGCTACAACACCTTGGGTGGCGCATCTACAGGAATTCTCTCAGGAGATCTTCCTGGCCCAAGCAATCCTTTTGGGCGCACGACTCCCGTGAATGTATTGCTCGAATACTCGAGTACAGGAACAGATGAAGGCCGAGGCATGGCAGAGATTGTGCATGATGTGGCACCTGACGCTGAGATGGCTTTTCATACCGCCTTTGGAGGTATCGCGACTTTTGCAGATGGAATCCGCGCACTGGCAGCAGATGGCTGTAACATCATTGTAGACGATGTACGCTACTTTACGAGTCCTATGTATCAGGATGGGATCTTGTCCGTAGTAGCTGACAGTGTGGTAGATGAGGGCATTGTATACTTGACATCTGCTGGTAATCAGGGTGACGAGTCATATGAATCCGCTTACAACTCTACAGCTTACGGTTCTGCATGGTACGGAAAGACGTATCCTGACTATCACTCTTTTGCTTCGGGGCAGCCCTGGCAAGATGTACAAGTTGCAGCAGGTGCCACTGTCACCATCATCCTTCAGTGGAATGAGCCTTTCTTCTCTGTGAGTGGAGCACCTGGCGCATCGAGCGATTATGATATTCTCTTGATCAATTCTGCAGGAACTACCATCATCGGAGGCGCAAACTCATACAATACAGGTAGCGATCCTGTAGAAATTGCCACTTACACCAATACTTCAGGCACTGCAGAGACGATCAAGATCTGGTTGCTCCGCTATTCAGGATCTACAAGCGTACAGTTGAAGACCGTCTTGCTCAGTGGTACCTACCAAAACTTCGATACACAAAGTGGAACTGCCTTTGGACAATCAAATGCCGAGAATGTCTTATCTGTAGGCGCAGTATTTTATGCCAATACTCCTGCCTACGGTGTCACGACACCTATACTGGAGTCTTTTTCTTCTAAAGGAGGTATTCCCATCTACTTTGACGAAAACGGGACCAGTTTGGGAGCCAGCGGTGTCGTACGCCAAAAGCCAGACATCATATCTGTAGACGGAGCCAACACGACCTTCTTTGGTTCTGATATTGCCTTTGACCCAGATGCTTATCCCAACTTCTTTGGTACATCTGCTTCCGCGCCACATGCTGCTGCTTCCGTAGCCCTGATCCTAGAGCAATTCCCTTCATTGACACCAGCGGAAGTAGAGACCTATATCCAGAATAATTCTGTCAGCATGGGAACGGTAGGTTTCGATTACAGCAACGCTTTTGGGATGGCCAATTTCAACGCTGCTTTTAATGATATAGCCGCTTCTCTACCCGTTACACTGGCGAGTTTTCAGGCGACGGCTCGTGAAAATCAGGTACTCCTGAGCTGGGAGACAGAGGTAGAGGAAAATGTAGCTTCCTTTTTCGTTGAAACAAGCAAGGATGGACACCAGTTTGATGATGTCAAAATCATTGATCCTAAAGGATCGGGTTCATTCTACCAAACAGAAATAACCAACCTGACGACGGGATGGCATCACTTTCGCGTTCGCTTTGAAGACATAGATGGTACCATCACATACAGTCCTTCTCGACGCGTCCAAATAGACGCTACGGATGTCGCGCCTCAAGTCAGCGTGCTGAATCAGACAGAATCGTTTACCTTTTACTGGGGCGGAGACCTCAACGACTATCAGCTCGAACTCTTCGATTTGTCAGGTCGCCAGCTCGGTTCGTGGTCAGGAAACGGAAACAGTGTGCAACTCAACAAAGATTTATTTGAAGGGCACTTCTTGATCTACAAGCTGAATACGCGACAAGGAGGGAGTGTAAAACGCTGGTCTGGGAAACTGAACTTACGCTAGAATGAGGAGAAGATACATATACTCCCCTCACGAATACTACAGCTAAACAAGATAAAATGAGACACCGCCAAAAAAGTTCATAAGGGAGTGTAATTATCAATTTGTTGGATAGGGTGGTAAGTCTTTGACTTATTGCCCTATGCCTTTTTTCTCTCTTTATCCATGTAGAGCCAAACCCATTCTGCCGCGCAAATTTTCCCTTCACTGTTTTCATTTCAGGGGAATGTGTACATTTGTACTTATGAGCAATTACATTGTTTCGGCTAGGAAGTATCGGCCAGGTACTTTCGCATCGGTAGTAGGGCAGGCACATGTGACCAATACGCTGAAGGGAGCCATTTTGATGGATCAGCTGGCCCATGCGTTTTTGTTTTCGGGGCCTAGAGGGGTAGGAAAAACGACTTGTGCCCGTATCTTGGCTAAAGCGATCAACTGTGAAAATCTTCAGCCAGATGGTGAGCCTTGCAACGAGTGCGCCTCCTGTAGATCATACAATGAAGGAAAGTCCCTGAATATTCACGAGCTCGATGCTGCCTCCAACAACTCCGTTGACGACATCCGAAACCTGATTGAGCAGACCCGCTACATCCCCCCAAACGGGACCAAGAGCGTCTACATCATAGATGAGGTTCACATGCTCTCGCAAGCAGCTTTTAATGCCTTTTTGAAAACCCTAGAAGAACCTCCCGCCCACGTTTTATTTATCCTCGCCACTACGGAGAAACATAAAATTCTCCCTACGATCCTGAGTCGCTGCCAGAAGTTTGACTTTCGCCGAATCAAGGTAGACGACATTGCCCAGCATCTGGAGTACATCTCCAAAGAGGAAGCGATCGAATATGAATATGCGGCCCTCCAACAGATTGCGTTGAAAGCAGATGGTGCGCTGCGCGATGGCCTGAGTTTGTATGATCAGCTCGTGAGTTTCTCAGGGGGTAAATTAACATTTACGCACGTACTGGAAAATCTGAATATACTCGACTACGATTATTATTTCCGTGCGGTCGATCAGATTCAACAACAAAATCACAGTCAATTGCTGCTCGATCTCGATGAGATCATCTCTCGTGGGTTTGAGGCAAAAGACTTTATCGTGGGTCTGACAGAGCACTTCCGCAACTTGCTTGTGTGCCAGCAACCCGAGACACTGAAACTGCTGGAAACCTCCGAAAACGTTCGCCAGAAGTATCACGAACAGAGCCAGCGCTTGTCCCCTACTTTCATTCTCAATGCCTTCAATCTGTGTTCGGACTCTGAGCGACAGACCAAAATATCCAGCAATCCCAGGCTGACGGTAGAGTTGGCCTTGGTCAAACTCGCCTATCTAGAGTCGGCGATTCAGGTCGCTCAGAATGGCAATGGGCACGAAAAAAAAAAGCATTAGCGCCCGCTGACCCCTCAGATAAGCCCCAGACGCCTGCTGCTACAGTAGAAACACCTGTAGAGAAGGCTCCAGAACAAGTATCCACATCTCAACCACAAGTGGCACAGCCTGTACAAGCACCCACTCCTTCTGCTCCCGTCAGAAGACGCAGGAGAGGAAACGCTTCTCTCAAACTAGGCAACAACCTCGAGAGTATGCAGGGAGAGTTGGACCGTCGTCTGGAAGAAGCAAAGGCCAATCAAGAAGAAGATGAGCCCCAGGTATACGAGATCAATCCTCAAGTTCAGGTGCAAGAAGAGTTGTTTCATCAATCTTTGAAAAAGTATGCGGAGAAGCTCAAATTAGAGAATCGCATGAACCTCTCTTCTGTACTGATGAATGGGAATAGTCGTTTTGAGCATAATAAGTGGTATTTCGTTGTCGAAAATGAATTACAGCTCAATTTGGTAGATAAGGAGAAAGCATTGTTGCCCTACTTACGTAAGGAGTTGGGGATAAGGGATTTATTTGGTGAGCTTTCCTATGATGCTTCTCAGGCGGAGAAGTTGGCGAGTATCCCTTATACCGATGAGGAAAAATTGAAGGCAATGGCAGAGAAAAACCCCAACTTATATGAGTTTCAAAAAATATTCAATACGAGAATTATTTATTAGTAGTTTTTTTATGTTTAAATAACTTTCTGGTGTTGCGTTTTTGGAAAATAATTGTTTTTTTAGAAATATAATTAATTACCAAGATTTTTCGAGGTCCAATTGGTTGTGCACACAATTGATTTTTCTTGTCATACAATTGACAAGAAAGAAATATCTTCATTCTAAAAGGGAATAAAAATTATGTTGGTCAAACATTATTGCTTGACAACAATGAAACGTAATTAGAAAATTTTTTATTTACTTATTCCACTTTATTGTATATTACCTTGCCAAGCTAATTCAACCCATTTTAATACCCATTACTATGCAAGATAACCAAGACCTGAAGGCCGATCGCCTGGATAGGCTAGAACAAAGCCTTTTCCAGTTGACTGATGTTATTCAAAAGCATCAGGAGATTGTGCAGAAGCGGTTCAAGGTGTCTGCGGTAGAGATCGAGATTCTGAAACTTCTAGAAACCGAAGGTGAAAGGAAGATGAAGGACATCGGTGAGCGTGTCCGTGTTAAGCTGAGTAATTTGACAAACATTATTGACCGACTTGAATCTCAAAAATTGGTCAAACGCGTAAACTCCAAGACTGATCGCCGTTCCATTTTTGTCCATATTTCGACAAGAGGGAAGAAGTTACTAGCCGATTATTCTGAGTTTCTACGTGAACTCTCGACACGTATGCGTCAGGCTGTGGAAGAAGATCAATTCACCATTATGGTAGATGGCCTGGAAAAAATTTCCAAGGTAAACTTCCCCGGACTCTAGACAAAGAACCCATGTAGCCCAACTACCTGTATTTCATAAAATGATGAAGTACAGGTATTTTATTTTACAACTACTGGGAGAAACTTGTGGTGGATATGTGGAAAAATGGAAATAATGGTTATTTGCTCTCGTAAATCTTTGAGCATAGGACTAAACGCCACATGTTATGTAACACCGTCCCTTCAGGGCAAGGAGCCGCACAAGATGATACCTGATATGGTCTCATCTCTTCACTCCACAGCCTTCAAACTAATATCCAGACTCTTGACCGAATGCGTCAGCGCCCCCATAGATATATAGTTCACGCCTGTGGTCGCCACCTCTGCTACCGCATCTGGGGTGATTCCCCCCGAAGCCTCTGTCTGTGCCCTTCCATCGATTAAGTCCACAGCTGTTCTCATCTCATCTAGACTCATGTTGTCCAGCATGATGCGATAGACGCCACCCACATCGAGTGCCTCTTGCACCTCTGCGAGGTTGCGCGTCTCCACCTCTATCTTAAGATCTAGACTATGCGTAGCGAGATAGTCCTTACACGAGTTTACAGCGGCCGTAATACTTCCTGCATAATCAATGTGATTGTCCTTGATCATCACAAGGTCGTACAGACCAAATCTATGATTTACCCCTCCCCCAATCTGTACTGCCCACTTTTCCATATGTCGGATGAGAGGCGTTGTCTTTCGTGTATCCAATACCTTGCATTGTGTACCTGCGAGTTTATCCATGACCGATCGCGTCATCGTCGCGATCCCACTCATGCGTTGCATGAAGTTGAGGATGATCCGCTCAGCCTGCAAAATGGATCTGGGATCTCCTGTTATATAAAAGGCAATGTCGCCATATGTGACGGGGGTTCCATCCTGGATACGGATATCCATCTGGAGCTTAGCGTCTACCGTATGTGCAATGGCGGTGGCAAGATCTACACCTGCAAGGACGCCTTCGTCTTTGATTAGGCAATGGGCTTTGGCTTCCATTCCAGAGGGGATGGTAGATAGACTGGTGAAATCGCCAGCTCCGATATCTTCTGCAAGGGCAGACTCGATGATGCGCTGGGTTTCGGGATGGTGAAGAAAGTCGATCATGTGTTCAGATATAGATGTGCGAGCAAAGCACGAATGTGGCCTACTCTTATGTGTGGTTTGGGTAGGTAGATTTATTCACAACATATATATGAAAAAAGGAATACAAATTTAGCAGAATCTTTGGATTGACGTGTATGTTGGGTGGTTACTTTTTCTTTTGATGTGAATTATGTTCTTATCTCTTAGTGATTATCACGAATGAATTCCGATAGGATTTATTTTCTATGTAGAGACGCGATCAATCGACATCTCTACATAGAAAATACGATACCCACTCATTCGTATTAAGTAGGTGGACAGATATTTTTGGGCTATAATTTGATAGGGACTGGGGCGATGTCTCTGACACGGCTCTAGATTAAATAGGCCTTAGACCTAAATTCTTGGCTTCAAAAGCCTTTTGATAGACACCCGTGTCGGGAGACATCGGGCGAGCCATTTTTTATATGAATCGATTACATCTGTCCACATACTTAATCATTTTTAGGTAAAAAAAAGGAGGGATTACATGCGCTTAGCATATGGTCCTACACTGTCCCTTCAGGACCACGCACATAGCGATGGTCCTACGCTAGTGCTAACATCTCGCTGCTGCTATCATAGCATACACCCACAAAAAAAGCGGCACTCCCTCAGGAAATGCCGCGTTTCTTTCTTATCGTCGAGTAGTAATCTAAAGGGTTACTTGCGAGTGAATCGCATCTCAGTAACTTGAGCAGATGAAATTTTAATAAAAATATTCACGTCGAAGGTGCCACTTTCACTGCGGTACTCCGCCAAGGCGTAGAGCACACCATTTGCGTTTCCACGATGCAGGATGTGGAATGTTTTGTAAGGGAACTTGGCGAAAAAGTTATCCATCACGTACTGAGCTTGTGCTTGGCTCAGGTTTTCGGTTTTATTGACGATGGTCAACTCTACGCGATCGCTGAAATATCGGGAGAGGCGGCTCGCATCGTTATTGATGAGGCTTTCCCCCACGCTTTGCAGCACAACCTCAGGTGAGGGCTGAGCCGATAAGCTGTTCATACTCAGTAGAGACAGAAGGCCAAGAAGTGTTATGATGAAAGGCAGTCTCATGCTATCAGATACCTTGGGAATCTTTCTTTGTAATTCATGGTTAGTGTACCATAACCGTGCCAAATACAGACTAATTGCGCGCAAGGACGGCTGAATACGTCCTTTTGTTGGATTTTGGGCTAATTTTACCGCGTTTACCGATTTTACATTTTTCATCAACTGACGAGCGTTCCTATTTCCTAATAAATTTTACCTTTGCACTATGGCTGAGCAAAAAGTACTCCTAATTATCATGGATGGTTGGGGATTGGCTGAAAATCCGTCCGTAAGTGCCATTCATGCTGCCCAAACCCCCTTCATTGATAGGGCAACGGAAATCTACCCTCACACACGCCTAGAAGCCTCTGGACTGGCTGTAGGCTTACCTGAGGGCCAAATGGGTAACTCCGAAGTCGGACACATGAATATTGGGGCTGGACGCATTGTCTATCAGGACCTTGTACGTATCACAAAGGAACTAGCGCATGGGGGGTTTGCACAGAATCCTACCTTTCAATCTTTAGTTTCTTATTGTAAGGATAACGAAAAACCGCTCCACTTATTGGGTTTATTATCCGACGGAGGTGTACACAGTACTATACATCACCTAAAAGGGATTGTACAAGAATTAAAACATCAAGGTGTCCAAAAAATATATATCCATGCATTTACTGATGGAAGAGATACTTCGCCCAATGGAGGAGTCTCTTATATAAAGGAGTTGCAGGCTACACTGGATGCCACAGGTGCAGGACAAATCGCTTCCGTCATAGGGCGCTACTTTGCCATGGATAGAGACAAACGCTGGGAGCGTGTCGCCAAAGCTTACAATCTTTTGGTGAAAGGAGAAGGAAGTCCTACCCAAGATCCCTTAGCAGCACTACAAGCATCTTATGAGGCAGGTGTGACCGACGAATTTGTCGAGCCGATCGTATGTACGGATGCCGAAGGCCAACCACTGGCCAAAATCTCTGAAGGAGATGCCCTGCTTTTTTTCAACTTCCGCACGGATAGAGGAAGACAACTGACACAAGCCCTTTCTCAGACAGACTTTCCCGAAGAAGGGATGCACAAGCTGGACCTTCATTATGTGACGATGACGCGATATGACAATACCTTTGAGAATATTGGGGTATTGTATGAGAAGCAGCAACTAAGCAATGGACTAGGCGAGTACCTCTCTAAGCAGGGGAAAACGCAGCTTCGTATAGCCGAGACAGAGAAATATCCGCATGTGACGTTTTTCTTTAATGGAGGGCGGGAGAAACCCATGGAAGGAGAGCAGCATTTGATGTGTCCTTCTCCCAAGGTAGCCACCTATGACTTGCAACCAGAAATGAGTGCAGCTGAGATTCGGGATAAAGCCATTGCTCAGATTCAAGCGTCTGCACCTGATTTCATCTGTCTCAACTTTGCCAATCCAGACATGGTGGGCCACACAGGAGTATTTGAAGCAGCCGTCAAAGCATGCGAGACGGTAGATGCGACGACGCAAGCGGTGACCGAAGCCGCCCTAGAGAAAGGGTACGTTGTGCTCATTACGGCAGATCACGGAAACGCGGATAAGATGCAAAACACAGATGGCAGTACACATACTGCACATACTACGGCTCTTGTACCTTTGTTTTTGGTAGATAAAAGCGAGCGTTTCCATCTTTCGGAGCAAATAGGCAAACTAGGCGATCTCGCCCCATCCATTCTGCATATGATGGGACTAGATATCCCTGAGGAAATGTCCGGTGAAGTGATCGTGAAAGAAAAAAATGCTGTCTCTTGATTTTGTGGCGCGCAGCGAAAAAAAAGTATAGAATACTTGACAGTGACGCTACAATTCCACAATAACATACTGACTGTGAGACAGGTACTTGCTTATATATATCTTCTTACATCAGAATCTAGGTAAAAAACAAGAAATACATCAAGGGCTTTACGCATCAGCAGTATGCGTAAATGGACAATTTCTTTGGAATACTATCATTGGCAGACCTGATGGCGACAGATGAAAGTTTTTTCCTTTTTATGTGAATTTTTCAAAAAAATTGATGAAGAAATACAGAGGTATCTTTTCCTATATGATCCTTTTAAGTCTGGGATTCTCTCTCATTAGCTGTCAAGGAGGAGGTTCAAAGGCACCAAGTAAGTTGCAAAAACAGTGGCAGGACCAATTGATGTTGAGTGCCGCAAAGGTTACAACTTATACAAAGACCGTAGAGGACTTGAAAGAAGGAGCAGATTATGTACAGGACTCTGTATGGACTGATATGGCCATAGATGAGGGAGACAGCAGCTTCGTCTTGATGGAAGATCTATCCTATGCACTCAAGGCCTATTATGCAGACCCCTATACCATCGAATTGATGGATACTACACAAGTAGCAGATACGCTACAAGCTGTAGTCAAAGCGGATATGAGCAATCAAACGGATTTGCAGCGCCAGAAAATCTTGTTTTCCAAGACGGGGAATTTCCAATACGTCTCTACAAGCCTACACAAGCAAAATTGGCTATACGAGTTAGACATTGACATTGCGGTCTCTTTTGATAGCGTAGGAAGATATACCCATCACAATATGGAAATCTTGCATCGTGTCCCCTGGACTGGAAAAGATATACGTGCACGTATCACAGGTCAAGCCATTTATACACGATGAATTTGATCGCCATAGCCCTAGGAGGTGCACTGGGAAGTTTGACAAGATATGGAATTTCCCGCCTTTTAGCCCCTGTCAGTGAGGGATTTCCGTATGGGACTTTTGCTGCCAATATCCTCAGCTGTATCGTCATCGGATGGGCCTATGTCTATGTGAGCAAACAGACAGATGTATCTATGGCCCTCAAGCTCGGCATCATGACGGGCTTTTGCGGAGGGTTTTCAACCTTTTCTACTTTCAGTTTGGAGACCTTTCAGCTGATCCAACAGGGACATGTGGGCACTGCATTCTTGTATGTAGGGGGGTCTGTATTGGCTTGTTTGTTGGTACTTTGGCTCATCATTAGACAGCCATTTTAGCGCAGCACATTATTCCTTGCTCTGCAAGATTTCCATGTAAGAAAAGTTTTACTCCGTGACGATATTTCGGGAGAAGGTTGAGTAATATGAACACTTTTTCTCAAAAATTAATTTAGGCGACAAAATAATATTTGAAGCCCGATCGTTTTTTTTATACCTTTAATTCGAAGATCAAAAGATATAAACACTTTCTGATCTTCCTTATTAACCTACCTAATACCCCAAACTCAATGTGCTCCGTCTCTCCCCAAGACGGAGCCCTTCCTTTTTAGAGGATAGCTGATTGATTGAGATCATTGGATTGAGAAGGCTACGCCTTGATGAGATGGACATGCCTTAGCGAGGTGACCACGCCTTAGCGAAGTAATCAAGCCTTAACGAAGTGACCACGCCTTAGCGGTGGTCCTACGGATAAAAAAAGACGGAAATGATTCCGCCTTTTTTTGTTTTGTATGTTTGTGATCATGTCTTGATGAGGTGACCAAGCCATGGCGGTGGTCGTACGGATCAGGAATCTGACCACTTGATCGTACAACCAATGGCACGTGTATAAGGCTCATCGATCTTTTTCCCGCTGAGGAGTGCGTCGATCGCATTTTCTAGGAAGCGGTCTTCTACGTCGTCTTGGTTGCGGGCATTGTCGTCAATGGCGCCGATGTAAGCTACTTTTAGCTTACCGTCTACCTTATTAAGGAGGTATACGTGAGGTGTGCGCTCAGCACCATAAGTACGTGCAATTTCCTGCGTCTCGTCCCATAGGTAAGGGAAAGTAAATCCTTTGTTCTTGGCACGCTTCTTCATATTGTCAAAAGAATCTTCAGGATAGGTCTCGGGATCGTTGGGGTTGATCGCGATCACAGGGAATCCTTTTGCCTTATACTTCTTGTCGATCGCTACGATGCGGTCCTCATACAACTTGGAGTAGGGACAGTGATTACAAGTGAATACAACAACGAATCCCTTGGCATCTTCCATGTCTGCCAGAGACATCATCTTGTCGTCAATGTTTTTCAATGAAAAATCAGCTGCTACATCTCCTATGTTGTAGCCAACTTGCGCCTGCGCAGCGATTGCACCAAGCAGGAAAAAAACCATCAAAAGCTTCTTCATTTCGAATGGGATTTGAATTATCAGTTCAATGAAATAGGCACATTATATTAACAGGTCCATGCATCTGTTATTGTCTATTTGTAAACATATACGGGACCTGTTGTTGAAACTTCTAAATATGAATAAATCGAGTGAAAGCGGAGGAAAAATTATACCTATGGGCCTTTTGACTCGACTACTTTTCGTCTGAGGGTACGCAATCAGCCCCAAAGTCTCACGGAGGCTACTTCAGCAGCTCATCTACCCAGATCTTCAGTTCCTCATAAGTAAAAGACTGCGCTTTGAAAGCGTGAATATCCTTTTCGGGCATCTTGATCAGCGTAGCAGGTATCGCCCCGCCCCAAGACTCGTTTATTTTGGGTATCCAGTCGTTTTGCTTGCCGTCTGTAAGATGAACGACCTCTGACTGTAGGCCTAGACGCTGGACGAAGACCGGAAGATTTGCTCCCATAGATTCGATGTCTAAGCTTACGAGGACCACCTTGACTTTTTTCTCAGCATACTCCTGGTTGAGTTTCTCAAAATAAGGCAGCTCTGCTACGCAAGGACGGCACCAAGTCGCCCAGAAGTTGTACACAACCAGCGTATCAGTCGGCTGATTCATTTGTGCCTCTAGCGTCGCAAAGTCTTCAATGACAGGTATATCTTGTGCTTGGAGATGCATCGTCAGTCCGAAGGCTAGCGTACACATCCAGATAATGAGTTGTTTTTTCATAATGATTCAACGGCTTGAATTCTGTAAGAGTTTGGAAAAGCCCCAAAATATGGGAATTATTTCAAATGCGCTAGGGAATCATGAGAGAGAACATATAGAAGAATAGTATATACTAGATGTTTTAGGCGACTTTATTTTTGAATAGGGCTATTCCTATACTTTATATTTTCTTTTCCACATAAAAATAAATTTTACAAGAATATTTTAGCCTAAAGGAAATAGATTTACCATATACATTTTATATATAAACATTTGATAAGTAGTAACTTGCAATAAAGCTAGACTATTTTTCAAAATTAAGACGTATGAGAGATAAGTAAATATTCCACAATATCAATTGTATATATTACATAATACAAATGATATAAATTTCATTTTCCAGAAGGAGAATAAGTGTTAATCCAAAAGAAGAATCGCATTTTTTTATCATATGGATTCTACCAATTTCGTGAAGGTTCATTTTTTAACAAACACGGATAAATGGCGGCATTTAATTTATCGCGGAAAATGAGTTTTCCAGAAAGAGAATGGAAGGGGAGAACTGAAAAGCAGGAGAAAGAAGCTGAAAAGTATGACCAGGTAGTAACAGAGGCTTCTGAGCAGATGAAGCATCCCATCGAAGAAATTTTGGAGGTGGCCAATAGATTGAAACACCAGATTGAAAGGCAGCGAACGACCGATGTTGTAGAGACCGATTTTACGCAAGTGATCCAATCATTGAAGCGCTTAAATGATTATAATCAAGCCATATATAAGTTTGCAATTACAGGAAATAAGCGATTGAAGGCCGAGCCTCAGCGAATCATTAATATCTGGGCAAAAGTCAAAAGTGAGTTGAAGCAGACCAAGGGTATTCGCTTATTGCTATTATTAGAAGATGTGTATATCATGGCTGATGCGCATTTCCTCAAAGGCGTGCTACAAGATACCATCTTAGATCTCGCCAAGCGTACAGGAGGTCCTTTACGCAGGACGTTTGAAATTCACGGAAGAGTGCAAGAGCAGGAACTGGTATTGCATATCTCTGGCGAGAAACGAACCCACGCATATGATCTTTACAGTACGACGCCTCCATCTGATCCTCAAGTAAGGGATATGGATCTGATGGTTTTGAAGAGGCAAATAGGACGTATGAATGGCCGCATTGAACTTTCTGATAATCAAGGAGAGATGCAATATATAGTGAGCTTCCCTATCTTAAAGTAAATCTTCAGGAGGACTCCTCGCTATGGCGTAGTCTTCTACACCTTGCAAGTAGTCAATATGCGATCAGGAGGTCTCTCGTATCTTTTTGGCCTCTTTCCTCTATCCTAGATTTTTGAATAAAAACTTCCCAAAAGTGACATAAAAGGCCCAATCTTTTCCTAAGTAAAACAACCTGCACGCTTTCACGTTTGCTTACTTATCTTCACTTAGATATAAAAAGCCTTTGATCTCAACATATTCTTCCCCTCCTCTTGACTTAGATGCTCTAAGCTTGCCCACTTGGAAGGCCAGACTCCTCTATTGGGCCTCACAATATCCCTACGTGACGTTTTTGGACAACTGCCAATCTGATATAGATCGCTACGGACGATTTGAGTGCTTGCTAGGTGTGGCGCGTGCAGATGCTCAGACACTGACGACATGGGATGCCTTGAGACAGTCGACAGACAGATGGAAGCTCGGGGCCCTGCCCTATGATCTGAAGAATGTCATGGAACCCAAACTGCATACGCAATATGAGGCGGAGGTGGTCTTTCCAGAGGTTGCTTTCTTTATCCCCGACCTTATCATTGGAGTCGAGCGAGATTCTCTAGAGGTAAAAGTACTGCATCAATCAAGGGAGGAAGAAATTGTATGGGCGCAAATGGAAGCACAAGGAGAAGCCATGCAGCAGCAAGCACAATCTCTCATCCAGCCCTCCTTATCATTTGAATCGCTAACAGATAGATCCCAGTACCTGAATCAGATACGCCAACTCCAACAGCATATCGTAGAGGGGGACTGTTATGAGGTGAATCTGACGCAGGCGTTTGTGGCAGAGGGGCAGCTAGTAGATCCTGTAGGAAGTTTTCTGAATCTCAAGGCGTTGTCTCCCGTACCTTTTGCCGCTTTTGTCAAATGGAAAGGCCGCTACATACTCTCAGCTTCTCCCGAGCGGTTTTTACAGTTGAAGGACGACAGACTCTTGTCACAACCCATCAAGGGAACAGCTCCCCGGAGCAAAAATCCCAAAGAAGACCAAGCGCATAAAGCTTATCTGAAATCCTCGATCAAGGAGCAAGCAGAAAATGTCATGATCGTAGACCTCACCCGAAACGATCTCCACAGATCCTGTGAGACGGGCAGTGTCCATGTGCCACACTTATTCGAGATCCAGCATTTTCCACAGGTATTTCAGATGGTCTCTACGGTTGTAGGCCAAAAGAAAGCTATAGTATCGACTTTTGAGGCATTGGAACATACCTTCCCTCCTGGGTCTATGACAGGAGCGCCCAAGTTTCGCACGATGGAGATCATCGACCAGATCGAACCTACCGCGCGTGGCGTCTATGCGGGTTCTATCGGATACTTCGATCCGAAGGGAGACTTTGACCTCAATGTGGTGATTCGCTCGCTCGTATATGACGCGAACCAAGGGCAACTCGCCTATCATGTGGGCGGAGCCATCACCTACGATTCAGATCCCGAGGCAGAGTACGAGGAGACCCTCGTGAAGGCGCGTGCACTCAAAGCCGTTTTTGGGTAGGCTGCTTTGAGTATGGGACTATACTCCACATACGGGTCCCTTCGGGATAATCAATCAGCTTGAAAAGAGGGCATCATAAAAAAAGAGGCAGCCTCTCATAGACTCCCTCTCTATTTTTTCGAACTGTATCCTGTGATTACACAGCCTTTGCTTCCAGCCCTAGGGCCTTTGCTACAGTTTGACCGATCTCAGCAGGCGTCTCTACGACGTGGATGCCACACTTCTCCATGAAGTCCATTTTTCCACGTGCTGTGTCATCACCACCAGATACAATCGCACCCGCATGCCCCATACGACGTCCGGGAGGGGCTGTCTGTCCAGCGATGAAGCCAATAACAGGCTTAGTCATATTGTGTTTGATCCACTCAGAAGCGATCTGCTCATTTCTACCGCCAATCTCTCCGATGAGAACCAATGCATCTGTATCAGGGTCTTCATTGAACAGCTTGACAATGTCCAAGTGAGGAGAACCAATGATGGGATCGCCTCCGATACCCACGCAGGTAGACTGACCAAGGCCTTGCTGTCCTGTCTGGAATACCGCTTCGTAAGTCAATGTACCCGAACGGCTGATGATACCGATTTTTCCTTTTTTGTGGATGAAACCAGGCATGATCCCGATCTTTGCCTCGTCAGGCGTGATGATGCCTGGGCAGTTGGGCCCGATCATGCGGATGCCTTTGTCGTCGATGTACTTTTTGACATAAATCATGTCCTTCACAGGAATGCCTTCCGTGATCGTGACGATAAGCTCGACCCCTGCATCAGCAGCTTCTAGGATCGCGTCAGCGGCGAACTTGGGAGGGACGAAAATGATGGATACGTCAGCTCCTGTTTCACCCACTGCTTCTTTCATCGTGTTGAAAACGGGACGCTCCAAGTGTGTCTGTCCTCCCTTACCAGGAGTGACACCACCTACGACTTGCGTACCATATTCGATCATTTGAGAAGCGTGGAAGGAACCTTCCTTTCCGGTAAATCCTTGAACCAGAATTTTGGAATCTTTATTTACAAGAATACTCATGTGAAGGAGGTATTATAATGCGTGTGTTACGTTCGCTGCTAAGATAATCGGAAGGGCACATTTCGCCAAAGAACTTCGCAATTCATTCGCCACTAATCTCTTTTGCTAGCCTCAAACCCGACTGAATGCTGTCTGGAACCGAAATTCCACCTATCCAATTGCCTCCCAAACGAATCTGCGAAGACAATTTCTGGATTTCTTCTCTACTTGGGAGAATATCTTTTGTGTATTGGGGAATGGCTTTGGGCCAACGCTGCACATGCTGGAAGGTCGGTTTTCCTTTGACCGATAAAAACTGGACCAACTCCTCATGCACATGGGCTTTGAGTACCTCTTCGGGTTCATCGGCACGATCCGAATATTTGGCACCTCCCACAAAGGTCGTCAATAATACTTCATCCTTGGGACACCTCCCCTCAAAAACTGAGCTATTGAAAATCGTCCCTAACGTATAGGCCCCTTCCAAATGATTGTGTAGTACACCAAATCCATCTAAGGGATGTCCTACGTCTGCACGCTTGTAAGCAGAAAATGCCATAGAGACAGAAGGATAATGAATGGCTTTTAAACTACTGGCCATCGCAGGATAAGCATCTGATAAAAGGCTGGCCAAGACATAGGCGGGCAAGGCGAGGATTACTTTTTGGGCATGTACTTTCATTTGACCAAAATCCAACCTCACACCCTCTGCCGTTATCTCCAGTCTTTGGATGCGATGTCCTGTATGAATATGTCCTTCCAGTCCTTTTTCCAGTATGTCAATCATTTTCCCTACCCCTCCTTCAAGTGAAATCGTCCCTCTATGGGTTTGGTTTTTGCGACTGGCACCCATCCCTTTGATTAGGCTTCCATATTCATTTTCGAGCTTCTTGATGCGGGGAAAAGCCTCTGAGACCAATAAATCTGCAGGATTACCTGCAAAAACGCCTGAAATGAAGGGATAGACAGCATAATCTGTCCACTCATCTCCCAAACGACGGCGAAAAAAAGCATCAATGGTTTCGGAGGGATCATTCGATGCGGGAATACTACGCTCTTTGAGGAGATTTCTTTTGGCACGCCAAGAAAAAGTACGGGATGTGATCAAAGATGCAGGACCTGTCGGGAGCTTCTGATATTTTCCATCTCGTAGGATGTAGCGATATTTTGCTGTGGGCAAAGCCTCTACCATTGAGTCTGTCATGCCCCAATCCTCAAAAAAAGTATACAAATCATCATTTAAGACGAGAGAGTTGGGCCCGAGTTCCAGACGATAAGGGCCAAATGATTGGGAACGGATATTACCCCCTACCCGATCAGCTGCATCGTACAGCTCGACCTCCTGCCCTGCCCGCTTCAATGCTGCGGCAGCTACCATACCTGTGATTCCTCCTCCTACAACCGCTATCATGTAGTTTGGGATTTCTTTTGTGACCAATGAAAATAAAGGTAGTGTACACGACTACACGCCCAAATACTGACGAATATAGGGATTGTGTTGTGCCTCTGCCGCGATGGTCGTCGGGTCTCCATGTCCTGGATAGACGATAACCTCCTGTCCCAAGGGAAGGAGTTTGCGCACGATGGAAGACATCAGGGTCTCATAATTCCCCCCTGGCAGGTCGACTCTCCCGATGCTGTTTTGAAACAAGACATCTCCTGAAAAAAGCTGCTTGCTTCTTCTATGAAAGAAGCTGAGGTGCCCTGGACTGTGCCCTGGTGTGAAGAGTACCTCTAGCTTTTCGGTTCCTACTTCTACCACATCCCCCTCATCTATAAAATGGTCGGGTTCAGGTGAAGGCTCGACTGTCATGCCAAACATCGCCGCATAGCTGGGGACGGACTTGAGTTCATCTACCACGATCTTGTGGGTGTGGAAAGGAATGTCATACGTCTGCTTCACAAAGCGATTGCCCAGCATATGGTCCACATGCCCGTGGGTGTTCAGCAACAAAACGGGCGTCAACGCCTGGGACTCAATGAAACGAACCAGCGCTTGCTGTTCGGAAGCGGTGTAGCAACCAGGGTCCACGATGGCACATTGCCCTGCTTGATCAGCCAGGATGTAGGTGTTTTCTTGATAAGGGTTGAAGGTAAAGTCGAAGACTCGAAGCATATGCTGAAAAGTGAAGAATGAATTTCAAAAAATGATGTTACTGAGACTCTGTTGGATGGGACTATATGTAGCTAAATTATCTATTTAAATCCTATCAATCTGTGGTTAAATACCCATACTGGATACAGATTGTTTTCCTGTTCACGCCGACTCCTTCTCTATTAACTTGTAGATAACGGAGCCTTATATCTATGTGAATATAAGATTAGTGGCAGCAATCATCCACTTTTACGCAGAGCTGAACCCTGCATTTTCGGGTATAAAATTATGGGATTGGGGTCAAAAAACAATTTCTTCCATAGAATCGGAGGAATTTCCTTAATTTCCACAGGTAAACCATCTTACCGACCTATGAGCTATTTGTATTCCTGGATCCCGACGTTCGTCCTATTGCTGGCATTAGGGGGAATCCATCCTATGACTTCTTGGGCACAGAACAAAAAGATATCTGTCAGTGTCCAGGTAGCGAATAAAACGACAATGGAGCCTATGCCTGCAGCAGTCAAGGCCATTCTTCCCTCTACAGGTATGACGATTGCCATTGCAAAAGGAGATCCAGCGAGTGGGATTTATGAGCTTAGCTTACCCGTAGGCCAATTATATGTAGTAGAAGCTATAGCAGATGGCTTTCGTATCTCCTCAGCAGAGGTAGATCTTCGTCAAGATCCCAACGCAACAAGTATCTTATTGCTGCTCGCGCGCAAAGATGGATATATTACAGAGAGTGATATTGACATTCCACCTTCTCTTTTGACCACCTTACAGTTTGACGGAGGGAGCCTGGACCTCTCCCAAGAGGCTACCAAAGAGCTGCGTCGCGTCTTCATTCTCATGCGCCAAAATCCAGAAATCATTCTCTCCCTACACGGACATACAGATGTCAAAGGCTCACCAGAGTATAATATTCATCTATCGGAGCTACGCGCCAGACAAGTTTGGGCCACCCTTGTCTCCAAGGGCATCCCTGCCTACCGCCTGAAATACTATGGCTACGGCAACATGTTTCCCTTCACCGAAAATCCCAAAGAACGAGAACTCAACAATAGAGTGGAGTTTCACCTCATGCCTTGATTGATACGCTCTCTATTTGATCACGCGCATATATCAAAGGCTCACGCCCCATTGCGTACGCGGTACCTCCACATTAGGTTCTGTCTCACTCATTTCTACCTACTGCCTCACTTACTTATCATGAAATATTTTCTATTACTCCCTCTCATCTTATTGTCGGCTTGCCAAATGAATCAACCCGCCCAAGAAGAAGGCCAAGAAGGTCCTACTATTCAGTCCTTCGATGCACCCTACCAGACCAAAGGTTCCATAGAAATAATGGATAGTACGATGCTAAACTACATAGCTGTGGATGCACCACTGGAGATATTGGCCGAAGGATTTACATGGAGTGAAGGCCCCCTATGGATACCTGAGCAGTCTTTTTTGATCTTTTCAGATGTCCCTATGAATCGAATCTACAGATGGCAGGAGTCCAAAGGCATCGATGTCTACCTCACACCTAGTGGATATACAGGAGAGACCACACGTGGAGGTGAACCAGGCTCCAATGGACTGACCCTCACGCCCGAAGGAAAACTGATACTGTGCCAACACGGAGATAGGAGAGTTGCGATGATGAATGCGGCCTTAGATGCCCCTCAATCGCAGTTTGAAACGATAGCAAGTGCATTTGAAGGGAAAAAACTCAACAGTCCCAATGATCTTGCATACAGTCCCAGCGGCCATCTGTATTTCACCGATCCTCCTTACGGTCTTCAGCAACAAGATGAAGACCCTGCCAAGGAACTGAGCTTTCAAGGGGTGTTCAAAGTAGATACAGCAGGTAACATATCGCTCCAAATAGATTCATTGACTCGTCCCAATGGGATCGCCTGCTCACCTGATGGACGGACGCTGTATGTGGCCAACTCAGATCCTGAAAAAGCGCGTTGGATGGCGTATGATCTAGACGAAGAAGGAAACGTCTTCACGGGAAGGATACTCCTTGATGTAACCGCATACGTAGGAGAGGCCAACCCTGGACTTCCTGATGGGTTAAAGATTCACCCAGATGGAACCTTATTTGCGACAGGGCCTGGAGGCGTTTGGGTGATACGTCCCGATGGAAAGCCCCTTGGCATCATACGTACAGTATCTAAGACAGCCAACTGCGCTTGGGGGCCTGGAGGATATCTCTACATGACCTCTCATCAGTTTTTGATGCGTGTGAAGGTAGCAGGTGCGTAGAAGAAGGATATTTCTTCTTCAGACCATGTTTGGAACTTCAAATCTGTTAAAAGTTTGCGCTTCCACTAGATTTTCATAGTCCCCAACATGGTCTAAGCCATATTGGTCTGCTTTCTTTTATCTATGACAAACCACTTCCTCAGCATCTTCTTGAGGTACTCTGGCTTGACAGGCTTGGCGATATAGTCATCCATACCCGCCTTGATACATCTGGCACGATCCTCGACCAAGGCATTGGCTGTCATCGCGATGATGATCGGCTGCTCAATATCTTCCCTTTTTCTGATCTGTCTTGTTGCTTCTAATCCATCCATCTCAGGCATCTGCATATCCATAAAAATCAGATCATAAGGAGTCGCTTGAATCGCGGCCAATGCTTCCTTCCCATTGGGAACGATGTCAATTTCATATCCTATGCGGCTCAACATTCTCGAAGCCACTTTTTGATTGATTTTATTATCCTCAGCCAATAGAATAGATAATTTAGGCCAATTCTGAGCTTTCTCTGTCTCAGCCTGTGCGTATACAGGAACTAGTCGCTGTGTAAGATGGGGCTCATGATGGAGGTTAAGGGCCCGCTCAATGTACTTTAGGAGTTGTATGTGATGAATGGGTTTATTGATTACCGCACTAAACAGGCTACTTGCTTCGGGTGCCATTTTTTGCCCAAAATTGGTCATCAAAATAAACTGAAAGTCCCGATCGGGAAACTTGGATTTTATCCAGCGTGTAGCAGAGATTCCTTCACTATCTACAAGATCGTGGTTGAGTAAGACCACAGAGATTTTGGGATCTGCTTCTAGGTGCTGTACTCCCATACCCACCGTTCGCCCTGATACAGGCCGCATACCCCAAGTCAGCATTTGCTGATGCAACACGGAGAGCGTTCGGAAGTGAGGCTCTAATACAAGTATGTGTTGTCCCTTGACCTTAGGAAGCAGTTTGCGTAGGTCGAGCGACTGCTGGATTTGATATTTGGCGTGTATCTCGAAATAAAACGAAGATCCAAGGCCTTCTTTACTTTTCACCCAAATATTTCCTCCCATCAACTCGACCAACCGCTTGGAGATAGCCAATCCCAGCCCTGTCCCGCCATACTTACGCGTAGTCGAAGCATCTACTTGAGAGAATAACTTAAATAGGCGATCCAACTTACCTTCCGGAATGCCGATGCCAGAATCTTTGACAACAAACTGAATATCCATTGCCCTTTCTCCTGAAGGAGCCCCAGGTAGTACCAGCAACATGACTTCTCCTTGCTCTGTAAACTTGAGGGCATTGCCTATCAGATTGACCAATACCTGGCTGAGACGTGTAGGATCAGACTCTATCACTCCAGGTACATCGGGATGCATGTAGTATAGCAGGTTGATATTCTTCTCCAATGCCTTGGATGCAAATAGATCCATCACATCCTCGATAATATCTGTCAACCCAAAGAATTTTCTCTCTAGCTCTAATTGCCCCGAATCGATCTTCGAGAAATTGAGGATATCATTAATGATGGTCAACAGTTGATCGCCACTTGCTCGGATGACTTCTACGAAATCTCTTTGTTCATCGCTCAGTCTACTGTCCAGTAAGAGGCCCGTCATTCCAATAACCGCATTCATAGGTGTCCGGATCTCATGACTCATCGTCGCCAGGAATTCAGACTTAGCTTTGGCTGCATTTTCAGCAGATATCTTTGCCTCCTTCAATGCCCGCTCACGCTCGACCTGCTGGGTGACATCTGTTTCGATCGCGACAAAGTGCGTCAACGTTTGCTGTTGGTCATACACAGGAGATACCTGTAAGGATACCCAATACGCCTCTCCTGTCTTACGATAATTCAGAATTTTTTCTGTGAATGAGCCACCGCCATCAAGCTTTTGTCGAATTCGTGTGACAGTCTCGGGATCTGTATCAGGTCCTTGCAGCACATCTCCTGGTTTCTTTCCTCTGATCTCTTCAAGTGCGTATCCCGTGATTCTCTCAAAGCCTTCGTTGGTCCATTGGATCTTACCATGAGGATCGGTGATAACGACACCATTGTCCGTTTTGCTTGCCACCAAGGACAGTAGGCGTAGTTGACGTTCCGTTTCTTTTTGCTGGGTGATCTTGGTGAAGGTGGCTGTTACGCCGTCTTCGGTAGGCACAGCGATGACCAGATACCAATCTCCTCCCACAAGCTCATGCTCATAATAGAACTCCATCTTCATGGATTTTTGAGTCTCCATGACTTGTCTGTAGAGATGCACAACATCCTCTTCATGCTTACCAGGAAATATCGCTCTGAGTCGCTTACCCACGAGGTCCGTAGAGGACATCTGGGATTGTTGCTCAATGGGTCGGTTGACGAGTTGAATTTCGAAGTCTTCGATGTAACCCTCTGGATTTCTAATTCCCTTGAGTGCCATGACGCCATTGGGTGAGCTGTCCAGTACACTTGCGAGCAAGTCCTCTGCCAGTTTCCGCTCTGTGATATCAGATAGAGAACCCGAAAGCCTGATAGAGTGGCTTTCTTCCTTTGTCAAACGTCCTTTGCCCAAGACCCAAATATACTGACCGCCCGCTTGCTGTATCCTAAACTCTACGTTGATTTTGGGAGACTCACCCGCAAGGTGTGTCATAATTGCAGAGCTCAGTGACTTGATGTCTTCAGGATGGACAAAGGATTGAAGCTCCTGAGGTGTAGGATAAGAAAGGAAAGGGGACATGTCCAGCATTTCCAGCAAACGAGGAGAGAGATACGTCTCTTCAGTCTCCAAGTCATAATCCCAATACCCGTCATGGGTACCTGAAAGTAGTAAGTTGTTGCGTTTCTCACTCTGGCGCAAAGCATCACTCATCTTCTGACTGGCCAGCTTTTGAAGAACATCTTCTGTGACATCTTTACCTGAGCATATAAGACCCACAATCGAGTCGAGGTGGTAGATAGGAGAAAGGAAAAAATGATACCAGATGCTACTCCGATCGCTTTTTAATTCGTACTTAAAATCAAACTCCTGCCCTTCCAAAGTCTTCGCAAACTTTTCTTCCCAGAAAGTAGTGTCATGGGCAATTTGAAATAACGGCCGTACCGAATCTCCCTCTCTAAACTCGTATTTGTTAGAGGCAAATTGTTCTAACAAGTGTGCACACTGTGAATTGTAACTAATAAATTTCAATTCGAGATCTAGCGCAAAAACTAAACTATCTGAGCTTTCAATGACAGACTTGAGCAATCCGTTCTGCCAAGTAATTTCATCTCGTTGCTGAATGATCTGTCGCTGACCTTTGATTCGAGCCTGACCGATGAAGTAGGTGAAAGAGGAAATACCTACAAAAAAGAAGACCGTAAATAAGTGATAATAAATATTGTTGGAAGTAGATAGGATAATGACAAATATAATCATGCCGACCCATCCTGAAAGGATAAGATATTTCAGTTGCTTAGCACTATCGGCAAATAGGCTACAGAAAATACAAGCACTCAAGGTCATGAGAAGGTAATAGGGAGATCCTTCACTCTGGTACACCAGCCAGAAACCGTGTAGGATCGTCAGGACAACCTGAAGGAAGGTGATCTTTCTGAGCGACTCAAACGAGATGCGTGGCCAGAAGGATATCCCTAGTGTCCCAATCAAGATCCCTGCGAATATATATCGATCCCACAGAACAGGTGTGAACCTGGTATCAATCAGGTTGATCAAATGGCCCGCAGTGACGAGAAAAGCGGCAACAGAAATGTAAAAAGCTCTGTATAGCAGAAGCTTTTCCTGAATGACTTTGGTATCTAGTGGGCCGCTATCCTTGTACATCTCCGTTAACCTTCTCGCAATCATCTTCTACAGTATTTGTATTTTATCAAATATAGATATACCGACATCCAGAAACAGATGATTGCGATAAATAAGCTAACTTTGGGGGAGAATGAACATAAGAAATAGATTATCAAGACTTTAAATAGTTGTTTAATCTTTCTTCAGCAAAGATACTTCTTCTAATTGGTGTAAGGAATACGCAAGAGGCTTTGCTGAAAATAGCCTTTTGGTCTTTGGCCATACGCTACCGAAAAGCTCACTATTACGATATACGTCTAAATATGCCTGTGAATCCCAGAGACTATATGTATATCGTACGTTGGGATTATGAGCATCTTGGTGTAAAGCTAAGTATTGACAACCAGGGAAAGCGCGAATAGCAGCTTTAGAATTATCAAAGATTTGTTGAAAGTCTGACAACTTATCACTTTCAAATTCCATTCTTACAATCCGTATGATCATATTGACACAAATTAATATTTTTATATATAGAGAATTCTCCCTATCGGTTACATCCTAATTTAGACCATCTCAAGCGCTTTGACTATGAACATCTTGATTGTAGAGGACGAACCCCTAGCAGCTACCCACTTACAGCGGATGTTGTATACATATGATCCCTCTATTTTCTTTTATCCTGTACTAGATACGATAAGAGGGACTGTCTCATGGCTACAGACGAACCCTTCTCCAGATTTGATCTTGATGGATATTCGCCTAGCTGACGGATTGAGTTTTTCTATTTTTGAAGATGTCCCACTCGAGGTTCCCATCATCTTTACGACAGCCTACGATTCTTTTACTATCCAGGCATTTAAAGTGAACAGTGTCGATTATCTTCTCAAGCCTATCTCCTATGAAGATTTATCAAGGGCTATGGATAAGTTCAAAAGAATTCACCAAAAAACAGTGGTGCCCACACTTGACCTTAAGGCACTCAAACAGGCCATTCAGTCTCCTAGTCATCATTTTAAAAAGCGCTTTCTAGTCAAAAAAGCTGATCATCTCCATGCTGTTCCGACTTCGGAGATTCTCTATTTCTATGCAGAGGATAAGGTCACATTTTTCATCCAAGCTCAAGGTACACGTTACCTCGTCGAATATACCCTACAAGAGATAGGCGAGCAGATTTCTCCTGAAGACTTTTTTAGGATCAATCGCAAGTACATGATCCGATTTGAGAGTATCGAAAAAATGGTCAGTCTTTCTGCCAGAAAAATCCAGCTCTACCTCAAACACAGCAGCGATTCAGAAATATACGTCAGCCGTGACCGTATCGCTGACTTTAAAGTCTGGTTAGGCCAATAAAAAAGCAGGTAGCCTCTCTGCAACCTGCTTTCATGCTATATTTTGTTTGCTCTATTGTCCGACTGTGGCTGTAGCTTCATTCAGTAGATTGGAACCAAAAGCTGCTTGAATCGGCTCCATGATCAAGGAAGGAAATACCCCTAACAACAAGATCAATGCCGCCAAAATCAAAACGCCTGCTGTAGGCAACAAGTTGAAATTGAGCGAAAGCTTGTTCTCCTCCTGATTGAAAAACATCTGTACAATCACACGAATGTAATAAAATGCTCCTACCACAGAGGTCAAAATCCCGATTGTGGCCAAGAACACAAAATCCTCTGTAATGGCCGAAAGGAATACTTGATACTTGCTCATGAATCCAGCCAAAGGCGGAATACCTGCCAAGGAAAATAAAAAGACCGCCAAGCCACCTGCAAAAATAGGCGCGCGCTTTCCAAGTCCTTTCCAACGCTCGATCTCTGTATCTTCAAATGAGCTTTCGGCCATGCCGATCATCCCAAATGCTCCGATATTCATCAGAGTATAGATAAACATGTAAAAAATCATCGCCTTGAATCCGACCATCGCAGCCAATAAACCCAACAGCACATAGCCTGAATGTGCAATACTAGAGTAAGCCAGCATACGCTTGAGGTTTTGTTGGCGAGCAGCGACGATGTTGCCATAGATCATGGTGAAGAGTGCCGCCAAAGCGATCACAATCTGTATTTTCTCAAAAGCAAGCATATTCAGCTTCTGCATGATCACCCCTAGTGCGACGAAGGCAGCCAATTTACTGCCTGTAGACATGAAGCCCGCAAGAGGCGTAGGTGTCCCCGTGTAGACATCTGGCGTCCATGTATGGAAGGGAAATGCCGCAACTTTGAAAAGGAAGCCGATGAGAATCAGTCCTGCGGCGACCAAAAACAAAGCTTCATTTTGTGTCAAACGTTCGAGGACCTCAGGTGTGTTGAGCACGGTGAAGTTGGTAAAGCCCGTCACACCATAGATGAGGGAAATACCAAACAGCAAAAAGGCAGAGGCAAAAGAACCTAAAAGAAAGTATTTGAAACCCGATTCAGTAGATCGTTCGTCCGTCTTGTACAGCGCGGCAAATATGTAGAGACAAATCGACATTGTCTCTAGCCCAATGAACGACATGATCAAGTCATTGGCATTTGCAAGTAAGATCATCCCCAACAAGGCAAATACAAGTAGCGCATACACATCAGGAATATCTTTTTGGTATCGCTTGAGGTAGTCCTGTAAGAAAAACAGGGTCAAGAATCCTGAGAGGCAGATAAAAATGTGGACCAGAGGAGCGATCCCTCCCGTCTCCATCATCCCAAAGAAAGCAGGTGTACTCTCTGATACACTCAGCATACCCGCGCTCAGCGCTGATCCAAGAATTCCTGCGGCTGCAAGCCAGGGCAGCGGCTTAGATATACCAAATGCATCCAACAGCATCAAGATCAGTCCCGAAAATAGAAGGACCAGCATGGGGAGTACTTGCAGGGTGGATGCCCCCAAAGATTCTACACTAAAGGAAAATAACTCCATGTGTGTGAGCAATTTATAACGTGTGTAGGTAAAATGTATGTGTTCGTATATAATGTTTTACCCAACCTGAACCACTATCAGGCGAGCCAAAATTAGTATTTAGCCCTGCCCTATCAAAATGTGAAGCCCCTATCCTATCAGATAATCTGAATAGATTCTGCATTCTCCTCCCAAAAACCAGAGAAAGCCCTATTTTTGTGCCCAGATTCGTAAAAGATGATGGTCTTCTTTCGACTCATTAACCCTTTGATCTCCTCTTATGTACAAATGGCTCATTCGTCCCCTCTTATTTCAGATTGATCCTGAAGTCGTTCACCACCTGAGCTTCTCTGCCCTCAAGTTTTTATTTGCACTACCAGGAGGGAAGGGACTTGCCCGACTTCTTTTTGCGCAAGATACCCTGCGCCCTCTTCAGCTATGGGGACTGACCTTCAAAAATCCGATAGGACTCGCCGCAGGTTTTGATAAGGATGGACTGATTGCAGAAGATTGGCAGCATCTAGGATTCGGATTTGTTGAGCTAGGAACCGTCACCCCACGCCCGCAAGCAGGAAATCCCAAAAAGCGTCTGTTTCGTCTGCCTGCCGATCAGGCCATCATCAACCGCATGGGATTCAATAATCAGGGCGTAGATGCGCTGGTAAAGAAGCTGGTGCGTATGGAAAAAGGGGACCTCATCGTCGGAGCGAATATCGGTAAGAACAAAGATACTCCCAATGAGCGGGCAGTAGATGATTACGTGATCTGCTTTGACAAGCTTGCACCCTATGTGGACTATTTCGTCGTCAATGTCAGCTCTCCCAATACGCCAGGTCTGCGAAGCTTGCAAGAGAAGGTCCCTCTCACTCACTTATTAAATACCCTCCAGGAGCGCAACCAGGCTCTGCCTACGCCTCGTCCCCTCCTCCTGAAAATTGCACCTGACCTTAACCAGGACCAATTAGATGACATCGTAGAGGTGGTACAAGCTACACGCCTCGATGGCCTCATCGCCAATAACACGACAATCTCCCGAGCGGGTCTACAAACGCCTGGTCAAGAAGTTAAAGCCATGGGAAATGGAGGATTGAGTGGTGCGCCCCTGCGCGATCGTTCGCAGGAAGTCATGCAATATCTGCGCGCAGCACTCGGACCTGATTTCCCGATCGTCGGGGTAGGAGGAATCATGACAGCTGCTGATGCAGAGGCGCGACTCGCCGCAGGCGCGGACCTATTGCAAGTGTACACGGGCTTTGTCTACGAAGGGCCTGCTGTCGTCCGAAAGCTCCTCACAGGAAGGTAATCCTACAAACTACCTCCGTCTAATTTTGATCCTACCTAGGATACATGTTCCTCCACATGGACCCGCCCTACCCTACTGATTGTTAAGGGTATGGAAGAATTACATCTAGAAAATATCGCAAACGATAAAGAAAATGGCAGGAGTAAAGAGAACCCATAAGGTCAAATAATCGCAATATTTTCAAAAAAAATTAAGTTAATTAAAGGATGCTTTCACATGAAGAAAGTATGCATATGTAGATATACAGGGGACCACTACTACGCATTTATTGGTAACGCACTTAAACATAGATCCTGCAACTTTTTCGTCAGATCTTGTCCTTCTGTTGTCTCAACTTCTTGGTACCTATATACAAGACAAACGAGCTCTGATTCGATCCTTGCTGCTTTCATCTCGTTTCTGAATTTGAGATTGCCTCACATATTGACAGGCTACCCTATTCTTTCAAAACATTCTTACCTATGAGAGTTTCTGTTTGGCTTATTGCTATCCTATTATCTGTTGGTCCATTGACCAGTTTTGCCCAGTGTGTACCCGACACTACGCTTCAGGGGACCCTGGAGATATCACCTGACTCCCTCGTAGATGCGGTGGGTTGTCAGTATTATGAAGAAGTGCTGAGTTTCGTCCTACCACGAGATACGACGGCTGTAATCGGAGGAATCCCATTTACAGCCAATTTTGAATACTATACCATCGACTCCGTTTTCAATCTGCCTCAAGGCATGGAGTGGGAGTGTAATTTGGCTCCTGATTGCAGGTATATCGTGAGCTACGACAGTGCCAATGTGGATACACTGGGCTGTGTGACGATCTTTGGAACACCAGAGATTCCTACGACTTACAATGTGACAGTAGCCCTTACAGCTGTTTTTTCTGCCTTCAACCAGCAGGATTCTGCTCCTGCTACCTTCTCTCTACCGCTGACAGTGAACCCCTGTGCATTTATAGGAGATTGCTATTCTTTGGAATTGGATGACAACTGTGCCCCTGCCATCTTGACGGCTGTCAATAACATTCCCAGTGGTGGCCAAAGCGGATTCTCTTACCAGTGGAGCATTACAGGACCCAATGGATATGCACTCAACACAACCGATGAAGTCCTGAACCCACAGATTTTCTCTGATCCAGGTACTTACTTTGTGAACTATCAAGCAGATATAGATACCATCGGGTATATTTTGAACGGCTTGACCATTGATTCTGTCTTATGCGCTGACATCATAGATGGAGGTGATTTGTACTGGATTTTGAAAGATCCCAGCGGTACAGAACTCATCAATACTTCTGCCAATCCCATTTCAAATGGAGGGGACAACCTCCCCATCAATACCAATATCGCAGGTTTAGCCCTCGTCAATGGCACCTATGAATTGCAAGTTTGGGACAGTGACGCTATCGGCAATGACGACGGATGTGCTACGGGCTCAGGTGGAAGCGGTGCTTCTATCTTCTTCAGTATTCCCAGCGCACAGACAGGCACATTTTCCCAGACCAATGGAGGTCTGAAAGTCACCTTTACGATCGACAATCCCCGTAGCATCATTAACTGTACAGATACAGTCATCATCGATCCTGTCCCTATGGAGCCTACGATTGTGGCCAATGGAACAGATCCCGTCGTAGGTTCTTATGCCTGGTGTACCTCGCAGCCTCTGACACTTACTGTTACCAATGGAGACTCTGTGCAGTGGTTTCTCGACGGAGATCCGATCATGGGGCAAGGCAATACACTGGAAGTTACCTCAGGCGGCGCATACGAAGTTCTTGTAGTGGATCTGAATACGTTTTGTATTTCTCCTATGAACGCATTCTTTATGGATGAAAATACTACCCCACTTCCTGTGATACTAGAGAATCCCGACGAACTGAGTGTACAAAACCCTAGTGGAAATCTGAACTATAACTGGATAGACGCATCGGGGACGGTTGTTGCTTCAGGTCCTACTTTCAATCCTGAGTCCTCAGGCGATTATCGTGTAGTCGCTGTGGACGCTTCGGGTTGTCCATCTGACACGACGGCTGCCACTAAGATCATCTTGACCAACATCGACAGATGGGACATTGTCGCTCAAAGCTTCAATCTGTTTCCCAATCCTTCTCAGGGTTTGATGCACCTGAAAGGCTTCCTGCCTACGACGAGTCAAGTGGATATCCGCTTGATGGATATGCTGGGCAGAACGGTCTTCCAGACGCAACGAGAAGTCAGTCAGCAGTTTGATGTAGAGATACAGGTTCCAGAGCAACTCAAAGGCGTCTTTATCCTCTTGGCAGACACGCCTTATGGCCCTTGGCAGCAGAAGGTGGTGATCAAATAAGGGATAAAGAGAAAACGAATAGAGAGAAACCACGTCATGGCGGTGGTTGTACGATGATGACACGCTAGCGCGGATTTCAAGATCTGTGTCTAGCGTGTTGTTTTTGGGTATAGACAATGATGACCATGGGATGATGGTGTTTTGACCACGCCATGGCGGTGGTTTGACCATGGGATGATGGTGGTTTGACCACGCCATGGCGGTGGTCCTACGCATTTCTCCACACTTTTCCTCTTGCTTTCCACAATCAGCATCAATACCTGCAGATTTTCGTATATTTATCACTAAGCCAACAATCTATTCTGTGAAAATATGCAGATTCTACCCTATGAAGTTGTATTTTTGTCTGTCTCAAACAATGAAAGCCCTACGAAATGAGCTGATACGCTCAATGAGCACTGTTTGAAGTGCGCATGGCATACATTGTGTTGAATTCTAATTATTTAGCTTGTGGCGAAAAACGCACCCAAAAGAAAAAAACAGAAGGCCAAATCGAAGGGACCGATCAGCGGAGGTTTGCAACTGATTCAATCATTGCGCAGCAGCGGAGAGAATCAAGAGCGCAACAGGAAACTCATCGGGTGGACACTCATATTTGTAGGCGTCATCTCATTTGTGGCCTGCCTTTCCTATTACTTTACAGGCAATGCCGATCAGTCCGCTACCGAGTCAGGCGTCAATGAGGTCAACAACTGGCTGGGATTCATTGGCGCCAAACTCGCAGAGTATATCGTCCTGAGAGGATTCGGCATCTTCGGTTTTATCCCTATACTTTATACCATCGCATGGGGCTTTGTCTTATTGGAAGACGCAGACGAATACGAATCTCTGTATGCTTCCTTGAGAAGATTCTTCAAATACGCTCTTTTCATCACGCTCTTCGGCTCCCTTTTCTTCTCTTACATAGAGATCTTATCCAATGCCACCTCATTCGATCTAGGGGGCGGTTTTGGATATGCCGTCAATACCTGGCTATTCTCTTACGTAGGACGTGTAGGCGTGGCCTTCATTGTCATTTTTGCTTTGGTTATTTTCGTTGTGATCAACTTCAACGCAGAAGTACGTGCCTCACGCATCATCCAAAACGTCAAGAATACCAAGCTCTCCAACCTCAACATTAACACAAAGGCTGCAACCAGCAAGGTCAAGAAAAATGTGAAGGATACGAGTGCGGCAATCAAGAAGAAAACGGGAAGTACTCCAGCAGAGGAAGAAAATTCAGAAGCGTCCCGTACGGCTTCCACCCAAACACCCGCCATCATCAAGGCAAAAGAAAATCCTCAGCCTCAGCTAGAAATTCCCCCATCCAAAGAAGCGGGAATAGGAGAAGAAATTTCATTTGAGGTAGTAGACAACAAAACCCCCAAGAAAAAGCCTACGACAAACTCCGCTGATTTGGAACTCACGATCGTAGAACCCAAGGAGGAGAAAACGATTGACCTCAAAGAATATGAGCAAATTGGGGACGACAATGTCGGCATCGTCAAAGGGCAAGACATCGTAGAAAAAATCATCCCAAAAGAGGACCAGGAGATAGAGAATCCTGATGAAATCTTCGAGGCGGAGGATTTTGATCCAAGACTAGAGCTATCAGACTTTCAGCGACCTCCCTTTGAGATTCTAGAGGATCATGGAGCGGGTCGTGACCGTACAGTGAGTCGCGAAGAACTTACAAACAACAAAAATAAGATCGTCAAGACCCTGGAAGACTACGGGATCAAGATCAACGATATCAAGGCGACCATCGGTCCTACGGTCACCCTGTACGAAATCGTGCCTGCACCAGGCGTCAGGATCTCCAAGATCAAAAATCTTGAAGACGATATTGCCCTGTCGCTTGCCGCATTGGGGATTCGTATCATTGCACCCATTCCAGGCAAAGGCACCATCGGCATCGAAGTACCTAACTCTAAGCAAGAGATTGTCTCCCTTCGAAGTGTCCTGACCACAGAAAAATACATCAACTTCAAGGGGCACCTTCCACTAGCCATTGGTCGAACCATCTCCAACGAGGTGTTTGTGGCCGACCTCCACAAAATGCCGCACCTACTCATTGCAGGTGCCACAGGACAAGGAAAGTCTGTCGGATTGAATACCATCATTGCTTCTCTCCTGTATAAAAAACACCCCGCAGAGGTCAAGTTTATCCTGATTGACCCCAAAAAGGTAGAGATGAGCCTTTATCAATCGTTGGTCAATCACTATCTCGCGATGCTCCCCAATCAGGAAGAGCCGATCATAACAGATGTACAAGAGGCTGTGACCGTACTCAAGAGTCTCTGTATTGAAATGGACAATCGCTACGATCTACTCAAGAAAGCACGTGTACGCAACATCCAAGAATACAACACAAAATTTACGAGCCGAAAGCTGAGTCCTCGTAAGGGGCACCACTACCTGCCCTACATCGTACTGGTGATAGATGAGCTGGCCGATATGATGATGACAGCAGGCAAGGAAGTCGAAATGCCGATCGCACGATTGGCGCAGTTGGCCCGTGCCGTAGGGATTCACCTTGTAGTCGCTACCCAACGCCCCTCCGTTAATGTCATCACGGGTATCATCAAAGCCAACTTTCCCGCGCGTATGTCTTACCGAGTGACACAAAAAGTGGACTCGCGTACCATCCTAGATGCCAATGGAGCTGACCAATTGATTGGACGGGGAGACCTCCTACTGTCTACAGGAAACGACATCCTCCGTATACAAAATGCCTTCATCGATACACCAGAAGTAGAGCGCATGGTCAACCACATCGGAGATCAAAGAGGATTTGTCGAGCCCTACTATCTACCTGAGATGCCCTCAGATGATGGGGGAAGCGAGGAGGACGAACCATTCGAAAAAGATAGCCGATTCGAGGAAGCTGCCCAACTTATTGTTAGATATCAGATCGGATCAGCCTCCCTGATCCAGCGAAAAATGAAGCTCGGCTACAACCGTGCAGGCCGCATCATCGACCAATTGGAGCGCGCAAAAATAGTGGGACCTCACTCTGGATCTAAGGCGCGAGATGTTTTGATCCACGACGAAGCAGAACTGGAACGATATTTGAAATCGATCTTATGATTGAATTTTCATAATCGTATTTTCACCTATTTGGAAAAAACTTTTACTCATTATTCAAGGATATAGAATTTTCACTACTTAACTGGCCTATAAATGGGCAGAAAGAGGTGTGGGAATGAGTAGTTGTGTCCTTTCTTTTTCTTGTAATTGAGTATCATTATGCTTCGTTATCGCTTTTCGATCCTTGTTCTCACCCTATGCTTGACCCAAATTATTTTTGCCACTCCCATCGATCCAGGTAGGGATATACTGAATAAGTCTAGACGCCAAATCTCGCTTCTTCAAGATATTTCTTCCTCTTTTACCTATGTCATCCAGCACCCTAATCGCCAACGTGTAGACCGATCAGGTAGCTTTGTGTACAAGCAAGGAAAGTATGTGATCGACCTCCCCAGTCAGCGCCTTATCTGTGACCAAGCACGGCTGTGGGTCTACGCCAAACGCGAAAATACCGTATCTGTCCAAACGTATGACCCCTCATCAGATGTCGGCGTCCAACGCATCTTCGAAGTCTATCAAGCCAATGTACAAGCTGTGCATACAGGGAGTGAGATGATCGGAGGCATAGCCTGTGAAAAACTTATCTTAGATCCCACAGACCGAGACAAATCATTCACAAAAGCATTTTTGTGGGTCGACAAACGCAACGCGCTTCCCGTTCGCATTGTCATGATAAATAGGAATGGAACAACTACGACTTATACGTTCTCGAATATGCAGGTGAACCGTGGGGTTTCCGATCAGATGTTCGGCTTTGATTTCAGGGACTATCCTGGTGTGACTTCTGGCTCCTAAATGATTCTTAACAATAGTAAGTAGAAGAAGGGTACTAGAAATTGACACAGCTTTGAAGGAAATCCACACGATTGCAAGATTTGATAGACAAATTCCAAATAATTTTCCCTCTTCTCGTAGATAAAGTATATTCGCTGCGAATCTGTTTATGAAGCTGTCAAAAGACTTTTCGCTTGATTGGATGCATTTTAATTGCTCAAATACAATCAATTATCATTTTTTTCAAACTATTTTTTTACCATATACTTTTGACAGATAACAGAAAAGCTACAAGCTTAAAAAATAAAAAACTGATGAAACTTCAATTTTCACTTCTCACTATCCTTTCCATTTTCTTATTCAGCTTTACTTCGAATGTAGGGCCTGATGACAAAGCTGCAAGGATTCTGCAATCTTCTCAGAAGAAACTCGAAAACCTGAATGATTTCACCGCGGATTTTTCTCTGGCACTATCCAGTGCCAATACAAAGAATAACCCCTTGCCCATGAGTGGCTCGGTCAAATACTCTAAAGGGAAATATGTCTTGATGCTCAAAGACCTACATGTATACTGCAACAAGCAGTATGTTTGGGAATACATCGTGGAAGAAGAGGCCTCCAAAAGAGACTACGATGCAGAGGACGCAGGCGGACTAGAGTCTATCTTTCAGATCTATCGCGAGCACGCCAAGGCCCAATACCAGGGAGTGGAGACAGTCGGAGGAAAAAGCTGCCACCGCATCTACGTAGCAATCTCTGATCCTTCGCTAGAGTACAATCAAGCAACTATTTGGATCGATGCACGCAACGAACTCCCCCAAAAGGTGAAACTCAAAACACGCGCCCAAACAGAACAATCCTATAAATTTGAAAACTTCAAACTCAATGTAGGCTTGAGTGACAAAGACTTTATCTTTGTAGCTCCAGAAGGTATAACCGTCTACGATGAAACTGAGTAAATTTCTTTTTGTAGGAATCATTTCTATTTGCATAACAGCCTGTCAGCAGTCCAAGGATACCTTTCCTGATCTGCTGACAGGCTTTTCTCATGGCCAGAGGCTACGCTTCGAGCAAGGAGATACTGTCTTACAAGATTGGCAAGCGCTCGCCGAGATATTCCCCGATCGAATTGGAGCGTTCACAGCGCAAGAACCGACAGGTACACAGATCTCCTTTGGAGAAAATCAGTTCGCGACAGCTCGAAGGCTCTACCAGCAAGGAGACAATATCTTTGCTATCCAGATTTCGGACTACGCGATAGATTCTGCTGCCCTGTCTTTCCTCTTCCAGTCTCAATCTCCATGGCTTCAGCACGATACCCTCGCCCCATTTCCTCTCATCCTCCATACGCATACCTCCCCACAAGCCCAAGAGATACAAGTGGTCGCCCGTGTACGCTACCATCTAGATTTTACGCTCGCATCATTTCCTCCTTATCCTGTAGCTACAGATATCCTTCGAGCACTTCACTGGGAAAATTTAAAAACCACACATCCACTCCCTTAAAACCTATTTCATCCTCTCCCACTCCACGCACTTTCTTGCTGAAATCACTACTTTTGATCTATGATTACTCGTCTCAAGGTATGTTGTATTTCCAGCGTCGAAGAAGCACAACTCGCCATACAAATGGGGGTTCATGCACTCGGCCTTGTAGGAGAGATGCCTAGTGGCCCTGGTGTCATCAGTGATGCGACCATCCAGCAGATCGCTCAAACGGTTCCTCCTGGGGTGTCCAGTTTTCTCCTGACCAGCGACACGACTGCGACTGGAATCATTGACCATCAAAAACGTACAGGTGCCAATACCCTACAATTGGTAGATGCATTGACAGAAGGTACGCACACACAGATCAAAGAAGCCCTCCCTGGGATCAAAGTCGTACAGGTTGTCCATGTGCTTGACGAACAAAGCGTAGACGAAGCCCTAGCTGCTGCCGAGACGGCAGATGCCCTTCTGTTGGATTCTGGCAATCCCAACCAAGCAGTCAAAGTGCTGGGAGGGACGGGCAAAACCCACAACTGGAATGTAAGTCGTCAGATCGTCGAGCAGACGCACGTCCCCGTTTTCCTCGCAGGGGGAATTCGCGCACACAATGTCCGACAAGCCATAGATGAGGTACAACCTTATGGAATTGATCTGTGTACCGGTGTAAGGACAGAAGATACACTAGATCCTGTAAAACTGGAAGCCGTACTTAAGGCGATGGGCTTCTAACATAATGTTAATGTGTAGCTAAAAATCATATTCTCATAAATTCGCTTCCTACTGCATTCCCAGATAATCCTCAGGATCTACTGCTTTGCCGTTCTTTCTTACTTCATAATGTAGATGTGGACCGAAGCTGTAACCTGTGCTTCCTACCTCGCCAATTTTGTCGCCCTTCTCGATCTTATCTCCTGCTTTGACATCAAAAGACTTGAGGTGATAGTATCGTGTGGTGTAAGTCTCATCGTGCTGAATCTGAATATAGTTCCCTTTTTTCCCATCGTACTTTGCTGTAAGTACCGTTCCTGCTTCTGGTGCATAGACTGGCGTCCCCTCATCTGCACGTATATCAATCCCCATGTGATGCTGCTTGACTTTCTTCTCTGGATGCATGCGCATACCAAAGGCAGAAGTAATTTCTTTCTCACTCGTCTTGATAGGCCACGTGTTGGGAGGCTCAAAAGAGACCATCTGAATATCTAAAGATAGTTCTTGCAACTCTGTTATCTGAGGGAGCTCCACAGGTGCTTCTACAGGAGTCGCTAGTTGGAAGTAGGCAAAAAACGCCATACACAATACACTCATGCTTGCCATGAATATTTTACTTTTATGATGAATGAAAAAAACAGACCGATTGAGTTTCTTCATGTCCCAACCTTGATGTAGATCCAAACAGATCGACAGTGCAGCTTCAAATGAGTGTCCTTTTGCCATTTCATCCTCGATCTCCGTCAAATAGTGATCGGTCATCTCATCGAGCAATTCTCGATTGTGCAAGCCACGTTTTCTGAGGTGCCTACGAATGAAGGCAATTTGCTTGGGATGAATCATAAGGCGGGTTTAAGAAGATTTTTGAGATGCTGAGAAAAGTCAAGCAGGAGTCGGATTTCCTGAGCAACTTCGGGTAGGCTTTCTTGATTGAGTTCGTAGTATTTTCGAGTACGCCCATTGACCTTCACCTTGGAAGAGACCAATAGTCCTTGCTTTTCCATCTTGTGTAAGGCGGGGTAGATGGCCCCTTCTGTCAGGAGGATCTCTTCATGGGTCAGTTTGGCGGTGAGCTGGCATATTTCGTAGCCATACATCTTACCATGCTCTTTGAGAAGTGCCAAAATAATGGTCCTCAACGTTCCACTGAGGAAGTCTTTACTCGATTTCATGCCCCAATATACCTAATTTCTTTATACATAAAAGAATTAGGTATGTATTTTTTGTAACAGCTAGGATTAGGAGAAGCCTAATGTTAAACTGAAAATATTGACCGTCAATGGTATCTCCTCTTACGATGCGCAGAACTGATCCGCTTCCGTTTGTAACTCAAGCGAAATACATGCTCCGAATACAATCAGGAGGAGGCAGGCTTCCACATTTCTACTTCGTGTACGTACTTCCAGTAAAAAGAAGGATCAAATACTCGTCAGGAACCACAGCAGTACCACCCAAATCCCTCCACCGACTAATGTAAACAAGCCAGCATCACTAGCTTTTTTAGATTTTCCCTGATCTGCATACGTGACTTGGGCAATCAAAAATGCGGCTATCCCAATAATGGGAATAAGTAGAAAAAGGACTTTCTCCCAAGATTGCAGAGGTTCATGCGCAGCTTTTGCCTTGGCCTGTGCTTTTTCTCGAAACCCTTTTTCGATCTCCTGAATACGGCTATCTGTTAGTTTGCGCTCCTTGACCCAATGCGCTGCCGCCTCTACCGCTTGAGGGACATAATCTCTTTTGTGAAATAGGATTTCAAGCAGACGCTCGTCAGAATAGTCTTGATACTTCTCTATCAGGGGGTTCATAGGAATACAAAAGTCAATATTTCAGCCAGTAGGTTAGCTTTCGCTATACTTCAACTCAGATACATAGTCGATGATCTCGTCGGGTAATAGTCCTTTGATATGTCCCTTGTACTTGATCACCTCGCGCACGATGGTAGAAGAAATCATAGATGTCTCAGGACTTGACAGCAGGTGGACTACTTCCAACTCGGGCGCCATGTGCTTGTTGATGAGTTCGATGGGTTGCTCATAGCTCAGATCTTGGGGAGATCGCAAGCCACGTAGCAAAAATTGAGCGCCCTTCTCTCGCGCAAAATCGACGGTAAGGTCATGATAAGCAGCTACCGAAATATCGTCGTAAGCATCAAAACACAAGCGAAGCATCTGCATGCGTTCTTCCAGATTGAAAAGGTATTTTTTGGCACTGTTGATACCGATGGCTACGATGATGTGGTCAAACAATGCCCGTCCACGGAGCACAATTTCGGTATGTCCACGGGTAATCGGGTCAAAAGATCCTGGAAAAACGGCTTTTCTCATGAGAGGGGCTATTCAATGCAGTTTAGGTGGCTTATGAAATTCGAATTTACAGAGTTCTAGAAATAAACCAGAATACGCAGCACATTATTTCTCTGCTGATTCACTGTATCCGAAAAAACTCAAACTGGAATCCCCATAGGTCCTGACTTCCTCCCACTGCCGCATGTCTTCAAAGCTCACGCTCTTGCGGTGCTCCACAATCAGTGTCCCATCAGACTCAAGCAGTTTCTGACTAAAAATCTGTTGAATCAAAGCAGGCTGCCCTGGCATGTCGTAGGGCGGGTCCATATAGATCAGATCAAACCTATCCTTTGACTGATTAAGGTATCTCTTTACGTCCATCTTGAAGACTGGGGCTTGATCCAACTGGAGCTGACGGAGATTCTTTTTGATGGCTTGTACAGACCGATAGTCTTTCTCGACAGAGACTACGTGTTTGGCTCCCCTACTCCAACACTCCATAGAGATATTGCCCGTCCCTGCAAAAAGATCGAGCACCCGCGCTTCTTCCCAATCTATGCGGTGCATCAAAATATTGAACAAAGCTTCCTTGGTACGGTCCGTGGTAGGTCTGGCGGGGAGGCCCCTAGGCACTTGGATGACTCTCCCCCTAAATTTTCCTCCAATAATCCTCATACGTTATATCCATTTAGCCCGCTTGGTCTCGCATCAAAGCATCCACCAAAAAATACCAACTCTTGACAAAAGGCGGAAGTTCTTGGGAAGCAGAAGTAATCAGATACGGATGTACTTCGTAGGCATACTGTTCCCAGTGCTTCCAGTTCGCTTCCTGAACAGTATCTCCTAGGAGTAAAATGGGACATTTTTCAGGATTTACGCTCAACTGTCGCCGTGCCGCTTGCAAAAAATACAGCCTATCCGATCCAGAACGACAGGGATAAGTGTTGCACAGTAGGAGATTTCCATCTTCAAAGGCGGCCAATATAATTCCTTTTTTGCCTTCGTACAGGGCCATAAATGTAGGCATCACTTCCGTCCATGCCTTCCCAGCATGTAAAACGGCTCCTCCTAGATGCCGCATCCTATAATCTTGGAGATAGTGTCCAAGTATATGAGATTGCTCAGGCGGAAATCCGTACACAAGTGTTGCTGCACCTTCCATGACGGGGTGATGTCCCACCTCATCAGGAAACAGCCCCTCGTCTAGCAGTAAGCGCGCCAAGACAGGATACATCTCAGGCTGTCGATAAGGATGCGGAACGAGAAAAAATGGCGGTTCAGTTAGTACAATATCTACTTGCCAAAAAGCTTTTCGCAATAGATCTTCTTTCTCAAATGCAAATCGGAGAAACATATCTTCCTGCAAAAGCCCTGTACTTTCCAGCGATTGGGCACGAAGCAATTTCCCTTGGGGCGAATACAACAAATAGTGAATCTTACTGGTTTGAAGAATGATCACAAGGTGGCAGGTAGACAAGTCGGATGCATCAATAGGCTCTGAAACATAGACATGAGGAATAAATGGTCCCTTAGGCTGGGTGTAATCAGGGAATATGTCATCGGAACTTTGATTCATCACGCTTGAAAAGTTATTATTCACGTTAATCGCTTGCTAAAACACGTGTTTCATTTGTAAATTATCAAATCGTTGTAGAGCATTCTTAAAGGACTAACTGATGTGTCCATTATTCGTATCTTAAAATAAATCACTCTAAAAAATAGATATTCATGAATATACGTCATCTTATCGGGCTTGTCATAGGGTTTGCGCTGGCCATTCCCACCCAAGCCCAATTTAATTTTGCCTCTAGCGCGGTACCCGCCTTTGGATTCGGGACAAATATTTCATTGGTAAGGGATAATCAAGGAGAAAGTACAGGTCTAGCAAGTTTCTACAACCTCCACTTAGAAAGTTATTTTGTACTTGCTCAAAAGAATGATTTTATAAGCGCAGGATTTCAGACAGGGATCATTGCTGGAGGTTCACCTGCCCAGGCAGCTAACCAAGAACTCTTCCTCAATTACAATGTACTGATTCCTCTGCACGCCATGGTTCGCGTAGGTGCTAACAGCTCACCTTACAATACACAAACCCTCGGAGTGGGAGCAGGTATAGGGGTGACAGGCAGTCGTCTGGCGTATGTGCAAGGTATTCTTAGAAGTACTTCTACCTTTTTCAATCCTAGCGCCATTTTGGAAGCGAGTTATGGAAGAACGATTTTCCGCCTGAGTCTGGATGTCTTCAAGCCTGAAGCCAATCTTTTGCAGACCAATATCACAGGGAACGGGAATCCTCCTTCTATTCCTGCCTCATTAGGCTTCATCCAATACGGTATCTTGGTTGCCTTGTAAGAAAACTGAAAAACATATACGGACGGATGCTTTCAGCCTGATCTTCAGAAGATCGTTTGTCGCGATGTCCACTTATTCATAAAAATCCCTGCTGCACATGTGTACAGCAGGGATTTTTATTGCATAGAAAAGGTTATACTTAAATTATGGAAGACGGTTGTGTTCGTCTGGAAAGACGATAGTAGGCGTGTATGCTGATGCCTCTTCGTCTGTCATCATCGCATAACTGATCACAATGATCATATCGCCTACTTGAACTCTTCGGGCGGCAGGTCCATTCAAACAAATGGTTCCAGACCCTCTCTCACCTTTGATGGTGTAGGTTTCAAATCGCTCGCCGTTGTCGATGTTTACGATTTGTACTTTCTCGCCCTCATAAAGATTGGCTGCTTCCATGAGGTCAGCATCGATCGTGATACTTCCCACATAATTAAGCTCAGCTTGAGTGACTTTTACTCTGTGGATTTTAGACTTGAATATATGTAGAAACATGTTTCGTTCTCTTGAATGTGTTATTCAGCTATTGGTACGAAAAATGGCTGGCAAAGATATGCATTCTTTAGTAGATGTGAGTTCCTATCATAAAGAGCGGCAAAAATATCCTTAGCCTGCCTGATTTTCTATCCTTTTGACTAAAAAACAAAGCCCTGCGTCACTTTAGACAGACAGGATTTCGACCATCTTCAGCATGTTGCGATCCATCTCTTGGTTGAGCTTACAGGCTTTGGCAAAAGAGGTGTGGACAATATTATTGTTGACCAAGCCGACCATGACATTGGATAGTCCTTCGACGAGTGCTTCGAGGGCTGCATATCCTAGGCGGCTTCCGAGTACACGGTCCATACAGGTAGGGCTTCCTCCACGCTGAATGTGTCCCAGGACCACGACTCTTGTGTCGTAGTGACTGAAGCGTTTGTTGACTTGTCTTGCGACTTCGGGGGCACCCCCCGCATCATCGCCTTCGGCGACGACGATGATAGACGAAGTCTTGTGCCTGATCCACCCTTCCTCTAGCTTGGCACAAATATCGTCGATAAAGGTCTCCGTTTCGGGCACCAGCACAGCCTCTGCACCACCTGCGATTCCGACATTCAATGCGATGAACCCTGCATCACGACCCATTACCTCCACGATAAATAATCGGTTGTGAGAATCTGCTGTATCGCGGATCTTGTCGATGGCCTCCATAGCCGTATTGAGAGCGGTATCATATCCGATCGTAAAATCTGTCCCATACAAATCATTGTCGATGGTTCCAGGCGCACCGACTACTGGTATCTTGAACTCTTGGCAGAATCGGTTGGCTCCAGCAAATGTGCCATCTCCTCCAATCGCTACCAATCCTTCGATTCCAGCTTCTCGGATACGATTATATGCACGCTTCCTTCCTTCGGGCGTACGAAACTGCGCGCTTCGAGATGATTTCAAAATCGTCCCGCCACGCTGAATGATATTGCTCACAGAGCTCGCCTGCATTTGGACAAAGTCCCCCTCTATCATTCCCTGATATCCTCTCCGAATTCCGACCACCTCAATGTTGTTGGCCACTGCTGTACGAACCACTGCACGTAGACAGGCGTTCATCCCAGGAGCGTCCCCTCCAGATGTATAAACCCCAATTCGTTTCATATTTTATTTAGTCGATGATACATGTGTGTGTGGACGACTATTTAGATCCTTATCCAAATATGGGTCCTTTTCATAGATCGAATGCCATGCTTTTTCTCACTGGAGTTTGATTCATTTCCTTCCCAAAGAGAATCTGACCTCAAGCCCAGTGACATGATTTCATAATAAACTTACGATCATTCCAGTTCAAATTTCAATTAAATTATTGAGTTCTCTACTATCCCATTGACCGAAATCGATTTATACGTTCTGGACCGACATTATAGCCGCGGCGAAAGACGATATTCTCTTGATATCCTACAAGTCTCTCCCCTTTTCTATTCAAATCTATAAAAAATGCGAATTAACAGTTAAAAATAAGGAAAAGGAACGCTGCGGCCAATTTTCCGAAAGTGTGGACAATTAATCCTTT
>JBCBFT010000041.1:0-49277 GCA_038527485.1 Bacteroidota bacterium
AAAAAATCAATCCTATCAGAATTCATTCGTGATCATCACTCATCGTAGGAAGTAGAAAGGAATGAGTGATTCACTTACGTTTCCTTGTCTATTTTTAATTTGTGCCTAACTATCCAACCAAAAAGTAGTTTATTCGTACAGGTAGTTGGATAAAGAACAACATTTAGACACTTATTATTATTATCATCATTTTGCTATCCATATAGGGATTTCTTTATCCAACGACCCGCCTCTCGCAATATCCCTGAGATAACCAACCTGGGTAAGCAATATATACACACTCCATTATTAATTTTATGCCAAGAAAAACCGATCGAAGAAGAAGTAAAATACGTTCAAAGAAAAGAGGAAGACGTGACGATCGAAATGAAAAAGGTGCTCAGCGCCAGGAATTTATGAAGCGAATCCTCAGCTTCATGCGCGAAAATAAAAACAAAGCATATACCGCAAAGCAAGTATCTAGTGAGACAGGTCTGTGGACGCAGATTTCTACTCAGAAGACAAAATCCCTCATGGATGAACTAGCCTCTGTGGGGAATCTAGCGATTAAAGAAAAAGGGCGTTATCAATTTGCAGGAAAATCCACCACTGTCGTCGGAAAGCTGCAGGTGACCAAGAGTGGGGTTGGATTTCTCATTCGCGAAGAAGGAGAAGACATATTCCTGAATCCCTCCAATATGGGCAAAGGCCTTGACGGTGATATTGTCCGTGTGCGCCTGCGTCAGAAAGTACGCCGTAGGGGAGGAGAAGCCCGTACACGCCAAGAAGGAGAAGTGACAGAGGTCGTTCAGCGGATGCACACCACCTTTGTAGGAGAAGTAGAAAAAGGTGCGGCCGATACTTATTTCCTCATTTCCGACAATCCCAGAATCAATCAAGATTTCTATATCCTTCCTAAGTTTCGCAAAGGAGCTGAGCATGGGCAAAAGGCCTTAGTCGAGCTGATCAACTGGGAAAATCGTTCACCTGAAGTCAAAGTCCTCGAAGTGCTGGGAGATGCTGGGGAAAATGAAACCGAAATGCATGCGATCCTGCTGCAATATGGTTTCAATCCTAAGTTCCCGACGCAGGTAGAAGCAGAAGCCGACCGCATCCCTGAAGCCATACCCGAAGAAGAATACAAGAACCGTCGTGACTTTCGTGAGATCACGACCTTTACCATAGATCCCGTCGATGCCAAGGACTTCGACGATGCCCTTTCCTTGCGTAAACTGGAGAATGGCAACCTCGAAGTGGGCGTACACATCGCAGATGTGTCTTACTATGTCCGACCTGGATCAGAGATCGACAAGGAAGGCTTCGAACGCGCAACCTCTGTCTATCTTGTAGACCGTACCGTACCGATGCTTCCTGAGAAGCTATCCAACCGAGTCTGTAGCCTTCGTCCTCATGAAGAGAAACTGACCTACTCAGCTGTATTTGAGATGAATGAGCAGGCGGAGGTGAAGAATTATTGGATCGGCCGAACGGTCATCTATTCTGATCATCGCTTTACGTATGGAGGTGCGCAGGATGTCTTGGAAGAAAAAGAAGAAGGACCTTTTGCCTGGGAACTGCATACGCTCAACGATCTGGCGAAGAAGCTTCGTGCCAAGCGCTTTGAAAAAGGCAGCGTGGAGTTTCACTCCAATGAGGTGAAGTTTGTACTCGACGAGAATGACAAGCCCATCAAGGTCATCAAAAAGGTCATGAAGGATGCCAATCATCTGATTGAGGACTTCATGCTTCTGGCCAATCGTACCGTGGCGCGCCACATTCACAATCTGCAATCCAATCCGCCATTGCCCAATGTATACCGTATCCACGATGCGCCAGATCCTGAGAAGCTGATGAATCTGCAGGAATTTGTACAGAAATTTGGATACCAGACGAATTTACAGGTACGCGGCTATCAGGCTTCAGAGGCCTTGAATCAGTTGCTGAGAAAAGTAGAAGGAAGCCCTGAGCAGCACGTCATCGAGACCTTAGCTGTTCGATCCATGGCCAAGGCGGTTTATTCGACAGACAATATCGGGCATTTTGGTTTGGGCTTCGAGTACTACTCGCACTTTACGAGTCCGATTCGTCGTTATCCCGATTTGATGGTGCACCGTTTGCTGACGGCTTACCATAGCAAGCAATACCACGAAAACCCTGCGGTCCTCGAAGCGCAGGCCAAGCACAGCTCCGATCGCGAGCGCACAGCAGCAGAGGCTGAGCGCGCGAGCATCAAGTATAAGCAAGTAGAATTTCTTTCGGACAAACTCGGGGAGAAATTCGAAGGCGTCGTTTCAGGTATTATCGAAGGAGGACTCTTCGTCGAGCTGGTCGACAATATGTGTGAGGGCTTCGTTCCGATGCGTAATCTGGAAGGAGATTACTTCACATATGACGAGAAGACCTATTCCATTGTAGGACAAGAGAGTGGGCTTCGCATCATGCTAGGAGACCCTGTCGAGGTCGAGATTGCCTTCGCAGACTTGCGCCGCCGTACGATAGAGATGATCTTCGTCCAGAAATTGGAGGGAGCACCTTCTATTTAGAATTGGAGAGTCGAGACATGAGACTGTCCTTCACGATGTTCAGGACTGCGAGACTAAAAGAATAACGGGTGAACAGTAGTTTTTCAATTAGGCTAAGATTGGTAGAGTCGAGAACTGATCCTGCAAGGGATTTCGTTAACTCAAGATATGAGACTGCAAGTGCAACGGGTGATGAGTAGCACTTTCAGTCTCCGAGTCCCAAACGAAGGGAGGGACGGTCTCGTCTCTCTACTCTCAGCATTTTTTAAAAACTCATCGTTAAACTCAATCCATTTTGTCCTGCACCCAATCTGACCTCTTGGATGAAGGTGTTCGCATGGCTTGTGCTTACGCCATTGTACACATCGGTAGCCTTTTTTAATTCCTTCATCTGCATGGAGACGAAGGGAATCGCCGCACATGAGAGGGCAATCCCCGCTGCCATGAGGCTGAGCCCGTTGTAATTTGTCTCGTATGTGAAGGTAGCAGGGTTATAGTCATTGGTCGTAAAAGCACCTATCACCGTGATCATGATCACTGTAAATGAAATGGCAGAGCCCCAAAATTGATGCTGTTTGATCTTGGCTACGTGCGCCGAGCAAGAGGGATCTGTTGCCAACACCTTGAGGTAGTCCTTATAACGGATCTTTTCCTCTCCTTGATAATACTTGATGAAAATACCCTTCTCTTCAATGCGAAGGGTTTCTTTTTGTGTTTGCGCCTGTGTTTGAGTGGTAAAGGCTAGGCAAAAGATGAAGGTGAAAAGTATAACAATGATTTTCGACATGATGTATAGCATTAACTGTATATTGTGTTTGATGCTATAGTCGAAACTCAAACTAAGTTATCATCCCTGATTCTAGTCTTAATCTTGTTTTCAGCTACACTTCGTACTCCTCAATTCTCCGCGTCTTTTGAATGCCAGCAAATATCAATAGAACGATGGTCATGAGAGGAATAATGAAACTATACAGAAAAGGTGGATCATTTTGGAGGTTGTAGAGAGGAAGGGTATAGATCCAAAATTCTAGCTTTTGGGTATTGATGAAGAGGTAGCCGATGACGATGCCCAGTAGCCCTACGCCCAAGGCATGGAGCGCTTTGGGAAGCAAAAGGGATAAAGTAAACTGAAGTGTGATCAGCGCAGCAAAACTGAGAAAAGACGTCAAGGCAGCCATGAACTGGGAGGGAAACAAAGTCAAAAAGGAGGGCGTATCTGCATCTGCGAGAAGCCCCAAAGCCAGAAACCAACTCAAGAGATAAGCTAACAGGTGCAAGACGAGCTGTGCGATGAGTAAGGTGATTTTTACGGGGACAAACCACACACGCTGATCAGGAAGGGAAAATAAGTACTCAAATGTGCGCTTATTTCCTTCCAAGGAGAAGCTATTGAGTACGAGCAGGAAAACCGTAAAAGGACCAATCAGTAACCCCCAGAGTCCTCTAGAAGAGGTGGTATAGGTACTGTAAGCAAACGACGATTCGCCAAAGTTTGCAAAGGCTATCCACAGCAAGAGATGGATGATGAAGGGCCCTAACAAGGGAATCAATATCCATGAGATACTCTTTTGTTTGAGCCATTCTGCCTGTAAGTATGCCTGATATCGTTTCATGTTCCTTTTGTTGGCATGGATATAGGAAATTGGGTAGTAGAAAATGATTCTTTAGTCTAGGGTTGAAACTACTAGCCTACATGATGCCACCCTTTCAGGGTTTAAAGTTGATTCATTATCCCGAAGAGACAGTATCATATAGCATGTGGGGTTTGGCCTCATGCTCGAAGCTTTGGCTAAACCTATTGTACTACTTTCGCATATATGTCACTCAGGGTCTTTTTTTCTTTTTTGACCTCAAAAATATCTACATCTAGTGCCACTAGATACTTGAGAAAAGAAGGGATATGAGGGACAGCTAGGTGGAGTTGTACTTGGCCATTGTGACCGTCTGTTTGTTGTTGGATCGCATAGGGCAACTGCTGAAGCTTCACTAAATCTGTTTGGCGAATTACGAGGCTTATCTGTGTTCCATCTTGCGCAGCGATCAGGGTGTCGAGCGATTGTTCCAGTTCAATCGTCCCATGGTTCATGAAACCTACATGTGTACAATAGCTTTCAATTCCTGTGAGATCATGACTCGATACAATCAATGTCTTTTGAGATTCTGACTGGAGCGATCGGAAAATCTGGTATACCTCTTCTTTCGAACCAGGATCTAAGCCTGTACTCGGCTCATCAAAAATCATCGTCTGAGCATCTGTCAGAAGTGTCCGCGCAATCGCCAATCTCCTGGTCATTCCAGTGGAGTAAGCCCCTACTTTTTTCTGTGCCTGATCAGCTAGCCCTACACGCTCGAGGAAATGAGGGATGGTTCGCGTATGAATACTTAGTTGAAAGCAAGCAATTTCAAGATTGCTATATGCAGTATGATTATGGTAAAATACAGGATGACTCGGACAATAGCCGATGGCGTGATGCAGTATGGGGGATAATTTTCCAGGTGGAATCGGACTTCCCCTGTGGAAAAATTTCCCCTCCTCAAATGTGTACAAACCTGAGAGAATACGTAGGAGGGTAGTTTTGCCCGCTCCATTTTTTCCTATCAATCCATAGACTGCATTGAATGGAACTTGCATATCCAAGTTCTGGATGATGTGCGTTCCCTTGATCGCCTTTTGCATCTGAGAGATACGAAATATAGGTTCTTTATTTTGACTCAAAACCGTAGAATTATGACCATCGCTGCGGCTGTCTTTATACCTAGCAGGTAGGGTCGATGAGGATTCTTAAAGATTTGGAAAAGCCAATCATAAACCGAGCGATGAAACGAAGTCAGTCTTTCAAGTAATTGGACTATATATTACAATTTCAAGAAGAGGGAAATGTTTGAAAGTGCGTAAAAGAGTTGGAAGGGAATAGGAGTAAAACAGATGAAGAATGAGTAATTCCAAGTAGGTGGACATAAGAAAACGAGTACTATAAAATGAGGGTTCGCCCGATCCTGATCTTTGAGTGCGGAATCGTCCCAGTCCGTTTGGGTGTCCATGAACGAGAAAAACCAAACAGGAAGCATATTCCCATTTGGTTTTAAAAGTGAAATCCTAGTAAGTACGCTTCAAGTGCCCTTAATTACATCCTAAATCACTCTTAGATTGTACATCGGCATTGGGGAAACAATTACCTGAAGGGAGCGACTCGGGTAGGTATCGCCCTAGGTTGTCGTCGTATAGACCGTCTTCGATGAACAGGGTGATCAGGTCAATTTCCTCATCTGTCAGATTTAATGGGGCAAACTGCGAGGCCAACTGATCTGTAGGCACATTGGGATTCTCAGGCATCCCTATATTTTTGTAAGCGACGACATCACGTACGGACTGGAAGGTCCCTCCATGTCCATAAAAGGGTGAGTCTTTCAGATTGTATAGCTGGGGAACCTTAAATTTATAATTGTCCTCGGCATTTTGTGTGAAACCCCCTCGTCCCAAATTGGCACCCAAGTCAGATGAGGCTCTGATGGTTCCGTTCCCTTCCATGTCATTCATCCCATAGGCATAGAAAGCCATCTCATTGAGCGCAGGCCCTTTGTGACAAGTACCGCAGTTTCCTTTTTCGAAAAACAGCAAAGCACCCTTTTTTTGATCCAGTGTCATCGCGTCTGGATCTCCACTCAACCATCGCTGAAACGGTGACTCTGTAGGAAGAAGCGTGCGCTCATAGGCGGCAATTGCCAAAGCGATATTGGTGAGATTCACGCGTTGGCTAGGTTGAGACTCATAAAAGGCTTTGTCGAACCATTCTTTATATTGACCTACATTCAACAGTGCCTCATTCACGCCCTGTCTGTGCACACCCAAACCCGCAATGGCTTGCGTCTCCACTCCTTCAAACCCTTGATTATTCACTGCTTTGGGTGTGCCAGGCGTCCACTGAGCCTCGGTGCCTGCATTGACACCTGTGGCTCCAAATTGGCCATTCCACAGCATATTGGTTTGGTAGGCGACATTGAGAGCGGAAGGAGAACGAAGCGGTTGTACATCTACATCGTCAGGATCGTAATCTCCTCTTAGTGTGCGTCCCTCTCCCGCCAGACCAAATCCTTGTCCACCTTCTCCTAGGCCTTGCTGTCTTCCTGCTTGGAACCCTGCATCCATATGGTGGCAAGAGGCACAAGAATAGGAGAATATTCCTGTGGAATCAGCAGGTACTACGCCAAGACCTGTCTCATGAAATAAGTGTTTACCTAATTTTACTTTGTCCGCACTGAGGGGATTGCGGGGATCTTGAGGGATTCTGTCCAACTGGCTAGGGTTGGGAAGCATGAATGCACGTATGCCTTGTGCACCACCGAGGGTATCCAAGCGCAGTGTCAGTTCCATATTGACCTGGGCTTCTTCGGTCATGACGGATTCCCCCCCATCACAAGCCTGCAAAAAAAGAACAAGGAGCGCAGCACTCCAATAAAGTGATCTTGAAATGTTCCTATACATGTTTTTGAGGTATCATAAAAAAGCAAACAATGATAACATTCCCCCTTCATAAATGTCCATAATGATGGGACGAATGGCATTTTTTGCTGACTAGATGTTTTCCTTATTTAAAACAATCCACATGCCACAGACAATACGCCTGGGCTGAATGTGATAATTGTTACAAAGAGGGAAAAAGAGGACGCTTAGCAATTCACCCCCATAAGCCTAAAAATTTACTGGCAGAAATCACTACAATCAGGATGAGTAGGCGGTGAATCCATTTTTCTGATTGAGGAACCTTGGCCGCGAATTGTACGCCTAGATAGGCACCGATCGATTGGAATAAAGCCATGGCGAGTCCAAATGCCCATTCCACTTGGCCATTGGTAAAGAAGATAAGTAAGGCAGGAATGCTGAATACAGCGACACAGAGGAGTTTGACGGCGTTGGCCTGTGTAAGCGTATATCGTGCCCCTAAGACGAGTGCTGCCAAGAGAAATATTCCTACCCCTGCCTGAATAAAACCTCCATAGAAGCCTATCCCCAAAAAGAGCAGGCTGTTATACCATTTTTTATTAAAACTTCGATCACCTATAGCCTCCCGTAGCCATCGTTTGGGTTTGACCATCAAGACAAGCAACATAAATACCATCAAAATCCCTATCGCTAGGTTCATTTGCTTTTCATCGAGATCCACAGCTGTCAAGGCACCTAGAATTGCACCGATGATGGCAGGAATCAGGAGCCAGAGAATATTTTGAAGGGGAAGGTGTCCACTTTTACGAAAGCTATAAATGCCGACGAAGCTCTGTATCAATACACCGATTCTGTTGGTTCCATTGGCAACAGGAGCAGGAAGACCACACAAGAAGATGTATATGGGAAGCGTGATCAGTGACCCACTACCTGCCAGTGTGTTGATGGCACCTGTGATGATTCCTGCAATACCGAAGAAGACCCACTCAGCAGGGGAGAGGGCGGAGATGAATTCAAACATGGCCCAAGATACACAACCTTTCATGTTTTCAAGGACTAGATTGATTCCTACTCCTACCGATATTTCCACCCCAGAAAAGAATTTTTTTTCATATGGGATGTAAAACTATTTCCTGATTTGTCATATTTATAGACAGTCATAGCAATAGTTAAAGAGTGATTTAAGTAAAATAGGATACAACAAAGTCTATTTGTTTCAAGATCGTTGATAATCAGTAGATTGTTCTATAAGTACACTTTGAAATAAACCTAATTCCTACCATAGGACGTTTGGTGCCCACCTAGATGCTTTTTCCCCTACATACAGGATAGACCCATGTGGGGATATACTCCCCAAAACGTATATGAGGCTGAATGAAAGGATTCTGATAAAATGCGCAGGGTCAATTTGTAAGAAAAACGACTATTCTATGTGCGCATAATTATAAGTCTGGTCTATTTTTGGCATGGAAAGTAGTAATGGAGAACATAAAACAGCAAACATATTCTGTGGAGATGGATAGTTACAGATCCCTTTTTGCTTTCAAGAATCTGCTCGTCCTCGTATGTATGATTTTGGGTACTGCCTTGTATGCGCAAGGTCAGCAGTATCCAGCAGGCATAGATAACCGCAATCTTCAAAAAGCATATGAAACCGAAACGACTTGGGTAGAGTCTTTTGAGTCCAACACGAGGTCATGGCCTTTAGGACTTGATGGCCTGACTTATGCACGGATTCATGGAGGCAAATATAGGTTGAGTATTCAACGCGACAGTATATGGTGCGTGAAAAAATCATTGCCACAGCATGGGAGTAATGCATTTGAGCTTGAAATGCGTTTTCAATGGGTGCATGTAGGGGCCAAATGGAACGTTGGAATGATCTTCGGATCGAGTCAGGCAGGAAATGGCTACATCTTGTGGATTACGGACGATTATCGTCTCCAGTTAAGGCGATTTTATAGGCATCATTCTATAAAAGTGGCTGAAGTAAAGGTTGGGAAGCAAATCTTGACAGGTGGACTTCAAACGCTCAAGTTACAGCAAATCAACGGGCAGTGGAAAATAGTCCTCAATAAGCAACTGGTGATGCTACGCCAAGCGATGAGACTCGTAGGAAGTGAGGCAGGAATCGTCGTCAATGGAGACGTCACCGTAGAAGTAGAAGATGTACGTCAGGCAAAACTATTACCCCCCAAGAAGACACCTCCTCGCATCTCTTTGATTGCGCCTACGCTATCTGGCTCTAAAGAAATTGTCACCCGTCAGCCGCATCAGATGATACAGGGATGGGTACGTGCCGAAGCAGGTTTGAGACGCCTGCTGCTGAACAATCAGCCTATCAATGTAGACCCAAAAGGATTTTTCTCCATTTCCTTGCGTGTGCCTACGCATGGGTTAAAGGTTGTCATCTCAGCACTCGACCATCAAGGACAAGAAACGGTCAGGGTACTCCATTTGGTCTATCGACCCGACTTTATGTCAGATGTACCCACGGCTCATTCTCCCACTAAACCAGAAGTAAGGACCGAAAGGAATTATCTATTGATCATAGGGATCAACAAATACGCTTACTGGCCTCAGCTGCGAAACGCTGTCAAAGACTGTAGAGATGTAGCTTCTACTCTTGTCAATGGATTTCAGTTTGATACGAGGGACGTCATCACCTTATTCAATGATGAAGCCACACGAGAGAACATTCTTGAGACGTTGGAGTCTTTACAAACCAAAGTCAAACCAGAAGACAATGTCATCATATACTATGCAGGGCACGGCTACTATGACAGGGACTCAGAAGTGGGATTTTGGGTGCCTGTAGATGCCAGGAGAGGTAGAACACCTGATTTCATTCGCAACTCCACCATTCACGATTATCTTAGGACCATTGATTCCAAGCATACATTTCTCATTGCAGATGCCTGCTATGCGGGTTCTTTACTTGCACAGTATCGTGGAGGCTTACTCAGTGAGTCCGCACGTTCTCGTTGGGCCTTTGCCTCAGGAGATATTGAAAAAGTCTGGGATGGTAAACCAGGAGAGAACAGCCCTTTTGCGAAGTACCTTATTTATTATTTGAATACCATGCCCAAGGATCGGATTCCAGCCAATGAGTTGATCCGGAAGGTGAGTGTAGCTGTTGCACGCAATACTGCACAGACTCCTGTAGGAAACCCTTTGCGAATGGCAGGCGACGATGGGGGGGTATTTATCTTCCAAAGAGAAAGGTAGGTGTACCCGTAGAGAAATGAAAAACAAAAAAGTAGCAAGTACGATTATGCACATGGCTACTTTTTTATTTTTCAATCATTCTTCTCTAGAATTCCATTCTCGTAGGCTTATTACCTAAGATCTCATCAATTTTTGTCATGACTTCAGGTGTCACCTTTGACAAATGATCCAGTGACTTCAGGTTTTGTTCTAGTTGCGATACCTTAGAGGCACCCAGAATGACGGTGCTGACATTTGGGTTGGCCGCACACCAGCAGAGGGCGAGATCTACCATGCTCATGCCCATGTCTTGCGCCATTTCAGTCAGTGTCACGACCTTTTCCAATCGTCCTTCTGCAAAAATCACATCCTTCAACCATTCCATCCCTTCAATATCGAATCGACTACTTTTCCCTGCTACAACACCATCATTGTATTTCCCCGTCAGAATCCCCGACGCCAAAGGTGACCAAATGGTGGTCCCTAATCCACGTTCGTACAAGCTTAGATAATCGATCTCCACCTTCTGGCGCTCAAACATATTGTATTGAGGCTGCTCCATCGTAGGGGGAATGAGGTTATTTTCCCTGGCTACCAAATGGGCCTCCATGATTCGATCTGCTGACCATTCGGATGTCCCCCAGTAGAGAATTTTCCCTTGCTGAATGAGATGGTTCATCGCAAATACCGTTTCTTCCACAGGCGTGTTGTAGTCGGGACGGTGGCAAAAGAAAAGGTCTAGATAATCTACCTTGAGTCGTCGCAATGCCGCATGACAAGCCTCCATGATGTGCTTGCGGCTGAGCCCTTTTTGGTTGGGTAGATCCCCTCCCCAAAACACCTTGGAAGAAACGAGAAAGGTATCCCGTGACCAGCCCATCTTTTGGAGAATGTCGCCCATGACCTCCTCAGACTGGCCTTTGGAGTAGGCTTCTGCATTGTCAAAGAAGTTGATGCCGCCGTCATAGGCGAGCTTCATGCATTCTTCTGCAATGCCATTTTCGATTTGCTTCGCAAATGTCAGCCATGATCCAAATGAGAATAGGCTGACTTGTAGTCCTGATTTTCCGAGTCTTCTGTATTCCATTTTTTTTGAGACTTTGAGACCGTCTCCTGTTGGAGACTTTCTGATTTCAGACCGTCCCTATCGGGACTTTGAGACTGAAAGTGATACTAACTGTGCAGCTCTTACTTTCAGTCTCAAAGCGAGGGACGAGCGGTCTCGCATCTGAAAGTCCCTGCCAAGGGACGGTCTGTACGTCAAAAAGATTTTCCTACTTCACGTAGGAGAGATTTTTATCGTATTGCTGCACCATCCGTGCGCCATGCGCTTCTGCCAGATCCGCAGCTTGATAATTCATAACTGTAAAGAGCTTGAGTTCACGTTCTGTTTCTACCTCGAATGTATCCAGCAGCAGCGCTTCTAACTCATTCACCGTATTTTCCCTGTCGTCCACACAAAGCATCAAAGAGATGGCGGAGTTTTGCACAAGGTTAACCTTCACACCAGATTTATAAACATGGTCAAAAATCTGCTGCATCAGCCTTTCCTCCATAAATGAAAAGTCCTTGGGTTTGATGTGGAGATAGGCTTGACGCTTCTTGATGATGTAAGAGGTGATGACTTGGTCATCTCCTTGCGCGCCAATTACGGTTCCTGGCTCCTTTATATCTGCAAAGCACTTGACTTTGAGGGGAATTTCTTTTGAGAAAAGAGGCTTGATCGTTTTGGGATGAATGACACTTGCTCCGTAAAAAGTCATTTCTACTGCTTCTTCATAGGATAGCTGCTCATGCTTTTGGGTTTCGTCTCTTAGACGCGGATCTGCATTGAGAATCCCAATCACATCTTTCCACACCGTGAGATTTTTCGCCCCTAAGCAATAGGCAAATATAGATCCCGTATAGTCGGAACCCTCCCTGCCAAGTGTTGTGGTTTTACCTTCGGTAGTGGAACCGATGAAGCCCTGCGTGACGATAAATTTGCCTGCACGCATGGCGGGTGCTACTTTTTGCTGGATATTTTCTTCTGTCAAGCTCCATATGACTTCGCCTCGCTGATAGCTTGCATCTGTCTTGATATAATCACGTGCATCGATCCACTGGCAGTCGTGATTTTCTTTTTCGAGATAAGCCGCTACCAGTGTCGTAGACAGCAACTCGCCATGAGAGACGATTCGGTCGTAGGTAGAGGGAGGAAATTCTTTGAGCAATAAGATCCCGCGGACGATGCGCTCTATTTGTTGGAAATAATTCAGAATCTTCTCTCTTACCAAGGCTTGCAGATCTCCTTCAAACAGGTCGTTTACATGCTCCAAATGGAAGGATTTGATTTTATTAAACTGCGCCCATGCTTCGGCTTCCTTTTGGTCGCGCGCGAGGTGGGCGAGCATTTCTAGGTGGTTGGTTGTTTTGTCCATCGCAGAGACGACCAGCAAGATGGCATCTTCCTTGAAATGCGACAGGATACGTGCCACATTTCGTATGGCATCGGGATTCTTGACGGATGCACCGCCAAACTTCATCACTTGAATCATATGTCCTACACTTATGTGTCCTTAGCTGCGAGCTATCTAGGCAGAACCTTAGTCTCCTAGATCGTAGTATTCCAAATGTCGCGCAAAGTTAAGGTGCTTATCATGAGTTTGCAATGGAAAGTAAAGATAGAAATGGGGGAGTCCTGCCATTTGCCTCAAACAGATTCTTATGTATCTTTCCAGAATAAGAAAAGTACGCATGGAGGAAAATCAATCAGGTCAGCAGATTTTTGTAAAGAAGGCTTCGGGCGAGTTGGTCCCTTACATCCCTGAGAAGTTGCGCTTGTCTTTGTTTAAGGCAGGAGCCAAACAGGAGGTAATAGATCGCATCGCGGCACAAGTAGAAAGCGAGTTGACCCCTGAGATGACAACCAATCGTATTTACCAGCGGGCGTTTACCCTGCTACGACGAGAAAGCCGTCCTGATGCGGCTAGGTATAAGCTCAAACGTGCCATCATGGAGCTAGGTCCTTCTGGATATCCCTTTGAGCAGTACACAGGCGAACTATTGAAGCGACAGGGATTTGATGTAGAAGTGGGGGTAATGGTACAAGGAAAGTGTATCATGCACGAGGTCGATGTCTTAGGAGATGATGGGCATCATCGGGTGGCGGTAGAGTGCAAGTTTGGGAATAAGGCAGGGAAAAAATTGGATGTAAAAGTAGCGCTCTACATTCAAGCGCGTTTTCTCGACATTGCCGCTCGATGGGCACAGCTACCTGCCCATGAGGGGAAAACCTTTGAAGGATGGATCGTTACCAATGCAGAGTTTACACAGGATGCGTTGACATTTGGTACCTGTGCAGGACTCCACCTGATTTCATGGAATTTTCCTGAAAAAGGCAATCTCAAGCAATTGGTGGAGAATACGCGTTTGTATCCTGTGACGGCTTTGACGTCCATTACCAAAAAAGAAAAGCAAGAACTGCTCTCTCAGGGAACTGTCCTTGCACATGATCTTTTGATGGACGAAAAGAAAATCGACCAATTCGAGCTCACGAAGACACGTAAGCAGAAAGCTATGGACGAGATTCACCACCTCTGTGGCTGATGGAGAAGGCTTCAAGAGAGACTATGAGACCGTCTCTTTCGAGACTTTCAGACTTCAGACCGTTTACCTACGGCTCACTACGAGACTGAAAATAATGCTGGATTTATAGCTCCTACTTTCAGTCCGAAAGCGAGGTACGAGCGGTCTCTCGTCCGATAGTCCCAAAAGGGACGGTCTCATCGTCTCCTAAGACGTTTACCTCTTATACTCGTAAAATCCTTTTCCTGTTTTTCTGCCCAAATGACCCGCTGTCACCATATTGACTAGCAGGGGACAAGGCGCATATTTGGGGTTGCCAAATCCCTTGTAGAGGACTTCGAGGATCGCCAAGCATACATCGAGCCCGATAAAATCTGCTAGTGTCAAGGGACCCATGGGATGTGCCATACCCAGCTTCATGATGGTGTCGATTTCATCGGCTCCCGCTACCCCTTCGTGTAGTGTATAAATCGCTTCGTTGATCATGGGCATCAAGATGCGGTTGGCGACAAATCCAGGATAGTCATTCGCGGGTACAGGTACTTTGCTCATATCTCCTGCAAGTTCTAAGACGGCGTCTCTTGTCGCATCGCTTGTGTCAAATCCCGAGATGACTTCAACTAGCTTCATTACAGGAACAGGATTCATGAAGTGCATGCCGATCACGCGGTCACTACGCTTAGTAGCCGAAGCAATTTTGGTGATCGAGATGGAAGAAGTATTGGAAGCCAAAATGGCATGCTCGGGTGCAGCCTCATCCATCTGCGTAAATATCTTGAGCTTAAGGTCGAGATTTTCGGTAGCAGCCTCTACCACGATGTCGCGGTCCTTCACGCCTTCACTCAGGTCTGTCATGGGATTGAGACGTCCCAAGGAAGCTTCCTTATCGGCGGCTGTCAAGATTTCTTTCTTCACCTGTCGGTCCATATTCTTACCGATGGTCGCCAGCCCACGCTCCAGCGCAGCAGCAGAAATATCAATCAGATTGACATCGTAGCCATGCTGGGCAAAGACGTGTGCAATTCCGTTTCCCATGGTGCCCGCACCAATGACAGCTACTTTCTGAAATTTAGTTAGCATAAAATTTGATTTGAAGAAATGAGCCAGGAATGAGGAAATCGTTCCATGACTCAGTCATATATGGAGTATTGTGTAATAGTTCTAGTTGAATAAGATCTCAGACTACAAGCACTTTCAGTCTGAAATCTGAAATCTGAAATCTGATCTCTGATCTCTAACCGTCTTTTTATTTTATTTAGGCTCCTCCTCATAGATGGCTACCTTGATTGGATCTCCTGCTTTCACAAATCCACGGAACATACCCGATGTGTTAAAAGGGAGGTTGACGTTGCCATCCTTGTCTACAGAGATTAAGCCGCCTGTTCCACCTTGAGGAGGAAGTACTTCATGAATGATGTGATTGGTCGCTTCTTCTAGGCTTTTTCCTGAAAACTGCATCTGCGCGGCTGACTGATAAGCGACGACATTGCGAATGAAATATTCCCCATGTCCCGTGCAAGAGACTGCACATGATTTGTTATCGGCATAAGTTCCCGCTCCAATGATGGGGGCATCTCCCACACGTCCAAAACGCTTGTTGGTCATACCTCCTGTAGAAGTTCCCGCAGCGAGGTTCCCGTTCTGATCCAATGCGACGGCTCCTACCGTCCCGTATTTTTTCTTGATGGCTGCGGATTCCTGTTCCTGTTTCTTCTCCCACTGTTGCTTTCTTCTTCCTGTAATGAAATAGTTGTTATCGACAATCTCTAATCCATTTATCTCTCCGTACGTATCGGCACCTAGTCCCGCCATCATGACATGAACCGAGGAATCCATCACCAGCCGGGCAGCCAGGATGGGGTGTTTGATGGTTTTGACTCCTGCTACAGATCCTGCATTCAGACTTTGTCCGTCCATGATGGAAGCATCTAATTCGGCTGTACCCTCGCTTGTGAGCACGGCACCTCTACCTGAGTTGAAGAGTGAATCGTCTTCCATGAGGGTAATGGCCGCAACCACAGCATCCATTGCGTCACCACCATTTTTAAGAACCTCTTCGCCCGCAGCGAGGGCTGCTCTAAGTGAAGCGCGATAGGCGGCATCCTTTTCCTTTGTCATAAGGTCTTTGCGGATGGTACCTGCTCCTCCATGGATCGCGAGAACATAGGCTGGTTTTTCGCTTGGAGGAGGCGCTTGTGTTTGCCCACAGGCCCACAGCACACATGCGAGTGGCAATAGTAGTAAGTAGCTGAGTCGTGTCATGTCGTTGAATTATTGATTAGGCAAACTAGCTAGAATACCCACGAAGGTCAAGCAAATTTGAGGAAGGCGTTCGCCCAAATTGATGTGGCATGCGATTCGTTGGATAAAATGAAAATAATCGAGTATTTATAGGAAAGTCTTGTACATTTTTCTCAAAATAAAGCCCAACTATTCATAATGATCACTATTGTCATCCCCCATCCTTTATGAACCCCTATTTCCTCTCATACCTGATACTCTGTCTTGCCGTTTGTATGTCTCAAGAAGGATGTGCACCTGGCGATTCGTCCCATCCCCAGGATCAGCAACAAGATTCGATTCCTATTTCTGTCAGTGGGGCTTCTCAAGAAGCACATGAAGCTTTTCATTCTCCTAAATATCAACAGGTGCTTTTGGTTACAACTGAAGATTGGAATACACCCAAGGGCATATTAAAAAAATATGAATGGGATAGAATTGAGCAAAAATGGCGAATGGAAGGGGCTACCTTGCCTGTCTTAATAGGGAAAAAAGGACTAGGATGGGGACTCGGACTCCACAACGCCCAGGGATGGGCAGGTCCGCGCAAAGAAGAAGGTGATTTGAAATCTCCCGCAGGAGTGTTCGAACTAGGGACAGCCTTTGGGTATCAGGTAGAAAAGCCAGCTTTTGACTGGCCTTACACGCCTGTGGTTTTGACCACGATGTGTATTGAAGACATCCAATCGGAGTATTATAATCAAATTCTAGATGAGGGGGCGGTAACCTCAGACTGGAAAAGTACCGATCATATGCTCCGTAAGGATGACTTATATGAGTGGGGGGTATTTGTTTTGCACAATTCGGGTACGCCTATACCAGGTGGAGGCTCCTGTATCTTTATCCATGTATGGCGAGAAGGAGGCAAAGGGACAGCAGGTTGTACATCTTTGGACAAAAATGAACTCAAAGCACTCCTACAATGGATGGACCCTGAAGCCCAGACCCTGTTGATTCAAGTACCAAAGACGCATTTAGCCAAAGTTCTAGACCAGTTTGATGAATTAAGAAGTTTGAAAGAATTGTAATGATCATACTGAAAATCAGGTGTATAGTATATTTTTAGCTGTCAATTATTTCGAATACTCAGAGTATATTTTTCTGCCTTCAGACCGTTTAACCCTTGTTTTGTGGCTTTCTATCAGGAAAACGATCCATTGATCGCAGGGGATTGACGTTTCATGTAAATTCCAAATTCTTTGTATTAAGTTGGCAGCATATTTGCCAAAAAGGGAATGTAGACAACGAAGAGATTTTACTGATTAAAAAATTAAAGCTTATGTATTATATCCGAAAGATGGCCGATCGCTGGTACATTCGAAACAATACCACTGGGGTTATCAAGGATCTGACAGAAGCCGAGGTTGAAAAAATAGTACTGGAATTTCCCTGTCTTCGTCATGCAAGTAATTCGACATATTTCCGAAACAGGATTACATCTGTTTCACCTTTACCCTAACAAACCGCTCAAGACCTCGCCGAAAGGCATTGTATCACAATAAGTTTTTTCATGGTGTTTGTTTGGGTTTGGACCGCTCTTCCGTCAGGAGAGCGGTTTTCTTTTTGCAAATATTTGGCCATAAGCTCTCTTGGGGTATGATGTGAGGGATGGAACGAGTAAAACGAGAAACATTTTCTCATATATCATTAGTTTCTGGTACAAACTGAAGAGCGGCAGTTCTGACCAACACCAATTCTTTTCATCGTAGATGAAAAACTCGCCCTTTTTCCTTCAATTCACCGTAGAGGACTCAGATTTCTGCGTCATAAATGTCGGCCACAATCCTGCACCGAGAATCAAGATTCCTCCCCCAATTGTCAGGATACTGGGGATTTCTTTTAGCAAAAGCCAAGCGGCAAAGATCCCATACACAGGCTCCAAACTCACAATGAGACTCGTCGTCTGTGCATTCAAATGGTAAATACTCTCGATGAATAAGCTGTGAGCGACTCCTGTAAAGATGAGCCCCAAAATAAAGGTCAGTCCGACATCTGTCCACGTCCAGGGGCTAGGGAACAGGATCGCAAAGGGCAGCAATGTCACAAAAGCAATCAAGGTCTCCCAAGCTGTCAGTTGAAGCCCGCTGTAAGTGGCTAGTAAGTTGCGATTCAACAGAGAGAGCACGGCAAAGGAAAAGCCTGCAAAAAGACCCATACCCACTGCAAGCATCGGGATGTCTTGTTGCAATCCTTCCCACCCTACGAGCACTACGCCTAAGAGGATCAAGAGGGATAGGATCAGGCTGCTAAGTTTGATTTTTTCTCTAAAAACCAAAGGTTCTAAGAGTGAGGTGAACATGGGAAAGGTGCTGAATGTCAATAATCCCAAGGCTACATTTGATTTCTGTATCGCTCCAAAGAAAGCCATCCAGTGGACACCCAAAAGGGCCCCTGACATCAGGACAAGTTGGATCTGCTTCTTACCTTTGGGCAGGGTCCAGCTATGGCGAAAAGCCAGAAAACTAAAGAGGGAACCCCCCGCAAAAAACGTTCTGCCTAGTACCAGCCAGAGCGCACTCATTTCAACCCATTTGCCAAATAAGCCCGAAAATCCAAAGAGGAGGGTAGCCAGATGGATCATCCAAAGACCCTGAACGGCATTTTTAGTCTTCATGAACTGTCGTAACTAAGGATTGGGAAAGTGGATCTACCAGCCATGTTGACAAAGCCCATCCGCCAATCCCATTGAGGTGCTGGGAATCCATGAAATGACCTTCAGGCTCAAATATATCATTTGGGGGAAGCCAAACTTCATCTGCTACAGATTCATAGTAAGACAAGAGCATAGGCTGCTGCTCGGGATGATCAGGGTAAGTAGGGTAGTAGAGGAGAATAAAACGCACCCCATTTTGATGAAGCAAGTCACGAATTTCTTCTAGATAATGCTTGCCTGTAGTCTGGCTGAGCTTAAATTCTGTTCCTTTGATAAGGTCATTTGGAATTTCCTTAAGGGCACGTTTGGCAGGAATCTGCTCGGGTCTCATCGCCTGTTTTCCCCTGAATCTATGCAAATATCCCGTTGTATCGTAGTCGATTTGTGTCGTATCAAATCCTAGTTGTTGGGATAGATATCGACGCAATTGGACGCGTGCTCCTTTCCATGTTTGTTTTTGGACATCGGCATTCGTCAGCGTATGAGTCCAAGAGCCCGAGTAGTACTCTTTCCCTTTAGCAAGTTTATAAAAGCTCTTATTCAATCCTTTATTTTCTTGGGTGCGTACCTCCAAGACCACATGACTGGGCTGACGATGGGTCAGCAATCTTTGCACCATCATCAGATGCATATCCCGACCAAAGAAACAGGTTCCAAGGTTCGTTATTTGTACATTTTTTTGGAGACGCGATCCGACGGCTGCCGTCAGAAGGGAATCGTGGATGCCACACATCGTCAAAGAGGAACCAATAAACGCCACATCTACGGGACGTGTATCCTCTTCTATGCGATGATAGAGCCAGTCTCCATGACCACAGATATCCTGCAAAACAGCATATCCTGTCGTGATGGGGGTAGGTAGGAACACGAGTATCCAACATAAACCTACAACTGCCCCTGCCCCTGCGAGTATCTTTAACCCAAGTTTTACCATTTCCCAAATGCTTTCTAGCCCACAAAAAATCATTAATATGCAACCAAATGCAAGCATTCAACTCTCCATCACAACAAAAAAGTGGTAGGCATCCTGCCTTTCGAGGATGTCCACGGTCGCTATTCTTCCTCATTTTGGTGACTTGCCTGGGAACAATTCTGCCATGTCAGGGCCAAGAAACCCCCTTCGCAGGATGGGTAGGTAGGGGAGGGCTCACCTTTGAGTTTGGGACACATGTCAATCGACTGGGACTATCGGGCAATCTCTCTTACGTCAATGACTTCGCCCAGGTGGATGGAGCCGTTGCGTTGCTGTATCACATCAGTCACTTAGGGCCTCGTCCACGACAGACAGGTTGGGAACTCCAAGCAAGTCTGGGGGCCTTGGCAGGATTCGGCGCTCCCGTCGGCCAAGATTCTCTTTGGGGACAGTTCTTGAGCAACCTTACAGGTCGAACTTATGCCGTAGGCTATGGCTGGACAGGATACCTAGACAATCGCAAAACCTCACAGTGGACGGCTACTTTGGCGGTGCATATGGGAAACTGGACCCTCGCCTCTGAAAATGATGCTTACACAGGATTCATTGACGATCGATTTCGAACGGGAACCTTTTTGGTGCGATATAGAAATGGACCTTATCGCGTAGGCTGGCACACCATCTTGTGGACAGGCGATGCACGCTCAGAAGGTATTCGCAAAATACGAGAGACAGACTATCCCAGCCGATATGGATACAAAGATTTATCAGAGGGGACTTATGGTAAGTTCTCACATGGAATCACGGCATTGGAATTTCAGTATTTGGGCCCTTTTCGCCAGCTAGCCCAGGCTAGATTAGGGTTGGATGCAGAGCAAGTGCGCCATCTTTTGCAGAACGTCCTCATTCATGATGCTTCATTTTTACCCAAAGCATGGGTTTCTACAAGCAATCCGCACTATCCTATGTTGACACCTGAGGGAGAACCCTATCTCTTTCAACCCAATCAAGAGATTCGCAAAGCAAGACCTTACTTCCATCTATCCCTTAACCCATCTCTTGCTTATTAATCTGTTCCTTCCAGTAAGCTTTGGGGGTCATGTTGTGCTTCTCTTTGAAAGCATTGTAGAAGCTTGCCTTGGAGCGAAAGCCACAACTCTCGGCAATCGCGATGATGGTGAGATTCTTGTATTGGGCATCTAAGATTCGGGATTCAAACTCTTCTAATCTATAGCCATTGACAAACTTATAGAAGTTGGTTTCTAGATGTTGGTTGAATAATTGGGATAACTGATTTTCTGTTGATTCTACGACTTGTGCGAGTTGGGCCAGGCTCAATTGGCTTTGTAGATAGATTTGCTTGCCTTCCATGGCCGATTTTACACGTTCATGGAGCTCATTTTTATGGGTGGAGGTCAGGGATGTATTGGCATAGTCAGGACTGAAGGTATAGGGAAAATATACGCTGGTTTGAAAGATTTTGAAGATCAGGACAAATATGAAAACCTCGTAGAAGAGTAATAAGCTGTAATCAAAGAATTGGCTGTACTGTCTCAGGCTGAAGTAAATGGACCAAATGACGATGAAAATGAGGTTGACAAGAAAAAGAAAGGCCGCAAAATTTTGAAGCCATCGGATGTAGGGATCTTGATCGGAGGCTGAGAGGTTCCGCAATTCTTTCCATCCCCTACCTGTAAAGTATAAGTTGCTGGCAATAAATACGAATAACCATAGATAGTTAAAGTTCATATTGGATGCCATCCAGGTTCGTAAATTAAACGGGACTCCCATTAAATTGATGAGCCACTCTAGGATGATATATAGGGGGACCGCAAAGTAGATGAGGTAGCGCGGCTTCCATAAAGTAGCTCCAGGAATGAAGGTCTTGAAGTACATGTACATCAGGGGAGGAATGATGAACCATCCAGACATCACCGGCCAGTAGGTGAATTTGATCAACGTGTAGAGCTCCTTAAAAAACAAGACGGACTGTGTTAGTAGCAGAATAATCGTCAGGAGAAGTCCAATCAAAATTTTCATGGAAGGATGACTTCGCCGTCGATGCAGAAGGAGGGCACCCACTAAGATAAGGCCCGAAATAATTCCCGCTACATATATTTCCTTCATCAATTCCTGGCTCATAATGAATTTTTTGGTGTGAGGAGAGACATTATAGGGAGATAAATTAATATATATAGATTTTTGAGTTCATCTCACCTTAAAAATACTTTTTGAATACGGGATTCTTAGGTCGTTGGTCAAGCCCGAGATAGCTTAGGGGTATTGTAAATCAACTATCTAAGCATCATCAAATGACACCTTTGATTACGTACACCCGCCACTTGGTATGGATTGCTTTTTTTTCCTTTTTTTTGACACACCTACATGCACAGGAGGTCGGGACTTATTATGAGAATGCCAGTCTAGGCTTAGAAGCCCTTACATGGATGCCCGACGGCAACATATTTTTGGTCGACTATGGGGGCGGGAAGGTGCATCGTCTAGACCCTGACAAAAACCTCGTCACGATCGCGACGGGACTCAATAGCCCTGTAGGAGGAGGGGTCGATGGAAACGGATATTTCTACTTTTGCGAGTACAGCACCAATTCTATTTACAAGATCAATTCAGACGATACCTATGATCTCGTCGCCAAGGGGAAGGGCTTGAATGGTCCTATCAGTGTACTCTTGGGAGAAGACAGCACCTTTTTTTACGTGACAAATTACAACGATCGAAAAGTCATGAAATTAAGTCTCATCGATTCTTCGGTTGTAGAATTTACAGGTGGAAATGGAATCAATGGGCCTGACGCCATCATCCGTGCCATGAATGGAGACCTCATCGTTGCGAATTTTAACAACAACAGACTGTTCCGTGTGGAGTTGGATGGGACCGTCCACAATTTTGGTATGCATCCCTCTACTGGACGCATGGGATATGTGGTACGTTCGGGAAACTATTATTATGTGCCGAGTTTGGATGGGCATTCTATCGCTAGATTGGACAGCGCGGGTCAGGCGACCATATGGGCAGGAACAGGCGTAGCGGGTTTTCAGAACGGTCCTATAGCTACGGCTCAGTTTCGCACCCCCAATGGGATCGCGGTAAGTCCATCTGGAGATACCTTATTGGTCACTGAGGCTCAAGGAAAAATTCGTTGGATTACCAATCTAGATGGCGTACAGACTTCCCGCGATCAAGGCAATGTGACGCCCTCGATTTTGACGTATCCGCAGCCTTTTCGTGATCAGTTGCAGCTTGCACTCGATATCCCTTCGGTACCCACGCTAGATCTAGAGATCCTAAGCATCAGTGGACAATCCTTAGATCTGATGACCATTTCCTCTAAAGACGCTCAATCTGTCAACTGGGACCTCTCTCATCTCCCTCAAGGCATGTATTGGGTGCAGGTGCGTCATGAAGATCGGATCCTCTCTACCCAGAAGGTAATGAAAGAGTGAGTGGATAAGAGAAAGAAATAGAGAATCATACTTGTGAATAATTCTCTCCCTAACCTTCATTCATTTCTCGGAGTAAGGGGGTCGTCTACGTGTGGCTAGAAGGCTCCCACTCCACTAGATGATTGAGTATCACGGGGTATATGGACTTGAACTTTATCCTAATGGCCAAATGTATGCATCAGATCTCAAGCTCCATCACTTTAGAGTCATCCGATAGATAAAGCGTAACCGATTTTTACACGTCTAACGCTTTATTGCTGCCTGTCCCCTATAAGGGGATGGGTTTTGTTTTGAGAAGAAGTCGCTACAGGACCTGCATAGATTTTGAGTAAGTGCTGGTGCAACTTTTCTGGATCTCCTTTGATTCCCTCGACTTGCTGATCGAGATACTGTTCAAAATTATGTTTGTCTAGCTCGGAGTAATGAGCCGCAAATGTATTTCCCTCCTCTACCATATCGTAGGCGATGTAGTTGACAGGCCATAGGTGATACAAGGAGTAGATATGTTGATCCACTAAAGCTGTCAGCTCATTGACCCAGTCATTTTTTCGCCCCTCAAATGGCATATCTATAATCTCCTGGCTGAGAGATTTACCAATAGCCAGGTGAATCCTTCCTTTGGGAGCAGTAATCCCCAACAGCATAGACATTTTATCATCCTTGGTGTAAGGAAGGTTATCCGCTTTATGGACCATTTCCTCTGTTTTTAAATGATCACAGGGTTCGTATTCATAAGAGATGGCTACGGGGACAATCTCCAATTGGCTAAGGTATTTTCTGAGATCTCCTTCAGCAGTCATAAGGAGCATTTTGATGACAGAAGCTTGGGTTTGGTCGATGCCATCTTTGGTTCTGCCGTTGCGGTGAGCGAGCCATACACTTTCGCTTTGCTCTACAATCAGGTGATAGATGTAATTAGAAAGGCGCTGGGCATAAGCAATGAGTTGTTGGCGAGGAGCAGATCGGTGAATAATGAAAGACTTATTGACCTTCATTAGATCGGTGATCAAGGTCGATACCATCAGGTTGTCGCCAATGCCGATGTAGCTTGTAGAAAACCCTCCGCTAAGTAGTCTGAGATTCAAGAAGGCAGAATCTAATATGATGTCACGATGATTGGATAGGAAAAGGTAGCCTTTATTCGGGTCAAGATTTTCTAGACCTTCAATGGTGAGTCCTTGGCTGGAGTTTTCCAGGATACGGTCAAGGGTATCACTGATAATGGTGGCTTGAAAGTCTCGTATAGATTGAATGGCTTGTATCTTTTTGACCACTTGGTCGCGAGATATTTCAGGAAAAAGGGCCTCCATCATCAAAAAGAAAGAAGGCTTGGAAAGCAACCGTTTGAGTACGGCTCCAATTTCCGAATCGTTATATGGACGAATATCGTCAAATGAAAGTGGCATATCTGCCATAGAGGGTCGATTTTGAAGTATATATCCAGAAAATAAGCGAGGGAAGAGGGCGAAAATATGTTGGCGTTTATCTGTACTCCTCAAAAAGCGAAATATTTTTTTCTCTTTCCTACATAAGAATATCGAATCTCACGGCACATGCATTTCGAATATTCTTCGCCAAAAGAAAGATAAAAACATATGAATTCATAGCCATATGCAGGTGGAGATGCCCTTCAGATACAAGTTAGACAATGCCTTAATTTCATCGTCTTTTGCTAGAGGCACGTACTTTGAGTTGAGTCTGAAGTACTTCTGTTTTAGGGGAAAAATGTGTGTCTTCTTTGTTTGCGTGAATTTCTTTGAGCAAAAGTTGTGTAGCTCTACGTCCCATTTCCAGGCTCGGTTGGGCAATAGAAGATAGGTGAGGCTCTACGATGGCAGATATTTGCCAGTCACTAAATCCAATGACAGCAATGTCATGGGGGACATGGATGCCCTGTGCCTTAAGTCCCATCATGGCACCCATCCCTACTGCGTCAGTCACAGTGAAGATGCCATCGCATTCAGGATGCACCTCCCGCAGTCGAGAGACAAATTCACGACCTTCATCAAATGTAATGTCTTTACACTCCAACAGGAGGCTTTCATGTTGAGGTAGGCCATGCTTTTTGAGGGCATCCTTATACCCGTTGTATCTATTGACAGAGGTATAAGCACTCAGTGGGCCGTGGAAGTGGGCGATACAGGTGCATCCTTGTTGGATAAGATGCTCGACAGAAGTAAATGCTCCTTGATAATCATCCACCACCACTTTAGATATTTCGGGCATGGCATTTTCTAAAGGAACTTTATCAAAAAACACCATAGGAATCCCAGAGTCCCTAAAAGAATCAAAGTGATCGTAGTTTTGGGTCTCATGGGCAAGGGAGACGAGTAAGCCATCGACTCTACTGGCAAAGAGCGCGTCGGTATCTGCTACTTCTTTGGCGTAGGACTCATCGGTTTGACAAAGCATGACGCGATAGTCTGCTTCATAGGCCACTTCCATGATTCCCTTGATCACAGAAGAGAAGAAGTGATTCACGATGGAGGGTATGATGACGCCGATAATATGCGATTCGCGTTTGCGCAAGCCTGCCGCCATAGAGTTGGGGCGGTATTTGAGTTCGCGTGCTAGTTCTAGCACCTTCTTTTTGGTCTCCTGACTGATATCAGGATAGTCCTTGAGGGCACGAGAGACAGTTGCAGTACTGATACCGAGCTGCTGGGCAAGATCTGCCAGCGTAACTTGCTTTTTGTTCATAGAGATAAAGTGACAACTTCACAATTTGCAATGCTTGCAAATATGCATTCTTCCACACGTTAAAATCTAAATAATTTTTTTTGTAACGAAAAGGATTACGTAAACGTTTTCGCTAGGGAAATAAGTTTATTATGCCATTACATGGCTTGACATAATGACAAAAAATCACAAACTTCGATGTAGTAATAGATTTCTATATGTGGAAATTTGTGTTTATCAGTTATTCTAGATGAATTACTGGCGAGGGGCAACTTACTGAAACGAATGATACTACAACTACTACGCGCGTTTATTCTCTCATTTCAGTCTGTGATTTAATTAGGCTAGCTCAGCCACGCTTAGAATGATTCCTTCGTTGCAGGTATAATCTGCTACTCAGGAACACTAGATCTAAGGGTGCCTGGGCTTTCTGTATATTGTATTTTATATATTTTTGTATACCAGTAGTTTCTATGAACTAAATTTTAACTACTATTATTATGAGCGTCAAACACAAATCAATCATGCTTTTCCGCCTTTGCATGGTCATGCTACTGACCTTTGCAGGAGGAACAGCATTCGCGCAGTTGACGGTCACTGGTAAGATTTCTTCCTCCGCCAATGGAGAAGGGCTTGTCGGTGCGACTGTCCTCGTGAAAGGAACCACCACAGGGGTGATTTCCGAAGATGGAGGAGCCTACGAAATACAGGTTCCTTCTGACGATGCCACACTGGTGATATCTTACATCGGTTATGAGCGTCAAGAAGTTGCAGTCAATGGTCAGTCTACAATCAATGTGACCATGGTTGCGACCAACGCGACTCTTGATGAAGTCGTCGTGACAGGTTACTCTACAGCGAAAGCCTCGCAGGTGACCTCAGCGATTACATCGGTCAAGGAAGAAGACTTCAACCAAGGCCAGGTGAACGATCCTACCCAGTTGATTCAGGGTAAAGTAGCAGGTCTAAACATCTCCAAAGTAGGGGGTGACCCTAACGGTGGATTTGACATCCGTCTTCGTGGTATCTCTAGCTTTGGTGCCAACGCATCTCCTTTGATTGTAATCGACGGTGTGATCGGTGGTGAACTCAACAGTGTAGACCCTAACGACATCCAGTCTATCGACATCTTGAAAGATGGATCTGCAGCTGCGATCTATGGTACACGTGCTTCTGCGGGTGTAATCATCATTACTACAAAGAAGGGACTAGCAGGTCGTACTTCTGTAGACTACAACGGATACACGACAGTCGAGCAGGTGGCGAGAACAGCTCCTTTTGCGACTGCTGCAGAGTTCCGTGAGATTCGTGCAGACGTACTTGCTGGAAACCCAGACCTAGACAGAGGACAAAGTACAGACTGGATCGACGAAGTGACAGCTCCTGGTGTGTCTCAGGTACACAACCTTTCACTTTCTGGTGGTGTAGGAGAGATGTCTTACCGCGCGGCTATCAACTATCGTGGCATTAATGGTGTAGGGATCAACTCTGGCTTTGATCAAGTGAATGGTCGCCTAAACTTGACCCAGAAGACATTGAACGACCGCTTGAAGATTACTTTGAACTTGTCTAACACAGAGCGTAGATCTTCTTTTGGTTTCGCGGAGTCTTTCCGTTATGCAAACGTCTACAACCCAACAGAGCCTGTATTGTCTGACAATCCTGCTTTCGTAGAGAACTTCGGTGGATACTATCAGCGTGATGCATTTGACTACTTCAACCCTGTAGCACTTGCAGAGCAAAACTTGAACGAAGGAATTTTCAAAACACTTCTAGCGACGATCCGTGGTGATCTCGAAATCACAAGTGGATTGACATTCTCTGCTAGCTACAACCTGCAGCGTCGTAGCAACCTCTTTGGACAGTTCTACAGCCGTGCTAGTAAGTTCCGTGGAAATGCAACTCCTAATGGAGGTGAGCGTCTAGGATCTGCTTCTCGCTATACAGAAGACGAGGTAAATGAGCTTTTCGAAACTACTTTGAACTACAAGAAAACCTTCAATGCGTTGGATGTAGACCTATTGGGTGGATACTCATTCAACAGAGTAGACTATCAAGGATTTGGTGTAGGTGGTGCGGGGCTTCCTTCTGATGCCTTTACATACAATAACTTAGGCTCCTTGACAGACCGTGTGAGTACAACCAACTCTTTGAATGTAAACGGAGGAAGAAACAACTACTTGGTAGTAGGATTCTTTGGTCGTGCGCGTCTGGCTTATGATGAGACATACAACTTGACGGCAAGCCTTCGCTATGACGGATCTTCTCGTTTTGGTTCAGGTAACAAGTGGGGACTTTTCCCAGCGGTATCTGGTAGTATCATGTTGACGAACCTGTTTGATATCAACGGAGTAGATGAATTGAAATTACGTGCGGGTTATGGTGTGACTGGTGCACTTCCTGCGGACAGCTATGCATCTTTGGCAAGATTCGCTACAGGTGACTTCTTCTTGTACGAAGGTACATTTACACAGACGATTGGTCCTTCTTCAAACTTTAATCCTAACCTACAGTGGGAAACAAAGCGCGAGTTAGACATTGGTGTAGATTTCCAGCTACTTGGGTATAAGTTGAGAGGTAGCATTGACTACTTCAACCGTGTCACACGTGACCTGATTTTCAACGCACAGGTAAGCTTGCCTCCATTTAATTTCCCCAACTTGCTGGCGAACTTGAACAACGTAGCCCTTCGCTCAAGCGGTGTGGAAGCTGCTATCGGATATGAGTTCGAGAGTGGAAACTTCAAGTGGAATCCAAACGTCACGCTGACTTACTACAACCCTATCCTATTGGATACTTTGGAAGGCGTCGTTCCTGATTTCCAGTTTGGGAATGGTGGACAGTTTCTAGACGACAACACTTCTCCTGGTGCTCCTGGTTTGAATGACAACCCAACAATTGCGTTGAACCTTGGATCTGAGTTAGGACAGTACTACGGATATGACCTCGACATTGCGGCAACTGAAGCCAACAATACAGATGACAATCCTGACAACGATGGTTGGGTATACAACGACGTTGCAGGTATCAATGCAGGTGATGACGGCGTACTCGGTACAGCTGACGACTTTGTAGAGCTTGTACCTGATGGTGTTCAGGATGCAACAGACAGACAAGCAGTAGAAATTGGTGATAGAACAGGTATCCCTTCTTTCTCTCTAGGACTTGCGAATGCGTTCTCTTACGGAGACTTCACATTCAGCTTCTTCTTTAGAGGAGATTTCGGTCACTCTTTGATCAATATGAACCGTGTATTCTATGAGCCATTGGGTGGACAGCCTAACTTGAATGTTTACATCACAGATCAGTTTGTGAATGTAAATGCAGCTCCTGAATTCAACACATACCACATCGAGCGTGCAGATTTCTTGGTATTGGATAATGCGTCTCTTTCCTACAACTTTGACATTGGAAAAGATCGTACGCTTCAGGTATATGTAGCAGGTCAGAACTTGTTCTACATCACAAACTACTCTGGAGTAGATCCTAACGTACGTTGGGGTGATCCAGGTCCAACAGACAACGGTGGAGACATCAATTTGAATCCTAATCAGTTGGCTCCAGGTATCGCGCGTCGTAATACATTCTTCCGTACGCGTACGTTCACAGCAGGTGTCCGCATCGGACTTTAATTCTTGCTGAACAAATTGTGAATTTCATATGTTTGCTTAATACACTCAGTAATTAAAAAACAGAAAAACAAAACATGAAACGGTATTCATTACTGCTAGTGTTAGTTATCGGACTCGTTGCTCCTATCTTTACTCCATCTTGTACAAATTTGGAAGAAGAGGTATTTAGCGAGCTAACTGACGCTAACTTCCCATCAAGTCGTGCAGAGCTCATCGCTGGTTTCGGTGCTGCTTATGCCAACTTATATTCTTTTGGTAGCCACAACACCTACCTGTCAGCTCAGGAAGTATCTTCTGATGAAATGATGATTCCTCAGCGTGGAGGTGACTGGTTTGACGGTGGTATTTGGCTACGTTGCCATAGACATGAAATGTTGCCTGCAGATGGTTACATTGACAATGCTTGGAATGACATGTATCGCGGTGTAGGATTCTCTAATAACCTAATTCAGGTTTTCAAAGGCCTCATCGGTGATCCCGAATCTCCTGTAACAGACGAAGAAGCTTCTCTTTTCGTTGCAGAACTACGTGGCCTTCGTGCCCTATACTACTACTGGTTGATGGACATGTATGGAAATATCCCATTGGTCTCAGATGTAGAAGCAGGAGAAGCACTTGATCCTGTACCTGCAAACAATGAGCGTGCAGAAGTCTATGCGTTCCTCGTAGCTGAATTGGAAGAAATCAGAGGATCTCTTCTTACTGGAAAAGACGCCAACACATATGCGCGTTTCACGCAGACAGCAGCTGACATGTTGCTCGCCAAACTATACCTCAACGCAGAAGTATACTCAGGTACAGCTCAGTGGGCACAAGCTCAGACAGCTGTGGATCGTGTGATCAGCTCTGGTCTCTACTCTTTGACGAATGACTACTTTGAGAACTTCAACGCTGACAATGACAACGGCGGTGTAGGTACTTCAGAGAACATCTTCGTCATTCCTTATGACGCTGTAAACGCACCTGGATTCAACCTTCCTCAAATGACGCTTCACTACTCTAGTAATGCTACATTTGATCTGCAGGAGCAGCCTTGGAACGGGTACTGTTCACTTCAGGAGTTCTACAACTCTTACGAAGATGGTGATGCACGTAAGGGTGTTTCTGGAAACCAGCAGGTTCGCGGTAACTTCTTGGCAGGTCCTCAGTTTGCATCTGATGGTGTAACACCACTTACTGACGGTGCCGTAGAAACTGCAGACCCAGACGGTGAGAACATTATCTTCACACCTGAAGTCAACGAACACTTCCCGAATGCGCTTCGTCAAGCAGGTGCACGTGTGAGTAAGTACGAGTATGAGATTGGTAACACACGCCACTTGAACTCTGACTTTCCTGTATTCCGCTATGCAGATGCATTGTTGATGAAGGCAGAAGCACTATGGCAGCAGGACAACGGAAGCCAGGAAGCATTGGATCTCGTAAACCAGATCCGTACACGTGCAGGTGTAGCTGAGTTGGGTTCTCTGACTGCAGACGAGCTATTGGCTGAGCGTGGACGTGAAATGTTCTACGAAGCATGGCGTCGTAGCGACTTGATTCGCTTCGGTAAGTTCGGTGATGAGTGGGACTTCAAGCCTGCCTCTGCACCTGGAAAGGAACTATTCCCTATTCCTCAGAACAAGATCAATGTAAATCCCAACTTGAGACAAAATCCAAGCTACTAGTAGCTAGGACTTTACCTCTAGGGAAAAGATCATAATGTGGGCCGTCTCATATGAGATGGCCCTTTTCTTATACCAAAATCTTCACTATTTTTATTGATTTTTGAAAGGAATGAATGTCTTCCTACGAAAAGATCAACCCGAGGGAAATAAGCCGTATGCATTTTTGGAGAGACATATATCTTGAAGGAAGAAAATGGACTGAAAAAGGGCTTTTTGTTGTCCTTTGCCTCTGGCTGTTTCAAGCTTGCCAACCCTCTATCTCTGAAGTGAAAGTGGGGGATACACTATTTACTACCATTCCCGCTGATTATTCAGGGATTGACTTTCAAAATGCTATCACCTACACAGAAGATTTTAACCCCTACACTTTCCGTAACTTCTTCAATGGAGGGGGCGTCGCACTGGGAGATATCAATAATGACGGTTTGATAGATATTTATTTCAGCGGAAACCTGGAAGATAATAAGCTCTACCTCAATAAAGGTGATTTCAGATTCGAAGACATTACCCAAAAAGCAGGTGTTGCCTGTCCCAATGTCTGGTCCAGTGGCGTGACCATGGCAGACATCAATGCAGATGGACTCCTGGATATTTATGTATGCAAATCTGGTAGCCCCGAAGGAGACAATCGCTACAACGAATTATTCATCAACAATGGAGACCTCACCTTTACCGAACAGGCAAATGTCTACGGCTTGGACGACCTGGGACTCTCTACCCATGCGGTATTTTTTGACTATGACAAAGACGGGGATTTAGACTGCTATTTGTTGAATAACTCCATTCGATCTGTCGGAGGATACGATCTTGTGAAGGATCAACGCAAGATACGCGATACCTTGGGTGGCAATAAATTGTATCAAAATACAGGACAAAAATTTGAGGACGTCAGCGAAGAAGCAGGAATTTATGGCAGTGCGATAGGGTTTGGCTTGGGTGTGACGATTGGGGATGTAAACAAAGATGGGTGGCAGGACATCTATGTATCCAATGACTTCTTCGAAAAAGACTATCTCTACCTCAACCAGCAAGATGGTACCTTTGCAGAGGTACTAGAAGAGCAGATTCAGGAGATCAGCCTGAGCTCCATGGGCGCAGATATGGCAGACGTCAACAACGATGGATACCCTGAGATCTTCGTGACCGATATGCTTCCTGCCACGAATGCACGTATGAAAACCAAAACGAATTTTGAGAACTGGAATAAGTATCAGAAGAATCTTCGAACAGGGTACTATCGCCAGTTTTCTCGCAACGCCTTCCAACTCAACAATGGCAACGGCACTTTCAGTGAGCTAGGGCGTATGCTGGGCATCCATGCCACCGACTGGAGTTGGGGTGCCTTGATCGCAGATCTGGACAATGACGGATTGAAAGATATCTTCGTCGCCAATGGCATCCTGAAGGACTTGACTGATCAAGATTATGTGAATTTCTATGCCTCCCCACGCGCGATCAGCAGCATGATCAAGGAAAACAAGGGCAATGTGATCACCCAACTGGTAGACATGATGCCCTCAGAAGCCATTGCCAATGCTGCTTTTATGCAGAAAAGAAGGAGCTCAGGCGTCATTCCACTGTTTGAAGACCGAGCCACTGCTTTGGGCTTGGCACAGCCCAGCTTCTCCAATGGCTCCGCCTACGGCGACTTGGACAATGATGGCGACCTCGACCTCGTGGTCAACAATCTGGATATGCCCGCCTTCTTGTATCGAAACGAATCCGATACCTTATATCCCGACCGCAGATTCCTAACCTTCGAATTTAAAGGACAGGGGAAAAATACTTTTGCCTTAGGTACACAAGTAAGCATCTACAAAGACGATCAAGTATTCTATCAGGAATTGGCGCCTATGCGCGGGTTTCAGTCCTGTATCGACCCGAAATTACACATGGGACTAGGGACGATCGAAGAGGTAGATTCTATCGTGGTTTTATGGCCAGATCTTTCTGTCACCAAGACGGGCGCCACGCGCACAAATCAGAAACTCGTGTTTCAATACCAGACAGCCACTGCTTCTGAGGATTTAACACCTAAAGGAAAACAGCCACTCTTTCTTGATTACTCTAGAGATTTCTCTCAGAATTTTACCCATCAAGAAAACGATCACCAAGACTTTATCCGAGAGCGTTTACTGTATCATATGCTTTCTTCAGAAGGTCCCAAGGTAGCCAAAGGGGATGTCACAGGAGATGGAAGAGAGGATCTATATTTTTGTGGTGCCAAAGACCAGCCTGGAGAACTCTGGATTCAACGACCCAATGGAACATTTGCCCCTCATCCCATACCCTCTCAAGCGTTTATAGAAGATGCGCGAAGCGAGGATACAGATGCATTGTTTGTGGATGTGGATGGAGATCGAGACCTCGACTTGTATGTGACCAGTGGGGGAAGTGAGTTTTCTACCTCTTCTGCCGCTTTGAAAGACAGGATTTATCTCAATCAAGGAAAAGGGGTATTTAAGAAGAAAAAGAATCCATTTCGTGGGTACATTTATGAAAGTGCAGCTTGTGTGCGAGCAGGGGATTACGATCGGGATGGAGATCAAGATCTGTTTGTCGGTGTGCGTACACGTCCAGGCGTATACGGCGTACCCGTCAATGGCTTCATTCTCAACAATGACGGTAAAGGCAATTTCACCAATCTCACAGAGGAGAAGGCGCCTCAACTGGTCAAGTACGGTATGATGACCGACGCACAGTGGATCGATTGGGACGGAGACCAAGACCTGGATTTAGTTGTGGCAGGAGAATGGTTGCCTATCACCATCTGGGAAAATCGAGAGGGAAGCTTTGTCCCATTCTCCCAAAATATCCCTACGCAAACGGGCCTTTGGACTTGTGTAGAGATCGCAGATCTGAATGAAGATGGGAAGCCAGACCTTCTGCTGGGCAATCATGGACTCAATTCACGCTTACAGGCGGGCGACACGACACCCGTGGAGATGTTCGTCAATGATTTTGACCGAAATGGTGCGCCAGAGCAGTTGATTACGGTTTATCAAGGAGATAAAAGCTATCCGCTGGCCCTGCGCCAGGATGTCGTGATGCAGATGCCAGGGCTCAAAAAGCAGTACCTCAAGTATGCGTCCTACAAAGATGCTACGATTGAGGAGATGTTTTCTCCCCAGATACTGGCGCGATCCTACAAGTGGTCTGCCCAGCGGATGGAAACTTCCATCTGGATGAGTCAGCCCGATGGGTCATATGCTTGGGGAAGCCTCCCGCTAGAGGCTCAGATGGCACCTGTCTATGGAATGCTGATTGAGGATCTGGACGGTGATGGGCATCTAGATATATTATTGGGGGGGAATTTCTCACGCTCCAAACCTGAGATCGGTATTTATGCAGCTTCTTATGGGACGTATCTGAAAGGAAACGGGAAAGGAGACTTTGAAAGTATTCCTAACAAAGAAGTTGGACTCAAAATCAAAGGAGAAGTGAGAGACATTGTCTCCGTCAAAACTGACCAAGGCAAAAGATTGGTTGTCGCAAAAAACGACGCAGCCATTCAGTGGTTAAAGATCAATCGTTAATCTATTTTGATTCAGACTTAACATTGAAAATGAGAAATTTAACGTTAAATATGAGACTCGAAATGATTGGATGGAAGCAAATGATGAAGGGGTCTATATGCGTAGCACTCGCGGGAATGCTCCTCTTTTTTACGGGATGTCAGTCGGGTATTCAGCGGATTACTGAGGAAGAGTACCAAGCACTGTTAAAAGAAGAAGTACCCAAGGGCTTGCAAGACGATGAGCTTTTCTTAGGTCTTCATTTTGGCATGACCTCCAAAGATTTTTATGCGACATGCTGGGAACTGAACAAGCAGGAAATTCTCTTGGCAGGTGGAGCGAATGCCTCTGCTCAGTTTAAGCCCGAGGACCTCATGCCTAAGGGGAAAATCGACTTTTATCCTGAGTTTAAAGAAGGAAAAATCTATGCTATGCCTTTTCTTGTCTCTGCTGAGATGTGGGACATTACCCAAAAAGAACTCTACGCCAAGCAATATGTGAAGACGGTGGTTCAACTAATGGATAAGTGGTACGGAACAGAATTTAAGCTGTATGAAGATCCAGAAGCAGGGAAAATTTTGATCGATGTCCAGGGATCAAGGGAGACGCGCGTCTCGATCAAAGATGATCAGTACGTCAAGGTAACCATTACCGACCTTTCCCAAGACGAAGCCTTTCAAAATGAAGTCGCAACAGAGTAAGGGATGCTTCAAGATTCTATGACGAAAAGACACATGAGATATATCAATTTATATTTTTTGGGGCTGCTGATGCTGGTACTTATGGCCTGTGAATCGGGAACGCCCAAGGTAGGAAAGACACTATTCACAGCCATCCCTACAAGTTATTCAGGTATTGATCTCCAAAATGAACTGAGCTACAATCAGCAATTTAATATTTATACCTATCGCAATTTCTACAATGGCGGCGGTGTAGCTATTGGTGATCTGAATCAGGATGGGCTGGCGGATATTTACATGACAGCCAACATGAAGCCCAACAAACTCTATCTCAACAAAGGAGATTTTAAGTTTGAGGACATATCAAAACAGACAGGAATCGAAGGCTCCCGCGCATGGTCTACAGGTGTGAGCATGGCGGATGTCAATGGAGATGGCTTACTCGATATCTACGTGTGTAATTCAGGGGATATAGAAGGGGACAACAAGCAAAACGAACTTTACATCAATAAAGGGCCTGATGCGAATGGAATACCTCAGTTTGAAGAGGAAGCAGAGACCTACGGCCTAGCGGATCAGGGCTTGTCTACACATGCAGCTTTCTTTGATTATGACAAGGACGGAGACCTTGATGTTTACCTGCTGAATAATTCCTACCGCGCCATCGGGAGCTTCAACAAGCGCGTCAATGAAAGACCCATTCGCGACTCAGTAGGAGGAGACAAACTGTATCGAAATGAAGGTGGTACGTTTGTCGATGTATCGGAAGAAGCCAATATATTCGGATCGGTGATCGGGTTTGGATTGGGCGTGACGATCGGAGATGTCAATCAGGACGGCTGGCAAGATATTTTTGTGTCAAACGACTTCTTCGAGAGAGACTATCTCTACATCAATAATCAGGACGGGACGTTCTCCGAGCAACTCAAAGAGAAAATCAGCTCTATTTCCAATGCTTCCATGGGAGCGGACATGGCTGATATCAACAATGATGCGTTTCCCGATATCTTTGTGACCGACATGCTACCCGAGTCGGATGCGCGTTTGAAGCAGGTATCCATGTTTGAGAATTGGAACAAATACCAGCTCAATCTCAACTATGATTTTTACCATCAGTTTACCCGCAATATGCTCCAACTCAATACAGGAGAGGGAGATTTTCGTGAGGTGGGGCGCCTGACAGATGTAGAGGCCACCGATTGGAGCTGGGGTGCCTTGATATGGGACATGGACAATGATGGCTTGAAGGACCTTTTTGTGGCTAATGGCATCTACCAAGACCTAACGGACCTGGATTTCATCAACTTCCTAGCAGATAGGGAGACGATGCGTCAGTACATTTCAAAGGAAAAAGGGATTGATTATAAATCACTCATCGACTCGATTCCCACACGTCCCATTCCCAATTACGCCTTTCACAATCAGGGCAATTACGACGGCCCTGCACACATTCCCCGCTTCATCAACAAAGCAAATGACTGGGGGCTTGGTGCACCCAATCACTCCAATGGTTCCGCTTATGGAGACCTCGACAATGATGGAGACCTCGACTTGGTAGTCAGCAGTGTCAACTCTCCCGTGCAATTGTACCGAAGTGAAGTAGATACGCTGACAGACAACCATTACATCTCTTTGGAATTTAAGGGAGAGGGGAAAAATGCCTTTGCACTTGGCACACAGGTACATATTAAAGCTGGAGATTTGAATATCTACCAAGAACACATGCCGATGCGGGGATTCCAATCCTCTATGGATTACCGTATGGTGATTGGGTTGGGACAGGAGAATGAAATTGAGTTGCTCGAAGTCAACTGGCCCGATGGCCAACAGACACGGATGGAAAATGTCTCTGTAGATCAGCTCATGCTGCTGGAGCAAGCGCAAGCCAATGGTTCATGGGAGCCAGGAGCAGAGACAGAGGAGTCCGAGGCTTTATTTGCTGAAGTGGATCGCCCCAATGGATTAGATTTCAAGCATGAGGAGAATACCCACAATGACTTCAACCAGTATCGCCTCATCTATCATATGAATTCTGCCCAAGGTCCCAAGCTCACACAAGGTGATGTCAATGGAGATGGAATGGAGGATCTGTACATCGGCGGAGCCAAAGATCAGGCAGGGCAGCTCCTGATTCAGCGTCCAGGAAAACGCTGGGCAGTCACCAATCAAGAGTTGATGGAAGCAGACAAGCACTCCGAGGATACCGATGCGATTTTCTTCGATGCAGATGGGGATGGGGATTTAGATTTGTATGTGGCGAGTGGCGGGACAGAGTTTGGTCAAAGTAATTCAGCCTTGAAAGATCGAATCTATCTCAACGATGGGCGTGGTCGTTTTACCAAATCTCGCAATCCCTTTAGAGGATACATTTATGAAAGTACAGCCTGTGTGCAGGCAGCAGATATAGACAAGGACGGGGATCAAGATCTGTTTGTGGGCGTACGCCTGAAGCCCAAATTTTACGGAACTCCTGTAGATGGAATCATTTTGGAGAATGACGGGAAGGGCATTTTTACTAATAAAACCCAAGAGATTGCTCCTGAGCTGAGCAAAATCGGGATGATCACAGATGCGTACTGGGCCGATTTGGATCAGGATGCAGATCCAGACCTCCTGCTGGTAGGCGAATGGATGGCCATCGAAGCCTTTGAAAATCAGGAGGGGAAATTGGTTCGAAAAACTGCTGATGCAGGGCTACAAAATTCGCAAGGATGGTGGAGCTGTCTCAAGCCAGGGGACTTCGATGGGGATGGAGACCTCGATTTTGTGGTGGGAAACCATGGCATGAATACGCGCTTCCAGGCCAGCGGGGACAAACCTCTGAAGCTTTATGTCAACGACTTCGATCGCAACGGAGCCGTAGAGCAAATTGTCGCTTATTATGAAGGAGACCAATTGATGCCTTTCGTTCGCCTGCCTGAGTTGAGTATGCAGATGCCTTTGATCAAGAAAAAGTACCTGCGATTCAGCTCCTTTATGGGACAAGATATGGCGACTGTATTCGGGGAAGAAAAACTGGACCAGTCAGTAGTTTCAGAGGCGAGAGAATTGCGCAGTTCGATCTTAGTCAATGAGGGTAAATTTCAGTTTTCGCTCCAACCTCTACCCGTTGAAGCGCAGTTGGCCCCTGCTTTTGGTCTCCATGTGGAGGACGTAGATGCAGATGGCAAAGAGGATATTTTGATGGGGGGTAACTTTTTCTGGGCAAAACCTGAGGTAGGTCGCTATGATGCCATGGAAGGACTTCTGCTCAAAGGAAATGGAAACGGCACCTTCGAGCCTATGCTTGCTTCAGAGACAGGTTTTGAGGTCGAAGGTGAGGTACGCGACATGACCGCCGTCAAGGTCGGCAATGAATCATGGATTGTAGTCGCCCGCAACAATGAAAGCCTCCAGGTATTTAGAAAAAAATGATAAAGACCACGTGGGATCTTCCTATCTCAATAGAAAAAAGACATAGAGAGGTCAGAAGTCATGCATCCGCAATTTCAGTCTCTCGTCTTACGCGTAAAAACTTATGACAAAAAAAATGTCCATATCAGCAGCATGCAGCTTGAGTTGTTTGCTGCTGTTTTTCTTCAGCGGTTGTGACAAGGAAGCCTCTCAAGAAGCTCCCTTGTTCGAACTTTTGCCTCAAGAATCGACAGGAGTGGACTTCGTCAATCAGTTGACGGATACACGTACCTTCAATATCCTCAACTATCTTTATTACTACAACGGCGGCGGTGTCGCTGTGGGTGACGTCAACAACGACGACTTACCAGACCTTTATTTCACGGGTAACATGGTCTCCAATAAGCTCTACCTCAACAAGGGCAACCTCCAGTTTGAGGATGCGACAGCTTCGGCAGGTGTTGGCGGACCCGTAGAGAATAGCTGGGCAACAGGTGTGATGATGGTAGACATCAATGCCGATGGGTGGCTAGATATTTACGTAAATTATTTAGGAAAATTTTTGGATAAAGAAGGGCATAATCTCCTCTATATCAATAATCGAGATGGGACATTTTCGGAGCAGTCGGCTGCATTTGGTTTAGATCTTGTGGGGTTTTCTACCCAGAGTTATTTCTTTGATTATGACCGAGACGGGGATTTGGATTTGTTCCAGCTCAATCATTCTATAGACCCTGCACGCACTGTAGGAGATGTCGAGCAGCGCAAGGTAAAAGATGCGCTTTCAGGGGACCGCTTGCTACGAAATGAGGGGGGAAAGTTTGTGGATGTAACGGAAAACGCTGGGATTTTTAGCTCGAAGCTAGGGTATGGATTGAGTGCGGCTGTGGGAGATATCGATATGGATGGTTGGCCTGATGTCTATGTCTGCAATGATTTTCACGAAGACGATTATCTCTACATCAACCAGGGAAACGGGACATTCACCGAAGCCCTTCGATCTCACATCGGACATACAAGTCGTTTTTCGATGGGTTCAGACCTTGCGGACATCAACAATGATGGTCTACCAGATTTGATTACCCTGGATATGAAGCCCGATCGGGAGGACATCCTGAAAACGGCGGAAGCCCCAGAGTCCTATCGTATCTTCCAGTACAAGCTGTCCTTTGGCTATTATCATCAGTATCCCCACAATGCCCTTCAGCTCAATCGTGGAGCAGGTAAGTTCTCCGAGATTGCCCAATTGCTGGGTATCGATGCGACTGACTGGTCATGGTCGGCCTTGTTTGCTGATTTTGACAATGATGGCTACAAGGATCTCCACATCACCAATGGCATTTACCGCCGTCCCAACGATATGGACTACATCAAATTCATATCTGATCCTGAGGTTACGCGCAAGCTCAATGATGAGCCTACCGATGAAGACCTACAGTTCATTGAGCAAATGCCGCAAGTTAAAATCCCCAACTATATCTTTCGTGGAAAGAACAATAACGCGTTCGAAAATCTAACAACGTTATGGGGGCTGGACCAGCCATTTTTCTCCAATGGTGCTATATACAGTGACCTAGATCGTGATGGGGATCTGGATTTGGTGGTCAATCACATACAAGATGTAGCCAGTATTTATGAAAATCATCAACAGGATAGCCTAAGCAAAGATGCCTATCTTTCTATTGAGCTGGAAGGACCTGTTCAGAATCAGAATGGGGTAGGAGCCAAGGTGAAAATTTTCCAGAGTAGCCATGTGCAGTATTATGAGCACCAACCTTCACGTGGATGGCAGTCTTGCATGGAACCAGGAATGTTACATATCGGGCTTGGGGGAAAAGTAGTAGACAGCCTTCAGGTGATTTGGCCAGATCAAAAGTCCATTTCCTTACATTCTCCCTCGACCAATCAAAAACTCATCCTTTCTTATAGTGAATCTAAAAACCATAGATTATATAAGAAAGAAAATCTAACGATGTTATTGAACTCTTTTCAAATTCCTAGTCTTTATTTCAAGCATCAGGAAGATCCTTTTGTGATTTTTGATAATGAACCTTTGGCACCTCATAGCTGGACGAACCTGGGGCCTAGAATCGCGCAAGGAGACTATAACCAGGATGGCAAAGACGATTTCTATTTTGCTCAAGCCAAGGGAGGGCCTAAAACGGCTTTTTTCTCTACTCCTACGGGCAGATACAGACCGAGTGACTTGCCAGCCGAAGATGTCAAAGAAGAGGTGGATGCCTTGATGTTTCATCACAAATGGACAGACCCTTCAGTAACCCAAGATGAGCAAGCGCAAAGTTTTCTTTTTAGGTACAAAGGCCCTCTGTGCAAGTTCCAGATACAAGGGGCAGATCATCCTAGCATTCTGCTGTATCCAGATCCTCAGGGGATGACCAGCATTTCCCCCAAGAAACCCTTCGTCAAAAAATGGACTGGGAAGCAATGGGTGGTAGACAATGCCATCTGGGAAAATGTAGGTGAGCTTCCCCAAACACGTATATCGGATATGATCGCTGCGGATATCAATGGAGATGGAGCAGAGGATATCGTGATGGTAGGAGAGTGGATGCGTCCGTTGATCTTCATTCAAGAGAGGGGGAAACTAAAGAAGTGGGAAGTGAAAGGTCTTGAAGGAGCAGCAGGTTGGTGGAATCGTGTGCATGCCCTCGATGCGGATGGAGATGGAGACATGGATCTGGTCGCAGGGAATCTCGGGCTGAATTCGACGCTCAAAGCAAGCCATACAGAACCAATCGAGCGCTATTTATTTGATTTTGACGGTAATGGAAGAAAAGATCCTATCCTTACCCGCTACAATGATGGCGTCTCCTATCCTTTTGCGAGCAAAGATGAACTGGTCAAGCAAATGCCCAGTTTGCGTAAAAAGTATGAGCGCTACAGCGATTATGCACAAGCCCAGATTCAGGATATCTTCCCTCCTGAGCAGTTGAAAAAAGCAGCACACTTATCTGCTCATCAGATGGCATCAGTCTATATGGAGCAGGTTGCCCCTGGTGTATTTGAAGTTCAGCCCTTACCTATCGAGGCGCAATATGCCCCCATATTTTCCATCATACACTGGGATGTCAACCGAGATGGAAAGCAAGATCTCATACTTGGAGGCAATTTCTCAGCTGTAGGTCCCAATAGAGGCAGGTATGATGCCAGTTATGGATTAATCTTATTAGGTGATGGAAAGGGAAATTGGAGACCTGTCCCTCTTGATGAAAGCGGATTTGTGGTTGAAGGAGAAATAAGAGACATGAAGATTTTTGAGCGAAAAGGAAAAGAGGTCCTGCTCGTCGCGCGTAACGATGATTCTCTGCTATTCTTCCATCGGCAATAGGAAATGGCCCAATATTCTATACATTTCCACGTTTTTGATGGGTGGATCATGGATTTTATGATTTAAACCGATCCATTTTTTGTCTGTAGTTATTTCACATCTACTGGTCGATTAAGTGCCTATTTTTAGGTAATAGAAAGGTATAGGAGTAGATAAATCTTCTCTCCTGATCTTAGAAGGCCTTATAGATGGGGATAATTTTGTGATTTTTTGTTACACCAAAAAGAAAGACAATCCACAACTACCTGAGCAGGATTCCTGTTAATCGATGAAAGAATTCTCCCAAAAAAGGAGGGTTTTCATTAGATTTATACTTTAGCTAATAGATAAGGTCTCTATCCGTTTCGCTATGAATAAACTTTTACCGCTAGTTTTCGTCATTTGGCTCACGGTTGCCTTGACGCCATCCTCCGTTTGGGCACAACCTTTTGCTCCAGAATCAGACTGCCTTGGAGCCATTCCTGTTTGTCAGGGAGTCTATTTTCAGCCCAACTCCTACGTGAACACAGGAGCAAATCCTCAAGAAATTAATGGTGCCAATTCCTGCCTGGCAACAGGTGAGAGGAATGGTGCATGGTATATTTTTACGGTTCAAACTTCAGGCCAATTGTGCTTTGACATTACGCCTGTAAATCCTACAAATGATTACGACTTTGCAGTCTATGATCTTACCAATAATGTCTGTTCGGATATATTTGGCAATGCAAGCTTAGAGGTTGCTTGCAATTACTCAGGCTCCACCAATTGCAATGGGGTCACAGGAGCCAATGGCAATACTTCGGGTGTTTGTGCTTCACAGAATGAACCCTGTCTTAGTGTGACAGCAGGTGAGACCTATGCTTTATATGTCAGTAACTTTTCTGCGACCAATCAGTCGGGCTACACGCTCGACTTTACCATTCCTGGGACGACGGCTGACATTTTTGACAATGTAAGGCCTACGGTAGATACTGTGGAAATTTCTTGTTCAGGAGAAATCTCACTTACATTCTCTGAAAATGTCCAGTGTGTAACCGTTGATCCTACGGATTTTACGGTAACTGACTCTACAGGAGCCACCATTTATCCTGTTCAAACGGTATCGAGTGTAGGCTGCCAAACGGGAGACTTTGATATTCAGTTTGACTTGGACTTAGGGACGCCGCTGGCCAATGGAGAATATTGGATAATCGTGACTGATACCGTACTTGACAATTGTGGCAATCCTGCCATCATTGGTGACTCTACGCTGATCACGATTGCGCTTCCCAGCATCGCGGCCAACTCATCTGCTGATACGGTGTGTATTGGCACACAATTTACGCTTTCTACTCCTGCCACCCCTGGATTCACCTACGTCTGGCAGCCTATCAACAATGCGGGATCTCAGATTTTGGCTGTAGCCACAGTCCTCGGTCCACAGACTTTCATCGTTGAGGCTACCGATCAAAATGGATGTGTGTACACGGGACAGACCGATACAATCTTAGTCGTGGATCCTCCTACGGCCAATTTTGCGCTCCCCTCCAATGCATGTGATGGAGATACCGTAACCCTCACCTTTTCGGGCAGTATCTTCCCCTCTGCTACGCTCAACTGGGATTTTGGTGGAGGAAATGTGATCAGTGGATCAGGAGCAGGACCTTATGAAATCCGATGGCCAACCACAGGACTAAAGACGGTCAACCTAACCCTTAACCAATTTGGATGCTCTGCCGCCAATGCCCAGCTCATCAGCATCAATGACATACCAGATGCCAATTTCACTGTAGAAGATAGTTTGTGCATTACGAGCCAAGCAACAGCTACTTACACGGGGAGTGCTCCTCCTTCGGCCAACTATGTCTGGGATTTCGACGGTGGAATGCAGCTTACAGGTAGTGGACAAGGGCCAGTGACAGCCGAATGGGTCACTCCAGGGATCAAAACAGTGTGCTTGACGGTAGAGGAAAATGGATGTATCTCTGAGCCCAATTGCCAAACCGTGAGGGTGGATGCGCTGCCGACAGTCACGATTTCTGGTGGTGGTACGGCTCAATGCTTAAAAGGAAACGAATTTACCTTCGAGTATAAAGGACCCAACGTGATTCAAGGCTTCCAATGGGATTTGGGAGAAGTAGGGGCCATCTCTACCTCGGCTATGCCGACCTATTCTTATAATAGTTTTGGCTTAAAAGAAATTGTGCTGACCGTAGTAGATAATAATGGGTGCCAAAATACAGCGAGCGATACAGTCGAGGTGTTCCCGCCCATTACAGCAAATTTTACTTATGACAATATATGCTTTGGCAATCCAACGCCTTTCACAAATCAAAGTGTGACATTCCCCTCAGGACCTCAGGCATCCAGTGAGTGGAACTTCGGAGATGGCGCGACGAGTGCAGATTTCAACACCAATCATACTTATGGACTGTTTGGAGAGTTTGAAGTGACATACATCGCGACGACAGTGAATGGGTGTAAAGATACTTTGGTAGATACTGTAGAGGTATTTGACCAGCCGCTGGCGCGCTTTGTCTCGGATAATGCCTGTGACAATGATGCTGTGCCCTTCTCTGATCAGAGCCAGTTCAATACGCCTTCATTGAATTATGGCTGGAACTTCGGCTTTGCAGGTGGAAGCAGTAGCTTGGCCTCTCCGAGTCCTACCTATCCGGGACCTGGTACGTACTCTGTGACCCTTACTGTATCGAATGATGACGGATGTTTAGACTCAGAAACCCAGGAAGTCACCATCTATCCTGATCCTGTGGCGGCCTTTTCTGTAGATGCAGCAGCCTGTGTAGATAGTACCCTTACCTTATCCAATAATTCGACGGTAGATAACCCACAAACGATCTCCGCTTACTTGTGGAAGTTCGGTAATGGAATTGAGAGTACAGATATTGCGCCTCAACCTGTATATTCTGAATTAGGTACCTATCCTTTGACTTTGATTGCCTTGTCTGATCAGGGCTGTGTAGATACGTTGACACAGGATTTAGCGATTCACCCCAATCCTACGGCTTCCTTCACAGTAGAAGACATCTGTATTTTTGCTGAGACAGAGTTTGTTAGTACAAGTACCGTCGACGAGAGTAATGGAGATTTTATCCAGTCATTTATCTGGAATACAGGGGATGGAGGTTCTACCATTAGTACAGGCAACTATCCTTACACCTACAACCAGTCGGGTAACTTCATCCCCCAGCTAACAGTTATTACAGATAAGGGCTGTACCAACGTGATTGCGGGTGCAATCGAAATTTATCCTGCACCTTTGGCACCTACAGGAGAGGATGTACAAGTCTGCCCAGGAGAAGATGCTGTGTTGATTGCCGATGTTCAAGGAACAGATAAGGTGAGATGGTATAGCAGCGCTACAGGTGGTCAACCCATCAGTGAACTGAAGTCGATTTTACTGACTGAGGTAGCGCGAGATGATTTTTATTATGCTGAGAGTATCTCCGAGGAGGGATGTATATCTCAGGACCGCACCAGACTATTGGTCTCGACCTTTGAAGTTCCTGAAGTTCGATTGGTCGTGAGTGACAGCTTGCTCAATCTTCCTGAGGCAACGGTTGAGTTTCGTGTGGAGACTATCACAAGTGGGGACCTTGCGACTTATTTCTGGGACTTTGGAGATGGCTCAGTTTCCAACGAACCCATACCGACGCACACCTATGATCAAAGAGGTTATGTCAACGCATCTGTCGATCTCTTAACAGTAGACGGTTGTGAACTATCGGCACAGAGCCAGCAATTGGAGGTCAAGGAATTGCGTTTATTGGACCTACCCTCTGCCTTTACTCCAGACGGAGACTTCAACAACGATACGTATTACATCAACACCCAGTTGATTGAGCAGATTGATTTTGCGGTATTCAACCGTTGGGGGCAGCAGGTATTCCAGACCAATGATTTGGGATTCCGCTGGGATGGAAGAGGCAGCAATGGCCAACTTGTGCGTCCAGGTGTATATATGTATCGCGTCAATGCAACAGATTACAAAGGCCGTGAAGTTGACCGGACAGGTACTATTACAATCATGTGGTAGGATATCACAAATAAAATAGAGAGAAGGGGGAAGTATTGAGCTTCCCCCTTTCGATCTTGATACCCTCTTTTCTAAAGAAAATGTCCTAGTTTTTAGCTACTCTATCATGACATAAGACTGGGACTGCCATTGGTTGAGCTGTGCCTTCAATAGATAAATGCCTTTTGCCAACCCTCTCCAATCTAGCTCCATACGATGTCTCCCTACAGTGTATGCATCTTTATGGTTCCAAACTAAACGTCCTTGTAAATCATAAGCTTGGAGCGTCAGTATGCCTTCTTCTGGAACATTGAGGTGGGTTGAGATCTGCCCTTTACTGGGATTGGGAAATGCATCGCTCATCAGCGCCATTCGTTCTGTCACCTGAATCTCTAGGACGTTGCTAAATGCGTACATACCATTGAAGTCCACCTGTTGGATGCGATAAAAATATTTCCCTATAGTCGTACCATAATCTGCAAACTCATAAGATTGGGTAGCTGTAGAATTTCCTGCTCCTTTTATTGATCCTACATTTGCCCAGCTCATACCATCTATGCTGCGCATGATGTTGAACTTCGCATTGTTAGATTCCGTTAAGGTTGTCCATTCAAGTTGGACATATCCATCTACTTGTGCGATGTCTAATAAACCCCATTCTACAGGAAATGTCACTCCAGCTTCTGGTACACTGACATTGTCGATGAATACATCCTCAGATGCAGAGTTGTTTTCAAAGCAAATGCGGATATCCATTGTATTTCCCACAATACCCGACGCAGTGGCTGTCCCAGTCCCCGTTCCTTCTCCTTGTCCCAATTGTCCTTCTACTGTGCGGAATGCAGGAGAACCACTAATGATATTGGGAATTTCTGTATAACCCCCACCATCGACTTGGTATTCTACGCTGATGAAATTGAAATCAGTACTGCCTGCGCCTGTATCAAACGAATTCCACTCAAGATCTACAGAGAGAGAAGCTGTAGCTGGGGTAGATATATCTAATGTGGGCGAGTGCCAGCAGATCACGCTGTCTATATCATCCACGACTAATTGGCCAGCAGATGTAATGACTCTGTCTGAGCCTGCCGTTGTTAAGCCTAGGAAATCACCCGTAAGTGTCCAAGACCCTGTGATATTATTGGTTGCGCAAGAAGAGCTGGCAGAAGAACCGCATACGCCAGCTACACCGATACCATCCGTAGTGAACGTTTCCAAGTACTGCGCCGATAGAAAGTAGGGCAAGAATAGAAAGAATAGGGGTAAAATCTTTTTCATATGGGAGAAGTTCTATTTAGACTCATGCAATTTATACGAAAATGGTAATTTGTATAAACTGAAATAGAGGAGGCTCCCATACAGTCCTAGAAGAAATATCTTTATAATGAGAGGAAATCTTTCACCTATATTGACTAGTTTGCGTCAATTTGCTGGGGATATAATGAGGGAATAGAAAGAATATTATGTACGCAAGAATGATTTTAGTGACGAAATTACTTTCTGCTTTATAGGTCTACCTTACGCCCATATCGCACCCTTTTTAGCCAAAATTCAACCTAGGGAGAAACAAATGAGAATGCGTTTTATGCTTTTTCTGTGCTTTTGTTAATGTTACTTTTCTAGATAATCCAGGGGACTCAAGATAAACATCTTCATCCATCCTTGGCGGTCACCATCGATTCGCCAGGGATAGGGGAGGAGGGTGACCAAGGAATAATGTAGGTGGGCGGGTTTCCCCATCGCATTACCTGTCGTACCGACATAGCCGATGATTTTTCCCTTGGGAATAAAGACGCCCAGATCATCTGCATATTCCTGAAAGTGTGCGTAGTAATGAAGACGCCACTTAGGACCAAGGATGAGGACACCGTTTCCACCCTTACTCCCTGAAAATTTGAATAGTTTGATTCCATGGCTGCCAGATACAACAGGTGTGCCTTTTTTTGCAAAGATGTCGACACCTTTGTGTGTAATAGAAGATCCCCATGGATAATACCAGAAGGTTTCAGAGTTCCAATCTCTTTGATTGGCTCCTTGGACGGGAATTATCAAGTCTTGGGGGAGAAGAAGCCCTGTAACAAATAGGATGGCAAATGACCATTTGAGGATGCGAAGTATCTTCTTTTTCATGGAGTATGTTACGATCAGATGAACAAATATACTATGAGAATTTCAACCCTTTACATATAATCTCTCTCTCTATGAATGCTTACGAATAAATAAAACAAAAAGATATGTCTGCACACGAGATTGATTATCGCATATATGGCGAAGAAATGCAATTTGTAGAAATAGAACTGGATCCAATGGAAACCGTGATTGCGGAATCAGGAGCCTTTATGATGATGGATGATGGGATTGAGATGGCGACCATTTTTGGTGACGGTTCCAGCTCCTCGCAAAACTCAGGTGTTTGGGGAAAAGTTCTTTCTGCTGGAAAAAGATTGATCACGGGCGAAAGCTTGTTCATGACAGCTTTTACCCACCAAGGATCTGGCAAAAAGCGTGTCTCCTTTGCCTCTCCTTATCCTGGACGAATCATTGCCTTGGATCTGGCGACTATGGGAGGAAAAATAATCTGTCAAAAGGACGCCTTTCTCTGCGCTGCGAAAGGGGTATCAGTCGGGATTGAATTTTCACGTAAGCTAGGCAGGGGACTTTTTGGGGGAGAGGGATTCATCATGCAGAAACTTGAAGGCGATGGTTGGGCCTTCATGCATGCTGGAGGCAACATCCACGAGCGTATCCTGGAGCCAGGAGAAGTGCTCAAAGTCGATACAGGCTGCATCGTAGGGTTCACCCGCGAGGTGAACTACGACATCGAAATGGTTAAGGGAATCAAGAACGCCATCTTTGGTGGGGAGGGGCTATTCTACGCAAGGTTGCAAGGTCCTGGGCGGGTATGGATTCAGTCCTTACCTTTCAGCAGACTGGCAGGGCGCGTCCTAGCCAATGCACGCCTGGGTTCAGGGAAAGGAGAAGGAAGTGTGCTCGGCGGTCTGGGAGATCTGTTGGATGGGTAGAGTTAGAGATATAAATAGAATGAGGTGATTCTGTACCAAACAGGATCACCTCTTTAACTTCTGTGTCGTTAAGCAAGTAAGTGCATGGGAAAGCGAGCTAGAATTGTATTCGCAGCTTGTGAAAGCATATTTCCAAATAGACAGGAACCACTCTAGGAAGGCAAGTACAATAAATATTGCAATAACTGCTGCAATAGCTGCAAATAAGCAGGTGGACATAAGAAATGGGGTTATAATAGAGTAGGCGTAGCCTCGAATGAAAAGCGCAAGTATGGTCATCCTGACGACCATTCCCGTAGGGAAGGAGGAAGGAACTAAA
>JBCBFT010000042.1:0-49086 GCA_038527485.1 Bacteroidota bacterium
CTCCTTCTACTTTGGGATACGTTTGGAGGAGTTCTTCTACTTTAGATGAAAGAAAGTCCACATTAACCCCAAGTAGAAGGAGCAACAGGAGGTCAATATTTGTCCAACGATCTTCACGCCATACTCGAAGCAGCCAATAAAGCCGCAGGTAAATATCAGGATGAGTTCATCAGTCTGGAACATTTGCTCCTCGGTTTGGTCAAATCAAAAAATGGTGTAGCCAAGCTCCTCCGCGAACAAGGCGTCAGTGAGAAAGACCTGAAAAAAGTCATCGAGGAAATCCGAGGCGGCCAAAAAGTAACGGATCAAAATCCAGAGGCGAAGTACAATGCCTTAAAAAAATATGCGCGCAATCTCAACGAGGCAGCAAGAAGCGGCAAGCTCGATCCTGTGATCGGACGTGAAGAAGAGATTCGCCGCATCATGCAAATCCTGTCCCGCCGCACCAAAAATAATCCTATCCTTGTAGGAGAACCTGGTGTAGGTAAGACGGCCATTGCAGAAGGGCTCGCGCATCGAATCGTTCAAGGCGATGTACCTGAAAACCTCAAATCCAAGACAATATTCTCTTTAGATATGGGGGCTTTAATTGCAGGAGCCAAGTTTAGAGGGGAGTTTGAAGAACGATTGAAGGCAGTGGTGAAAGAAGTGGTGGGAGCAGGTGGTGCGATTGTCCTTTTCATAGATGAGATCCATACGCTTGTAGGCGCGGGAAAAACAGACGGCGCCATGGATGCGGCCAATATCCTCAAACCTGCCTTGGCGAGAGGCGAACTGCGTGCCATTGGTGCAACCACACTAGACGAGTATCAAAAATACATAGAGAAGGACAAGGCACTCGAAAGACGTTTTCAGTCTGTCACTGTGGGAGAACCTACAGTAGATGATACGATTTCCATCCTCCGAGGACTCAAGGAGCGATACGAAGTACACCACGGGGTACGCATCACAGATGGCGCCATCGTCGCGGCGGCAGAACTCTCTCACCGATACATATCCGATCGGTTCCTACCTGACAAGGCCATCGACCTGATCGATGAGGGAGCAGCTAAGCTTCGCTTGGAGATGGACTCTATGCCCGAGGAACTAGAACAAATCGAACGCAAAATTCGAAGTCTGGAAATCGAGCGAGAAGCGCTGAAACGCGAAAAAGAGGTTCAAAAGATCGCGGAAATCGAAGAGCAGTTGGCCAATCTCGGTGATACCCAAAAGCGTCTGCGTTCGCACTGGGAAACAGAAAAAGGGATTTTAGGCAACATCCGTGAGGCCAAGGAAAATGTGGAACGCCTGAAGGTGGAAGCGGAAGAAGCCGAAAGACAAGCCGATTTCGGACGTGTAGCAGAAATACGATACGGCAAAATAGACAAGGAGACCAAAGAGATGGAACGCCTAAAGCTGGAGCTAGACAACTTCCAGTCCGACCTTCGCATCCTCAAGGAAGAAGTAGGAGCAGAAGAGATTGCCGAAATCATCTCTCGCTGGACAGGAATCCCCGTCTCCAAGATGGTCGAAAGCGAAAGGCAGAAGTTACTGCGACTCGAAGAGGAGCTTCACCAGCGCGTCATCGGTCAGCACGAAGCCATCACAGCCGTTTCGGATGCGATCCGTCGCTCTCGCGCAGGACTCTCCGATCCCAACAAACCCATCGGTTCCTTTATCTTCCTGGGATCTACGGGTGTGGGTAAGACAGAGTTGGCGAAGGCACTTGCATCCTTTCTTTTTGACGATGAACGAAGCATGGTGCGGATCGATATGTCAGAGTATCAGGAAAAGCATACGGTCTCAAGATTGATCGGTGCGCCTCCAGGATATGTAGGCTATGACGAAGGAGGTCAATTGACAGAGGCTGTGCGTAGGCGTCCTTACTCTGTGATTCTATTGGATGAGATCGAAAAGGCCCATCCTGATGTATTCAACATCCTCTTGCAGGTCCTGGATGATGGCCGTTTGACAGACAACAAAGGCAGAACCGTCGATTTCAAAAATACCATCATCATCATGACTTCCAACATGGGTTCACATTATATCCAGGAGAAGTTTGAGGAGCTGACAGAAGACAATAAGGATGCCCTCATGGTAATCATCAAGGAGCAGGTGCTGGATCAATTGAAAAAGCAGTTGCGCCCAGAGTTTTTGAATCGGATCGATGAGAACATTGTTTTTGCGCCTTTGAGTGAGGGCGATATGCTAGACATCGTCAAGATCCAGATCAAAGGGCTGGAAAAGACGATGGCAGACCTAGGGATCGATATAGGATTTACAGAAGAGTCGCTAGAGTTGCTGGCAAGCTTGGGGTATGATCCTCAGTTTGGCGCCCGCCCTGTCAAGCGCATGATCCAAAAGGAGGTCGTCAATGCATTGTCGAAGGAGATCCTTGCAGGGAAAGTCACGCGCGATTCGCGTATACTGGTCAGCGTCCGTAATGGCATGATCCAGTTCTCGGAAGAGGCACCTGAAAAGGCTTGAAGAAGAAGTTAGATTAAGATTAAAGGTCAAGCCATAAAGAAAGCTCGGAGGAACCATCCCCGAGCTTTCCATTTATACAATAGAGACTTAACGTCCTATCATTCCTTTTCCTACTGCTTCACGAGTTTCCTCAAGGCAGTCCCCTGATCCGTTTGGATTTTCAGCAGATAAATACCAGGGGTCAGATAGCTGAGGTCCATCTCTTGATTCCAAGCTATCCCTTGTCCCATATCCTGCTGCCAGAGTGTTCTGCCCGATAAGTCCCATACCGCTACCTCCAACTGAGAGAGTCCATCTAGCCTTACATCCAACTGGAATACCCCACTTGATGGATTGGGATACAAACGCACTTGCCCTTCTAGCCCGAGATCCAGGCTACTGGGGAGTTGCACATCGATTTGGGTACAAGTTTGAGATTCGCAACCATTGAGAGAAGTCGTCAAACATACATTGAACAAGCCAAAAGACTGATAGGTGTGCGTAGTCGTAGGATCGGTGCTTGTCGATCCATCACCAAACTCCCAAAGATAACTATCAGCCGTCGTACCTGCATCTACAGCAAATGTAAGGGTATCAAAGATTACCGTATCACCTGATACCGTGAAGGTCGGCGGCGTATTGGGCTGCACATCTATGACAACCGTATCACTTAGGACACATCCAATATCATCCATTACAGTCACAGTATAGGTACCTGCCTGCGTCACAGAGATCGTTTGAGAAGTTTCTCCTGTCGACCAATTGTACATGGTAGCTGTTGATCCCCCATTCAATACCACATTATCCCCATCACATACTATCACATCTGGCCCCAGATCTACCGATAAGAAGGACTCCTCTACCTGAATGGTGTCTGTCACCTTGCAACCTGAGAAACTCGTGATCGTCAAGGTATACTGCCCAGGGAAGTTGGCAACAATCGTCTGCGAAGACTCTCCTGTAGACCAGAGATAAGATATGCCATTGCCACCAGGTCCCAAGACGAGAGGATCTGGTCCGCAGATGACTTGATCAGGTCCTAAATTGACGACGGGTAAGATCCCTTCGGTAATCTCGATAGTATCTGTACGCGCACATCCAAATTGGTTGGCCACAATCACAGAGTAAATACCTCCACTGTTGATATCCAAAGTAGGTGTCGTATCTCCTGTAGACCATAGATAAACGGCGTTGGGATTGGAAACATCCAAACTGAAAGGAAAACAAACCGTCGTATCCGCCCCCAAATCTAGGGCAGGAATTGGGACAACAGAAATAGTAATCGAATCTTCAATTGTACAACCAAAGGGTGAAGTGGCCAGTACGCTGTAGGTTCCTGGTGCAGAAATGGTGACTGTCTGCGTCGTCGCGTTGATGGGACTCCATAGATAGGTCGTACCTGGATTACCGATGCTAGCGTCAAGTACAATGCTTTGGTCTGCACAGAGGGTCGTATCATTGCCTAACTCTGTAGGGGGTACGACATCGCGGATGACCTTGATAGAATCTACCTCGATACATCCCAATGAATCTGAAACAATGACGGTATAAGTGCCCCCATCGACAATATCGATGGTCTGAGATGTGGAGCTGTCGGGTAGCCAAAGGTGATCAGCCCATGGATTGCCCGCATCCAAGAAGAGTGTATCATCTGGACAAAGCCCTACGTCAGAACCCAAATTCACAAATGTATCTGATACCCTTAATTCGAATGTATCTCTTACGATGAATCCGAGCGTATCAACCATTCTGACGGTAAACGTACTAGTAGAAACCGCTAGTTTGGTGCAGAAGGTATCCACTGGGTTATTGTTCCACTGCCATGAGACACCTCCAGGATCACAAGCACTTAGTGTCAACGCCTGTGCAAAACAGATCAAGGTATCATTTCCAATGTCCAGGACAGGTACATCGGCAATCAAGATATCATCAAAGGCAAAGCCATCAAATAAGCTGGTAGGGTCGGAGTTATTGTTAGAGGCAAAGGCAAAGCGAACCTTGCAATTGGCTTGTCCTCCCATTCCATCCAAAAGATGCTGGGCAGGAATCCACCCCCCTGTGCCTGTACTATTGGCATTGATCCCAGACCAACCCAGATTACCGCCTCCAGGACCACCGTTGGTATTTCCTGTAATAGAGGTGTCATTGTACCAGTTCAACTCATCGAGATAGCCCCCGATCGTGAACCATGTATTACCTCCATCGGTAGAGCCTTGAAATACAGTACCATCCAGATTAAACTCACTCTCATACCAGATCATCATTTGAATTCCTGGATTGGCAACGTTAGAAAAGTCCAAACAAGGACTTTCTACAGCAGAAAATTCATTGGGCGCATATACATAAGGAGGCAAAGAAAAGCTGTTGGTATCATTTCTGGTAATCCAGCAATTAACCCCAGAAAAAGCGGTGTCTATGACAGGATTCATGGGTATATCCCAGACCCAGGTGCTGGCTCCGATACCTCCTGAGTTGATGGGACCAGCCGTCCAACCTCCATCGCTAGATTCAAAATCTTCAAAGTAAGGGAAAGAATTTACACATTGGCTATATCCTGCTGGTGAGGCAATCCAAAGGCTGACAAAACTCATCAGTATGTAGGCACTCCCTCGCAAGTAGTGGTTTCTCATAAGACCGGGCAATTAAAATGGACAACAGGTTCAGACCTGATGATAAATCTACAACTAATATAGGTCTTACAATCAAAATCCCCCCCGATCATAGGTTAATCGAGGGGGAAATTTTTTAATTGTTCTAAGATTCCGAAAGAAATCTTGATCTAGATGCGATATTAGGGAAGTTTAAAATCAAAAGGAACACTCACCCAGCACTTGACTTTTTGACCATCGACTGTAGCAGGTTGAAATTTTAAGTAGGGGGTAAAGAGTTCACAGGGAATGCGAAGAAGGGGATGATCATCAGATTCTATTGCGTGATGTACATACTCTCCTTTTTCATTCACGAGGACACGTAGTACTACTTTTCCTTCTATGCCTGACTTCTTTGCCAGTTCAGGATACCCCATATACTCTGTCACCATTTCATAGTTGAGCGTTTGAGGGGGAGTATCTACATTTTGAGATGCATAAACCAATGCACTCTCAGCACTGCCTCGACTGGGCATGGTACCATCGGTGTAGGCCCATTCAAGGTTTTGAGCATTTACCTGGATACTCATACTGCTCAAAAGAAACAGTACAACATACCAGCATGCGTACAAATGAGATTGAGCTTTCATAGGTATTTAGGGTTTGGGTAATTCGAAAACGAGAATTATATACCTTATGGGATCAAACTATATGCCAGAGCTTACGAAAGATGAAAGCCTTAACTGGCATTTATAAAACCAATCTTACGTAGGATGAAGGTGAAATTTTAGGTAGGAATTCCTAGGTCTTAAAAGAATTTGAGCAGCTCTTATGATTGGTTTTACGGATGTTTATCCTTTAAGTTTTTTCTTACAATAAATTTACTTGATACTTGATCTCTTACGAAATGATTTGATAATCAAACCTATCCATCCGCCTATTCCATCAAAGAAACTATTTTTACCATTGACTATCCATTTTTGACCATTCGAGATATTTTGAAATCCGTTTTTTTACATAAACCCCCTATTTTCTTACACACGAAGTAGGTATTTTTCTTTCCCGAATCCACACAATCACTTTCTATTTTTTACTTTTTCCCCTCATACCAAAAGGATAACCCGTGGGCTATCCTCTCATATTGGTATATATCTTCTCATTTTGACCAATTTCTTATCCGATTTTGAGAAGCGAGTACAGATCACTCGCTCAATCTGGCCTTAAAGGGGGGATCTTCCACGACGGCAGGGAATTAAAAACCTTCGTTTGAGCAGCATCATTATTCTTGTGCTGGCCATAAATGGTTTTCTCTAAAGGAAGATCTTGGATTTTCACCCACTGAGCGGGTCGCTCGATCAGCACCATGGGCACCTCCTGTTTTTGCGCGACAATTCCCAGCCATAGATCGCCCATATTGGGAAGCTCGCAATCGGCATAGCTAAATCGTATGGTGCTGTGATGCCACGCGGTCAGGTTGGTATGCAGAATATGCACCGCACGATCGTCCTTATTGGGAGAGTACATATGCCAGTTTGCCGATCGGTCTGAATAGAAGTGGCTCACCTTATCCTTCATTAAATATCCTCCACACCCTACGACAGCCTTTCTATTGTATTGCTCGATTTTTTCAATCATCAGCCATACATAGTTCTGAGGATAAATGCAGTCATCGTCCAAAGAGAAAAAGTAAGCGTCCTCATCCAACATCTTGTCTAACCCATAAAACTTCCCTGCGTCTCCCATATTGGTTTGCTCTTGCTTACTGAGGAAGGGTACAATTTTCTCATAATCTGCTACCCACTCAGGAAGTTCCTCGAAGTCGTTGAAAAAAAGATAGAGCGTATCGACTTGATGGATGATGCTGTGGATCGCTTCTTTTAATATGTGTGCTCTATCTGGTATCGTCGCCATACCCGCAATGATTCTGGGCAAATGAATCGAAGGATGAAGCTTTTGCTCAATGTTAGGACTCATCTTAGATGCATCTCCTACATGGGAAGCCAACCTTCCCGTGACTTGATATAGCGCATCCCCCTTTCCACTCAGTCTCTTAGAAACTTGACTTCCTACCCCACTCGATAGGTTAGGGTTTCGGGACCATCGCCTGAGCGGAACAGATGACAAACGCCAGTCCAGTCGATTGTAAAAAGCACGGGTACAAATGTAAAACATGTTCACCCACTGTGTCTTCATGTATCTGTGCCCCTCGAAAACCCGCAATTCAGCCCAAGTATCTGTCCAGGTAGGTTTACCGACATTGTGTCCTTCCAACAATAAGTTGAGGCACATCTTCCTTGGGTCCTGCAAATGATTCCAGGCATCGACAGCTTTTTGGATAAAGCCTTCTTCTAGATGCATGTCATCAGGCATTTGGATAAAGTAATCTACATCGAGATTTTTGGCTTGCTCCCATAGCGCATTAACCGTCCGCCAGTATAGGCGTTTGCGATTCTTCAGGACTTCATCGTCCACTACCACACAAAAAACATGAAACTGTCCTGTCTCCCGTTGGATCTGCTGGATAAGATTATCCAGTAGCTCCGCACGTTGAAACGTCGTGATCAATACGCCTACAGAGACCTTTCCTGGATTTTGCCATTCGTATACCTTCACATGGGGAGCAGGTTCTAGGATGATAGGATTGAGAATAGGAGGAGCTGCCTTTTTCTCAGGTATACGTGGAGGTGTTTGTACTTCAGGCTTAGCAGCTTCTTTTGGCGGAGCTACCTTTTCCTCAGGTATACGCGGGGGTGTTTGTACTTCAGGCTTAGCCACTTCTTTTGGTGGAGCTGCTTTCTTGGCTTTTGGGACAGCTTCCTTTTTCGGCTTAGCGGCAGGCTGCACTTTCTTTGGTGCCACATCTTGGGCCTTGGAAGCTGGTTTCTTCTTAGGAATAATAGGCTTCTTCGTTTCGGGCTTTGAAGCTTTGGATGGGGCAGGAAGTGGAGTAACCGATTCGCTAGATGTTGGCTTAGCTTCTTTGAGCGCCTTTTTAGGTGGCTCAGATATCGTTTCTGGTGGCTCCGTCTCTGTAGATTCTCCCTCTAGGGAAGCAATATCCTCTGGATTAGGCGGATTAGATGGGGGACGATCTTCTTCGCGATCCTGCTTCATCATGATTTTCCCCACCATCTCAGGATGCAGAAATGGCTCCCAATCATCTTGAAGGAGCGACTGTAAGCGCTCAGTCGGGATCGGATTCCACACACTATTATTCGTCCTTTTGGGACTCGTATTTTTGTCGTGTATCGTCGCTAAATAAAAATTGTAGTCTTCCAATATCAGATACCTTTCCATCTTACGATTCATGATGAAGGGAGTATCTGAAGCTACTTGTATCTTGGGAAAGGGAGCTTGGCTCCAAAACTTGCGGGTATACAACAGAGACCCACCTGCCAACCATGGCTTACCGATAGATTGGGGATAACGGTAGAGATAGGAGCGTCCTGACTTCACCTCATGGAAATACATCTGCTGTATCCCACAAACAGATACCCTATTGGCTAGCAGTTCCTTCACTTGATAGCTGATACGGTTGGGGGCCATCCAGTCGTCATCGTCCCAGTGCATGATCAGATTTCCCTTACTCTGTAAGACGCAGAAATTGCGCTTCTCGCCGAGTGTCATGGTATGGGGGATCTTGACGTATCGCACTTCGGGATGATCAGGAATAAGATCTGCAATCTCTTCCTCTCCATCATCTACAATAAAGAGTTCCTTGTTGGGATAGTCCTGACGCAGGAAATACAGAATAGCCCGCGAGATGAACCGGCGCCGATTACACGTGGGCATGGTACAAGATACCAAGGGAAAAGAGGGATTCTGACTCATGACATGCTTTTAAGTAGAATGATTGACGAAGAGAGATTTCCAAAATTTAGTGCGGGATTTGTGCCCTCAAGATTTTTTCATAGCCTTCCACGAGTTTCCTTATGCCTTCTGGCGTATCGCTTGGTCCAAACTTCAGCTCAATAAAGCTTTGATGCGTCTCTTTAGGAGGTGGACTTGTGGGAGGATCTGGCGGGCTTCCCGTAGGCGTACTGGGAGGTGGGAGAAACTTGACCAGGAGCTTATCCTCCTCATTTCGTGCATTCTCATCGAGCATCAGTTCCAAGCCGATCCGCAATTTCACCTCCTCAATCTGTGTCGGAGAGAGGGAAACCAAAGTAATGAGTGGCACGCGCACATCTACCAACTTTAGCCCTTCACTTGTTTGATGTGGGTACTGAAGCGTGACCGTTTTGGGTCTCAGTCTTGAGCCTCCAGATGAAGAAGAAGAGGTATTTTGTGGAGAAATCGTCCCAGCATTTGTCTGAGATAACGCACTGAGGGCCATACTGAGGTCCATCACATTCTGCTCCTCAAATGTAGTTCCAGATGTCAAATCCGATAATCCACTCTTAGGACGTGTGGGATCTTCTGACTGCTGTGTAGGCAACTCGTTTAACTGAAGAAGTACCTCTGCCAATAGCCTATCGTTCACACTTCTCTCGACAAAGCCTTGCCTCAACGTATTGAGATCTTGGAACAACGAAGTAAAATTATTGTACTGGGCATCTGTACTCTTTCCAAAGAACCGATCTATGGCTTGAGCAGCTTGATCGAAATCCTCCTCTGAGCGCATACTACCCGTAAAATCTCCTCCACCTGTAGGAGGAGAGGAAGGCGGTGGTTCTGGTACTTCTTCAAAATACTCATCCAAGTAGCTGAGCTGACTCTTGGACAGCGCTTTATGAGCACCTAAGATGGCTTTTTGCAAGCTTTCCGTAAATGATTCTAGGCTGATCATACATAAATGGTAAGCAGGTAATCCGTATCAACATACATATTCTTTGTTCCGCTCGGACAGTCTCGTCTTTGAGGAAGCTTCATGCGATCATGTCTAATTCTTCTTCTTTCCTTTCAAGACTTCTTTTCGTACCTCTTCTAATTTCTCCATGGTATTGGAAACGATTCCTCGGCTTTCAGCAGCGAGTCCTATAGAGGTATTGCACTTTGTACAGGTAAATTGAATGCCTTGAAGGAGCATGTAGGTATCAAACAATATGGGATTTTTACATACAGGGCAAGGCATACTTTGTTGATGAGTCATGAGACGTAAATTTATTTGTGTAATAAAAAGGTTTGTAAATAAAGAGGTCCAAATAGGAAACACTCCCAAAACGTGTGCTTATATAAGTCCATTCATCGCATACATCCAGCATCTTCTTTTGATTCAGTTGGGAGGAGATGGAGGACTAGAATTGGGCTTTTCTACTGGTAAAATAGATTTATTGTAGGCATCTAGGATCGTCTTTAAGCCTGTGGATAAAGGCAGAGGTTCGATCTGCATATCAATTCTGATTTCTGAATTTCGTTCGGAAGATCCCTGCCGACGTCTCCTTCCCTGCCTACGGCCCTCATCTTCAACGGGAGGTCCAGGGGCAATGTGTCCAAAAAGAGAAGGAGAAGTTTTGTCCCCATCCTCACTTCCTTTAGGAGGCTCTGAGTAGGTGACTTCCATTCCAAAGTGGATCTTTGCATCTTGCACCGACAGGCTATTGATCGGTATCAGCGTAAGCAGGGGAATCTGAATCACGGTCTCAGAGGTCCTCAATTCGGGAGCTTCTCCTGGCTCATTTCCTGGCTCAAGAAAGGTTTGCTTCATCGAGAGTTGGACCATGGTAGGATCCATTGTATCTCCATTTTTGGTAAAACAATGGTTAAAGATCAGCTCGATCTGTCTGCGTGCCATCTGGGAGTTGGCATTGACAATAGCCAAAAGCGGACTCGAAATAAGCTGGGAGAATTTCAGCCCTCTAAATGTATCTATAATCGTATCATCGGCCATAACACAGGAAAATTCTTATAAGGGATATGAGATGCGTAGAGCTTACAAGATAAGCCCGAACTGAATCCAAAATGTATCCAGCTTCGGGCGTTTTCATATCAGTCAGAATTAAGAAGCTGTACCTAGCTGAATAGGCTCAATAGCCGTCGTGTAGGCATCGATGATCGTCTGTACACCATTGGGCAAAGGCAACTGACCTGCATGTACCAAAACGGTATATTTCGCAGAATTGCTCTTCTGATAATGGGTACTAAAGTTAGACGAATCTGTCTTGTCATAGCTGGCGCTACCTTTCACCGTAGCGGATACAGGTCCCCAGCCTACTTTCACTTCCCAGTCTGCTGAAGCTTTGATATTTTCGGTTGTAGATTTGGATTGTTCTTCACCATAGCTGGATTGAACTTCCATTTCAAAGGTGATGTTGACTTCATCTACTGCCAAAGAATTCAAAGGCACAATGGTCAATAGCGGCAGATCAATGGTTGTCGTAATCTGATCTACTACTGTCGTAGTGGGGGGAGAAGCGGTAGGATCACCAGGAGTAATCACCCCTCTTGTAATCGCCATCTTCACCAAGATCGGCGTGTAGCTGAACTCAGGAGGTGAAAAAGCAACTGGGGGCGACTGAGAAGTGTCCATCAACTCGGTCTTGTAAAAACAAGTGTCCAGCATGAACTTTGTTTGAGTGAGCGCCATCGCAGAGTTAGCATTTGCTGCTGCGTTGAGCGGCCCCCCAATCAAAGAATCCATGGGTAACCCTGTGAACTGTTGGGCCATGGACACTAATGCGGGTGTGTCTGCCATAATAAACTAAATTTAAGGTTATATAAACACGAAACTTATCCTACCCATTCGTAGATCGACGGTCTGTTTTGCAAGCGTATCGTCACTCATAAAATCATGAGGAATGACGTAATTCTATGATTCTAAAAGCTGCTAAATGGCTACAACATCCCCTTCTAGAAATCCAAAAGATTCTAGTCAGAAAGACGGCGCACAAAATCTATGATTACATTTATCTGTTGGAGCATAAAGGGATACGCGTTACTGCTGCCACGCAGTATCGTGCCTATTACTCACTGTGTCGATTGAGATTACACAAAGGATATTTAAATAGTCAAGGAGGTACAGCATTTATCCAATGCCTGCTTTCTCAAAAGAATAAATTTAAGTAGTGTTTGACTAATTAGATTAGATATAGACTGTGATTGTTGCGACATTAAACTAGTTAATTTTACAAAAAAATTCAATGTATCTCGATATTTTTCGTACAAAAAATAAATAATTTACGCAGAGTTATTTTTAGGTATAAATACGCTTTCTATTGAAAAGAAAATTAAGTAAGTAATTATAGATTTAAGTCCAAAACCGATACTTAAAAGATTAATAACAGCATGAATTATATAAATCAGTCCTAAAATAAAACAATATTGAAATATTCACATTCAAATATTCACGTAGAAACCTCACGTTTATTCCTTATCTATTTTCTCGTTTTGCCACAAATAAACCCCAATTATTAGCCTCATGAAGGTTCACATCCTGAAATCAAGTACGCTGGTTTATATGGTTGACTGAATAGTCCATGGAGCTTTCACTTATCTTACAGACGGTATGTTCTAGTAGAACGATCAAACGAGATAATCCAACGTAATTTCACGACCAATACCTCCCCGATATCCACTTAAATGATGTTGATAAAGGTTAGTTTACTGCTTTACATATTGACCAAAAAACCAAGTCTGAGGTGCTCGGGTTGTGTCATCGCTTCCATAGTAGCCCCATCCTACAATGGTGTAGAAAGAATCGGTAGCTGTCTCGTAAAAGTACTCTACTTTCAACGGGTCGGGTAAATGCCTCTCCCATGTGATAGTGCCAGGCTGAAGTACTTTTCCAGCATGCCGTACTTGCTCATCAGGTTTGTTGACCACACAGATCATTCCCTCTGGGGTGACTTGGTTGTACCCACTACTCTCGACAGTACGTAGGCTATCATTACGATCCCTATAAGTGTCTTTGATAGCTACGGTCTGGTAGTAGGGAGAAGTGGAAACGTAGTGTTGCTCCACATCGATCCGCAAATTCTCTTTAAGGGGCATTTGATCCAATGTAGCTTTGCTTATCTCTCGAGGTTGAACGGGACCCGCTACCTGCCCTTCCTCATGTCCATAGACAATAAACTGTCCTTTCCAATGTCCGTCCCAAGGCTGAAAAACATTTGCAAATTGGGTGGTGTCTATGGCAGTAGAGGGGGTGTCCTCTGTCTGCTGCTGTGCCTCGCTCGGCTGACAACTTACCAGAAAAGTAAGGAGGGAGGCAATGAAAAATAAGCGCATAGGTATAGAAGATAAGGGTAAAAGTTATGGTGGTCTCAATTATTGAATAAAACTACGACAAGTGAGTCCATCTCGCTCTAAATTATGGAGGCTATAAAGAAATATTGTCAACTCAACTGAATCAGATCTCATCTGTTTGCGACAAGATGTATTTCATTTGTCTACACACTCCTATTTACATTAGCATATATATAAGAAGTCTCGTAGATTTGAGGTTCAGATATAAAGCGTGAATTCGGATGAAACGATTGATTTACATAGCCGTTCTTATGATGATCGGAATGGTCGGATGTACAGAGCAGGGCTACGAAAAAGAGCAGGCCTATCAACCTGAAAATTATCGAAGAGCGGTTCAGCAACTTACGGACATCATCGTATTCGATATTTTTTCTCCTCCACAGGCTAGCCGCAACTATACCTATCCCAGCATTGCAGCCTACGAGGTCATGGCGCAAGACTCTAACCAATACCTCAGCCTGGAAGGACAAGTAAGTGACTTGAAAAATGTTCCCCAGATTGATCCTTCGCTGTCTTACTGCCTTCCCCTAGCAGCTTTACAGGCTTACATCAGTACAGGTCGCCATTTTATCTTCTCAGAGGCGAAGATGAATGATTTTGAGGCCAAGATATATGCAGAATATAAGGCGATAGGTATCCCTCAAGATATCTTTGCACGTTCGACCGCTTTTGGAAAAGAAATGGCTGCATACATCATCGGATGGTCTGATGGAGACAACTACAAAGAAACACGAACAGCCCCTAGGTATGAGGTGGTTTCTGATCAAGAAGGACGTTGGGCCCCTACTCCACCTGACTATATGGATGGGATCGAACCTCACTGGAGTAGCATCCGCCCCTTTGTGATCGACTCTGCTACACAGTTTGCGCCTGTTCCACCTCCATCTTTCTCGATGGATAAGAGCAGCAAGTTTTACAAAGACTTGATGGAAGTATATGATGTGGGAAAAGAAATCGAGCAAAAAGCAGATAAGGACAGCAGTGCAGCCGAAAAACTAGCCATTGCCCAGTTTTGGGATTGCAATCCATACGCAACGCAGCACTATGGACATGTGATGTTTGCCACGAAGAAAATCACGCCTGGTGGACACTGGCAGGGAATCACTGCCATCGCTACTCGTCAAGCTGAATCTGACTTTGCAGAGACGGTCCATGCGTACATGCGTGTCTCTATCGCCTTGGCCGATGGATTTATTTCCTGCTGGGATGAAAAATACCGCTCTAACCTGATCCGCCCAGAGACCGTCATCAATCAGCATATAGACGAAGACTGGCGTCCCGTCTTACAGACGCCTCCCTTCCCAGAGTATACCTCTGGACACAGCGTCATTTCTGCTGCTGCCGCAGAAGCTTTGACGGCCATTTATGGAGATAATTTTGCCTTCAATGATACATCAGAGCTCCTGTATGGCTTACCTGCCAGATCCTACCCTTCATTTAGAGCGGCATCTGAAGAAGCGGCCATCAGTAGATTATATGGAGGTATACACTACATGCCCGCCATTGCAGAAGGGGTCACACAGGGTAGGAAAGTCGGTAGTTACATCATTGAGCACTTAAAAACTGAAGAAGAAGTAGAGGCTATTTCCAAAAAATAGCGTTACTTACATTGCTTTCCTCACATATATTGCTACGTAATTTTAAGTAAGACGACAGATAAAAGGCGTGAGACATCAGACTTTAAAGTGTTAATAGTTAGCATTTAATCACTTTACAAATACGCATTTTCTTTTGTCCGAGTACTTAAGTAGGTGGACATAAGAAATGGGGTTATAATAGAGTAGGCGTAGCCTCGAATGAAAAGCGCAAGTATGATCATCCTGACGACCATTCCCGTAGGGAAGGAGGAAGGAACTAAAGCAGGATAACTGAGATGAAATCTCATATCTAGTGTCGTGTAGATAAGACTCGTTTAGATCTTTCTCCCGCTATGAAGATTGCGGGACTTCGTAGCGGCATCAAGATGACACCGCTATGAAGATTGCGGGACTGGCGCTATTTGTTGGAGCTACGCTATAGTATACATAACCCTTTTTTATCTGTCCACTTACTTAAAGGCTGGTAGATAAAGAGATCAAGGTCTGTTCCTTAAAGGATAAGACTGTATCCTTTTATGGGCTTCACCCTTGGCTGATCAGGGATGTACAAAGTCTTTTCTCCCAGTTCTATCTTAAGAAAGTGGACAGAAAAGATCAGGCATATTTTATATGATTAGATCCTGACTGTTAACACTTTGAAGCCTGATATCTTGAACGAAGTGAAACCTCTCACGGGATCACCTCTTTTTAGTCTGTCGCTTTATTTCATATGAATCCTCAAAAACCCTCTCGTAGCATCTACATCATGGTCTTGGCGATATCCGCTTGGATCTTTTTCATGAGTGGGTTATTTGCCACCTCCAATGATGTCCTCAAGCCTTTTCTCAAGGACATATTCGATCTGAACCAACAGCAGTCTTCTTTGGCCCATTTTGCCTTCTTTGTCGCGTATTTTTTCATGGCAATTCCAGGAGGGCGATTGGCGAGTCGTCTGGGCTATCGCAAGGCGATTCCGCTCGGCACTTTTATAACGGTCGTGGGCACCGCGATGGGAATTGGAGCGAGTGTTTGGGGGATATTTGAGTTGTATTTGGTGGCGATATTCGTGATGGCTTCGGGTGTAGCGGTGATTGTCGTCATGATCAATGCCTATGTCGCGCAGGTAGGTGATCCCAAGGCAGCAGCGAGCCGCTTGAATTTGGTCAATGCATTCTATGGGCTGGGTGCGATTCTAGGCCCCACGCTTGGAGGACAAATTTTGATGGAGGAAGGCGTACAGCCTCAAACGATCGACAGTCTGACACTGTATATCTTATTTGCATCGCTGGCCCTGGCAACCCTCATCGCGACGCTTTTTCTCAAATTTCCCGAATTGGACGTTCGCAAGCAATCCATTGCTCAAATCTTTGGGACGCTGCGTCATAAGCCTTTACGATTTGGGGTCCTGGCCATGTTTATCTACGTAGGAGCTGAGGTCAGCGTAGGGAGTCTGATGGTAGATTATCTGGTAGATGCTTGGAAGATCAGCAAAGAAAATGCGGCACCCTTTGTCAGTATCTACTGGGGTAGCTTCATGGTCCTTCGCCTTGCGGCAGCTCCCCTCGGCCATCGCGTCTCCGCACGTCAACTCCTACGGCTCTCTGTTTTCCTTAGCTTGATTTTGATTGTATTTGTGATTACAGGTACAGGAACCCTTTCGGGCTATATGGCTTTGGGCCTAGGTGTCGGACATGCCTTGATGTTTCCTGCAATCTATGCACTCTCTGTCAACGGATTAGGGGACCGTACACAGGATGCAGGGAGTTTAGTTATGATGGCTGCGGTAGGGGGAGCGGTCATCTCGCAGATCCATGGCCTATTGGCAGATATGGTGGGTTTGCACCTTTCTTATGTGCTTTCTCTTTGTTGCTATATATATATCTTATGGTTTAGTTATGAAGGCTCGAAGCAGCCGTCCTCACATTAACAACTTACTCGCATGAAACTAAGCTTAGACACAATTGACGTGGCAATCATGATCCTCTATGGAGTGATCATTATTGGCTACGGACTATTCAAAGCCAAGCGCAAAGACTCGGAGGAATACTTTCTGGGGGGGCGCTCGATGCTCTGGCCCATTGTAGGAATCTCCCTATTCGCTGCCAATATCTCCAGTTCGACCCTTGTAGGCCTCGCAGGAGATGCATTCAAAACCAATACCCACGTATACAACTATGAATGGCTCGCCACAGTTGTCCTGGTATTTTTTGCCATCTTCTTTATGCCATTCTACCTAAAATCAGGTGTATATACCATGCCTGAATTTCTGGAAAAGCGGTATGACTCACGTTCCCGCTATTACTTTTCATTCATCACCATCATAGGAAATGTCATCGTAGACACTGCTGCGGGACTCTATGTGGGAATGCTGGTATTTGAGATTGTCTTCCCCGAAGTAGATACATGGATCATCATATCCATCCTCGCTGTAGCTGCTGCTGCCTACACGATCCCTGGCGGGCTCTCCTCGGTGATACATACCGAGGTGATTCAAGCGATTCTCTTGATCATAGGCTCCATCATCCTCACTTACTACTGCTTACAAGATGTCGGCGGATGGCAAGGTATGCTCGACGGCTTAAATAACTATGGCGACCGTGCCCCCGTCAATGGCATGAGCGCAGATGAAATATTGAGTTTGGTGCGACCGGCAGACGATGAATTTATGCCCTGGACGGGCTTGCTACTAGGTGCGCCCTTGCTTGGGTTCTATTTCTGGGCTACGAATCAGTTTATGGTCCAGCGTGTATTGAGTGCCAAAGACTTGAATCATGGTCGCTGGGGAGCCTTGATGGCAGGCTTTATGAAGCTCCCTGTCATCTTCATCATGGTGATTCCTGGTACAGCGGCGATCCTCTTGTTTGATGGTGTGGATATCTCAGGTTACAACTTCCAGATTCCACGGGGAGGGACAACTGTCACTTGTGAAAATCTTGCAGACTGTACGGACTACACCTATCCGCTTTTGCTGTTTTATCAATTGCCCACAGGATTGTTGGGGCTAGTACTGGCGGGATTGCTCGCAGCGATGATGTCCTCTGTTTCTGCCACCTTCAACTCGGCTTCGACCTTGATTACGATGGACTTTGTCTACAAGCTCAATCCCAACATGACCAGTAAGCAACTGGTACGTGCAGGCCAAATCGCAACTGCCGCTCTGGTAGTTTTGGCAGCGGCTTGGGCTCCGCAGATCAAGCAATTCGATTCCCTCTTCAAATACCTACAGCAAGTGATTGCTTACACCTCCCCTCCCGTCGTAGCGGCCTTCTTGTTAGGTTTATTTTGGAGGCGCGGCAATGGGACAGGGGCCATTGTCAGCTTAGTCATCGGCTTTGTCTTGGCCATTTTCATGCTCTACTCGGACATCGAAAAGTCTAGTGTCGAGACAGAAATTAGCAAAGAGCTAGCGGTCTCAATGCCTGATGCAGATGCGGTGACACTCGCCCAAAATATGGAAAGCATGCTACAGGAACGACTCAACCCGATCTTCTATGAAGTGGCAGAGATTCATTTCCTCCACAAAGCATTCTATCTCATGGTCACGGCACTATTCATCCACATCTTCGTCAGTTTAATGACACCTCCACCTGATCCAAAGCAGGTAGAAGAGTTTACGTGGAAGCGTAAGCTGCTGGATGAGGAAACGGTTGAGCTAAAAGGCTTGCCTTGGTACAAAAATTACCGCATCATCTCTATCATTCTCTTGATTGCAACGGCGATTATGGTAGGGGCCTTCTGGTAAGATGTAATTTTTCCTTTCCCTACGTATTAAAAATAATCCATTGATAATGAGACGGTCTATGGGACTGTCTCATTTTTTTTATATTGAAAGTGAACTTACACGGATGATCGGGCTGTTTACCTTTCGACAAAAATGACATAGAGAAATAAACAGAACCGATCTTCGTTAAATCAACAATTCCATAACAACAATTATCTAAGACAACGCATTATGAACTTCAAAGCAACAAGACTCGCCCTACTCTCACTCTTTGTGCTCAGTCTCACATTTTCTTCTTGTGATCCCCTTCGTCCCATCTTGATGATTCTTGAGGGAGATTGGGATGTGAAATCCTTTACAGAGGACGGAGTAGAAACTATGGGAACGATCTTTACTTCCGTTCAGATAGAATTTGAGGAGTATGGTGAGACAGAAGGCGAGACAAACTGGACTTTCCTGGCTACCACTGGAGTTTCTACGATTGTGACAGGCGATTATCAGCTCAATGATGATGGAACTGAGGTAGAGATTTCTTTTAAGTCGGGTAGTCTGACAGGAGAAATTGTAGATTTTGATCTTGAGCTACAGGATAATGACATGGAGCTTTCGGGAAATATTGACGGCTTCCGCTGGGTGATCGATGCAGAAAAAGACTGATATTGCTCCTTTTCCCTGAGCGAAATGAATATCAAGAATATATAAATCGTGAGCCACACTTGCGCTTCGAAAATAAGACAGCTTCCATTGGGAGCTGTTTTTTTGATTTGGGAATACTCAAAAATTAAAGCATTGAATCAAAAAATTCAGGATATTAGCGTTTCGTCATATGGATATCTCTTTTTCTCGAATCATCTATTTTGAATTTTCGGAGATCTTCATTTTTTCTCATTTTTTTTGAGAAAATGGGTGATCAGAAAAAAATCCTTTCGACTAAGCCTATATAAATCATCATCAGGAAGCCGATATACCTAACCTTCTGATCCATGAAAGCTTCTGTTTGGACTACTTTTCTGCTCATCTTCAGCTTGCATGCTGTAGGAAATGGGCTTACCATACAAAATCTGACGCGGGACTCACTTGCGCAGACCGTGACATTTGATATCTCTTGGAACAACAGTTGGCGGCTGACCGCTTCTACTGCCCCAGGCAACTGGGATGCGGCGTGGGTCTTCGTCAAATTTCAAGAATGTACCAGTGGGATCACGACTGCTTGGGAGCATGGGATATTAAATGGCAGCCTAGCTGCGCATAATTTTGGGACGCTAGAGCCTGTACTTTCAGATGGGACAGCGACAGGACTCGATGCTGATCTAAGAGGCGTCATGCTTCGACGTACGACAGACGGTCTTTATCCTAGTGAACCTGTCAGCACTATTACGCTTTCTGTCCCCAACATGAATACAACTACGGCTTACAATGTCCGCGTCGTAGGGATCGAAATGGTGTTTGTAACCGAGGGCGCTTATGATTTAGGAGCTGTCACTTACAGCAACGCTTTTTCTTCGACCACTTCTCCTACCAACGCCTTACCTACTTCAGTCGCCTCAGAGAATGCGCAAACCCTCACCTCACATGCTTCGGGCACCAATGGTTCGGTAGCTTTACCTGCCGACTTCCCCAAGGGATATGGCGCTTTTCACATCATGAAATACGAGATCTCACAAGGTCAATATGCCACCTTCCTCAACACGCTTTCTATTGCGACACAGCTCAACCGATATCCAGGAAACTACAACACGTACAGAAATACTCTAAATGGTGGCAGCAACAATGCATTGGCGCCCTACCAAGCGGATCGTCCCGATCGGGCACAAAACTACCTCAGTTGGACGGATGTATCAGCCTACCTAGACTGGGCAGCGCTCAGACCGATGACAGAGATGGAATATGAGAAAGCTTGCCGAGGCTATGATCCAAGTTTCGCAGATGAATTGGCTTGGGGTTCTGACATCCCGCTCAACCTATCGACTGTGACAAGCCCTGAGGATGGCAGCGAAATTCCTGGAAATCTGCCCTCTAATATTCGCTCGGGCAATACGCTGCTCGCTGGAGGAGATGGAGGATACGGACCTGTACGCGTGGGCATCTTCGCACTCCCAACCAATACGACGCGTGGACAGTCAGGGGCAGGATACTTTGGGGCCACCGAGTTGAGTGGCAATGTGTGGGAACCTTGCATCCAAGTAGGAACAGAAACCTCTACTACGGGGACCTATGCTTTTGATCATGCAGAAGGAGACGGCACGCTGGACGCCAATGGAGCTGCCAACGAAGCCAACTGGCCTGGCGAGGGATCCAATGCCATCATTAGGCGAGGCGGTGGTTGGAACAGCAGTGCGACCCTCATAAGGACATCTGATCGCAGTCAGTTGAACTGGTCGGGTGTGCGAGATCGGGCGACAGGCGGTCGAGGGGTAAGAGATTGACAGGCTCATTTTTCAGTTTTCAGTTTTCAGCATATCCATATTCGATTGAAATAGACTATTCAAAATACCCTAGTGATGAAATACATCGTTTCTTTTCTGGTCGTACTATGCCCGTTTTTGATTTGGGCAAATAACTTACAGATTTCAAATGTAGGGCAAAACCAGGCGGCGGGTGAGGTCAGCTTCACCATCTCCTGGGACAACAGTTGGCGGATAGATGGTCTGGGCACCCCCAACCATTGGGATGCTGCCTGGGTATTCGTCAAGATCCGCACTTGTGGTGCTTCTGCTTCTGTGCCTTGGACGCACGGAATAGTCAGTACTACTGTAGGTAATCACAGTTTTGGTTCTTTGGAGCCCACACTTGCAGATGGCTCAGCTGTCGGTATCGATGCGGCCCCCAACAATACAGGTGTGATGCTACGCAGAAATGCTACAGGCTTATTCACCAATGCAGGTACGACCAATGTGACCCTTCGATTAGACAATTTTCCTGCTACGGGTGATTACGAAGTGAAAGTCATCGGCGTGGAGATGGTCTATGTTCCACAAGGTGATTATGTGGCAGGGGGTCAGAGCGAATCCCAACCTTTGCGCATCAACGGCGCCCCTTTTGTCGTCAATTCTGAAAATGCTGTGACAGTCGCCTACCTCAATACTACCACTGTCAATCTACCCGCTGCTTTTCCCAAAGGCTTCGAAGCTTTTTACTGTATGAAGTATGAGATCTCGCAGGGACAATATGCGACTTTTCTCAATACCATAGACGCTGCAGGACAATCTGCACGCTTCCTCGCCAGTTTCAACACCAATCGCAACCGCATCAACTCAGGAGGTACGCCCCCCGACATTTACTTCAGTGACCGTACTGACCGTGCGTGTAATTTCCTCACATGGGATGATCTTCTCGCCTATCTCGATTGGGCGGCCCTGCGTCCAATTACAGAAATGGAATATGAAAAAGCTGCGCGTGGACAAGCGCCTTATCTTGGAGGCTATGCCTGGGGCAGTACCAATATCACCAATATATCCCAACTCGGTACACCTGAAGATGGAACCGAACTCGCCCTCAATGCCAACGCCAATGCCAGTTATTCCAATACCCTCCTATCTGGAGGAGATGGAGGATACGGACCTGTGCGCGTTGGGATTTTTGCTACGAGCAGTACCACTTCTCGCGAACAAACAGGTGCCTCCTACTATGGCATCATGGAAATGAGTGGAAATCTTTGGGAGCAATGCATCCCTGTCAATCCCGATGCCGCTACACTCGCATATGATGGCCAGTGGGGAGATGGGAACCTCTCTGCTACAGGTACAGCCGATGTCACCAACTGGCCTTATACCAACTGTACAGGCTCCTGCTTGCGTACGCTAAGAGGAGGTTCCTATGCGGATGCTGCTACTCGACTCCGCATTTCCGACCGTTTTTACTACACCTATACCACGACCACACGGAATCGGAGTGTAGGAGGACGAGGAGCAAGATAAAGAGGCCCGAAGACTGCTATTACTATAGGCAGAAGGCATTTAAACACAAGCCTTTCTGAAACAGATCATTATCTCCCTCTCTCAACATGAACTTGCAAAACCTAGGCTGATATGAAACGCCTTATCCTACTTCTGTATGTATTGGGTGGACTATGTAGCTATGTCATGGCGCAGCCACCCAATGACAACTGTGTAGACGCCATCAACATCCCTGTCCCAGGAAATGGATACGGGTATGGACTAGTCGTCGCCGATACAGTAGACATCAGTCAAGCTACGGCACAGACAAGCTTGGGAGAGACCTTTCCCGCAGGTGTACCCAATGGTGTATCGGTCTGGTATCGATTCAGCCTGGCCACTACTCGTGAGGTGGTCATTCTCTTAGAGCAAGACAGCACCCTCCTCAATCCTGGGGATGCAGGTTGGACCTTGTACCAGAGCAACAGCTGCTATCCCGATCAGATAGACCGTATCGATCCTCCCATTTTCAATATTGAGGGATTCACACACGCATGTCTCCGTGCGGGAGACTATCTCATACAGATTGGTGCCAACCCACCTTTTCCATATGCAGGACCGCGCAACTTGATTTTGAGCTTGGATTTCCAGCCTTCCTCTGCCATCGAAAATGCTTATGACTTTGCCTCTGACCCTCTAAACTTTCAGATTGTCAGTGGATACAATAATACGCCTTCAACTTATGAGGTAGGATGTCAATCTGTATTTGATGGAGAACGTTTATGCCCTGACTCCACCTACACCAAAAGTACCTGGCATACCTTTACCACAGACAACCTCGTAGATTACATCCGATTCTTTGCACGTGAACTGCCTTTTGATGGGACTAATACGACCCCTCGCGAATTTGGCTATAATCTATACCAAGGAGACATTTCTCAAGACTCTACGGGGCTTCCGTTGATCGACAGTTGCGAGATCTTGAGACAGACCAGTACAAGTGTATACGAAGCCGTTTTTTACCCATGCCAGTTACAGCCTAATACGACTTATTCCATCCAGTTACTTTTTCCTACAGAATATTTTGGAAACATCGAAGTAGGGGTAGGAGAATATGGCTTCCAGTCGACCAATGGACCTGATCCCGCGACTCTACCGACTTCTAACCAGCTCGGCTTACTCAACGCCATAGGTACCTACTCCGTCAGCGATTACTTCTCCTGCAATGGCTTGATGTCCAATTATACCTGTGGGACTCTTATGCCTGATACCGTGATGGTGGGTAATACAGATTACGAGCTGAATTGGTGGGTAACGTTTGAGATTGGTGTAGAGCAGAATATCAACCTTTCGATGGGGTATCTCTATTCTCAACCCAATCCTTACATTCGACTATTTGCAGGCGATGTCACGACAGACTGTAATTTGAGCGTGATCACTGAAGGAATTGCCTCCACTCCTATGGCGGTTCCTTGTCTAGCACCAGGTACTTATTCCGTGCAAGTACTGGGTCAAATCAATGCCCCTGCTTGGCCTTATTTCACCACCAACTTAGGAAATACCGCTACCCTCAACGTAGAGATTACCCAGCAAAACTTTAATTCCTATACCCTAGGAACCACCACAGATATAGATTCTATCAATGGCTTGAACCCACTCGTTCCAGGAACGACTTATCAGGGCGGAGCCAACGCGGTAGATTGCCAGACAACCATCATGCCTGCGGGGGATTCTTGTGGAGACAATGACCGTGCGATGTATCGGGTATTCTATGTGAACCAAGACGGATACGTACGAATCAGCGATGGTACGTGGCCTTATTTGAGCTACAAATTATTTACTGGGAATGCCTCTACATCTCCCGTGGTCAACGGGCAGATTCAAGGACTCGTTGATCAGGCTTGCTGCCAAAGTTTATATTATTTTTCTCCGATCAAAGTCTGCGTGACGCCTGGTTATTACACCCTCGTCACCTATGCAGACTCGATCGATATACAGCGGGTAGATCAACCCAACATTCGTTTTGATATCCTCCCTCCCGCACAATTCACAGATCCCCTTAATCCAGAGGTCATGGATACACTGGCACTTACTGCTGCCAGTGTCAGTGCTACGCCTGCTACGTTTACTTGTCTGAATAATCCCATGGATATTTTGGGAAATGCCCCTTGTCCCAATGCGACGAAACAAGCCTATCGTGAATTCTATCTCGCAGATTCGGCGTCTATGCGCTTCATCAATCAGGACGCGCCCACCTTATGGAGTGATGGCAATATTCGCTATCGCCTATTCAGAGGAAGGGTGAGTGACGGCTCTGTCTCTGCCCTTGTGAGAGATTGCTTCGTTAACTTCACGATGAGTGCCTGCGATTTTTATGGACCTGGATGGTATACAGTCGTAGCTTATGGAACAGGAGAAACCTTTACCAATCCCACCTACTGCACGACCAGAGGAAGATCTATCGGTGACCAGACGGCTTTTACCATCTCGATCAATCCTCCCTATCAAGAACCGAGATTCAATACCTTTTTGAAAGCCGAGCAGGTAAATGGTACGTTTCCTTTGACATGGGCGCCACGATACAACTTGGGGCATACGGACACCATTCCTAAAAATGATACCACCTATACACTAGGAACAGAATATTTCAACTGTGAAAATGATCTTCCTTTTCCCACAGGCATCGTCAGTTGTAATCCCTCCGAAAACCGTGTCAGCTACCGGGTATTTACCCTCACGCAAGACGCTTACATACGGATTGCTTCGCTTGGAGGCTACAACCATCGACTCTACGAAGGAGACATCACATCTTTGGCACCTCCCTACACCCTCAATGAAGACTGTTTTCCAGGAGATTTCTGGAAATGTATGAGTCCTGGGACCTATACATTAGTCACCTTTGCGACAGATGCTGCGGCAGGTGCTAGTTTGACTCCGATTGTGTACATCGACTCTGTGGGTACATCTCGGTATGATCACGCAAGCGCAGCTTACAACTTCGGCAATATCCCACTCAATGGGACAGAATATCTGGGCGCAGCAGGGAGCGGACTAGACGCCCTCGGACGACCCGAAAGTAACGACTTCATCTTTTGCTCTACGAGCGCACAGGCTACAGATCCCGCCAGTACGTGTCGCTTGGGCGCACAGAGTCTTCCTTACAGTACCATGGCGTCAGACCCCAGGCAGAACCTTTGGTATACCTTTGAAGTGACAGGTCCAGGCTCCATTGACCTCACGGTTTACCCACTCACACCTGGGAAGGTGACGACTTTACCTTTTGCCGTCTACAGAGTCACTAATAATAATTATCCATTAACAGACTCTACTCTATCTGATCTGGAGCTAATTACGACCTCCTACGTCAATTATTACTGCAACCATACACCTACTGTCAATATCTTCCGCGATCCTTGTGCAGGCGTGACAACCGATCGATATGTTATACTTGTAGATCGAAATGCCAAGTTTAATACAGCTGCCTACTGGCCCAATATGCAGGTACAAGTGGGGGTCCGTTTTTCCAATATCCCAGGCACATCGGTTCTCTATGATCATTTCTCTCAAGCCAATCTCATCTCAGGTTTTCCTACCGATGACTGCACCGCGCCATATCAGGATACAACCCTGAGAGCGGGCACATTTTCTGGCTGTGAAGGGAACCTCACCTGTGCGACAAAAGACGCGACAGATCAAAACGCCTGCGGAGACAAAACCATTTGGTACAAACTCAATGTCGAAAGCGGGGGCTTGATGCGCATCAACTATACCCGCACCGACAATGGCTTCACAGGCTACAATGCCAATGACATCCAGTTGTATCGACAAATCATTCCAGGAGATTCTAGTGCTACGGGCATTCAGCGGATTCCCCTATCCCAGGTTTATCTCAACACCAACGACAGCATTTCGGGCTATAATTTCTGGGGCGAATCTTGCTACACAGAGGGGACTTACTACATCATGATTACGGGCTGTAACTTCCCCAATGCGACGGTTTATCCCAATGTGTGGTTAGAAAATTATCCTGGAGACTTTTGCTATGATTCTTTGGGGATCACCATTCCAGGACCTGGAACCTATCAGTCGACGGGCGTCGTCAATTGTTGGAGTATAGGAGAAGGACCAGGAGAGAACTTACCCAATCTCGGCTGTGCGGGGTCTCCTATTGGTAAAAAATCAGGTTGGTTCCACGTCAATATTTCCAGTACAGACAAACTCGATTTGGACATTAGCCTTACAGAAAATACCACGGCTACAAGCTTACAAGTCAGCTACCGCGTAGCCAATGGGACCTGTAACCTCATGAACTTTGAAAACTGCGTAGACGATGCCTTCATTACCCTCAACCTCAAATGTCGTCAGGATAGCGGACTGTGGATTCAGGTGCTTCTGCCAGAGGCTGCGACAGGAGATGTGACCTTGAACATTGATGCGAGCATCTCGCCAGATCAGAGCTGCGAGCCCATCAATCCCTTTGCCCCCAATGCCAGCTTCGATTTTGTGGCTGCATGTGAGGATGAGGTCGTCACATTCATTAACCAATCTTCTGTAGGGGATAGCTTGAGTTACTTGTGGGACTTTGGCGATGGATTTACCTCCACTTTCCTCAATCCTACTCACATTTATGCGACGCCTGACACCTATCTGGTAAAATTATATGTCTATTACGACAGCTTGGTAGATAGCAGCATTCGTGCAGTGACCATTTTCCCCATACCCACCGCAGGCTTTTCAGCACCTGATACGGTCGTTGCAGGTAATCCATTTACCATTATAAATACCTCTTCCAACAACATTTCTGCAGCTACTTACTATTGGGAGTTTTGTGCCAATAACAGTTTCTGTAGTGCTTCTATTCCGAATCATAGTGGAGAAACACCTCCTGCCATTACCTATGATATACCTGGAACGTATCAAATTTGTATGACGATGGGGAATGGCAATTGCTATGATACCCTCTGCCAGCCCCTTGTGGTACAGACCTTAAATTATTACTCAGGAGGCCCTTATGATGGGACTGACCAGGGCTATGATGAAAACTGTCAAGAGCTCAACTTCTTCACGGGAGGACCTTATGATGGCGCAGACTCAGATAGAGACAATACCCTTTGCACCCCCATTAACTTCTACACAGGAGGACCTTATGATGGCGCGGCAGATGGCCTTAATGACACAGCCTGTGTGATTCCAATGGCTTCGATCTTTGCGGGCGGCCCCTATGACGGAGAGGGAAATGATGACCTCCTCCTAGATTGCCCTGTGCAGTCAATCTGGGCAGGTGGCCCCTTGGATGGGGAGGGAACTGCTACGCTCGCTGCTAATTGTGAGGAAATCAACTTCTTCACTGGGGGACCCTATGACGGATCGGACCAGGACCTAGACGAATCTGCCTGTGCCATTCCCAACTTCTTCACTGGAGGACCTTATGATGGGGCAGATAAGATACAAGATGACACACCTTGCAACATTATCAACTTCTTTACGGGAGGCCCTTATGATGGATCTGACAGGCTTCAAAATGGCTATGGTACCCTTTCCCTCAACAATCTGCTTCTCTGCTTGGGAGATACGGCGATTCTCCAAAGTACAGGCCTGACCAACTGGTTCCCTACATTGACCAGTGCGATTCCGATCGCTGCCAATATTGATTCGCTCATCCTCGCCAATATCAATCAGACCACACAAGTCTATGTCGAAGATGGCTGCGGAGGCACAGGAAGAACCCCCGCTACGGTGCATGTGATTGATACGTTGGGGCTGGATTATGCGACCACCATCAATTGTGCGCAGACCATTTCTTTCTTTGCGAACCAGACCCTCATGGCGGGAGCATCCGACCAGAAGGTCAACACTGAGTTGGTCGCCTTTGGCAGTCAGGGACAAGCGGCGAGCTTTAACCAGATTACATGTTCGGGCGCCAGTTATTCGAATTTCTCTAGGTTGAATGACAATCTGAGCAATGCGGCCGTCACATTCAACAATACCGCAGCAGGTACTGTATGGATCCAGTGGCAGTTCTTTGATCCGCAGTCGGTCGATCGCATCGAGCTGTGGCAGGACCCTGCGTATCCCAACAAGTTTGCCACAGAAGGCCGCTTGTATTATTCCGATGGAGGTCCTTGGGTATTGACCAAAGTATTCAGTGCACAAGATCTGCAAGCGGCTCAGTTTGACTCGGGCCCGCTATGTGAAACCCAAAATAAGTACGCTCAGCGTTGGAAGCTAGAGTTAGAAGCACCTGAGGCGGCAGCGCCTTATCTGCAGGAACTGCGCATCTACGCCAACGAAACCACCACCAATGGATTGATTACTTGGGACTTCGGCGATGGAAGTCCTACAGTCAATGCTGTAAATCCTACCCACTTATTCCCAGCCCCTGGCACCTATGATGTGACCATGACCTTGCCTGATGTCTGCGGCTGCAACAATACCATCACCCGTGCCATCAATGTGGCCGACTGTAATGTATTGCCTTTCCTCAACCAGAGTTTGGAAGGAATACTTGTGAGTGATGAGGCGGCACTCTTGACTTGGCAGGTAGAAGGAGACTTCAGCGAGGGGATCATGGAAAAGTATGTAGCGGGAAAATGGATGGACATTCACACCTTTACCTTCAATGAGCAAGACACCTATAACTATGTAGACGATCAGCTCATCTATGGCCAAGACAACATCTATCGCATGCGCGTGCAGACTGAGTCGGAGGAGGTATTTTCCAATCAAATCAGTCTATATGCGGAGATTGAGAATGTACAAGTAGGCATTTATCCTAATCCCATCGTGGCTGACATGGCGTATCTCTCACTCAAATTGCCTGCCCCTGCAAATATAAGAATCGACATTCACAATAATCTGGGTCAGTTCATTCGGGCGATTGATTTGGGAGAAAAGGAAGCGGCTTCGGTGACTGCCTTAGATATAGCAGAATTGGCTGTGGGGCAGTATTTCCTCAAAGTCTATGTAGGTCCCTATCCCTATGTTTTCAAAATTTTGATTGTAGAGTAGGGTGAATGTCCCCCGTCTACACTTATGTTTGTATAGGCTTTTGAAAAGTTTACTTATTGAACAGGCTAAAGGCTGTCCCGTATTGACGAGACAGCCTTTTTTTATTAGTGGCCTTGATAGCACCAACGAGACGTTGGCGCTGGCAGGGGGACCACGCCATGGCGGAGATGTTTGAATGATAGGATGACCACGGAATAATAAATTGACCACGCCATGGCGGTGGTCCTACGGATTGTCTCAAAAAACATATGTAAAAACTTTCATTTTTCTTTGGGACTTGTTCGATAAATTAAGAGATTCCTTAGGTAAAATATTTTCATCTATCAAATCTTCTTGCTCATGAAAGGTCTTTACCTCCCCATTCTCATTGGGATTCTCGCCATTTTCTTACCCTCTCATTCATTTTCCCAAAACCCATCTGCCAGTTCTGCTCATCCCATGGACGCCCTCAATAAAGCGGAGTACAAACAAACCGTTAAGATTCTGTCAGAAGCAGGCCATGTGAATGATGACTCACGCTTTGCTATCATTCATCTTAAAGAAATGCCTAAGGCAGAGGTACTCTAATGGAAAACAGGTGATCCTATCCAAAGAACAGCCTCTGTCGTTGTCAAACAAGGTCCCAAAACCTTTGAAGGACAAGTAAATCTCAGCGAAGAGAAAGTGGATAGCTAGGAGGAAATCAAAGGCATACAGCCTCCCTTTTTGTATGAGGAATATGAAGGCATGGTAGAAATCTGTGCCGAAAATGAGGAATGGAAAGCCAGTATGGAAAAGCGGGGATATACCTCCTACGATGAAATCTTTGCCAGCAATCTATCAGCGGGTTATTTCGGAGAGGATACGGAGGTAGAAAAGCGCATCACCAAACTCACCTTTTTTGATGTAGAGGGTGTAGAAGACCATGTCTACGGGCGTCCCATCGAAGGGCTCACTGTGGTCATTGATCTCAACGAACGGAAAGTGCTTGAAGTCATCGACACGGGTGTTATTCCTATCAACAAAGACAATCACGACTACAACGAGTCTGCGGCCAGAAAGGGATCTGACCGCCCTGAGATGAACCCCGTGACGATTTCCGCTCCCAACTCCAATATCAAACGAAACGGCAGCATGATCGAATGGGACTTATGGAAGTTTCACGTGCGCCTGGATAAGCGGGTAGGTACGATTCTTTCTCTGATCAAGTTCCATGACGAGTCAATCATCTATCAAATATCTGCCAATGAGATGTTTGTCCCCTATATGGACCCTGATTTGGGATGGTATTATCGCTCCTATATGGACGTGGGAGAATATGGGCTTTCGAATGCTTTGTCCCCCCTTTCCTTGACCATAGGAAAGGATTGTCCCGAAGATGCAATGCTTCTAAATGAACTAGTTTCTGACGACCGAGGCGATGCATTTGAAGCAGATGAGACGATTGCCATCTTCGAGCGAAATACAGGGCGTCCGCTCTGGCGACATTTTGAGGTTTCCAACTTCTCTTTGCAAAGCCGCGCTTCTGTCGAGTTGGTCGTCCGTATGATCGCCACCGTCGGAAACTACGACTACCTCATCGACTACATCTTTACCCAAAATGGTGAGTTCAAAGTTGAGATCGGCGCGACGGGCATCGACGCGGTGAAGGGGGTACGTACCCAACACATGTCAGACCCCACGGCGGCAGAGGACACCAAACATGGTGCGTTGATCGCGCCAGGCTTGGTGGGGGTGTATCATGATCATTATTTGTCATTCAGGGTGGATATTGACGTGGCAGGTCAAAGCAATTCATTTCTCCAAGACCACATCATCCCTCAAAAATATCCTAAGGGTAGCTCCCCGCGCATCAGTGGCTGGAGAGTTCAACCCCACATTCAGGAGACCGAAGGTCCTGTCATGCAAGGAAAAGGACACTATCACGATGCCTATTGGCGTGTGGTTCATTCTACTGCCAAGAACAAAATGGGCAACGCCCGTAGCTATCACCTCCGTCCTGGGCATTCGCATTTATCTATCCTGGAAGATAAAGACTATCCTCAGCAACGGGCCGCTTTTTCTAAGCACCATCTGTGGGTGACGCCTTATCATGCAGATGAGCTGTATCCTGCGGGTAAATATCCCAACCAAAACAAAGGAGGAGATGGTATCCCTCGCTGGGTGGCAGATAAGGAATCGGTAGCAAACAAAGACATCGTGTTATGGTATACCATCGGATTCCATCATCTGACGATTGCGGAAGACTGGCCTATTTTACCTACGATGTATCATGGATTTACATTGAGGCCCTATCACTTCTTTGATAGAAATCCTGCCTTGGATGTGAAGATGAAAGCGTAAGATTGATTGTATGTTAGACCTTAATTCAAACAAAGAAGAAAAATCTATCATGCTGTCGCTACGATTCACCTAGGGGGGACTACGATTCACCTTTATTTTTCTGCATATTCATCCTGAAGCTCATTTCTTGGGATAAAATGAAATTCAGATGAAAATTCTCTCTCTAAGCCTTGCCCTCATATGCCTAAGTCTCGGTGTATGGGGGCAAACGTTCACCCAGACCATCAGAGGTAACGTAAGTGATGCACTGACAAACGCTCCTTTGGTAGGTGCACAAGTTGTCATACTAGATTCAGACCCTTTAAAGGGAGCCTACACAGACGAATACGGAGATTTTAGAATTGAAGGCGTCCCCATAGGTCGTCAATCAATCGCTGTTTCCTACCTAGGATTTCTGGATCAAGTGATCTCTCAAGTGCAGGTCAATACAGGAAAAGAAACGGTTCTCAATATCTTGATGGAAGAATCGGTGCGTTCCTTTGAGGAGGTGGTCATTTCTGCGAGTAAAGCTAAAGGGCAGGCATTGAATGAAATGTCTACGGTAAGTGCGCGTTCTTTCAACTTGGAAGAAACGGGAAGATATGCAGGTAGTCGCAATGACCCTGCACGCATGGCTTCCAATTTTGCAGGGGTAAGTGGTGCCAATGATTCACGCAATGACATCATCATTCGGGGAAACTCTCCTACAGGACTGCTCTGGCGACTCGAAGGAGTCAACATTCCCAATCCGAGTCATTTTGGAGCCACAGGCGCAACAGGTGGACCTGTCAGTATGCTCAACAACAACGTGTTGGCGAGATCCGATTTCATGACGGGTGCCTTCCCTGCTCAGTATGGAAATGCGGTGGCGGGCGTCTTTGACCTCAACATGCGCAATGGCAACAATCAACAGCATGAGTTTTTGGGGCAAATTGGCTTCAATGGGTTCGAATTGGGCGCAGAAGGGCCTTTCTCCAAAAAGAGTAAAGCTTCCTATCTCATCAATTATCGCTACTCGACTTTGGGTGTATTCAAAGCACTAGGAGTAGATTTCGGAACAGGTACGGCTGTACCCGAGTATCAAGATCTGACCTTCAAAGTGGATGTTCCTACCAAAAAGTGGGGACGGTTTTCGTTATTCGGAGTAGGGGGAGTCAGTGCGATTGACCTCCTCAGCAGCGAAAGCGATACTAGCCTTACAGATCTCTTCAGCGTATCTTCTCTAGACATTCGTCCACGCTACAGAACGGGCATTCTGGGTGCGAATCATAAGATCTTATTAGGTCCCAAGACGGCACAAACCATCACCTTAGCTGCCTCGCATGCCTGGGAAGCGACTACCGTTGATGCAATTGATCCCCAAACACAAGACGCCACATTTGTCTCAGGTGCCCTCAATCGAACCAATACCTATTCACTTGTCTATCAACTGAGTCATAAGTTCAACGCCAAGAATAATATCAGGGTAGGCGCCTATCTAGATACCTACGACTACGAATTCAGAGATTCTTCTCTCACTAGCAATCAGATGTTTACACTGACAAAGAATAGCGACGGACGTACCCTTTTGAGTCAGGTTTATGTACAGTGGCAGCATAGATTTACCGATCAACTTGTCCTCAATACGGGACTAAATTTCATGCACCTTGCCCTCAACAATGACATGGCGCTCGAACCTAGGGCAGGCTTACGCTATCAATTTGGCAAAGGGAGCATGCTCAACCTAGGCTATGGGCTTCACAATCAGCGTGCGCCTTTACCTATTTACTTCCTTCAAAGTACCAATGCCAATAATGAGGTAGAGTTGACGAATCAATCTCTGGGCTTTACCCAAAGTCAGCATGTAGTATTGGGATACGACCAACAATTTGGATCAAACTTTCGCTTGAAACTTGAAAGCTACATTCAATTCCTAGACAATGTTCCTGTAGATCCATTCCCCAGTTCATTCTCCTTACTCAACGCAGGGGCAGATTTTGTTTTACCTGGCAATACCTATCTGGTCAATGAAGGAACAGGTCGTAATGTGGGGATTGAACTGACCCTGGAGAAGTTTTTCAGCCAAAACTACTACCTCCTCTTTACCACATCTATCTTTGACTCGAAGTATACAGGCAGCGACAATGTCACCCGTAACACGACCTTCAATGGACAATATGTAGTCAATGCGTTGGCAGGAAAAGAATTTCCCATTGGAAAATCAGGCCGCTATATAGCAACCATTGATTGGAAAATGACTTTGGCAGGGGGGCGATATGTCATCCCTATTGACCTGGAAGCTTCCATTGCACAAGGACGAGAGGTACTACAAAATGAGTTGGCCTTTTCGGAGCAGTTGAGCGATTACTTCCGCACGGATCTCAAAGTAGGATTTCGCATGAACCGCCAGAAATTCACCCAAGAATTCTCTGTAGACATACAAAACCTGACAGACCGCGCCAATGTATTCAGTCGCAGCTTCAATCCATCCAGAGGGACCATTTCTATCGAAAATCAGCTCGGTCTATTCGTCGTCCCTCAATATCGTATACTATTTTAGGGCATGAGACATAAGATGAAAGATATTGTTTATTTTTCTGTGGGGAATGAAGTCTCTCGTAGAATAAATTTTCAGGTAAAATTTTCGATCGTAGTAACAGGATATTTGGGGTCCCGAGGTTTTACACTCGGGACGCTGAAGGCGATAGTCAAATTATCGAAAATTTAGTTTATGGTCTATCTTACCATTCATTCGCATATAGATGAACCAAATTCGCACGTTCTTCCAAATCGTATTTTCTTCCTCTCAGCCGCCCATCAATGACAAATGGATACGAAGGATTGGATATCCCATTGTCATTCTTTCCATGTCCATGATATTTGGCTGGAAACAATGGCGGCAGCCCTCTTTTGTTCTTTTATTTACAACGGGCATCGCGGGGATTTACTCTGTTTCGATATGGGAAGGAATCAGACGCATTGTGCCAGCCATCAGAATACTCTATCCTGGCTTTGCCAACACCACCAAAAGATTGGTTATTGAAACACCCCTGGCCGTCATTTACACCCTCATCGTCAACAACTTGATAGAGAAAATGTCTATCCTGTGTTTTGGGGCGCACAATGTATCAACTGATATCTCTCCTTTCGTTCGAAACCTCATTGTATTGATTCCTGTCGCTATTTTTCTCCTCATTTATGAGAGTAGATATTTTCTATTGGAATGGAAAAAAGACATTCAAAAAGCAGAAGCCTTGAGTAAGGCGCATATTCTCTCACAATTTGAAGCCCTCAAAAAGCAGCTTGATCCGCATTTCCTTTTCAACAGCCTCAACACACTCGCTTCCTTGATCCACGAGCAGAATTCACCTGCTCAAGAATACTTAGCGCGTTTATCTGATGCATATCGATATATCTTGGAAACAAGAGATCAGGCGACAATCACGCTGTCAGAGGAACTAGAATTCCTCGATGCCTACATGTACTTGAACAAGGTACGTTTTCGCGACAACCTGCTCCTCAAAATCGACCTCCCTCCTGAGGCTCTACAGCAACACGTCCTGGTACTGAGCTTGCAATTACTGATAGAAAATGCCATCAAGCACAACATCATTTCACGTGCGAAACCACTGACCATCCATATCTTCGAAGCAGAAGGTGCGTTGATTGTAGAAAACAACAAACAATTAAAATCCACACTGGGACATTCTACCAAAGTTGGGCTCCAGAATATTCAGCGTCGCTACAAGCTATTGAATGCGCATCCTGTAGTTATTCATGATCACCCCCACCTATTTCAAGTAAAACTACCTTTCCTATCTCCTCAAACCACATGAAGACCCTCATCATAGAAGACGAATATCCTGCTATTGAGCGACTGAAGAAGCTGATCCAAGAAGTCGAGCCAAAAATAGAAATTCTGGATACCATCGACAGTGTACAGGCTGCTTGTGCTTGGTTTGCCCGACACGAGCCGCCCGAACTTATTTTTTCAGACATCCAATTATCTGATGGGCTTTGTTTTGAGATCTTTGAAGCACTAGATATCCAATGTCCCATCATTTTTACCACAGCTTATGACGAATATGCAGTCAGGGCCTTTAAAGTAAAAGGGATAGACTACCTGCTCAAACCGATTAAAAAAGGAGAATTGGCAGCCGCCATTCAAAAATTTTATCAGATGAAGCCACCTCTTGCGCCCGTAGACCTACAATTGCAAATGGTTTCTCTTTTGCAAGCCCTTCAACCTCAACACCCTTCCTATAAATCGCGCTTTTTGGTCAAGGGAAATGACAAGTTGATTCCTATTGCTGCTTCAGACATTGCCTATTGTTATACCACTCAGGATATTGTGTATCTCGTGAGGCACAATGGACGCAAGCATGCTATTGATTTTAAGATGGATCAATTGGAAGAATTGCTAGATCCTGCCCAATTCTATCGGGTCAATCGCCAGTTTTTGTGTCAAATCACGGCTATCGATCAAGTGCATCCCTACTTTAATGGACGGCTCAAATTGCTCCTCTCACCTGCACCTGCTGAGGAGGTCATCGTCAGTAGGGACAAAGCAAAGCCCCTAAAAGATTGGTTAGGGGCTTAAAAAATGTATGTTTTCTGCTTACTGTATATTTTTTGATTATCACCTTCTCCTTTTACTCAGTCCCATGACACCTAGCAAGCTACGCGTCAATTCCCTTGCGACAGTACGTCCCAGCTGACGCACCATGGTATTTTTGGAGAGTTCTTCGATCAGCGAGGGATCTTGCTTCGCTTTTGAGGAACGACGAGACACTTTGCGTGCCTTTTCCAGCTCTTTCGCGCGCTGCTCTTGAATTTCGTCCTCCTTGGCACGTTCGATCTTCGCTTTCAAAATCTCATGGGCCGACTCTCGGTCTATGTCCTTATTGTATTCACGAATCAAACGAGAGCCACGAATGAGTTGCTCTATTTCTCCTTCTGAAAGTATGTCCATACGCGACTGTGGGGCGCGCAGCATCGTATGTGCGAGCGGAGTAGGAATTCCTTTTTCGTTCAACACGGTCACAAAGGCCTCCCCAATCCCCAGAGATGTCAGCAATTCTTCCACATCATAGTACTCCGTTTCGGGGAAGTTTTGCGCGGCAAGTTTGATGGCCTTGCGGTCCTTTGCAGTGAAAGCACGTAGCGCATGCTGGATCTTCAGGCCTAGCTGCCCTAAGACATCATCTGGAATGTCAGCAGGATTCTGTGTACAGAAGAAAATACCGACGCCCTTCGAGCGAATCAATTTGATGATCGTCTCGATCTGGTCCAGCAACTCATCCGAAGCATTCTCAAAAATCAAATGCGCCTCGTCGATGAAGATCACCAGCTCAGGCTGATCGGGATCTCCCAGTTCGGGGAGGGACCCATACACCTCCGCCAGTAGGCTCATCATGAAGGTCGAAAACAACTGCGGCTTATCCTGCAAATCGGTCAAGCGCAGGATCGATACATACCCTCTTCCTTGATCGTCGATGCGACACAGATCGTCTACATCAAAGGAAGGCTCCCCAAAAAACTTATCTGCTCCTTGCTGCTCCAATGCCAGGAGCTTGCGCATGATCGCCCCTACAGAGGCAGTAGAGATACGGCCATATTCCTTTTGCACCTCTTCTTTGCCTTCATTGGTCATGTATTGGAGCGTCTGCTTGAAGTCGGGCAGATCTACCAAGGGTAGGTTATGGTCATCACAATACTTGAACAGTACCGCCACGATCCCTGTCTGTACTTCTGTGAGATTGAGTATTTTGGAGAAAAGAATAGGCCCAAACTCTGAAACCGTCGCGCGCAATTTCACCCCTGGTTCTTCTGACAGGCTCAGCAACTCTACTGAAGAAGCCGCCGACTCAAAAGGAAAACCAATGGCTTCGTGTCGCTCGTCGATCTTGGGATGTCCTGGACTCGGCTGGGCGATGCCGCTGAGGTCGCCCTTGATGTCCATCAGGAGGGAGGGGACGCCCTTGTTGGCGAGTTGCTCGGCCAGGATCTGTAGAGTCTTGGTCTTACCCGTCCCTGTGGCACCTGCAATCAAGCCGTGACGGTTAAGGGTCTTGAGAGGAACTTGGATAAAAGCCCCTGTTTGAGTCTCCCCGTCGAGCATAGCCGCGCCGAGTTGGAGTGAATCTCCCTTGAAGGAGCCGTATCCTTCTTCTATGTTTTGCAGAAACGCTTCTTTCATGAATCTGTTCGTGTGTTTTTTCCGATAGCCTGAAATTACAAATTTTTAGAAAAGGCAGGAGGGAAAAGGAATTTTTCGTGTGAGATGTTGTTGGGACGGGAGATGAGGATGGAGGTAACGGGGGAAAGCATACAAGCAAGAGGTTATGTAGAGATGTCGATTTATCGCGTCTCTACATAGAAAACAAATCCTACCTGAATTTATTCGTAATAATCGCTATTAAATAAAAATTTTCCCTCCGCTACGCTCCGGGAAAGAGTAAAAGAACTCTAGGGTAAGTTTCGGGCTAAACGAAAACCAATATTATAGTTCCTGCTGAGATCACTGACCCAGTTGCGATTGGCAACGCGGCAGCCGCTATGAGAGTAGTTCCAAGAGCCGCCGCGCAAGACAACGCGCCTATATTCGTAATTTTCATTTATTGGATTACACAGAGCAGAATCTCTAGCAAATTGAGCATAGAAATCCACATCGTAAGCATCCACGCACCACTCCCATAAATTACCAGATATATCGTATATCCCCAAATCATTGGCCCTTTTTTTGCCAATAAAATGGACATGACCACCTGAATTATTACTGGACCAACCTACCTTGTCCCATTTGTTACCTCCTGCATAAATCCAGCTTGTATCACTCGGGCTAGCTCCCCCTCTTGCTGCATACTCCCACTGAGCCTCTGTGGGTAGATCTCCTTCACGCCACTGCGCATAAGCCCTTGCCCCATACCAGGAAACACGAGACACTGGATAGGCTTCATATTCCCTCCTAACCCTAAAGGTATCTGTACCTGATGTGGAGTCCCTCAGCCTCCATATTGCTAGATACCTACTTCTGGAGATTGAATCATCTCCCCAGTATATCCATTTTTCCTCACTTAATCTCCCAAGATCCAACGTATCCTTTATCGCATTCAAAAAGGCCACATATTCTTTCCATGTCACCTCATATTTCCCCATCCAAAAGGTATCCAGGCGTACAGGGTGCCGCGGCAACTCGTCCATGCCTCCATCTGGTTCTAATAAGGTATCTCTCCCCATCATGAACCTTCCCCCAGCGACCAAGACCTCTCTTGGATTTTGATAAGGGATTGCTAGACGTTCATATAGGACTTTCAGATCGCCGTCTAGGTCATCTGTAAATTCTATCCTTATTCCCTTCCATGTCCCCAGCCCCTCCATATACTCGCGTGCGATCTCATCCTCCCTCACCCATCGAGCCGTGAAAGCAGTGGATAAGTAAAGCGCAGTAATAGCTTCTTCATCAAAAGCATGGTCTTGGGCCACCACCAGGAAGGTATCCACCCAATCAAACCGAAAAATATCCCGATAGTAATTGGCTGCCTGAAAGTAAATACGCTGGAAGGAATCTGTCGCGACGGTAGCTTGAGTAGCTTTGATCAGCATTTGTGGCCCTATCTCCATGCTGTCCGCATCAAAAGCACGCTGGTACCCCATGGCATAATCATATAAAATCTGATTTTTGTCCCATCTTTTTTCGGCTGCTATATTCAAGTTGCGTAAACCCGTCGAGAAATCTTTTTGGACAAGAAAATTCAATGTCGCTTCTGAGACTTTGGCATTTGCCTGTGCTTCTCCCTGATTGCGAAAGGCCCATGTAATCAACATAACCTGCAAAGCAATGATCACTCCTCCTATGCTGATGATCCTCGTGAGTCGATCCCTTCGCTTTTTTTCGTCCAAGAGGGCTTTCGCCTGTTCTTGTTCCAGGCGTTCTCTTTCCTCTCTTGCCTTACGTCTCTCTCTCGCAGCCAGTACGGGTGCCATGAGGGTATCATGCGCCAGCTCATACAAGAAGTAGCCTTTGACATCGGGTTCTCGACGAATGATGTGACTGTCCACTAGTTGATTGAGCAAGGGTAAGTCGATCTTATATCGCGCTTGAATCTGCTCGGCAATCAGGGATACCCTTCGACTATTTCCTTCTGTCCCGAAGATCAGGCCATCTTCAATCAGGCTTCTTACACTCGCCTGTACTTCCTCCGTACCCAGAGAGGCGACCAGTTCATCGTAGTAGTTTTTGAAAACCTGACTGAGCTCCCCCAAGTCATTTGCCTGAATTTCCTTTAGTTCTTTTCCCTTCACCAGACTCCGCTCGACATACTGACAAATCGCCTGTAGCTGGAAAGATTCGATTTCGGCCTTTCCCTGCTGGCTCAGGTGATCCAGGATTTGGGTGAGTGCTTGAGGGTGATAGAAAAAAGTAGGCGTGTAGAAGTCGATGCCCTCCTCCTGCTGCTCGGCTGGAGCTACAATGGCAGCCTGTGCCTGTGCGAGAGACAAGGGCTGTAGATGATAGCGCTCGCGCAAGATAGCCGGGAGCTTATCTGCTAGCTCCCCTAGCTCGTGCATACGATCGGATCGGATCGCCAAAATCGCTCTTACATTGAGGGGTTGGAATAGGGCTTCCTGTTCTTCCTCTGTCAATCGTCCTTTTTGTTCCTTGTAAGCGTTGCGATATCGCTGAGGGATGCGCGCATATAACAACTCGCTGAGTTGATCACGAAAGTCTTGAATCTGATCCTCGGGAAAGGTAAACAGTTCCTCGAACTGGTCAAATAGGAGTACAAAGTCGCTCTGCAGGGGGTGGAGCATCTGGTACCTTTTGAAGTATCCCCAAAGACTTTTATCGTCAGGCAGTAACTTGTCTAGGTAGGTGCTTTGTTGGACATCTTCCAGATAACTCTTCACACGGGTGACAGGACGTTCTTTTCTTTCCTCTGTCCAAGCATTGAAGCGGATACTCAGCGGATGATAGGTCAGTTCTCCTATTTTCCGCTGTTCGTGGATCTTGGGTATGAGTCCCGCATTGAGCAGGGAGCTTTTGCCTAGACCCGACTTGCCATATAGAACCAGAAGTTGCTCTTGCTGGATGCGTCGCATAAGTTTCTCCACATCTTCTGAGCGACCAAAAAAGATGGCGGCTTCTTCAGTAGCAAATGGTTTAGGGCCTGGATAGCGATAAGTAAGCATGTGGTTAAATATGGTTGGCGAGTTTGATGGCGGCCAGACGTATGGCGTTTCGTTCTCGTTTGCGAGCTTCTGGATCGGTGTGACCGAAGGCTTCTTCATTGTCCAAGCCAGCCATTCTGCCTTGTAGGGCGAGGAGTTCATTTAATTTGTCTTGATCCTTTCGATCCCTAAACTCGGTTTCCATTTCGTTCAAGGCTTCTTCTAGCTCATCTTCACGAATCAGGTTTTTCACTTCCGCTTGTTTTTCAAGATTCCGCTCCATTCTCTCTTCCTGCATAGCCCCCCTATCCAATAAAATCCCCCCCTCTAGGTCACACCTCTGCTCCAGTTCATCTAGGAAGGCGTCCACTCCATGGTCGATGAACTCGATGCGAAATTGCTGGGTACATATCGAGAGCGTCTCTTCATTGTAGGTCCCGAAGGTCGAGTAGGTGGTAAACTTTGTGTTGGGATCATGGACCTTCAGGAGACGGAGCAAGAGTTGGACATACCATTTGTCAAAGGATAAACCCAGAAAAATGAGGCTTCGAGCAGAAAATAGTTCGTCCTTGATGACTTGTGGCAGCTTTTGGTTGGCTAATACAGCTTCGATAAACTCGAAGAGGTCATCATGTGTCAAAAGCAGGGATTCCTCATGATAGATATCCCCCACCAGATTGTAGATCAAAGGCTGCTCTACACTTGGCGCATCAAAATCTCGCTGGGGATCTCCCTTGTGAAACATCCCCTTGGCAGGATCGCTCGCTTCCATCACACGTGCCAGGAAGTGATCGGGTGAAGCGTTGATGAATAGCTTGACAGGAAGTTGGCTGAGGATTTCATAAGGTGTACGAAAGAAGTCTTTTTCATAAAACTCCTCCATATCCACCACAATTCGTGTTTTTTGCTGGGCATTGGGAAAAAGGAATAATTCTTCGTGCGCATAAAAGGAGGTAATACGCTCGTTCTTATCAATATCCAGAGATTCTACAAAGGAGCTAAGAAAACGCTGTTTGGCTGTTGTCCGAGCCAATCCTGGCCCTATCACGATGATACACTTCCCTTGCTTAATCGTACGGATGATATAGTCCCAGTCTACGGGATTCTCAGGTATTTTCTGGTCTGTGACAATATCCATTTCTTGTCATGATTTAGAAAAGAAAGTTAAATAATGACAGACCTTATTCAAAATGTGGAAATATATCTCATAGGGAATGAGTAGAAAGGCGTACTTATTTTTGTGATCAGCATGTTATGAGCTGTGTAAATAAGAAAAGATACCCAAATAGCGATGCCAACGCGCCCCAAAAGCTCGCGTTGGCATCAGCAGATATTCATGAAGTACTTTTATTACCTAATAACTACGCAGTCCCTCATAGTCGCTCAAGGTCACGCGGTCATTGAAGGTGGTAATGTGGACGATCCGTCCCTCTACCGTGAAGGCCTTGCCATATTGCTCAATGAATGCCTGCTGCATCCGCGTATTGCTCAGGAGCTTGTTGGCGTACTGCATGATGGCGCCATCTGTGATATCTACAGGCAGCCCGTAGGTAATCCCTTCGTCAATGTAGCTAAAGATCAAGCCTGGATACTCCCGCTGGAATAAATCCGCTGAAGCAAACAAGTCACAGCCAATGACCACACTGCCCGATACACCGATAATGCCGATGATGTTGTTCGAGTAGGAAAAATTATCAAAACGGAGCGCTTGTAAATACTCGGCTTCCAGTGCTGCGTACTGTGGGTTCTTACTGTGGTTGGTGTAAGCCCTCGTTTTACTCGGTACGTTGTCCTTTTTCAATTCGTAGGCCACTTCTTGCCACACATTTCTTTGACTTTGAGCCTGATCCACTACACGGCGTAGATGCATACTGCCTTCATGGTAGTAGGTCCACTGCTTAGGGCTTGACCAGCGTTTTTCCTCAACACAAAAAACGGGTACACGGTTGCGATTGGAATTCGGTGGAAGCACCATGTCGCGCGCAATCACGCGGTCTTGTTTGCCACCCTTGAGGACTTCTCCTGACATCAAAATCACAGACTGATTAGATAGGTTGTCTATCAATAATCTGTTGACGCCTGCTCGGTCTGTGATGTCTAATTGTCCAGATTCCAATGCATCTCGCAAGGAGAGAGCATTTGTGATGCCTTGTATCGTAGGGTTGGCTGCTGCATCAAAAAAGCTCTTATTGGCTCGTATCGGTACAAGCTTTAGATTTTTATACGTAATGGCTGCTGCGTAGTCTACTGTGACATGTTCATAGGTAAACTGCCCCAAAAGAGGGGAGGAAAGCAGGAAGCCCACGAGAAAAATGAGGGTATGATTCATGGCTTGACAAGGTTTAAATGACAAAATGCTTTCCTATATCAAACGGAAATTCGTTTTTATATGTTTTGAAAAATGAAAGGAAAAGACACTTACTTTCAGAAGCTTCCAATCCATCGAAGACCTGGTGGCTGTCGACTTTTGTAGTTTTCACTCAAACGTAACCTGGGAGACCAATTCAAGTGCTTCTTTTTCCCTTTCTTCCTGCAACATTTAAGTTAGCCTGGAATTCATCTATGACCTTCAAACATTTTACTTATCAAGACGCTGCACTCAACGGTTTCCTTAGCCTTAGCAAAGATTTTCATTCCTTACTGGTTGAAAGTCAAGTTCCCAAGGATCTGATTCATATCCTCTGGAATCCGCATGATAAGAAGGTACAGCTGAACGTAGATGGTCGTCCCTTGGTCCTTCCTCCCCAACACCTGACGACGATTACTTTTCTCCATCAGATCGATGCTCTCCCGCAGCAGCTTGCTTTGACTTCCTTTAGCTTTAACCGTGCCTTTTATTGTATCCACGATCACGACGAGGAGGTTTCCTGCAATGGAATCATTTTCTTTGGCACGCAAGACCTTCCCATCATCCAGCTGGATGAAAGCGAGCAGAGAAGGATGGACTTGCTGTATCGCGTATTCCTCGATGAGTTTGAAACACGCGACAACATCCAGGGTGAGATGCTCCGCATGTTGTTGAAGCGATTGATCATCATTACTACAAGATTGGCCAAGCAACAACTCGTCACACTGGCCATTAATGACTCGCAGGTGGAGATCATTCGCCAGTTTCAGTTTTTGGTAGACATTCATTTTCGAACCAAAAAGACGGTCAAAGCCTATGCCGACGAACTGTATAAGTCCCCTAAGACGCTTTCCAACCTATTCAAACGCTACAACCAAAAGACACCCTTAAGGATTATCCATGAGCGTATCGTACTAGAAGCCAAGCGTTTACTTCTATATACGGACAAAAGTGCCAAGGAAATCGCCTTTGAATTAGGCTTTGAGGAGAGTGCCACTTTTCACAAGCTTTTTAAAAAAATGACAGGTGTTACCCCTCAAGCATTTAGAGAAAAGGGAATCACGCGTTCCTAATTATGCCTACTTCGGGAAAAATGACCAATCCATCGGGACATGTCGCCCCTCACCTGACCTATATCATGGCGTAATATTGTACTGTAATCAAATAACAAAATAATCTAAGAGCAGCTGAGAAGGGAGGCGAGACTTTCGCTGATTAAGAACATTTTATGCCCAAGTCTCCTTTCCCCTCATCGCTCGGACATCTAAACCGCTAAATATTATGTCAACTACATTCAATGTTCCCACAAGAGATGAGGTTTCTGCCGACAATCAGGCAATCTTTGACAACCTGAAAAAAGGCGTAGGTTTTGTTCCAAACCTCTATGCGGCTTACGCTTACAACGATACGGCACTGGGAGACTACCTTGCCTTACAAAATCGTAAGAGCACACTCAAAGGAAAAGAAAGGGAGATCATCAATTTGGTGGTCAGTGAAGTCAACCAGTGTTACTACTGTCTATCTGCTCACACAGCATTGGGAAAAATGAATGGATTTACCGATGAGCAAATCTTAGAAATTCGCTCAGGACGTGCCACTTTCAACCCCAAGTTCGATGCCTTGGCGCAGTTCGTTCGCGACATCGTGATCAATCGCTCCAAGCCATCCAAAGCAGTCGTAGATGGCTTTTTCACTGCTGGATACAGCCAAGCCAATTTGATTGATGTAATCATGGTCATCGGGGACAAAATCATCAGCAACTTCATTCACGGGACGACCCAAGTACCCATTGATTTTCCAGAGGCTCTGCCCCTAGAAATTTCGCATGCTTAGTTTTCTTAGGACAAAAAAATCATAACTGTACGATGGGTCTTTCATCAGGTTGAATAGCCTTTTGTACTTGCCTAAAAGATCTTCGTTGTACATAAATGGACAGTCTAGCCTTTTCAAGATAGGGTTAGGCTGTCTTTTTTCCTGTAAAATCATCACGTGCATTTATTCAAATCGGAAGATTACATGTATGCATTCAAATTTTTTCTCAAAAAATTGAGCAATTATCCCAGGGAATCTTAATTTTCAACTCCCAAACATTCCATAACAGTTACTACATCTTTATGAAACGTCTGTTCACTCCGCTTCGCTTGAGAGGTATGACCCTCCGAAATCGGATTGCGGTCTCTCCCATGCAACAGTACATCAGCACTAGCACATTAGCAACAGACTGGCACATGGTGCATCTAGGGTCGCGAGCTGTAGGGGGAGCAGGACTTATCATAGCAGAAAGTTCGGCTGTTTTACCCGAGGGAAGGGCGACCTCTTTTGATACGGGTCTTTGGAATATAGAGCAAATGGAATCCTGGATTCCCATCGTCCGATTCGTACAAGATCAGGGAGCCAAAATCGGTATTCAATTGGGTCACTTTGGAAGTAAAGGGAGTCGTACACATCCTGAAGATGGTTTCCAATCTATGCCTCCCTCAGAAGGAGGTTGGCAAACCATTAGTTCATCTGCTGTACCTCCCATGCCTGGGATGCCTATACCTAGGGAACTGTCCATCAAGGAAATTCATGAGATTCAAGATGCTTTTGTTCTTGCGGCTCAAAAAGCCATTGCTGCGGGTTTTGATACGATCGAAATACATGGGGCGCACGGATATCTGGCGCATCAATTCTACTCTGCACTGATCAATCAGCGTGTGGATGAGTATGGAGGAAGTTTTGAAAACAGGATACGATTTCTGGTAGAAACCGCTCAAAAAATCCGTAGATCTCTCCCTTCAGCTATGCCACTACTTGTACGTATCTCTGCTGTAGATTTTTCTGATGATCCTCGTGCTTGGAACTTGACAGACTCTGTAGCGCTGGCGAAGACGCTAAAAGAGGTGGGTGTAGACCTGATTACCACATCAGGGGGAGGATTTGTCTATCCCGACAAAAGTAATATATATCCTGGATATCAGGTTTCTTTCTCTGAGCGTGTTCGACGTGAAGCGCAGATCGCTACAGGTGCAGTAGGCATGATCACGACGGCGCAGCAAGCAGAGGAGATTCTTGTAGACGAAAAAGCAGACCTCATCGTTATGGCAAGAGAATTTCTCCGCAATCCCTACTTCGCACTTCAAGCACAGCGTGAGTTGGGAGTAGAAGTAGACGCACCTACTCCTTATAAAAGAGGGTTTACCTTTTAACTTCCTACAAATCGAGTCCTCCTCTCAGGATCCATTCACGGCTTCGTTTTCCCCCAACATAGCCTGCCATCATCTCATGCAAATCTTTCATTACCTGCATTTCATCCCATGGAGCGAAAAAGCATTTTTTTAATAAGTCTGTGAATGCAGGTGAAATACTCGCCAGTTGTCCTTCCAGTCGCTTATCCTTTGTTCGCCATACCCGATGTACCTGACAAAAGGCATTTACCGCAAAATCGAGGTAATGGTGTTTCACCCATCCCCCTGAGAATGCATCCTCTCTGTGAATACAGTCTAGCCAATCCTTCCACACATCATCCAGTTGGTATCGCATCATCTTCAAAGACAACGCGTTGGGAGAGGCTGGAGGATTTTTCATAATCTCATAGGCTTCCGCAATCAAGGCATCTACTACTGAATCAGCTTTCCACTCGACTCTTCCATGGACGAGCATATGCGCGGTATGTGGGCTTTTGACTTCTTTGATAAAATAAGCTCGGACCTGTTGAGGCGGATTCATGAAATACTCTATCTCCACATCCTCAACCCATGTATTCCCACGTTCGCGATGGTTAACAGTTTCTTTTAGAATAACATGTACATCTATATCAGAATGTGGATCTACCTGATCGTGCATGAAAGTCCCAGAACTAATCACCCCTATGACTTCGGGATGGGCTTTCATCCGATCTGCAAAAATCCTAGCAGCCTTTTCAAATCGTGCTTTTCTTTCCTCTTGGTTCTCCATCCATTCCTTTTTTAGCCAAACTATTTGAGGAAAGAAAATAGAATATAATTAAAGGGTCCACAAATCCCTTGCAATGAAAACAGGGGGAGGAAGTAATTTCTCCTTCAGAATTACTTTGAGTTCTGGTGACCAAAGAATGCGGTAATGCCCCAACTGGTCCAACTCGATCATCTCTGCCCCTGCTATAGCTCGTTGGGTGCGTCTTGCCCATTCAATAGGGATAATTTTATCGTCTTTGGAATGAACAATTAATATTTGCTCTACATTCGCTAGGCTTGCCCCAAATGCATCCATATTGAGTTGATTTAGGCTCTCGCCCGTGCTTTCCTCTATTTTTTGTGTTAACAGATGAAGGGTTTGATCTGAAATTCCCAGATAATCTCTTATTTGCTTGACACGATCCTTAAAATTATGGGGAGTAGTCACCATGATCCATTGATCGATAGATATATTCGGATTTTCACGCAGGGCAAAAGCCGTTGTGACACTTCCAAAAGAATGGCTGATAATGACTCTAGGAAGGTGTTGCCGCATCATCTCCGCTACAAATTGCCCAAAGTCAAACATGCTGGTATTGCCTCTGGAGCTTTTGCCATGTGAGGGTCCATCGAATGCGATGACATGCCATCCTTTATCTACCAATAGATCGACCATTCCACCAAAGTTTCCTGCTTGTCCTTCCCATCCATGAACCAGAAAAACTACGGGGTCCCCTACTCTTCCCCATTCATAGACTTGTAGGGTAAAATCTCGAAACTTTCGTCGACTTGACTTGGCTTGGGCTAGGATGCGCTCCTCAAAGTCCCGCAGTTTGCGCACGCGAGGTTGAGACATCACACGATATACTTGTTGTGCTGCAAGGGTAGGCATCCATCGATCGAGGAGTTGAAAATAGGTTTTCATCATAACTTCATATTTTTATTCAAAACGAACGTTTGTTTTTATTCTTGGGAAAAATTTTATGAGACTTCTGCGATTAAGCGGTCCACGGTTTGATTCAGGATATTTGGATCATCGTAGAGTTTCATCATCACAATGGCTCCCTCGACCTCTTGTATTGAACGTTCTGCACGAATTTTAGGATGCGCTACATCTAGTTCTTGGTACAAATGGGCAAGTGCCTTCTTCCAGTCATCAAAAAAGTTGGCAATGATTCTTTTGAACCCTACCTCTTGAAACGCAACCTGTGTGAGGGTATCCGCGAAATAGCAGCCTTTATAATAATTCTGAACGATCTTTCTTTGGCGTTTGGCCATATGGGTAAAACGTTCTAAGGCCGTTCGATCCGTCTCAAATGCAATAGAGAATATCAACTCTTTGAACTGATCATATGCATATCGAAGTGTTGCTTCCATCAGTTCTTCCTTGCTTTTGAAATGGTTGTAGAAGCTCCCTTTCTTGAGTCCACAGGCATCTGCCAAGTGCTGCATGGACGTGTTGGCATATCCTCTTTTGGAGAATTCCTCCATGGAGATGCGTATAATTTCCGCTTTGCTTAGCTTAATATTTGGCATATGGCTTTCTATACGCTCATAATAAACAAACGTTTGTTCATTTTCAAGTATTTTTAAGCTTAGTTCTTTTTCGTTGCCCAGACCGCTCTGCGGATCATCCTTTCTGCTCTGCATAGCCATCTCCTTCGCATACGTTAGATCAGAGCGGGGGCAGTTTACCGCTCTGCGTAGCCCCTCTCCCATCTAGCTACGCAGCCCCTAGATCTATTAGACTCCCGTCTAACCCTACTTACATGCGAAGTATACTACCGCTCTGCGTAGCCATCCCCCTCGCATACGTAGCGGAGGCTACGTCTATCCTGCTCTGCGTAGCCATCCAGCTACGCAGCACTTAGATCTATTAGACTCCCGTCTAACCCTACTTACATGCGAAGCATAATACCGCTCTGCGTAGCCATCCTCTCTGCCTTCGCATACGTAGCGGAGTCTACGTCTATCGG
>JBCBFT010000043.1:0-48403 GCA_038527485.1 Bacteroidota bacterium
GGACTGGGTAACTGATGTAAATCTAAATTCAATCCTTTGATTCTGATCGCCAATTGTACCCTGAAATGTTTTTTCTAACCACAATTGACTGAAATCTTTGGGGTAGTCTTTTGGATTCACATTCTGGTAGCAGTTTTGGCTAATCAAAGCATGTGAAGTGAAGATTGCGATTATTAGAAATATGGTTTTCATTCTTTTCTCGTCTAACGTCCAGTAGATGAAGCGTAGCATCCCAATAAGTGGCTGTGATTTATCATACAGTGTGACGTGCTTTTTATTCATGTTTGGGTTTTGGCATATCGTCATATGTATACTCATATCTATAATCATCTTCCCGTTCCTTTTTTACAAGATCACCATAAATTATTTGCTGAACCTCATGGCCTTTAGTGTCCATTGTTCCAATAAATATAAGTTGGTGTTCAGGAAATTTCTCATAAGCCCCTTTTCATTCATTTTTAGTTTAACTGTTGGGCTATAAGGCAAACGCACCCAAACTGAAGTCAAAAAATTCTTCACGGTCTTTCAGTGTTATATGTATGGTGAAAATAAACCATGCTTTCAATTTACTTTTTTGATGCGTTTGCCCTATTTGCCCACGACAGGAGACCTATTCAGGAATTGAGGTTACTCCAGCAGCTTCTCTAAGCCACCCGTTTTTCGCCCTTCTGCCTTACCCGCCGCGATCGCTTCCCGGATCGCCGATTCCGCCGCACTTTTTCCCTCCACCCGATGCAGAAGCCGCGCGTAAGTATCCAGATAGTCGAATTCTGGTTCCTCGGCGACCACTTTCCGCATCCACGCTACGCAGGTCGCCATCACTTCTGGGTCGTCGCACTCCTCGTAGACACCCCAACTGAAGTAATTGACGTAACCGTTGTCCATTTCTCCAGCTTCCTTGAGGTCTTGGTAATAGGCCAATACTTTTTTCCATTCCCCTCTGGCCCGGAGAATATCAACCTCATAGGAAGCAGCCATTTCCTCGGCCTCTTTAGCCCCAAACTGTTCCTCGGCGAAGGCTTTGGCCTGTGCGAAAGCGACTTCGTCATCAGCCTTCACAGCTCGATCAAACTTCATCATAGAGACATACCCCGTGAAAGCACCGAAACTACCTTCTCCGAAGCGTTCGACATAGGTTTCACGGTTGTCCGTAGCCACGGCAATCAGTTCATCATTTACTTTGCCAGCAAAGTAATAAAGTATCGCCACGAACTGCTCTGACAGTTTATCCTCTACGGAAGCAAGGTAATCGTTTATTTCCGCTGCGTCCACGTCCGTATCGGTTCGGTTAACATAATCAGCGTAGAAGTCCGGGTAGCTGGCGGGGTCAATTACTGGAGCATAGCCCGACAGCCACTTCTTTTGCGCGCTGAGTTTCACGCCCTCCCCAACAAAATCTAGTACACTACGACTAAGGCTAGCGGGATCTGACCCTGGAAAGCCCATCTTGCGGGTCAGTACATTTCCTTCTGATGTAAGTAAGAGCCCCGTCGGATAGCTGTTGATGTGATATTTCTTCGACAGGTGGAAGGTGGTATCCTGCTCGGCATCGTACTTAAGCAATACGACTTGCTGGGCTAGGAGCCCCCTTACGGAATCATTGCGAAACACGTACTTGTCCAGTTTTTTGCAGGGGCCGCACCAGACGGTATAGAAGTCGATGAAAAGCAGTTTGTCCTGCTCCGCAGCAAGTTCGAGGGCACGCTTGTAGTCCTGCTCGACGATCGTGAGGGGAGCGTTTTCCGCATTTTCTTCTCCCCAGACGGGTCCCGTGCAGAGTAGAAGGTAGAGTGGTAGTAAAACGTAGGTGAAGCGCATATTGGTGGGTTTTAATGCAATAAACTTCTCTTCATACCAAAATTTACACTCTGTGTGAAAAAACTGTTTGGACTAAAAAAGGATATTGCTGTTGATAAAATGAATATTCTTTAGACTTATATATTGAGTTTGGTTAACTGGCTACAACGAGGGCACCAACGCTGTCGGGCCTAATCCCAGTTGGCAGTGAGTCTGCGTTATGTGCATTTCTTCAGAAGTAAATTCGACTTAGGTTAATTCGGTGCAGCCCAAAATGATTTAGAACCATTTGTTTTATATGTTTTTGTTATTGTTCCAGAACCTTCATAATGCTCAGAAGTTACCTTGGGTGTTTGATTGTAACCATCCACAGGAAGTAATTCCACATATTCCATTAGTTTCCCGCGAGCATTTGTCTCATAATTATACTCACTTCTAAGGGGACTCTTCAGTCGATATAAGTTCTTAGACATATAATGGTAGAGATAGAATTCTATTTCCGAAGACTCCCTGTTATTCCAATTGGCGCCTGGATTGATTAGTAACTGTTCATCATCTGTCAATAGCTGACGTATATCTGCTAGCCCCAACATTTCCCCAGTACTATTGATCACATAACTCGCATTAGTAGGGTCGAGCCACAACCATTTACTAGCCAAATTTGAATAGACAACATTTATTACGTGACAATCTCGAAATACAGAATCTTTTGGCATACAAGTCACGATTCTAGACTTAAAACCCATCGCCAAGTAACATTCATTTAAGATAGTCGAAAGCCGGCAACAATTCAGCCCCTATCGTCTTTTTCGCAAACTTCAATTAGGTCTATCGCATTCTTCACTGCTGGATTTTCATTTTGACCATCATGTGGAACCAAATGATGAACCCAGTACAATAGTTGATCATCTTTGCGAACTCATTACCTGACCCGCAATTGAATCTAGGTTATACTTTTTACGTAGCTCCTTCAGCACAGTGTAACAAAAGTTTTATAATATAATTTTCGAGCTTAGTAACAGGCTATTTGGGGGGGCGTTGGGCGCGGAATTTGGAGATAGGGCTCCCGAGGTTTTATGCTCGGGATTGGGCTGAGTGTAGACATCTAATTGGATGGCTGGGTTTATCTTCTATCTTGTATTGATGCTTCGTCTTTATTTGATAATTATATTCCATGAAATGCAGTTTGTGAATATGCGGGGTAGGTGATGAGCACGCTCAAAATAAGAAGTGTAGAAATCATCATAGCTTTTATTACATGCCGTTTTTTCTACCAACTCTTTCTTCTTTTCTTATAAATTGTGCGTTTTTCTAATCCATTAAAATATTGAAGACAATACTCCTCACTATCCGAGCCTCCAGGTATATTTTTCACTTTTGAATAATCTGCGGGAAATACGCAAATCTCAAAATCAGATTTTTTTGCTAGCTTTTTTATTCCATTTGTAAAGATATCCACCCTCTGCTTCACCGAATACCAATTTTGTTTTCCTACTGGTTTAACTATGAAATGGTGTGGATAATTTATTTTGAATAGTTTTCTTAAAAATACCCCTTTTTTCAAGCTCTTTAAATAGAAATCTTGATTGTGATACTCCAAGATAAGTTCATCATAGTATTCACCAAATAAATCACTCAGTCTTTTTTCTAAATCATTAGCATCAACCTTCTTTTCTAATGCGATAGTTCCAAAATTTGCATTCCAATATTCACCAAAATTCATTTCTTCTTTGTCATTATATGAATCGTAGTCAACATCAATGGTAGAACAAGATTTATCAGGCTTGATTAGGATAAAAGAATATGGGTTAAAATCCTCATCAGATGTTAAAATTTCTAAACTATATTTTGAGCTCAAGCCTTTTAAAAAATCTACTCTATTTTCTATATCATTAAACTTATCAATTTTAAGATATGCCTCGTACCACGCATCAAATTGTCCCGAAGTAACTCTGTGTTCTATGTAAATCTTATCAGACGCTATTTCATTTTCTGAACAATATTCTATGAAATTATCAATCACTACAAAATCAGTTGATTTTATACTGACCTGCTCTGAACAATATTGAATAAAGTCTTCTGGTCTTAATTTGGACGATATGTCAAAATATATGCTGGTCATCTTTTAAATAGCATGTGACGCTTGGCTATGCGCAGTATCCCGAAGGGCGCTATTGCTTATAAGCTTTGTTAGCTACCATATTTTATTTTCAATTCTTTGTCTCTCTGCTCCAACTTTTTCAAAGTACTTCAACAATTCTCCCAAACATCCTCTTAATTTACTTTTTTGATGCGTTTGCCCTACTTTTTCATTGGAGGAAGCAGAAATCGCCTGATGGAAAATGAGGCAGTAAAGCCTACGGATTATTGGTCTGAGCGAAAACAACTGGCCTGGAATTAAGAATCAACCCGTCATTCATCCTTATACAGAATCGCTTCCTGGAATCCATTCAAAGAATAGCTCAAAATCTCCTTGATATTTTCGTCAAGTACGTCCTCACCTGTAGAGGTAGGCGCTTTCATACTGCCTGAAGTTACATTGAATCTTAAGGCCTTTTGTGAAGGAATGAGTGTATAGCTGATGAGTAAGAGAGATTGATTCACAGTGAATCGACTGCTTAGGTTATTTCCCCTTAGATAGGTATCCAGCAAAATAGAATTGCGCTCATCCACCTGATAATGGCCATTTTTTGTTGAATCCATGGCCTTTAGTGCATACTTACGGATATCATCTCCATTTTTACCGTGATAGACGATGGTCCAGTTCCACATAGAGGCAGTATCCGTTTCCTCAACCCAAAGCTCCATCGGCAGCGTCTGAAGCGTATCTGTCACACCATAAATGATGAGTTCTCCCTTCCATTTTCCCAACCAATCATGGGAAGGCATGGGGTCAGTTTGAGCAGACAGAAACGTACAAACGAATAAAGAAATGAAAGTAAGGAGGAAATAAGCGTGCATAGGTCTGAGGTTGTTATGGATAATTTTTACCGAAAACAGAGGGAATCTACATAAACTTACTCCTCCATCCATGCGATTACTGCTTCCCAGTTTTTTTCCTTCGCCTGCGCCAAAGCCGAAATACCTGCTTCATTCTTGATCTGTGGATCGGCTCCGTTTTTCAGGAGCATTTTGACGAAGGCGAGTTTGTTGCCCGCGACATGCAGAGGGGTCTGACCTGTAGGGTCCTGTGCATTGGGATTGGCACCGATGCGGAGCATGATCCGCACTAAGGGCATGGATTGGGTAGCGATGGCCTCAAAAAGAGCCAAATCCATGTCAGACTGATTGGTGGAGCCATAATAAGCTGTGCCATTGGCAGGCTTTTCGGCTAGTGTCTGCTCTAAACTGTGCTCTAGCTGTCGGAGATAATCCTTGCCCTTTTGCTCCATATCTGAAAAATGATACTGCGCATCTAGATTGGAGAATACATGATCTGCTAGGTTCAACAAGAGCGAAGATAATTTAGGAAATCGCGTAAATACCTGATCGGCCAGCGGCATCATATATGTGTCGGTTGCAAGATAGCGTGTGTAGCCTGGAAGTGAGGGTGAATCACTGATGCGATGCTGCATACTGTACCTTTTGATCATCTTGCGAATCCGCGGACTAGCGATTTGCATGTCCAGTACTGACAGTCCATCGTGATCTTTCACGTTGGGATCCGCACCATTGGCCAGTAAAGATTTGACAATCCCAATTTTTTCCTCCTCAATCGCCATCATCAAAGGCGTCTTACCTTCGTGATTGGGAATGTCAATCTCAGCATCTGCATCGATGAGCTTGCGCGCCAGCGTCGTCTCCCCTGACTGTATGGCAATACCTAGGGCGGTATCTCCATTGTAATTCGTCGCTTCGAGATCGGGTTTTTCTTGCAGCAGAGTATCGAAGGCATGCTTATGTGAGCTGACGATGGCAAGCATCAGAGGGGTGTGTTTGTCCTCATCCTGCGAATCGATGTCAGCTCCATGCGCCAGTAGCAATCTCAAGACAGGCAGATGGTTTTGACTTGTGGCTGCATGCAGGGGCGTCATATGCTTGCGTCCTCTACAATTGGGGTTAATGCCTGCTTCTAGTAGAATCTGAACACATTCTAGACGGTCATCTTCTGCACCGATATATAGGGCTTTCTCATCGAAAGAACCTAATTCGGCGAGCACTCTTCTCTTGTCCAAAAACCGTCTGAAACTAAAAGGCATGAATTGCAAGTAGTTTTGAGCTTAGATAAAGGATAAAATACTGATAATTACGCATTAAGTAGTTACATAAATAAAAATAGATCTATGAATGTCTCACGATCCAGGGTGAGAGGATTTACATATCTTTCTTCATCACCCAATCGATCTCTGTTTCTGACCCTAAGATGAAGGGATGATCTCCGCAGATTTCAAACCCAAATTTTCTGTAAAAGGCAATGGCGCGATGATTTTCTGGCCATACACCGAGCCACATGACAGGATAGCTTTCTGATGCCGCTTTTTCGATACATTTTTCCATGAGTCGCTGGGCAATCCCTTTTCCATGATATTCTTGAAAAATATAGAAGCGTTTGATCTCCAGACCATCTGCTGCCTCGATACAAGTGGGAAGTGTATGCCCGACCAGTTGTACGAAGCCTGCTAGCTTTTTCTCTTCCCATACGATCCAGAAGATATGATGAGGATTTTGAAAATCATCCTGAAATTTATCCAAGGTATATGCCTCCTCCACATATTCATCGAAGAAGGGCTTTCCCACATAATGCTCGCTGAACGTATCGACAAACATCTTTTTAGCAGCATGGACCAGCAGACGCATGTCTGAAGCCTGAGCTGAACGAATCTCAATGGTAGAAAATGAAGGGATCATACACAGAAAATTTTTTTAATGGCCCCAATCCATTAATTTTCTCTAATATATTGTGGTAAAAACGCCAAAGATGGGCTCGTAAAAGGCTTCTTTGCAAAACGCGAGTCGGTCTGACAAGTTTCAAATACCTGCGAAATAAAGCTTAATTAATTGATCATGAACGACTATCTGCTACGAGGTCATACAAGTCTGCGATTGCTTGTCATCCTCACACTTCTACTACCACTTGCGCTCATGGGGCAGCGCAAAAATAAGAAAAAATCGCCTGAACCCGTTGTGAAAGTCATGCCTTCTGAGACCTTCGAGGGGCTGCATTGGAGAAATATCGGACCCTTTCGTGGAGGGAGATCTTGTGCTGTGACCGGAGTTTCTGGTAAGCCTAATCTCTTTTACTTTGGCTCCGCTGGAGGAGGCATCTGGAAAACGAAAAATGGAGGAGGTGCCTGGGAAAATATTTCGGATGGATACTTCGGAGGTTCGATTGGAGCGATTGCTGTAAGTGAGGATGATCCCAACATCATTTTTGTCGGAGGAGGCGAAAAAACGGTCCGTGGAAATGTATCCTATGGCTATGGTGTCTGGAAAACTATCGATGGAGGGAAAACATGGGAATCTATGGGCTTGAAAGACTCGCGTCACATCGGCCGTATCCGCATCCACCCCCGCAACTCAGATCTTGTCTATGCAGCTGTAATGGGAGATTTGTATAAATCTTCAGAGACCAGAGGGATATATAGAAGCAAGGATGGGGGACAAAATTGGGAAAGGGTCCTGTTTGCCAATGCAGATGCAGGTGCTGTAGATCTTGTCATTGATCCTAACAATCCACGCGTCATCTATGCCAGTACATGGAGAATCCGTCGCACCCCCTACAGCCTCTCGAGTGGAGGAGATGGGTCTGCACTTTGGAGAAGTCTGGATGGAGGAGATACGTGGGAAAATCTTTCGGAGAAAAAAGGCATGCCCAAGGGACCCCTTGGCATCATCGGAGTGACCGTTTCTCCTGTCAATTCAGATCGCATATTTGCACTCGTAGAGGCGAATGATGGAGGCGTTTTTCGTTCAGATGACGGAGGAGAGACTTGGAGACGTACCAACCAATCACGTGCCCTGCGTCAGCGTGCATGGTATTATACCCGTATCTATGCAGATACCAAGGATGAGGATGTCGTGTATGTCATGAACGTTTCTTATCAGAAGTCGACAGATGGGGGCAAGACATTTAAATCGTATCGCGCTCCACATGGAGACCATCACGATTTGTGGATTGCGCCAGAAGATCCTCAGCGCATGATCATTGGAGATGATGGAGGGGCTCAGGTGACATATGATGGGGGAGAAAACTGGTCGACCTACCAGAATCAGCCTACGGCACAGTTTTATCGTGTCGTGACAGACAATCATTTCCCTTATCGCATCTATGCCGCCCAGCAGGACAATTCTACCGTGCGCATCGCACACCGCACAGATGGCCGAGCCATCACAAGCAGAGACTGGGAGTCTACAGCAGGTGGTGAGAGCGCCCACATCGCCATCGACCCACAGGACAATGACGTCGTATACGGAGGCTCCTACGGAGGCTTTTTGACTAGACAAAATCATAAGACCAACGAGACCCAAGCCATCAATGTATGGCCTGATAATCCTATGGGACATGGCGTAGAAAATATGCGCTATCGCTTTCAGTGGAATTTCCCCATTTTCTTCAGTCCGCATGATGCGAACAAACTCTATACCTGCTCCAACTATCTCCACGTGAGCACAGATCAAGGTCGTTCATGGAAGGTCATCAGCCCTGATCTGACCCGCAACGATTCCGCAAAACTCGGTTCTTCAGGTGGTCCCATCACTAAGGACAATACAGGAGTAGAGTACTACTGTACGATCTTTGCTGCTGCGGAATCCCCGCATGAGCCAGGGGTAATCTGGACGGGATCAGACGATGGTCTGGTGCATATCACCCAAGATGGAGGCGCAAACTGGGAAAATGTTACCCCACCCATGATGCCCGAATGGTGCATGGTCAATAGCGTGGAAATAGATCCCCACAACAAAGCAGGTGTATACATTGCAGCTACGAGCTACAAAATGGGGGATTACCGTCCGTACCTCTACAAGTCTAATGACTACGGCAAAACATGGACGCAAATTACGAACGGAATCGATAGAGGACACTTTACACGTGTATTGCGTGCGGACCCTGTCAGAAAAGGCTTGCTCTACGCAGGGACTGAGACTGGTATGTATATCTCCTTTGATGATGGAAATAACTGGCAACCCTTCCAACAAAATCTTCCTATCGTACCCATCACTGACTTGACCATCAAGGATAATAACCTGATTGCTGCTACGCAGGGACGCAGTTTATGGATCATCGACGACCTGACGGTCCTACATCAGTTAACAGATGATATAGCTTCTCGCGATCATCATCTTTTTGCGCCTATGCCATCGTATCGCATGGGAGGGGTGAACACAAGAGTTCCCAAAAATCAGGGACAAAATCACCCTGGTGGTGTGATGGTCTATACGTATCTCAATGAGGTACCAGCTGATTCTGTTCCTGTTCATATGGTATTCTTGGAGGCAAATGGTACGGAGATCAAGCGTTTCAAGAGAGGACAAAAGAAAGCACCTAAAGCATTGAAAGAGTTGACGACAGGTTTGAATCGCTTTGTGTGGGACATGCGCTACGAGGATGCTAAGAAATTTGAGGGTATGATTTTGTGGTGGGGACAAACGACAGGACCGAAAGCGATTCCTGGAAATTATAAGGTTCGTTTGGTCATTGGAACAGACTCCATGGAGCAGGATTTCCAGATTGTCTCTGATCAGCGCTCGAGTGCCAGCGTGGAGGATTTGAAAGCACAGTTTGATTTGCAACGCGACATTCTTTCGAAGCTATCCGAAACACATGAAGCCATCATCGACATGCGCAAAGCAAAATCACAACTGATGGATCTAGCGGACAGATGGAAGAAAGATGAAGCGGCTAAAGAAGTAGTGGAAGAGGCCAAGCGCATTCACAAGGAAATTTCTAAGGTGGAAGAAGCACTCTATCAGACGAAGAACCGCAGCCGTCAAGATCCATTGAACTATCCCATTCGACTGAATAATAAACTGGCACACCTCGGATCACTTGTGAGTGTCGGCGACAATCGTCCTACGCAGCAATCTTATGAGTTTTATGAAGAAGTGACCAAGGATATTGATCAGGAGTTGGCGAAGTGGAGCCAGCTTTCGCAGCAAGATGTGGCGAAGCTCAATCAGATGATTAAGAGCCAAGCATTGGATTTGATCCAGGTTCCTAGCAAGGAGTCTGCGAACTAAGAAAACTATTCATTTTTTACATAAAAGTCGGATATCGCCTCAAAGGGTGATATCCGATTTATCTATTATGACTATCTACTCGACAGTTATTCTTCTAAGGTCTGATATTTTGTGGCTTTCAGTCTGACTACTTCAATCAAAGTGGTAAGACAGCTCAAAAATAAATCCTGTCTCTCGCGAAAAAGTATTGGTTCGGGTAAAGTTTCCCGTTTGGTCAAAATCAATTCGCTCGCCTTCAGAGTATGCATACTGCCATCCAAATAAAAATCGTGCTTCATTGCCCGAGTATCCTCGTTTCCTAAATCCCGCAAGTACACGGTAGGAGTTCCCACTTTTCAGGCGGTCTACCCACCAGTTGCCTCCAAGAGGAGCTAAAAATGTCGCGCGAGCAGAAAAAGTTGGAGATAGTGAGCCATGGAAAAAATCTGTTTCTGCTTCGAGAAATGCGGGCAGATACCATCCTAACAACTTATGTTGAAAGCCACTGCCGACACTCAAGGTGTGGAGTCGATTGATTCTGTATCCCAATGAGTAGGTAAAGCTCCATTGAGGGGGACGATTGAAGAAGAAACGATTGTTTGGAGCATCTGTCTCAATATTGGGTACAGTAAATGCCATTCCCAATCGATGGACGATGCCATTGCGAATGACACTTGGGAGCGAGGCCTTATAGTTGATACTTTTGTCAATAGATTCGAATCTTGATTCTTCGTATTCGATTCGATTGATTTTGGACTGTTCGATTTTGATGGTACTCCCTCCGATCATTTCAATCACGATGTAGACGCCTTCTTCCTCTTCCACAATTTGGCCTCGGAGTACATCTCCATTGTTTAAGTAAACGACATCCTCCAGTTCATCTAAGATTTGCTGGGCAGATAATGAAAGAAAGCAGTAGAACAGTAGGCTAGCTAAGAGCAGGTGTTTCATGATGATAAATTGAAGATCACTTGCCAGACAATGTTTTGATAGAGTCGTGTTCCTGTCACGAGTATTTGTTCTTCCAGTCCCATAGGAGAAAACTGAAATTCTGTATATTCTTGATAGGTCCATTGACCCTTATATCCTACAACAAACTCAAACAAGTTCTGGTTTCGATTCATGATGCGAAGTCCGACAGCAGCCATTCCCATCGGACCTGGATTAAATACGGTAGAATTCCATCGGGTCCCCCCTGCATAGGCATAGCCAAGCTTTACTTGATAGATAGGTGCGATGGGCTTGTTGAGTATGGTTCCTTTAGCAACAACAAATGCAGGGTAAGCTGTTCCTCGATCATAGGGATCATAACCCGTGCCGATGCCCAAATATAATCTTTCTCTGAAGCGTATGCCAGCATGAATATGCGAATGAAATACCAGTTGGGGTCCAAATCTGGCTTGGTTAAATGCAATACCTATATCCAGATTGATATATTGCTTTGAGGGCTTGTAGTATTTGTAAGCGAGCTGACGACTTCGGTAGGTAAGCTTCTTATAAAGATAGGCCTTCGTCTCTACTTGTACGCGAAGAATCTCTCCCGTTTCAAAGTTCAAAACAGAGCCATCTACCAAGAGAATCGTAACAGACTCATGCAATTTTTGGTCGATGATCTGCCCCCTGATGATACTTCCATTTTTGAGGTAGATGACATCTTCTGTCATTTGGTTTTGGCCCTTTAGAGGGGTACAAAGTAGCAGGAGGAGGAAACAAAGACCAAGTGAGATGATGTGAAGGGTACGAATCATGGATGAGAAACAGTGGGTAATTTGTTTCTGTTAAAATAAGAAACTTAGTACATAAATCTGAGTTAAGAATTTTTTATGATGAAAGAGGTGTAAAAATTTGGGTGAAATTGTTGAAGGGGAACAAGAAAATATCCTCATATTCATACCTATGATGAAGCAAAAGTTGCACACGCTCATGTTAGGAGATAAATTTTTGTATCTTACGCTTGGGATATGACTTGTACTTTTTGCTCATCAATTAGTTCAAGCTCTTTCACCCCTAATGATGGAGATAGTATTGGGATTTTTGTATCTATTATGTTATTCATTGTCCCAAAACGTCTCCAAGCGATTACAAAAGAATCGCAGTAGATTAGACTATTCCTTTGTTTCACCCTCTAAATGATACACAACTATGAATAGGATCAGATTAGCTGCCTTTTCATTTTGCCTGTTGATCGTAGCAGGTCCTTTGTTTCAGTCATGTTTGCGAGACCGCTGCAATATGGAGTTTACCTATATGCAGTATACCCCTATTTACATGACACCCCAAGAGTTCGAGCGTGCGGTAGAAGTGCAAGCTCCTCAAAGCCTCCAGCATCCTGGAAAGCTATTTACACTCGACAACTTTCTCTTGATCAATGAAATTGGGAAAGGGATTCATATTTTTGACAACAAGAATCCAAGAAACCCTGTTGCTCTGTCTTTCTTAAATGTCCCTGGAAACTACGACATCGCGTACGAGTGTAACTTCCTTTACCTAGACAGTAGCACAGACCTGCTCGTCTTTGACATGACGACACCTGAGACACCTGTATTGGTCAACCGCCTCTCCAATGTATTTCCACATGCAATTGAATTTAATGGTTTCGTAGCAGATCCCAATAAAGGCGTAGTGGTATCATGGGAGCGTGAGATGATCACGCAACAGGTCAACTGTGATGAGGAAATACCCACAATTTGGGCGATGAATGAAGTCGATCCTGCAACAGTAGATGACAACTTTAACAATGCGCGTACGGTCGCCCCTTCTGCTACAGGTCAAGCAGGCTCTATGTCTCGCTTTGCTACCCTGAAGGATCACCTGTATGTCGTGACACCTCAGGAACTAAAGTCTTTTGACTTGAGCAACTGTAGTGCACCTACAGCAGTGGGTGAGACAAACGTAGATTTCTTCGGAAATCAGGCTGAGATGGTATCTACACTAGATGATATGCTACTAGTAGGTACAAACAGAGGCATGTTCATCCTCAATACAGATGTTCCTTCTGATCCATTTATCCTAGGACAGTTTGAGCACGTGACAGCCTGTGACCCTGTGATGGCTGAAGGAGATTATGCTTACGTCACTTTGAGAAATGGAGACGGCAATCAGTGTGGAGACAACTTCACCAACCAGTTGGATATTGTCGATATTTCTAATCCCAGCACACCTCGTTTGCTCAACTCTTTCAATATGGTCAATCCTCACGGCTTGAGCATTGATGCAGGTTTGCTCTTTATTGCAGACGGCGCTGCGGGATTGAAAGTATTTGATGCTTCGAATCCTAAGATTGTAGGTAATAACCAAATCGCTGAGTTGGGGACACACTTTGGATATGATGTCATCGCTCAGAACGGTCTTGCAACGATGATCGGGAAAAATGGAATCGTCCAGTACGACTATACCAACCGTGAGAACATCGTAGAGATAAGCAATATTCCCGTAGAGTCGAAGTAAGTAAAAATCGACTGATTACAATACTATATACACGAGTATCTGACGTAGGGTCAGGTACTCGTTTCTCTTGTGTGAATAAGTGATTCAACTATATTTGTATCTCCTACAGTAACCTGCTACTCCTTTATTACCACTACAAAAGATGATACTCTTATGACAAAGTTTTTCTACCTATTAACGACTACCCTCGTATCAGTTTTTCTACTTTTTGCCTGCAACAGTGCAGAAGATGCCAATCAAATCGAAGATTTGGAGAAAAAACTTACAGAGATGAGCAAGGCATCGCCTGATCCTGATAAGACGCGTGAACTTATGGGAGAACTTGCCATGGCATATGAAGCAGAAGTAGAAAAAGTGGAGGATAAGAGCCAGCAGGGTGAATTCTTATACAAAGCAGCAGAAAATTACGAGGTCACAAGCCAGTTTAATAAAGCCGTATCTCTGTACCAAAGAATAGCGAATGACTACGCAGGCCATAAGCGTGAGTCAGATGCTTTGTTTAAGCAAGGATTTATTTATAACAATAAATTGGGTGATACCCTCAGTGCGCGCAAGGCATATGAAACATTCATTACCAAGTTTCCTCAAGACGAACTTGTAAAGGATGCACAATGGGAAATCGATCATTTTGGGAAGTCAGAAGATGAAATTTTGGATGAACTCTTACGTAATCAGCAGGGCGAGGCGGGGGAAACAGAGAGTAAGTTGTAGTAGTTAAGAGCAACAGTAGTACGTCATTTTCCGTTGACAGATAAGTTTGAGATATCTCTACACCTATGAGCTTAAAGCAAATTCTTCTTATTCTCGGGTTCTTCGGTATACTTATCTGGGGTTGTACCCCCGAGACGGAGGCCCCACTACCCCAGACACGCTACAATCTTCGATTCATGAACTTCAACTCTCGCGTAGATCCTGTCGATATCAGGTTGCGGGAACGCGCCTCGTCGCAGTTGGTGACGGATGATTTGGGCTTTGAAGATTTTTGGCCCGTAGATGGATACGCTTCCTTACTGGTCACGACACGTGATACATTCTCGGATGTCGATAGTTCTCTGCTCACTTTTCTCGATATCTTGGATAATCGGACCAAGGAGGAGCTTTTTGAGCCTATCGAGCTAGGGACTTTTAAGTTTCCGACTTCGGTAGCGATTATTGATAGCTTCGGAAAACCTGTCGTCATCAAAACAGCGGATGATTATGAAATACCCTCTGGAGGATTTTCTACTTTCCGTTTTTTCAACTTCAACCAGAATTTTTCCTCTGTATCGGTTGAGATCAAAAACGATACAGTCATTACAAGGTCAAACGCCTTCCTAAATAGTTCTGGATTCTTGACTACCACAAGTGGCAAGAAAACTATATATTTTGTCAATAATCTCTCCCAGACACTCATTGATTCTATCCCTAATTTTAATATGAAATCGGGTAGAGTTTATAGTATTTACTTAGCACAGAATAAGGGTGTGCCCACAGTAGGTTATGAAATATTACACTAAATATATCCTCCTCTCCTTTTGCTTCCTGATAGGTATGCTCCATGTCGATGCACAAACTATGGCATCACCTAAAAAAGGAGGCTTTCTTCGCATCATCACGGGTGGGAGCTTTCCCAATATCCAGGCTTACAATGATGCATTGATTTCCAAGGATTATACCAGGGAGAGAAACGGTTTTATCTCACTAGGCGCAGGTTATGAATTGTGGCGAAAGAAGTTCAGCATAGGCATGGACGGATACCTGACGGTCTCCAAACTACAACAAAGACAGGTCAGCCCTGTCTCTTTAGACTATTCCTATGGCTTGGTCAAAATTGGTTATGCCATTTACCAGGATGGAGATTATGCGAGCATTCACCCTACCATCGGTTTTGGATGGGGACAAAATACTGTAAGAGAGCTGGATTCCCGTACGCGGCAGTTTGTAGATCGCAAAGGAAATGGAATTTTGGGTGAGTTTGCGATTTCAGGTCGCCGATACTACATATTAGAGGGAGAAGAAAGCACCTACCATGGAGAGCTGGGACTGACAATCGGATATGTGCTTGCCCCAGCCGATCAGTGGAACATCCAAGGTTTTACTAATGATTCGATAGGCCTCTTTTTGCCTCCTAGTGGATTTTTCTTCCGCATTACGATGGGGATGGGCAACTGGCGCAAGATCTAGTTTTCTCTATTTTCTCTATTCTGCCTTTGATTTATCGCATTCGAGATATCATATTATCCTTTATCCTCCTCATGGCATTGCTTCCTGTGATGGGGATCATTGTGCTGTTACTTTCATTTACCCAAAAACGCATTTTCTTTTTTCAGCTACGCCCAGGTCTGCATGAGAAGCCATTTCTCCTGATTAAATTTAGTACCCTACACGATCTACCTCCAGGGATGGAGGAGACGGGTAAGGACCTCAACGAGAGACTAACACCTGTCGGAAAGTATCTGCGAAAACTTTCGCTGGATGAGCTGCCCCAACTGTGGAATGTACTCAAAGGAGAGATGAGCCTCGTCGGTCCTAGACCCTTGCTCATGGAGTACCTACCCCTTTATGCTCCCGAAGATCGTATCAGACATCAAGTAAGACCTGGGATCACAGGCTGGGCACAAGTCAACGGACGCAACGCCCTTTCATTTAAAGCACGTTTTGCCCATGACCGCTGGTATGTCACGAATCAATCCATGATGCTGGATAGCAAGATTCTCTGGATGACACTAGGCAAGGTCTTCCGTCGAAAAGACGTGTATCAATCAGAAGGCGTTTCTTCCCCCAAGTTTGATGGGACGAACTAGGATTTGTCCATTTCTATCTCATAAAATCTACTGCTTTTTGTTACCTAGACTCTTTTCGCAAGTCATTACTTTACCCTCTCCCTTCCTTTAATCAGCATGTTATATGAATCGAATCAATACATTTCGAGCGGAAGTGTGTGCCGTCTCATTTATGCTCTCATTCCTTTTTTGTGGAATTGAATCCAGCGCTCAGACAAGTGCCAATGGATATGTTCATACACCCAAAGGAGAGATGCATGGACTGGTGATCTTCGTACGATTTGAAGATAAGTCCATGATGAATGGAGAAACTGCTTGGCCTGATCGGACAGAAAAAGGCGTACTCCCAGTATTTGCCTCGGGTCCTGAAAATGCGCTTTTCTATGCTGACACAAAGGGATTCAAAGGAGAACGTGTCAAAAATCTCAGCGACTTCTTTTATCAAATGAGCCACGGGCAATTTTTATTTACAGCGGATATATACCCCATTCAGGTCCCCGTGAAGCACATTCCTTTGAGAGGGGGCAATTATTTCAGTCGGCTGCGACAAATGAATGAGGAAGCAGTAAGATGGATTGAGGAAAATGATCCTACATTTGATTGGGGGAAATATGACCAGCGGACCAATAAACGTGATTTCTCCTCTGACAATCGAAGTAGCAAACCAGACGGCATACTCGATTACGTGATGTTTATGCACCGCGACTATGGGATGACAGGTCTGGGTTCACCAGGAAATATTACGGTACAAAAGGGGAAGTGGAAAATTCAGACAGGACATACATTTGGTGAGTCATACAACGAACCCAAGCACAACTGGATTCAGACACTCCACGAGATGGCGCATAATTTCTTCCAGGCTCCTCATGTCATGGGAGCCAACTCTGCTGATGGCAACTACTTTTACACACAGAAAGGCTGGGGAATGATGGCTGGATGGCATAGTCCTTTTTTTGTGGCGAATGCATGGGAAGCTTGGTGGCTGGATTGGCTCCCTGTAAGGACGATCACTCGATCAGGCACTTACGTCTTGAAAGATTATGTGTCAAAAGGAGACGCGATACGGATTCCGATTGGAGATACAGGAGATTATTTGTGGTTAGAAAATCATCAAAAAGTCGATCATTGGGACCAAAAACTCTTTTACCGCAACACATCTGAGGGGAATATATCATCTGCCAAAGGCTTGTATGCTTACACTGTACGCAGTTATGGAAACGATCGCTCCCAACCCACATTAAGCCCATTTCAAAAAGCCCATGTAAACATGATTCGTATGCACAATGGGGCAGGTAACTTTGATTATGGATTTGTGGATCAGCAGGGTAACCAGAAACCCCATTTCAAAATCGAGTCCAATCCCTTCGCAGGTCAAAACGATTACCAGTACATCAAATTAGATTACAACCAAGATGGGCACGTATGCGTACCGCGCATTCATGGCAACAAAGATGGCCGAGCCTGTGAGCAGCAAGAGGTATGGAGCGACTTCCAAAATGACTCGGTTTTTAAAACTTACGCCAATACAGGGGATAGCGATGATGCACTAGTAGAAAAAGATGAGATCGGTCTTTCGGGTATTTTTCCGATCACCAATTATCCAGAGTTCAATCCCAAGGAAGAACGATTGGCTCCCTATGTGCTGACAGGGATTTCTATACAGATCAAAAGGCAGCGAGGAAATGGGAATTTGGTCCTCAAGGTAAAGATGGAGGATTGGGAAGTGCGGAAGTCACAGCGTTGGTGTGGAGATCTTTTTTTGCCTGGGGGAGAAGAAAAGCAACCTTTGACGCTCACTTCGGGTATCCAAATCAATCTTTCTCTTAGTGGAACACCTAACCGACGCAAGGTACATCCTCAGACAAAGACTTGTAGCAATCCCACCCTTTTGGAAGTAGGAGCAGGTCGTCAAGTGGTCGTAGAGGAGGGAGCTACCCTGTGGATTGAAAGGAATGCTGAGTTGAAACTACTAGAGGGAGCAAAGTTGATTCTCGAACCAGGATCAAAACTTGTAGTAGAGGGAAGACTCAGTATGGGAGAAGAGGGAATTTTAGAAGTAATGACAGGGGCAACATGGAAAGTAGCAGGAGAAGGTAGGTTGAATTATGTGCGTCAAAATCAGATTCAGAATCGTTAGCAGAGAAGTTTGTACGATAGAAAGATAATTCATCACGGATGATAAGTTCCCCTGGGTAAAATATAGGTATTTCTTCAGATGAAAAGTAAATTCCCATTTCGAACTCTAGTAAAGCCAATGATTTAGTTACGAGACCTACCCCACTTCGAAGAAGTTATGATTGCCTGCCAGCGCGCGAGATATTGGAGAAGGACGATTTGGATGATGGTATTTGGAATATCTTTTCTGTATGCCAAAGAGATCGCTATATACGTCAAGGATGCAGAGAATCAGAGTCCTATCGCGGATGCGATGGTCGAAGCTTACTCAGAAGCTGAGGGCTGGATGAAACTGGGTACCACAGATAGTACAGGGAAATCATCCTTCCAGATAGATGAACAGATTGAGTCCTTCCGGATATTTCATATGGCCTATGAGCCTCTGTTTTTGAAGTACTTACCCATGAAGGGTAGCCTGATCGAAGCCAAACTCCAAAAAATTCAATACAAAGTAGATGAGGTCGTCCTCTCCGCAAGTCGATTTGATCAGCCCATACAAGAGGTGCCATATCAAATTTCTGTAATCAGCGAAGCGGATATTTCTTTTCAAAATCCTCAGACATCCGCAGATGTATTGGCTCAGAATGGGCAGGTTTTCGTTCAGAGAAGTCAGCAAGGTGGGGGAAGCCCCAATCTGAGAGGTTTCGAAGCCAATAAAGTCCTACTCGTCATCGATGGCGTCCGTATGAATAATGCCATCTACCGATCGGGCCACCTTCAAAATGTCATTACCATCGATCCTGATATGATTGCACAAGCAGAGGTGCTTTTTGGACCTGCGTCGGTGATATATGGAAGCGATGCACTTGGAGGGGTCATGCATTTTTCGACTCGCAATCCTTCTTTTTCTTCCTCCTCTAACACACAAGTCTCAGGCAACATCAGCATGCGGTATGGATCTGTCAATCAAGAGAAGCGCATACACGCTGATGTCAATATTGGAGGAGAAAAATGGGCATGGCTAGGAAGTGTGTCAATGACGGATTTTGGGAATATGCGTTCAGGAAGCCGCCCACAATGGGGAATGTCGGAGATCCCTGAGCATTGGCTTCGAGACTCCCTTGTGGTGGTCGAAGATGAGACAGATCGCGTGGTACTCAATGAAAATCCTTTTGTCCAATCTCCCTCAGGCTATCAGCAGCTAGACATTATTCAGAAGCTCGCTTTTCGTCCAAGCGGACGTGTACAGCATGTGCTTAATTTGCAACTATCTACCTCTACAGACATTCCACGGTATGATCGATTGACCCAGACACGAGATGGGAGACTCCGATATGCAGAGTGGTACTATGGTCCTCAAACACGAATCTTGGGAGCGTATCATTTGACTTACGACAAAGCACATAGATTCTGGGATCAAATGAAATTGGTGGGAGCTTACCAGTACATTGAAGAGAGTCGACACTCACGGCATTTTCAGGTGGAGCATCTCAACCAAAGGAAGGAAAAGGTTCATGTGGGATCTATCAATATAGATGCACAAAAAAAAATAGCTCCCCAACATCAGCTTTTGTATGGTTTTGAGTGGGTCAGCAACTGGGTAGGTTCGGAGGCTCAGACACGTTCTCGACTGACAGGAGAGATAGGGCCTTTGGATACGCGTTATCCAAATGGAGGCACCTATATGCAGTCGATCGCTTTTTATGCCAAAGATTCTTGGCGTCTCCGCCCTGAGTGGCGTCTCAATTTTGGTACGAGGTGGACAAGCGTCTTACTGTCGGCGAATTTTAACGAAACACAGTTTTACGATTTCTCCTTTTCGCAAGTCAATCAATTTCACCAAGCTTGGAGTACAAGTACCAGCGTCGTCTACACGCCCCGCCTCAACTGGTCTTTCTCCTATCTCAATGGTGTAGGATTTCGCGCACCCAATCTAGATGACGTAGCCAAAGTATTTGACTCCCAACCTGGCAATGTCATTGTCCCCAATCCCGACTTAGAACCAGAGTACACGAATACCCACGAACTATCAGCTCGATACAAGTCAGAGCATATCCAATTAGAGGCAGGGACCTTCTTTACAACCTATCGAGATGCCATTGTTTTGAGGGATTTTCAGGTCGATGGACGCGATTCGATTTTGTACGAAGGGCAGTTGAGTAAAGTACAAGCCAATGTAAATGCACAAGAGGCATTATTACTGGGCGGCTACATGAGCGTAAAGATTCAAGGAAAGCATTTGGAACTGTTTCAGACGCTCAATTATACATATGGAGATGTTCTCCATCCTTTCCAGAACATTCCATTAGATCATATTCCTCCGCTTTTTGGTAAGGGACAGTTGAGTTATTTGCAGCCTAAATGGAAGACGAGCTTTGAGTGGGTATTTAATGGAGAAAAAGGACTGAATCGATATAGTCCTAGAGACGAAGGAAATATCTCATTTGCGACGGCAGAAGGTTCTCCTGCATGGATGGTCTTCAACGTCAAAGCTACCTATCGCTTAGGGGAGAGAGGAGAATGGCAAGCGGGCGTAGAAAACCTTCTGGATACCCACTACAGGCCTTATTCTTCTCGTATATCTGCTCCTGGGAGAAACTTTTATACTTCGCTCAAGTTTCGCTTTTAGTACAAATACGCTGGCCAAAAAGTGCTTTCGGCGAATCAAATCCTACCAATCATCCTTTGCGACTAGAATCCCGTATTTTTACGCACGATATTTTGGATAGAAAAGGAGAGATTTAAGTGTTTATAGACAACTTATCAGAGGGCCTTGTGTTACCTTGATTAGGTAAAAGAAAAATGTCTGATGACTATGACTCGAACTTATCTCTGGTTCCCTGTGTTGTTTATGTTCTCACTTATGAGTTGCGATAATACATCTGAGCAATCGACGCAAACAACCTTCCCAGACTTTGACGTCGAAGGGCACCGTGGCGCTAGAGGCCATTATCCTGAAAATACCGTGGATGGTTTTCTCCTGGCTGTGGACATGGGGGTAAACACACTTGAAATGGACGCTGTGATGACGAAAGACGGCGAGCTCATTTTGTCACATGAGCCCTGGATGTCCCATATCATTTGTCAGTCGGCAGCGGGAGACACTTTGAGTTCTGACATTCAAGCGCACAACATCTATAAAATGACTTTGGAAGAGGTCCAGTCTTATGACTGTGGGAGCTTGCCGCATCCAGATTTTCCAGATCAGCAAAAGGTAGCAGCTACAAAACCTAGGTTGGCAGACGTCATCGAAGTGGTGGAGGGTAAGATTCGGGGAGAGGAAAGAGCTGATATTTGGTATAACATTGAGACGAAGACAGATCCACGGGGAGACAATATGTTTCATCCTGCCCCAGAGCCCTTTGTAGATGCTTTGGTCTCTGTCATCGAGGAAAAGGGAATCGCCGCGCGCGCGGTTATTCAGTCCTTTGATTTGCGCACATTGCAGGTGGCACATACTAAGTATCCCGACATCAAATTGGCTTTACTTGTAGGGGATACGACAGCACCTGCGGTTTATTTAGATAGTTTAGGTTTTACGCCTTACATTTATAGTTGCAGATACACCTTGCTGGAGAAACAGGATATCGTGAATCTTCAGCGCCAAGGCATGAAGGTGATTCCTTGGACAGTAAATCAGCCAGCAGACATCCAGAGATTGATGGGTTGGGGTGTAGATGGGATCATTTCAGATTATCCAGATAGAGTAATAGCTGTCCAAAAACAGAAAACAGGGGGCAGTTAAGGAAGATAATATATGGAAAAACAGGCACCTGTATATGGGAGATTTTCCCTGCCGCCGATAGAAGAATTTATCACACGCTTGCAGCAGCTAGCAGAGACCTTTATGGAGTCTGCGGCCTTCTCTTCCTATATCATTACCTATGATCAAGGGAGCTTTTATGGATTGGATTATGTAGAGTTGGCACAGCGTTTTAACAACTTCACAGGTGACATCAGGAGCCTTTCGACCTCTTGCTCAGGTCCTGAGCAGCAGAGTATCAATATCAGTGTACGATTTAAACAAAACTCAGAGATAGGAGATGGCCAGTACGTCATTGTGGCGTACAACCCGTTTGATTCCAGGCAGATGGCGAGCATGATTCAAGGTACATGGCAACCACCTTCTGAAGAGGAGTTACAGGCAAGGCAGAAGTGGATTGAGGATCAACTAAAAGCGAAAGAGGAAGCCGAACGAGCAGCAGCGGCGGCAGCAGAAGCAGAGAAAAAACGTAAAGAAGCCCAAGCCAATCCTCCTCCAAGACCCTCCAGATCCAAGGAAAGGTCAAGACCTGCGAGATCAAGACCCGCACAAACAGCTTCCTTACCTATTATCAGTGTCTCAGATGTTTTCCACTTCGACGATGAGATCGCAGTCAATATTCTGACCAATCTACTCGATCACCTCTCTCAAGAATACATGCGTGGAAAACTATTTTCTATTCGGATGATTACACGTGATGGAGAGCTGTTTTACAATGTAGGGTATTCAGGGCTAGATAAATTCTTCTCCCGTCGCCGCAATCACATTCTGAAGTTGCTGATTGATGGGAATAATGACGAAGGAGAAAAAATCCAAATGTCTCTGGCTTTTGGGCCTACTGCACGTAACCAAAATGCAGAAATAGAGATTTATGCAAGGAAAGCACAAGAGATAAAGGGTGTCATTCGTGAAGCGCTTGAGCAGCCTGTCGTTGCTTACAACTCTTCTCAGTCGACCATTGTCTATGAGATGTTCTCCTTTGATCAAAAGAAATTCTCCCTTCCGCGCGTGGTCAATCTGATCAATCGTATCGAAGACCGCTACCTCAAGGAAGGGCAGATCATGGCTTCGATGAAGACAAGAAGCGAGGAGACTTTTTCTTCCCTGAATCTGGACCAACTCAGCAATCTCTACAGAGAGTATCGGGACCGCATCAGCTTCCTATTGATTGGCTCCACCCAAAGCCTTAAAGGACAAACGTTTAGCCTCATGTTTCAATTTGAAACTGCTGAATACTATCCCTATGGTAGCCTAAGTATGATGTGGGGAGATGAACAGATCCATAAGCAAATCCGCAATGAGATCTGGCATAGCCTTCAACTAGAGCTATACACTCCCAAAGAAAAAAAGAAAAGCTTTGTCGAGCCTCTAGATGAGGAGATGCGGGTCAAACCTATCTTCAATCGTCGCTCTTTTCAGCCCAAACCCCATTCTGCTCTTGTGATTATGCCCTTAGAGGCTTACTGGTCCGAGAGTTTGTGGGGCTACTTACAGGACACATTGTCGGCGACAGGTATCGAGGCTTCTCGCTCAGAGGCGCTGTTTTCACCTGGACATCTGGATGATTCCTGGTCCAAAATCAATGAAGCAGAACTCCTGATTGTAGACCTGACTTACAAGCAGCCTGATGTCTTCTACAAGATCGGCATTGCACATACACTCGGGAAGCGCATCCTTATCCTCTCTCAGCATACACGAGATCTTCCGCAGGACTTCAAGCACTTCCCTCATATCATATACGACAACAACATCTACGGTCTCCAGCGTCTCGCCGATCGACTGATTGCGTGGATCAAAACACAAGGATAGTACCTTCCAGAAAAAATAGTGATATTGCTATATAATGCAGTAGCACCTCTCCTTTCTCTTTTTATGAAGGAACTCACTTTTTCATATCGTAAGACGAAACGCTCTACTTGGGGGTTTGTATTAGGTAGTTTACTGATGGTCGTGTTACTGACTGCAAGATGTAGCCAGCGATTGACTACCTATGCCAGCCTAGATCCCCAGACTACGTATGTAGGAACACAAGCCTGTCAGCCCTGTCACCAGAAGATAACCCAGTCTTATCTAGAGACTGGAATGGGTAAGTCTTTGTATAGACCTTCTGCTCAAAATATCATAGAGGAAATAGGTAAAATAGTATACGATCCTTCCACGGATTTCTATTATCAGTCAATCTGGGAGGGGAATGAAATGTTTATTCGTGAATTCAGGATAGCGGGAGTAGACACCTCGCACCAGCGAAAAGAAAAGGTAGACTACATCGTAGGCTCGGGGCATCAGACACGGTCCTACTTGTTGCAACGAAACGGTTATCTGTTTGAGTTTCCCATTACATGGTATGTCAATAAAGGCATTTGGGATCTCAGTCCTGGGTATGAAGGGAACAATAGTCGATTTGATCGAGAGATTGGGTTGGAGTGCCTGGCCTGTCACACGGGGTATGTTGAGCAGGAAGCAGAAACCAAGAATCGCTACCGTTATATCTCTGAGGGAATAGATTGTGAAAAGTGTCATGGACCGGGTGCAGAACATATCAAACGAATTCAGGAAGGGCAGCTCATAGATGTAGGAGTCGAAGTCGATTATTCGATCGTCAATCCTGCCAAGCTACCTGTGGACAAACAGTTTGACATCTGTCAACAGTGCCACCTGCAGGGCATCAATGTATTGGAAGAACAGAATATAATCACCGATTTTCGACCTGCGATGCGTTTACGTGATCTTGGAAGTATTTTCTTAGCCGTAGATCCTGACCAGTCAGCTTTCGGGATTGCTTCTCATGCGGAGCGACTGAAGCGATCGGATTGCTTTCTTCAGTCTGAGGGAAAACTTAACTGTACGACCTGCCATGACCCACACAAGAGCGTCAATCGCACCGATAAGGAGGTATTCATTCGTCAGTGTCAATCCTGCCATCAGGATGGGAAAGAAGTACTTTGTTCAGAAAGCTTAGAGACACAGTCTCAAATGGAGGGCAATTGTATCGCTTGTCATATGCCCAAAGGAGGAACAAGTGACATCCCCCATGTGTCTTTTCATGATCATTACATCCGTGTAGTGGAGCAAGACAGTGCGGAGGTACAGGTGGAACCTATTGCAGCATACATTGACCTGATCTGTGGAAATGAAGCAGCCCCCCAAAAGGAAACTTATGGTAAGGCGTGGCTGAGTTTTTATGAATTACAGGAAAATGATCCTTACTACTTAAGAATGGCCGATAGTTTGTTGCCATCACATGCCTTGTACGAAAGGGCTAGGATCGCATTTTACAAAGGAGACGTCAGTACTGCCTTGCAAAGGATTGATGAGGCTATTTCCAGTGACTCTACAGACATCTATGCACAATTCTTCAAGGGAAAAGTACTAGAAAGTCTAGGCCAGCATACAAGAGCTTATGATCTGTTTGTGAATCTCTATCGTAGGCAGCCCAAACTATGGGAGGCTGGGCTCAAGGCAGGTGTCAATTTACTGATTAGTAAGCAAGGACAAATGGCTGCTTTGGATGAGGGAGAACAAATTTTTCAGGCATTGGTAGAAGAAAAGCCCTTTGATGTCAGAGGACTGAGCAATCTCGCCTTTGTATATCTCAACAAAAGGGAAATACGAAAAGCGGAACGCCTCCTAGTGAAGGCCCTCCGCCTAAATCCTGACCATGCGCGTGCTTTGGAAAACATGATCTATCTACAAGTCCTCAATCAAAATCGACTGCAAGCTCAGCTATATCTGGATCGTTTTGCAACAAAGCATCCCGACAATCCCCAACTCACCAAGCTCCAGCAACTGGTTCAAATATGAGATAGAAAAGTCATCAAAAGCTCCCTTACTTCTGTAAATCTAGAGAACCGCAGGTTAGCGGCTGTATCATTGACATCGTGATAGTGGGGAGGGCCCCCAAGTGTATAAACAAAGAAACCTGGTATCCCTCTTTCCAAAAAGAAAAAATGGTCACTATTAGGTGCGTTGGATCGTGCACGGACGATGGGGACTGCTTTCAAGATTTCATTGATTCTCTTCAGCTCTTCAAAGAAAGTTTTGTTCTCTGTTCCTCCTACAGCCACAATACCTTCATCCCCATTCCCCATCAAATCCAGATTGAGAATGAACTTCGTCTGAGCAAGCGGAAAAAGAGGATTTTTCTCTACATAAAACCTCGAACCAATAAGCCCCGTTTCTTCCCCTCCAAAAGCAATAAAGATTGTTCGGTACTTCATTGGCTTGAACATGGTCAACATCATAGACACACCTGAAGCATTGTCATTGGCTCCAGCGAAAATAGCTGTCCCGACCTGTCCGAGATGATCATAGTGAGCGGATACAATGACAGCTGTATCATTTTCTGCTGTTCCAGGGATATATCCGACCACATTTTGACTAAGGATACGCTTAGGATTTGAAACGACAGAGAGGGAACCTTTCCTGGCACATCGTGGCCATGCGCTGAGATTGACTTCTAGTATGGGGATCTGAGCTTGTTCTCTCGTAAATCCCGCGGTGAGTTTTTTCTGTAAGATGACAATTGCTAGCGGTTGATAGGGGAGCATGGCACCGATCCGCTGAGGCATTCGTTTGAGATTTTGGTACTGTGCCTGTTTTTTGGAGTCGTTGGCGATCTTAGTGGGCCAGCCATCTCGAATGACGATAATTTTTCCTTCCGCCTTGACAGAAGGATGGAGTCCATAGCCCATGTCGATGATTTTTCCGTCTATCTGTCCTGATCCACTGAATTTATTGACGATAAAGTCTTTGCCGATCACCAAAGGTTTCCCATTGACGGTCAGCGAAGCAGCTTCGGGTAGGTTGATTTCGATGTAGAATTTTTGGAGGTAGCTTTCGCCATTCATAGGGATAAGGCCGCGTGCTTCAAATTGAGAAGCGATATACGCCGCTGCCTTTTCGTGACCATTTTTTGTGTATCCTCTACCTGCAAACTCATCTGACGTCAACTTATTCATGTGTTGTGTCGCTTCTACGAGTTCAGGAGGAAGGGTGTCGTTTTGTCCCATGAGCCAGATACTCGTGGTGAGCATCGGGAGCAGAAACAAAGAATAGAGTCGTGTTTTCATCATTGTTCAAATTACTGTGTGTATAGAAAAAACTAGTTCATGGTAAACGCTGTTGGCAAATATCTGAGGAAATCTTGGATGTTGAATCATGTGATGTAGATATATTTTTGTTAATAGTCGAAGATTTCCTGGCGAGTTCTTGTGCTGTTTGCCGAAAAATGAAAGATTAATTTATGAAAGTATCTATAATTGACCGATTCCCGAGTAATTTTCTTCAAGCGCTCTCTCGTCGAGCTGTAGATTTTACGTATCAACCAGAGCTACAGAGGGAAGAGATTCTTAAGATCTTGCCTGATACAGAGATTTTGATCATGAATAGCAAGATTCAACTGGATGAGGAAGCAATTGCTAAGAGTCCCAAGCTGAAGATGGTTTTGCGAGCAGGCGTAGGAATGGATCACATTGATGTAGACGTACTTCGGAGCAAAGGGGTTAGGGTGCACAATACTAAAGGCGGAAATGCTGACGCCGTAGGAGAGCATACACTGGCGATGTTACTCAGTCTGCGCCACAATCTTCAGAAGGCAGATCAGGAAGTTAGAAGCTTCGAATGGCAACGTGAACCCAATCGAGGCAGAGAGATCGGAGGGAAAACCATTGGGATCATAGGTTATGGACACACAGGGAAATCAGTGGCTCAAAAGCTATCGGGATTTCAGCCTCGGGTTTTAGCTTATGATAAATATTTGGAGAACTACGGAGATGCTTATGCGGAAGAAGCCTCACTAGAGCAGATTTTTTCAGAAGCGGAGATCTTGACCATGCATGTGCCTTTGACTTCTGAGACCCATCAGTGGGTGAATCAATCCTTTCTTTCGCAGTTTCACCATCCCATCTGGTTTCTCAACCTCGCAAGAGGGCCAATCGTACATATTCCTGACCTCATTTATATGCTGGACAAAGGAAAAGTCGTGGCAGCAGGCCTGGATGTATTGCCCAATGAGAAGTTTGCTACATTGACGGAGGAAGAACGAAGTGTTTATCAGCAACTTTTTGAACGAGAGAATGTCATTCTTAGCCCACACATAGGAGGATGGACATTTGAATCGCTAGCCAATATCAATGGAATGTTACTGGATTATGTAGATGATTTACTTGCCCATCAGGGAATGTCTTCTGCTACATAGTTGAGCATATCCCGCTTTTCCAACTCTTCGTAGAAAGACATGAGTTCTTTTCTCTTGATTGGACCTCGGATCAGTACTTTTAATTGTGGATATTTGTAGAGGGAAATATAGCGATGAAAAGCAGAGTCCACCGATTGAAATGTTCCTCCGTGGAGCGCATCAGCCTTTCCCCATTGATAGTAAAAGGAATCAGCTCCTTTGACGACAATGAAAAAAGTAGGAGTAACAGGTTGGTGAAATGGACGTTGATAAGGAGTTGTAGGACGAGCAGTAGGCTGGCAAGCGAGCACCAAACATAAACTCCCGACGAGAATTGACCACAGGTTTTTCATGTGAAGGTCTGTTGGAGAGAAAATTAGGCAAATTTCCCCTTAGTGTAAATCTATTTTGGGGAGATAAATGAGAAAACCTTTTTACAAAAAGAATACATGCAGCAGTTCATGGCTTCATTGAGACAGAAGAAGATACCCTGGAAAAAGGTAGGAAAGTTGACCCTTTATGGGACCATCGCTGGTGTGGTAGCCATATTTGTGCTCATTTTATCGGTCTACTGGGGAGCGTTTGGGAAAATTCCCACAGTAGGCGATCTGCGAAATATAGAAAATAGCTTAGCCTCTGAGGTGTACAGTGCCAACGAGACGCTCTTAGGTAAGTACTATTTTGTGAATCGCACCACAGTAGATTATCAGGATATTTCTCCTTTTCTCATCAATGCTTTGGTTGCGACGGAAGATGCTCGTTTTTATCAGCACCGTGGGGTGGACATGCGCAGTCTGGGACGTGTGATCGTCAAATCTATCCTTTTACAAAATGATAATTCGGGTGGAGGCAGTACCATCAGCCAGCAGCTGGCCAAAAATCTCTTTCCCCGTAAGTCCTTCTCGTTTTTTTCCCTTCCCATCAATAAGATCCGAGAGATATTCATTGCACGCCGACTAGAGCAACTCTATTCCAAGGAAGAAATCCTCGAATTGTATCTAAATACGGTTCCCTTTGGAGAGAGCGTATATGGGATTGGGGCAGCTACCCAGCGATTTTTCAGTACGACACCCCAAAAGATCCAACAACAAGATGGGGCAGTTCTTGTGGGGATGCTCAAAGCTACGACATATTACAATCCAAGAAAATATCCAGAGAGAGCTAAGAAAAGGAGAAATGTAGTCCTATCTCAAATGGTGAAATATGACTATTTGGCCGAATCAAAATCTACAGACTTAAAAGCGCTTCCATTGGAATTGAAATACAAGAACGTCACCCGAAATGATGGTCGAGCCCCTTATTTTCGCCAAGAAGTAGCTAAGCAAGTCAAACGAATCCTTTCCAATTATACCAAAGACGATGGAAGCGAGTGGAATATGTATCGGGATGGGCTGAAGATTTATACTACGCTAGATCCACGTATGCAGCGGTATGCAGAGGAAGCAGTCGAGATCCACATGGCCTCTTTACAAAAATCCTTTGATCAGCACTGGAAAAGCCGAAAACTATGGGATGAAAATGACAAGGCCATCATTCGCGCCATGAAACAATCTCCTCGCTATCAAAGCCTCAAGCGTCAAGGGCTATCAGAATCGCAAATCATGGAGGAGTTCAAACGTCCTGTGAATATGAATATCTGGTCATGGACAGGAGAATCTGTTCAAGAAATGTCGCCTTTAGATTCCATTCTCTATTACAAATCCTTCCTTCAAGCAGGTATGTTGGCGATGGACCCTGAGACTGGGGCGATTCGTGCCTGGGTGGGAGGGATCAATTTTGAGCACTTCAAATATGACCACGTGACAGCCAATCGGCAAGTGGGATCTACTTTTAAGCCTTTCGTCTATGCAGCAGGAATTGAAAAGGGATTAGACCCTTGCGAATACATTCCCAATCAAAAAGTCACTTATCCGAAGTACAACAATTGGAGTCCTGGCAATGCTGATGGAAAATATGAAGGCTATTACTCCATGATGGGCGGTTTGGTCAATTCTGTTAATACCGTATCTGCCGCTGTGATGAAAGAGGTCGGTGTGGATACAGCATGGAACTTTGCACGGAGATTTGGCTTTGAGTCTTCTCTTCCCAAGGACCCTACCTTAGTCCTAGGGACAGCAGATCTGACGCTGCGCGAGATGGTAAGTGCTTACAGCGGATTCGCCAATCGCGGACGTGTCGCCAAACCCTTCTTCATCGCCAGAATTGAGACCTATGACGGTCGTGTGATCGTAGATTTTGAGCGTCAGCGCAAGAGTTCCAAGGATTGGAGATGGCAAGCGATGAATCCTACAGAGGCGGATATGGTGGCTTACATGCTACGCAAAGTCGTGGATAGTGGTACGGCTAAACGACTTCGATATACCTATAAGCTTCGCAATCAGATCGCAGGGAAGACGGGTACCACACAGGACCAGACCGATGGATGGTTCATGGGCGCGAATCCCGAATTGGTCGTAGGCGTGTGGGTAGGTGGAGACGAACGCAAAGTGCGATTCAGGTCATTGAGACTGGGACAGGGAGCCAATATGGCACTGCCCATTTATGGTCGTTTCATGCAGAAGGTCAATGGGAGCGGAAAGTACCGAAACATACGGGATGCTCAATTTACCAATCCAAGCATCTTGGCAATGGAGGGTTTGAACTGCAATATGTATGTAGAGAAGCTGCCAATGGATATTTTGGATCCCTTTGAAATGCTCATCGATCAGTATAGGCGTAACAAGGAACGTAGAGACAGTATCCGCATGGAGCGTGAGCGAAATCGCTCCCAGAGAGGAAGAGACCGTAAGCGCAATTCGTTGAAAGATTTATTTAAGAAAAAGAAGCGAGAGCGAGACGTACGGTATGAGTAGGGGAATCAATGAAAGACAATATTTTTTACTTTGAGGAATCAAATATAAGCTCAGAACAAAAGTAGCTTTAAAATTACTTCTGCTGTAGAACAAGTGAAATGAGTAGAAAAAACTGGACTAAAAAGGAAACGATAGTAGCATTTAATGTTTACTGTAAAGTCCCGTTTAAGGCAAGTAGCAAGACAAATCCCATAATAATCCAATTTGCTAATATAATCGGAAGGACCCCTTCTGCTCTTAATATGAAAATAGGAAACTTTGGCCGTCTTGATCCAGAGTTAAAAAAGAAAGGTATCACAGGCTTAAAGAATGGTAGCCAATTGGAAGAGGAGGTATGGAATGAGTTTCACGGTAATTGGGATAAACTAGCATTTGAGAGTGAAAAAATTATAGCAGAGTTTGTAGGAAAACCTATTTTAGGTGAGTTTGAGGGAGAATTTCCTGTAGGAAAGGATACTATGAGAGCTACGAAGGTAAGGGTTAATCAAGCATTTTTTCGGAGTGCAGTTCTATCAGCGTATAATTCATCATGCTGTATAACAGGAATAAATATCCCACAACTTCTGGTAGCCAGCCATATCATCCCTTGGAATCAAAACAAAGAACGAACAAATCCTAGAAATGGTCTCTGTTTGAATTGTTTACATGATAAAGCCTTTGATAAAGGATTAATTACGATTAATGAAGACTATAGAATAGAAGTATCTTCTCACGTATTGGATTCAGTGAATTCAGGAGTGATGGAGTATCTTCATAGGATTGCTGGGAGTAAAATATTTTTACCCGATCGGTTTTTACCAGATAAGCAGTTTTTAGCTTACCATAGGAGAAATATTTTTATCAAATGAATAACGTTAAAACCATAGAAAATAATTACTTGAGGCCTAATATTTCAACAGAAACTGTGCTTATTTCTAATCGGCAATCAAGTAAAATTTTATACTTATTGAACTACAAAGGGATTTCGTATCGTATTTTTCAAACGAAAACGGATCTTGATAAATGTGTCGAAGGAAAATATACTGAAGGTTGGAATTTTCAGCATAACGAAGAGGTTGATAGCTTTTTATTCAACCTTCATATTTGATTAGATGGATAGAGGTAAACAGGATATAGTAAAATCTTATTGTGTGTTCTACTAATACTTTCAGTCTATCCTCTTGAGCGTAGCAGGAATCCTGCAACAGATCGCCTTTCATTTCTGAATAGTCTACTTAGACTGGTATTTCATTCCCCCCTCAATCCACCATCCCCTTCACCTTGTACATCAGCAAAGCCTTCTGTAATTTATTTAGCTTGTAGTCCTCATCTTTCAGCCGTTGTTGGAGCTGTGGCACCAGGCGGACAAGCCGCTTCGTATTAGGATTGGCAATCGACCTCGCGCCAAATACCAATTTTTCTCCAGGCCCCATTTCTTTCATCCAAGTTCGGATATCGGTCGTGATCAGCTGGATCTCCTTGTCATTTTTGTTGGTGAATTTATTGATGTAACGATACGTCTTGACAGGAGAAGGTTGAGCCAGGGCATCCTCCATGACATTGACGAGTACCTCGGCGAAGCCGTCAAATTGTGCTTTGTGGCTTACATCTCCATAGGCCAGGCGCTTCATAGTCTGATTGTCTGCCTGCATCATTTTAGTCATCTGGCAAGCAGAGAGCATGAGACTGAGACAACCCAAATAAATAATCGTAGTATAAAAGGTTCTGTTCATGAAATGATGTATTTGATTCGTTCAAATTCCTTAATAGAATTCAGCGAAAAATGCAAATGATTTGTTATATTCGCACTCTATTTTTTTGATAGACAATTTTTTCTTCAACACATACGAAAGAGAGGTTTGGAAACCATGGCAAGACGGTATCCAGAATATAAAAAACTATCTCTACCTGAGATAGACAAGGAAATATTACAATGGTGGGATGAAAACGGGACTTTTGCGAAGAGCATCTCCGCCCGTGAAGGCCATCCTCAGTTTACATTCTACGAAGGCCCTCCATCTGCGAATGGGAAGCCAGGCATCCACCACGTGCTCGCTCGTACGATCAAAGATATTTTTTGTCGCTACAAGACGCTTCAGGGATTCCAAGTTCCGCGTAAAGGAGGTTGGGATACCCATGGACTACCTGTAGAACTGCAAGTAGAAAAACGTCTAGGCATCAAGAAAGAAGATATCGGTAAGACCATCTCGGTCAAAGAATACAATCAAGCCTGTCGCGAAGACGTCCTCAAGTTCAAGGACATGTGGGATGATCTCACGATCAAGATGGGCTACTGGGTAGACTTGGATGATCCTTATATTACCTTCGAAAATGACTACATAGAATCTGTCTGGTGGTTGCTCAAGCAGCTGTGGGACAAGGATCTTTTGTATAAAGGATTTACAATCCAGCCCTACTCTCCTGCAGCAGGTACAGGCCTGAGCTCACACGAGCTCAATATGCCAGGTACCTACAAGGACATCAAGGATACATCTGTAACCGCGATGTTCAAGGTCAAAGAGACTGGACATCCCATCGAATCCCGTCTATTGGACGGAGCAGAGGTGTTTTTTGTGGCATGGACGACGACCCCATGGACCCTTCCTGCCAATACAGGTTTGGCACTGGGAAAAGAAATCGACTACGTCAAGATTGCCACATTCAACCCCTACACCTACCAGCCGATCAAAGTGGTGATGGCAAAGGCATTGATGGGGAAGTACTTCAATGAGAAAGCAGCTGATCTTGAACTGACAGACTACAAGGAAGGCGACAAGCTCATTCCATGGGAGGTCCTGGATACCTTTAAGGGAAAGGAACTCGAAGGACTAGTATACGAGCAGCTGTTCAAGTACGTACAGCCTGATAAACCTGCCTTCCGTGTACTATTGGGAGATTTTGTCTCTACAGATGATGGAACAGGTATCGTACATATCTCTCCTACTTTTGGTGCAGATGACTTTTTTGTTGCCCAAAAGTATGGAATCCCTCCTTTGATGGTAAAAGATGAGGATGGAAATGACTCTCCGCTGGTGGATAAACAGGGACGATTTGTAAAAGAGGTGACCGATTTTGCAGGACGATATGTGAAGGATTATGGGCAGGTGGAAGATCGATCTGTAGATGTAGACATCGCGATTAAGCTCAAAACAGAAAATCGTGCTTTTAAGGTCGAAAAGTATGAGCACAGCTACCCCCACTGCTGGCGTACCGATCGTCCTGTCCTATATTATCCATTAGATAGCTGGTTCATCAAAACGACAGCCGTCAAGGAGCATCTTCTTGCCAAAAATAATGAGGTCAACTGGAAGCCTGCATCTACAGGTACAGGGCGCTTTGGCAACTGGCTAGAAAATCTTGTAGACTGGAACCTCTCGCGTTCGCGCTACTGGGGAATTCCCTTGCCTGTATGGTCTACCGAAGATGGGCAGGAGCGTCTGTGTGTAGGATCTGTGGAAGAGCTACAAGCAGAAGCCAAGAAGGCAATCGCTGCGGGCGTGATGAGTCAAGCAGAAGCCGATACTTTCTTTGGAGAGCTGGATCTGCATAAGCCAGGCGTGGATGACCTGACGCTGGTGAGTGCAAGCGGCAAGCCGATGAAGCGCGAATCAGATTTGATCGACGTTTGGTTCGATTCGGGTTCTATGCCCTATGCGCAGTGGCATTATCCCTTCGAGAAAGAAGAAATCTTCAAGCAAAGCTTTCCCGCAGATTTTATCTCAGAAGGGGTGGATCAAACACGGGGATGGTTCTTCACATTGCATGCGATTGCGGTGATGTTGTTTGATTCTCCTGCATTTAAAAATGTGATCTCTACTGGTCTCTTGCTAGACAAGGATGGCCGCAAAATGTCCAAGCGCTTGGGCAATGCAGTAGATCCATTTGATACACTTGCCACCTATGGTGCCGATGCGACCCGTTGGTATATGATCGGGAACTCGATGCCATGGGAGAATCTAAGATTTGACTTGAAAGGGGTGCAGGAAGTGCAGCGTAAGTACTTCGGAACGCTTTTCAATACCTATAATTTCTTCGCCCTTTATGCGAATCTGACCAACTTTAGCTATGGTTCGCAGATTGCGGTAGAGGAGCGCACCGAGTTGGATCAGTGGATACTCTCTTCTTTGAATAGCCTCCAACAGCAAGTGCAGGATCATATGGATGATTATGAGCCGACACGTGCGATTCGTGCGATCGACAATTTTGTACAAGAGCTTTTGTCCAATTGGTATGTGCGTCTTTCTAGACGTCGATTCTGGGAGGGAGATGCAGCCGCTTTTCAAACACTGTATGAATGCCTGGAAAGCATTGCGATTTTGATGAGTCCTTTTGCACCATTCTTTGCAGAGAAGCTGTATCAAGATCTCACAGATGGAGAGCAATTTGCCAGTGTGCATATCGCGACCTTCCCAGAAGTCAATACTTCATTGGTGGATGAGAAAGCAGAGGCTCGGATGGAGATGGCACGTCGCATTACTTCTTTGATCCTGAGTATCCGTCGCAAGGAAAAAGCAAAAGTACGCCAACCCCTAGGAAAAGCCATGGTCGCCATTCTAGATCCAGAACTCAGAGAAGAACTGGTCAAGGTGCAAGATGTGATCAAAGGAGAGGTAAATGTTAAGGAGTTGGAATATATCTCCGAAGACAACTCAATCCTCGTAAAGAAGATTAAGCCTAATTTCCGTGCACTTGGACCTAAGGTAGGACCCCTTATCAAAAAGATAGGTCCCGCACTTGCGCAGTTCACGCAGGATGATATACGGGAGTTGGAGACGACGGGCAAAAAGACCTTGATATTAGGGGATTCGTCTATAGATTTGGATCTATCAGATGTAGAAATCTTGAGCGAAGATATTCCTGGATGGTCAGTAGCTTCAGAAGGAGGGTATACAGTTGCACTGGATATCACGCTGGATGACGCGTTAAGATTTGAAGGAATTGCACGTGAGTTTGTAAATCGCATCCAAAACTTGCGGAAAAGCAAGGGATTCGAGGTTACAGATCGCATCGAAATCAAAATTTCGCAAAACGAGAACTGGGATACAGCCGTAGAAGCACATAAGGGCTACATTAGTTCTGAAACACTGGCCAACACCCTCAGTGTACTTCCCGAAGGTGAGTTGACGGATGCAGATGCATTAGAGATCAACGGGGTAGACGGGAAGATAGAGCTGATCCGCCTTTAGTGAATCGTTTGGGGTCTACTAAAGACAGAAGAGTGTGAAAAATACTGAGAGAAATCCTATGATGGGTTGACACTTTGGGTATGTAAGCCTCTCCCTCTCTAATTAGGTTTGTATTATGAGTGAGAAAAAATTTTACAGCAGGAAAGAGCTGGAGGAATTTCGTATCATTATTCAGGGGAAGATTGATGTAGCGCGAAAGGAATACGAAAGATTAGCCGCAAATCTCAAGGAAATCGGCGGAAACTCAGCAGATAGTTTCAACTTTACAGAGTTTGGAAACGAAAGTTCTGATAAAGAAGAAGTAGAAATGCTGATGGCAAGACAAGCGAAGTTCATGGATAAGCTGAAAAAAGCGATGATGCGTGTGGAGAATGGATCTTATGGCGTGTGTCGTATCAGCGGAGAGCTCATTCCTAAGGATCGATTGAGGGTCGTGCCTCATGCAACAACTACAATCGAGGCGAAGAAAAATCAAGCGAAGAAAAAAATTCCTCACTCCAGAGGATAAGTGAAAAGAATATGAAGCAAGCGAGCAAGTATTTTTTGATAGCCCTAGCTGTCATCGTCATTGACCAAGTGGTCAAGGTAATCGTTAAGCTCAATATGGTCATGGGCGATGCGGGACAGATCAAAGTACTGGGGGATTTCTTTAAGCTGCACTTTATCGAGAATAAAGGAGCTGCATTTGGCTTGACAGTAACCAAACTGGTCAATGGACTGGGAGGAGATATGAGTGATGCGACAGGAAAGCTCATCCTGACGCTTTTTTCCATTGTGGCAGTTTTTGCAATTGGATATGTGTTGTATCGCTTGCGTGACCATAAATCCCCCTTACCCACATTTATCGCGCTGATTTTTGGTGGTGCCTTAGGCAATATCATCGACCGTACGTTCTACGGGATCATTTTTTCTGATATCAATCAATATGATGGGGGCCTATTCTTTGGTCGCGTAGTGGATCTATTCTACTTTGATATTTGGAAAGGAATTATCCCTGAGTGGATTCCCCTATTTGGTGGAAGTTATACTTCTCTTTGGCCCATTTTCAATATCGCGGATGCTGCGATTTCCATTGGCATTGTTGTGATTTTGATTTTCCAAGGGAAGTTCTTTAGGATGGATGAGAAGGCACGTGGCGTAGTAAGTGGCGATGCGAAAAAAGAAGAGAAGCCCAAGGAGAAATCTTCTTCAGCCCCTGATGCAGAAGCGTCCCAATCTTCGGACGTATCCACGACTACCTGATTGTCAATTCTTGCATGATGCGGTTGGATGGTTTATCTATGACAAGTGTATAGACACCTTCATCAAAATCATCCTGGTTCAGATAAAATCTATGTGTGCCTCTCGGGATTCGACCCCTGTAGAGGCTCTTTACTTTTCTCCCCCATGCATTGAGGATGTGAATAGTCCCCCTTTCGGTGACAGGATTGTGGATCTCAAGGCAGGTGAGAAACTCTCCTTCTTGTTCTTCTACCCGCTCGACTCGCAACGGCTGAAAGTTTTCTTCCTTCATGTGTGAATCCTCACTCAAAATCTCAAATTTCCATGGACCTTCTTCACCTACCACAGGTCTCTGCATCCGCTTTCCATTTTGGGATTCAGCTGAGATATAGTAATAGATCTGGTTGGGGGCAACCTGTGCAGGAATATGTCCCGTCCATAGATACAAACTTCCTTTCTGTCTCTCCATGGGTACACGTTTGAATGCCATATCCAGCCCGCTTGTATAATAGAGATAGGCTTTTCGAATCCCTGATTGATGCTGGATTTGTGCCTGGATTTCGTAAGCGTTTTGATCATTCGTCTGAGCAGAAAGCACTTTATGTGTGATCCTGAGCGGATCAGCTACCCCGATGGTATTGGTGATGCAGTGCAAAGCGCCTCCAGATTCGATCACATCCTTACAATCGATTCCCACAATCTCATAGCCTGGCATGGCCTCTCGGTAGATTCGGAGGGCAGTTGTATCATACTTTTCTTCAAAAAGAGGAACCAGTACCAGTTGATTCAAAATGACAGCATTGGTATAGGTCCTATAAGAGGCAGAAACAGCAGGAGGGTAATATCCATTGTCGGGTGGCATAGGAATGCGAATCACTTTGTAGGGACGACCATAAGGAGAGAGATGATGCTGGACCATATATTGCAAATTGGCTTCGATTTGTGGGCCATTGCTGATTCCTTTGGGATATGCTCCAAGGAGAATCGTCTCCTCATCCAGCAATTTCATGTGCATGTCGATGTGATGAATCCCATCATAGGGTAAGATAGGCATCGTGATGTATCGGTGAATCCCCATGAATTTCTGTACTGCGAGCTCAATCTCTGCCACACTTTTGGGAAGTGCTTCATGGCTCATATTTTCCTGAAGGACAAGCTCAGAAGAAAAACCTGTCCCCATTCCATCTGTCAGGAAGTTTCCACCTGTATGTACAAGATTCCAGGGAGCCGAACTCATTTCATATAGAGGAATATGGAGAAATTGTGAAATGGCCCGTGGGATCTGATCGTCAAGTGGCCGAGGACGGTTATACATCCAATCAGCTAACCGTCGTTCTCCCACTTCATCTGCATAAACCGAGTATCCTCCATAATCCCTCACCCAAATTGAATTGAAGGCGGCCTCTAAAAAGTGGACATTTTCAACAGGAATATTACATTGACCCAAATATTGGCATACTTCCGCAGAGTCTTTACAGATGATCAGAACCTTCACATGTCGCTGGGCGTGCTTGACGATCTGCGTGAGGGTAGGGATGTGTTGCGTCCATGCGAGCACAAGATATTCTACCTCTTCCCACTCAGCCATTGCGCGAAGGGGTTGGGAGGGAATAGAGGCTTTCCGTTCAGGGTTTTGAGTCCCAGAAGTAGCACGATAGGGCATTCCCCGAGAGGTACCCTTTGTATATTGGCGGTTAATTTCTTGCCCTGGAAGACAAAGCGAAAAAGTGAAAGATAAAAGAAGCAAAAGGAAACCCTTCATACTTGTCGTGATTAAGTATTAGGATATATTAAGTAAAGGAAATTTCCTTACCCTAGCAATCTTTGCGCAAAAGGTTCAGATGGGTTTTTTTGTTAATTTGCCTCACAACAAACATGGACTCATTCATTGAGCATATGCACCAGAGCCAAGCCACTATCCTTTCAGAAATTCAGCAAAAACGGCAGCAAAAACAAAAAATGTTGGCTGTCTTACTCGACCCAGACAAAGTAGATCCTGCTCAGGCAGAGGCTCAGCTACATATGCTCAACGCACATCAGGTAGATCTATTATTGGTAGGAGGGAGTTTGGTTCAAGACCAGTCGATCCATCAGTTGGTGCGTGCCCTGAAGCCTTTGGCTGAGATGCCGATCGTCTTGTTTCCAGGTTCGATCCATCAGGTTACAGAAGATGCAGATGGGATCTTATTGCTTTCTTTGATCAGTGGACGCAATGCAGATCTGCTCATTGGTAAGCATGTGGAGGCTGCGCCCATGCTCAAAGCATCGGGAATCGAGGTCCTGCCTACTGGCTATATGCTCATTGAGTCAGGCAAACTCACGACCGTCAATTATATCAGCCATACACTTCCCATTCCCCATGACAAGCCTGGGATTGCGGTAAGCACAGCCTTGGCGGGAGAATTACTCGGTCTTCAGCTTATCTATATGGACGGAGGATCAGGTGCGCAGCAAGCCATCTCTGCTCGGATGATCCAAGAGGTGGCACGGCAATTGTCAATTCCATTGATCATAGGAGGCGGAATCAGGAGTAAAGAACAAGCCCTTACCGCCTGGGAAGCTGGTGCCGATATCATTGTGGTAGGGAGTGCCATAGAGCAGGACCCCGAAGGAGGCTTGATTCAGGACCTAGTCGAAGTACGAAATAAGGTAAATTCCTTGCGTGTTACCTGAAAAGCTCCCATTTTCATTCAAATTGATCCAACATATTCATTGCAAATACATAACACATACATGAGAAAGTCTGCACTGTACATAAGCATTGTCCTCATCATGGCCATCATCCAGTCATGTGGTCCTACCCCTCCTCTAAAGGCGGATGTGGAAGCACGTATTTTTGGTGCTTACTGTGATTCTACAGGTAACTATCGCTTGGATTTGAAAAAAGATATGACCTACATGAATCGTAGAGTAGAAATCGGACCGCTAGGGGTCGGGAGTCAGCGCGATGCTTGTCTAGGTGATTTTACCTTGGAACTAGTGAACGAGAAAGAGTGGGTGGTTTCTTTCGGAAAGGATGATCGCACAGCGGCTCCTCTCCAGTCCTGTGAAAAGTCGTTTGTGATCTGGAACCCCGAGCAGGGATACACAATGGGTGATGAGCAAAAGATCATGATCAAGGACCTCTTCGATGGGAAAGAACTTACCAAAGGAGTTTGTGATTACTAAAGCCTACTTTCACTGTGTCACACGTTTTTATTCATGGCGTTCTGTTTGATTTTTCTACAAGAGATGTACCGAATCAAACAGCCTAAATTTATATATTTTTAGCTATAAGTCTTTATGAAAATCATCTGCGTCGGACGAAACTACGTCGAACACGCCAAAGAGTTGAATAATCCTGTTCCTTCTAAGCCTTTGATCTTTTTCAAACCTGATACTTCTGTATTAAGGGAAAATAAGGATTTCTATTATCCAGAGTTTACCCGTGACCTACATTTTGAATGTGAGTTGGTGCTACGAATAGCAAGAGAAGGGAAATATATACAAGAAGATTTTGTCAGAGGTTACATCGATGGCGTGGGATTGGGGATAGACCTTACAGCTCGAGATGTGCAAAAAGAAGCGAAGGAAAAAGGCTGGCCTTGGACCTTGGCGAAGGGTTTCAATCACTCGGCGCCTGTTTCTGATTTTCTTCCCCTGGATGATTTTTCTGATTTTCAGGACATCAACTTTACCTGTCATATCAATGGCGAGCAGCGACAGGTGGGATATACAGGAGATATGATCTTCTCTGTAACGAAGCTGGTAGCCTATATTACCCAGTTCATTACGGTGAAAAAAGGGGACTTGATTTTTACGGGTACACCTGCAGGAGTAGGTCCTTTACAGATTGGAGACCACATTGTAGGTCATTTGGGAGAAAAGAAAATGTTGGATTTTCATGTACGGTAAGCGGATCATTTTCGACATACTGCTCTGTCTGCTGGCGCTCGTAAGTGTCAGCTTCCACCCTCCTGTGGAGGAATACGTCTACCCTATCGAGTCTTTTTATAGCATTGCAGGGACATTTGGTGAGTTGCGCTCCAATCACTTCCATGCGGGGATCGACATCAAAACCAACAACCGAATCGGGATTCCGATCCGAGCAGTGACTGATGGATATGTCTATCGCCTCAATGATATGCCTGGGGGATATGGGCGCGCCATTTATCTCAAGCATTCTGATGGTAACTTCTCCGTCTATGGTCATCTGAGTCGCTTCATCGACACCTTGGAAACGATCATGTACGAGGCACAGGTGGAAGATGAGCAGGCCATGCAGAATTTGTATCTACCCAAAAAACGCGTACCTGTGACCAAAGGGCAAGTGATTGGATATAGTGGAAATTCTGGCTCCTCCTACGGTCCTCATTTGCATTTTGAGATTCGGGATAAGGACGAGCGCATACTTAACCCATTTGTCTATTTTAAGGGGTATTTCAAAGATAAAACCAGGCCTCGTGTACAGAAAATCGCCTTTCTCCCATTAGATAAGGAAAGTCGTATCAAAGGAAAATGTGAACGGTGGGAAACTACTCTTACGCGATCAGGTGTAACGTACCGTATACCTGGAGTGATTCCAATCCGAGGCAAGGTAGGCCTAGCCTATCAAGCACATGATCTACTAGATAGCGCCCCCAACAAATGTGGCATCAACTACGCCCAGCTTTTTCTAGACGATTCCCTTCTATTTGCTTTTCGATTGGACACGTTTGGTTTTGATGAAACCCGAAACATCAATGTCCATCTGGACTATGCGCATTTCAAAAAGACGAAAGCAAGATTTCAAAAGGCCTTCGTCTCAAATGGGAATATTTTGCCAGCCTATCAAACCACGGGTGACAAAGGGGTATTAGTCCTGCAAGATTCATTGGTCCACAATATCCGAATTGTCCTCCAGGACTTTCATGGCAATGAATCTGTGATAGTAGGGAAGGTACAAAGAACTGCGGCTACATCTCCATTAGGCAAAAGAAATTATGGGAGTCGAAATCCAGATCTAGCCTATGAGATCAAAGGAGATATGCTCCATGTCAAAGTTAAATATCCTTCATCCTCTATGCAGGAAGCTTTAGAGGGGCAATATCAATCGGGGAAGCATTTTGCGATTTCGCCTGCCTACATGGATCGGAACGATTGGGTATATGTTATGCCGTTGGACCGATTTGACTATCCCGCTTTTGTGGAAGACACCGTCTCGAACATGCGCTGGGACTTTGACCCTATAGAAAGAGTTTTTCCTCAGCAGAATAATTTGATCCAGAAGGAGAATGTGAAAATTTATTTTCCTTATCAGTCTGTATTTGAGCCTCTGCACCTTCGCATTCGTACTGATTCTGTATCAGGGAGGCTTCTAGGAGCAGAGTTCGAGATTGGAAATGAGCAGATTCCTTTGCGAGAGAGCTACATGATTGGCGGAGAAGTAAAAACCAGTACTCAAACCGATCATTGGGTATTGGCTCGCTGGTCTAAGAATAAATGGAGTGCTGTAGGACCCATGCGCCGCACAGGAAACTATGTATATGCACATACCCGCTCCTTCGGTCGATTTTCTGTAATGAAAGATACCATTCCCCCTTTAGTGCGACCCAGCAATTTTGTGAACGGCGGGACATTTTCATCTGCTGATCAGGAAATGATTCTATTTGTTGGAGATAAATTTTCAGACATCGTTTCTTCGTCCATCTCAGGAAGAATAGGAGAGCAATGGGTGCCTTTCAAATACGACTATAAGCGCGATCGAATCATCTACAATTGGAGAGGAAGACGCCCCAAGGCAGGCAAACACATATTGCAAATCCGCGTGAAAGATCGAGCAGGGAATATCACAGAGAAGCAATTTACAGTGAACTTCTAGTATCTGTGTAGGGTTTCTAGCAATTAAAATAAGTTTGGTAAGCTCCCAAACCCTCCCGCTCTACGTAGCCATCAAGCTATTAGACTCCTGTCTAACCATTCTAAACGCTCGTCCCCCGCCCCGCTCTACGTAGCCATCAAGCTACGTAGCTCCTAAATCTATTAGACTCCCGTCTAACCAATCCAGAAGATCGCCAGAGGAAACATGCAGATCAAAATCAGTGCACAAAGGAAAACGGATGTTTTCATCATAACATACTCTCGCCTACATAGCTACTGAAAATCCCCGCTCTACGTAGCCATCAAGCTACGTAGCCCCCAAATCTATTAGACTCCTGTCTAACCAGCCTACACGCTCGTCAGAGGAAACACGCAGATCAGAATCAGTGCACAAAGGAAAACGGATGTTTTCACCATAACATACTTTCGCCTACATAGCTACTGAAAATCTCTTACATGATCCGATCTTTGGAACGAGGTTTTTTTATGAATCACTCAAAGACTTCCTATCTTGGACCTCTGAATGATCATATCGAAGTGCCGATGACACAGACCTACGAACCTACCCGAGATTTTGCTCACCAGTTGGATCAGGCAGATCCTCTTTCGAGCTATCGCGACCGATTTTATCTTCCCCTTCGTGCGGACGGCTCCCCATATTATTACTTCACAGGAAACTCCCTGGGTTGTCAGCCTAAGTCTCTTAGGTCCTATCTAGAGACAGAGGTACTGAGCTGGGAAAAGCTGGCAGTAGAAGGTCATTTTCATGGAAAAAATCCTTGGTTGCCCTACCATGAGTTTTTGACACCAGCTATGGCCCGAATCGTGGGAGCGAAGGAGGAGGAAGTCATCATGATGAATTCATTGACAGTGAATCTTCACTTGATGATGGTCTCCTTTTACAGACCGACTGCTAGTAGAAATAAAATTCTGATCGAGGCAGATGCCTTTCCTTCAGATATTTATGCTGTCTCTTCGCAAATAGCGTTTCACGGCTATGATCCCCAAGAGTCCTTGATCATGCTCAGACCCAGGCCAGGAGAACACGCCCTGCGTACAGAGGACATCTTGCAGACGATAGAGGAGGAAGGAGACTCCATTGCCATGGTTATGTTTGGCGGGGTCAATTACTACACAGGGCAAGTATTTGAATTTGAAAAGATCGTCAAGACAGGGCAGGCCAAAGGCTGTGTGGTCGGATTTGACTTGGCACACACGGCGGGAAATATTCCTCTAAAGCTCCACGACTGGAATGTAGACTTTGCCTGCTGGTGTAGTTACAAATATTTGAACGGAGGTCCTGGAGGTGTAGCAGGTGCCTTTGTCCATGAGCGTCACATGGCAGATGAAAGCCTTCCTCGTTTTGCGGGTTGGTGGGGACATGACAAGGCCACTCGATTCAAGATGGAGCCTGATTTTGTGCCGATTCCTACGGCTGAAGGCTGGCAGCTCAGCAATGCGCCCGTTCTGTCTATGGCTGCGCTGAAGGCCTCTCTAGATATTTTTGATGAAGTAGGGATGGAGGCCCTTCGTGAGAAGTCAGAAAAACTCACGGGCTACATGCATTATCTCTTGACAGAAAGCAGGCTACCCCTTACGATCATTACCCCTGCTGATCCTCTACAGCGCGGGTGTCAATTGTCTATCATGATGCATCACCATGGGAAGGCCATCTTCGATCAGCTGGAGCCTAATGGTGTGATTTGTGATTGGCGTGAACCTAATGTGATTCGACTCGCTCCTGTACCTTTGTACAATAATTTCATGGATGCATTTGAGTTTGTGGAAATACTCAAGAAACTGCTGAAAGCCTAGATGATGAGTTGGTTTGGGGGAAAAGGGGGAGACGAAAAACGACTTGATAAGCTGATGCTGGCTATCGAAGAGAACGATCTGGTTTCGATCGAAAAGGTCGTACAGAAGCGCCCGCAACTCGTCCAACTACGCAATGCATATGGGATGAGTCCCTTGATGTACGCGACGTTGAGAGGCCTCCATGAGATCGTGGGATATTTTTTGGAGAAAGGAGCTGACCCTCATGAGATCTCTCAAGATGGACGGACACCCTTGATGGTTGCTGTACTGGAAGGAGACATGTCTATGCTCAGCTTGTTTCTATCTGCTGGTGCCCATGTAAATGTTGCCGACCGCTTCGGTGGAAGCCCTTTGATGTATGCGGTACAGATGGAAAAAGAGGAGATGGTCCACGCACTCATCGAGCGTGGGGCGGATGTGAATGTAAGAGATATAGAGGGAGACACTGTCTTGATGTATGCAGTACGCAAGGGAAATGTTCACATCGTGAAGGCATTGCTCAAGGGAGGAGCCGATCGAATGGCGCGAAATTTTGATGCGCAATCTGCATTAGACTTAGCTATCAAGCCTGAGATGATCCAGCTTTTGGAGGAATAAAAAGGACCCACACTTGAAGCATGGGTCCTCGCTATATTTCACAAAAGAACTTCCAAATACTAGTAGATGTGAGACTGAAAGTACTGCTTTTAAGTAAACGCGCTTTCTCACGTTTCTCAATGGATGCTCACTTAGAAGTTGAAGACATTCAGACCAGCAGCAAACATCTGCGTGTTAGGACCTTGATTTTCAGCAAACACTTCTGACATATTGTACTGGAAGTATAGATCTAACCAGCGGAAGTCGAATCTCGCCATCAATCCGTAACGGACAGGATTCAGATTGAAATCATCTCTGATCTTCACTTTGCCATTTTCGTCGCTTACTTGCTTAGTCTTACCAGACCATAGGAATCCTGCAAACCCTCCTACTGAAATAGACAATCCTTTCTTCGAGCCAGGATCTGTATTGATGTTGAGCAACAGAGGAATCTGCACATAGCGTGAAGTAAGTTTATTTACGGAGTACTCCGTCACATCAGGATCGATAGAAGTCGTCAGGGTTTCTACTCCATCTTCCAATGTGATATCATTTTCGAAGTAGAAGTTGGTCCAGTCGATGGTGATGGCTGTTTTCAAGTTGACGGCTCCGCGTCCTGCTAGGCTGACTCTTGTTGGGAACATGTGCAAGGCGACATGTGCGCCAGGACGAAACTCACGGACCGCTAGTTCGGGTGAGACAGCTTCTGCCCCATAGTTGCCCTCTACATAATAGTTAGAGATCCCTAGGTCAAGGCCAAGTAGACTAACATTGGACTTGCGCTTTTCATCGGTAGACTCTTTGGGTTCGTAGTCAAAGTCGTCCCAATCGTCGCTTTCGTCGTATACTTCCAATTCTTCCACTCCCATGCCGTCGTAGTCCGAGGAGACCCCCCCTTGATTGTCTATAAGGACATCGGGATCATCATTATCTTCGATTTGGATTCTTCTTCCGTCTTCATCTTTGATGATCATGACCTTGGTCCCGTTGAGTTTGATCTCCGTCGTGTCGGGAGCAGGTCTACCTGATTGCGCTTGGGCGGTGAGCGTCAGCAGGGCAAGCATAGCCCAGCCAGTCAATAGTTGGATAAGTGTTTGCTTATTGATCATAATTTTTGGCTTTTCTGATTTTTACGATGGGTCTTTTGTGTGATTTCTAGGTCAAGGAGTTTGATTTGGAATGTTCTTACCTCTCCATTTCCTTTTTCTTCCTTGTAGATATTGATGGGGCTATTGGCCCATTTATTCAGCTCCTTTCCTACGAAATTCAAGGTGCCGTTTACTGTGAGTTTATTGATATCCAGTGAGTTCTTAGTTCCTTGGATACTGTTGGAAGGCATCTGAGGTTTGATATTGACTACTTTTTGCTCGGTAAACTGTACGAGTTCAGGACTCTGCTCTTTGATTTTGCTCTTGCGAGAGAGGGGCTTCAACTCCATCTCTGAGCGAACAGGTTCTACCATTGTTTGTACTTGCTGAGAAGGAAGCGTGATGGGAGCTTCTGCCATATTCGCGACATTGGAAGTACGGATGGCGTAGCGCTTTCTCGTTTCCTTACTGATGGCAGGTGCTGCCTTCTTTTCCTCAGCATTGGTAGATGTCGAAGGTGATACTTCTGCTACTTGGGGCTCGTATTTATTTTGAGGAGCCTGTACTGAGGGTGTATAGTCTTGCTTGGCAAAAGGAGCCTTCCCTTGCGAATTGGGTGTATCATTGAGGAGGATGTACATACTCAGCAGGATCAAAATAGATGCCGCCACCGTCAGAAAAGGTGTCCATTTTCCCCAACCTTTTTTTTCAGGTCTGATTTCTGCCTCAATTCCTGCCCAGAGATCTAGTCCTGGATCTACTTCGTAGGCTTCAAATTTATCTTTTAGCAAGCCTCTCATTTCATTACCCTTACTCATGGATTTATATTTTGAAAGTTGCTGTTTCTTTTAGTTGTTTCCATTTTGTGCTTTGGCAGGCAGATTCATGAATTTGATCCGCTCTTGCAGGAGCTTTTTCGCTCTCGAAAGCTGTGATTTGGATGTCCCCACTGAGATATTCAGTGCTACACTGATTTCCTGGTGTGTGTATCCTTCCATCACATATAGATTGAAGACGGTACGGTAACCCGCAGGTAGTTGCTGCACCAAGTCCAGAATCTCTTCACAGCTCATTTCCCCCAAAATATCTGCATCGAGTTCCAATTCGTAGACCTCATCGATGTCCACCATGAAGTATCTGGATCGCTTACGGTAGTGTTCGATGGCTGTATGGATCATGATTCTGCGTATCCATCCTTCGAAAGAACCTTTGGCTTGAAACGAATGGATGTTTTTGAATACTTTGATAAATCCTTCTTGGACGATATCCTTCGCATCATCTGCGCCTGCTGCGTACCTTAGACATACCCCATACATGAGCCTATTGTACTTGTTGTACAAAGCCCGTTGCATTTTGGGATTGTCTTGCTTGCAGCCTTCGATGAGATCAGCCTCTGCGTATGGCGTTACGATCTTCATATGCATTATATCAGGGGGTTTGTAGGAGTTAGAAGAAACTAGTGTCAAAATGGTTGCATGGAGGAAAAAAATTGTAAAGAAAATTCTATTCCTTGTATGATGCTCTTCTTCTTTTCAAGTAAACCTCTTAAAATAGGATTAAGGATTATCACGAATGAGTGGGGAGGGTATTTTCTATGTAGAGATGTCGATTTATCGCGTCTCTGCATAGAAA
>JBCBFT010000044.1:0-47986 GCA_038527485.1 Bacteroidota bacterium
CAATCTTTGATCGGGATTTGTAAGATACGCCTTTCCCTCTTGTATGAACTGTCCCATAGGGTTAAGCATTTCCCATGTGATCGGTCCTGATTCCATATGGCTCATTTGTATAAACAACTGTTCATAAGCAGGATTGGGATATACGACAACTGTAGGGCTAGCAGATACGATTTCTGGTTCGTTGGAAACAGAGATGTCACTCGAACCTGTAGAGTACCATGTTCCCCACTTTCCATCGGCGATCAAATTGGTAGGGGTAGAAGCACCATTGATTTTATCGGCCTGTAGGTTGACGACTTGTACATATTCCGTAAAGCCTGTCTCGCTGTTGAATATAATTTTATCGTCTTCCTTGGAGTAGTCGGGATAGCCCAAGATGGGGTTATTTGCTACGACTGTGCCTACATCACCCGTTTCTGTATTGCCTGCAAGGATGGCATTCGTCCCTGCCCCCGCATCGAAGTAATCAAAAGCGATAATGGTAGGAGAGTTTTTAGAGAAAACGGCATTTCCTACACTGACACCTTCGGGTAGGCTGTTAAATAGCTTACTGATGAATCCATCTCCGTAGTCATTGGTGTTATTGTCCCATACCCTCAGAAAGCCTACATCCCAATACTCTAAATCAGGTCCGTTGGGGTTGGGTAGACGATTGAATGCATCGTAGAGCACAAATTGACCAGAGAAATCCCAGTTGATTGCATCTGCGTAGAGTACCCCGCCGATGCGCTGTCCGCCATTGGAGGTTGTCGGATTGTAGAGCTTGAACTGGCGACCTGTTACAGGATTGGCTGCCAAATTAAAAATATAGATTGAGGTGTCGATGGCATTCGATACAGCTGCCAGCTTTGTCCCGTCCTTTGAGATGGCCACATTGTCCCACTCAGGATTGGTACTCAATCGTTGTTCATTGGGATTTGCAGGCTCCATATTCAGGATGTAGATATGGTTGTCTGTCCCTACAAATACGCCACGTGTTCCATCGTCTGTCACACTCATGCGCGTACGAGGGGTCGTCTGTGAAAGTACCTGGAAGTTCTGACCTGAAGTATTGGAGATATACCAAGTGTTGACATCAAATACATTCACGTCGTTGCTGACGATGAAATCCTGACCTGGATTTTCAGGAACTTCGGGTGTCTCCGTCGTAGGGGTAGGATCATTATTGCCAGAGCTGGCAGGAGAGCCTATGCCTACAGCTGCAAAGGCATTTTGGACAGCCGCTACCTCTGGACTATTATTTCCATACAAGTCTTTGGCCGACTGGATGACAGCGATTCGCGCATCGATAAACTGAGAAGATCTCGTCAGATAGGTAGAGAGGGCACGATAGTACACTTGCTCGGCTATATCTTTGGATGTCGCAATGGCGTACTTGTAATAGGCAAAGTTGACAATACCCGAATTGATATGGACGCCGCCATTGTCTTGAGAGCCCGTATAAATCTCGTTCATATTGGCGGGTTGCCAGCCAGGGCTTTGCAGGCTTGTGCCTCCATTGTTGGGGTTGGACATGTCGCGCAGGAAGCCTGTCGGGATGAAGTTGGGATTGGTAATCCCTTCACCCAACTGCCAGTCGTCTCGGTCGATCATGACTCCAAAAATATCTGCGAAGGATTCATTCAAAGCCCCTGATTGCCCTTGATATTCTAGATTGGCTGTGTTTTGGACCACGCCGTGCGACATTTCGTGTCCTCCTACATCTAGCGAAGCAGCCAAGGAAGAAAATGATTGTCCACCATTTCCATAAAACATCGCCTGACCATTCCAAAAAGCATTTTCCATACTTCCTCCGTTTTCATCGGCGACATTCACAAATGAGACGACGTCTCCTCCTTGTCCATTGATAGAGTTGCGGGAGAAGGTATTGAGGAAGTATTCGTAGGAAACTCGGGCATTATAATGGGCCGAAACCGCATTGGGTGCCCAGCTTGTAGCAGAGTTGGAGGTGGAATAGGTAAAAGTCGGATTGCTCAGATTGGTGTTGTTCATATCGGCGGTCAAAATGTAGCCATCTCCTTCAGCAGGGAAGTTATTTTGATTGCCTGTAAACATGGGGACGTCGGTATCAATGAGATAATAGACGCCATTGTCTTCAAATACATTGAGGTTGCGGGTGACGCCATTGAGATCGGTGCCTGATCCAAGGGCAGGGCCGATGGTACAGGTATGATTGTAGAAATTGAGGATTTCACCTGTGTGGGCATCAATGAAGTAATCCCAATGCTCGATGACATTGGGGCGTGCTTCTATATGATAGGCCAAACGTTGGGTAGAGACGTATCCAGGGACATCATAGACGATGAGTTCGGTCTCTGGCCTCTCATAGCCATACATTTGCTTCCATCGGGGAGACAATTCTTGAACGGTCGTTTGCTCTGCTAGATGAGGTATCATGAATTCAATGACATCTGATGGTTCTAGCGTGGGCGTGACATCCAGTTGTGGATCTATGAGTGAATAACGGCCCGTCATGCGTACTTGATCGGCTCCATTCATGTGGAGGATGATCTCCTTTCCATAGACGGGGAGTCCCTGAAACATTTGTTGCATCTTGACATGTGTCATGCCGAGATCGTCCTGGTCTATCCACACTACAGAGAAGGCCTGTGTTGGCTGCGGAATACCCAAGCTAGAGGCCTCCTGAGTCAGGAAATCGATGGCTGCTTGCTCGGCAACTTGCCCCTGCCGAATGCCACGGGCCGAAAGTCCAGGAAGGCTTCCTTCCAGATAGATCGGAAGCCCTGTTTCAGGTCCTAGGATCACCTCCGCGTGATCATGCGTCGGCTGGAAGCCGAATGTGAGCGAACGCGGGGCGGGCGCAAATCCTTGATGGGCGCCATCCGTGTGACGAATGATGGGAGTAGGGGCGAGGCCCTGACCAGACTGGGTAGCCTGCCCTTTCTTTTGCTTGGCATCGAAGGCAGATTGTGCGAAAGCACAAGGAATCGCTAAGGTGAGTATGCCTAGCAGGAGCCAGGTAGAGATACGGTTCATGATGGTCATTTTTTTAGTAGCAGAAGGAAATAGAATGTAGTATGAAAGGAGATGCTAGTTATCGGGTGTAGTAGATTCAGGTTTGGCCTCTTTCGCCATATTCATTAAGTCATTGTGCAGCGCGCGTAAGTCATCGTTGACTTCTGAGGACTCGCTTCCCCATGTCACACGGTGGGCACTTTCCTGATCTTGTAGTTCAATGAAGTAAGTGATATTTCCAGGTTGAGAAACCTTCAGACTAGTCCAGCTCATCTCATCCAATTTTTTGAACAATCGCTTGGCCACACCTTTTTTGATATTGTCGAAGGCAGCCCATTCTCCATCTATCTTGGCTTGATTGAAGAGTTGTCCATTTTCTAGCAGGAGATAAGTCTCATACTGCCCTGTGATTCCCCCTCCTTTGGCAAACAGAATTTTTCTCCCCTCAAAGTTTTTGGGTGTGTAAGTCGTACTTTTACAGGCACTCATCCAGATCAGGGCCAGACAGACCCCTAAGAGTATTTGTTTTGTCATTGTGTGTCTAACTTTCTTTATATTAGTGTAATTCGATATGAAAAGGTAAACAGGAATTTTCATTCTTTATTCACATTTTTCCATTGACTCGGCTTTTCTGACGGTCAAAGAAGGAATTTGTAACACTAAAGCAGGGATCATTCGTAAGTCGAAACAAATTCGCCTTTTTGCTTTTGCTGCTCCCTTACCTGTGTCATCGCCACCTCTTATGTTGAACCCCGTTGTTCCTTTTCGTTCCAATAGCAATCTCTTCAAGGTATTTACCTTGCTGTCAGAATTTTTTCTGATCAATCTTTCTTGTCGCTTTTCCTACTATCTCCGCTACAATGAATTCAGTCCCATTGAGGACTATTATGTGTCCTTTTTCTTGATCTTTAGTTTGGGATGGATGGGGATTTCTCTTTCCAATGGAGGATATGACACCCGCAATTTGATCCAACTTAAGACGTTGGTTAGGAATATTTTTGCCTCCTCTACCCTGCATATTTTCTTGATCCTCCTCTACATTGTCAGTACAAAAGCCCAATATCTCTCCCGTTATTATTTGATTTTGACTTACAGCAGTACGATCTGTACCATCCTTACTTTTCGGTCCCTGCTATTTTTGGGCTATCAATACTTTGATTCGCTCAACTATCATATTCGTCGCGTAGTACTCGTGGGTGATCAACCCATCATCGAAGAAATGCGCAGCTTTTTTGGGGGGCATCGTACACAGGTACACCACTTTATCCGTTCACTGGCGCCTGAGTTAGAAAGCGAGGAAAAGTCTGTCTACATGAAGGGTATACTAGAAGAGGTTCAAGCATTTTGTGTGGCGCATCAGATCAATGAGTTGTACTTTTCTATTGATTTGGCCTCAGAAGAGACCATTGACACGCTCACGGATTTTGCCGATCGGCACTTTATCTACCTCAGAGTAATCACAGATCTCAATCCGCTACGTCGAAGGACCTTTAATATTGACTTTGTGGGACCTTTTCCCACCCTATCGATGCGTCAAGAGCCACTCAAGAAGCTCTACAATCGAATGATCAAGCGCATCTTCGATATCCTCTTCTCACTTTTGGTCATTCTATTTGTATTTCCCATCGCCCTTCCGATCATTGCTGTAGCCATTAAGTTTTCGTCCAAAGGCCCTATCTTCTTCAAGCAGCAACGACACGGACGCGTCAATCGCCCCTTCACCTGCTACAAATTTCGCACGATGTATGTCGCCTCTGATGATACCCGTCAAGCGACCAAAGATGACCCTAGAGTAACGCCTGTGGGTCGGTTTCTTCGTAAGACAAGCCTAGATGAACTTCCCCAATTTCTCAACGTACTACGTGGCGAGATGTCTGTCGTAGGGCCTCGACCCCATGCAGTCAATCATACAGATGCCTTTCAAGAACACGCGCCCAAGTATCTGAGAAGGCACTTTGTACTACCTGGAATCACGGGTCACGCCCAAGTTCATGGGCTGCGAGGGGAAATCGAAAGACCAGAGGAGATTGAAGAACGCGTGTCTTATGACAGTTGGTACATTGAGAATTGGAACTTGTTACTAGATTTGAAGATCATCGTGCAGACGCTTGGCGTGATGTTCAGGCCCCAAGACAAGGCATATTGATTGATTCTTTTGTCTGACTCTATTTTCCAAGCTTCATGCAGCCGATTCCCATCCTGAATATTTCCATTGATCCCTACCGTAGGCAGCAGCTTTTGGAAGATTTGAAAGAGGGAGTAGTTTTTACACCCAATGTAGACCATCTCATTAAGTTGCAAAAAGATCGCGCATTTTATGAAGCCTACCAGCAAGCAACGTATCGTCTCTGTGACAGCCGCATCATTCTCCAACTCTCCCGACTGACGCCTGATCCTATTCCAGAGCAATTAGCAGGTTCGGATATATTTCCTGCCTTTTGTCAATACCATGCATCCAATCCAGAGATACGCATTTTTCTTTTGGGTGGGACACAGGCGGGGGTAGGCTTAGCCGCTCAAAAACTTAATCGACAGGCTACGCATACACAAGTTATCGGTTTCTATTCTCCTCCTTTTGGGTTTGAGTCTGATGCGGAAGAAACCCAAGCCATCCTCTCAAGGATTCGAGAATCAGGGGCCAATGTCTTGGCGGTAGGTGTAGGAGCACCTAAACAAGAAATCTGGATTGCGACGCATCGTGCTGCACTTGAAGCTTTGGGCGTCAAGCTATTCTTTGCAATTGGAAAGACGATCGACTTTCTCGCAGGAGAGACACAACGGGCGCCTCGCTGGATACAGCGGTCGAATCTGGAGTGGTTGTACCGCTTCTTACAGGAGCCCCGCAGACTCTTTCGACGATACTTCATCGAAGGCCCTCCTTTTTTTCTACTATTTCTCCGACACATGAGGGGAACATATCAAAATCCCTGGAGCTGACGACTTTCTACCTCCCATTCCTCGCTATTTTGATGTCTTGAAAAAAGTGAAATTTCTCTTGGTGTGATACCCAACTGATGATAATCACATCTAGGGGAAAGATTTCTCATCTGGATGCTGGAAGCTTCAGACGACTTTGAACCTTCAGATAGCGAATCAATCATCTTTCTTTATGACTAAGCATGAAATACTCCACCTCTTGATGCAGCAGGGACCTGAAACGGACCCTCAAATCCATGAGACGCACATCTCTTGGGTATTATTGATGGGGGACTTTGCCTATAAGATCAAGAAGCCTGTTTGTCTTCCTTTTCTGGACATGCGCACGCTTGAGAAGCGAAAGAAGCTATGTATGCGAGAGCTTACAGTCAACCAGCAGCTCGCAAGTGAGGTATATCAAGGCGTGATCCCCATCGTACAGCATGGAGGAGATTTTTGGTTTGGAGGGACGAAGGGTCAGGTAGTGGACTATGCTGTAAAAATGAAACGTATGGATACAAATAGACAGTTGAACCAACTTCTAGAAGCACATGAGGTTTCTGTAGAAGAGGCCCAAAATCTAGGTGTTTATCTGGCACAGATGCACGTGAATGCCCCCATTAGTTACCGCCCCCTTAGGATCGATCATCAGCTCAAGGCTTTTCAGGAGATTGCAGAAGTCTTGCCTATCGTGCAGGACCAACTAGGAATGAAGTCCGCAGAGATCGTGATCCGTGCGACTAAGATGGCAGAGCATTTTTGGATGAGGCTGGGCGATCAGTTACAAGATCGACTCCTCTCAGGATATTTCCGCTTTATACATGGTGATCTGCATAGCCGAAATATTTTCCTCTTTGATCAGCCTGTCTTTTTTGATGCCATGGAGTTCAATGACGAATGGAGGAGGCTAGATGTCCTGGATGAACTGGCCATGCTCTGTGTAGATTTTGATTTCTATGAAGCAGAGGCCCAACAACATGCATTGATTCGAAGCTATCTCTCCATATTCCCTTGCCTTCAGGAAGATGAAGGGCTCATTTTCCAGTATTACAAACTCTATCGTGCCAATGTGAGAGCCAAAGTATCGATCATTCGGGCGAGGGAAAGCGACCAGTTGGATGCGCTGTTTCAGGCACATAAATATATAGAATTGATGGATAGGTATAGCAAAGCCTTGCTGGAGGAACGCTCGCCTATCTTGACTTAAGAAGGCTCTCAGGGATCATAACCGTAGTTTCTGTTACCAATCTAAAATCGGCGTGTTATTTTATTTAAGCATTCCACCATGAACTTTCTGAAAAGAGGAATTTTTTGGTAAGTTTAATGAAAGGATTAACACTTAAAAATAACCCACATCATGGATAAAAATTTAGCCAACTGGCAAAAGGAACTGGATGATCTACAGGTAGATGTCGAGCTGGATGTAGACAAAGCTGCGGATGCATTTGAAGAGTATAAAGCTTCTTTCAATGAATTTGTCAATACCGCAACCTCCAAGATCGAGGGTGCAATGGGAGAGAACGGTACAGAACTAAAGACAAAGCTAGAGGAATTGCAGGTGCAGCTCGCTTTGGGTAAGGCAGAATCCAAAGATAAAGTTGAAGAGCAGCGCCAAAAACTTAGCCATACCCTACATGAGGTGAGTACAGAGTATGATAAATTCAAGGCTGAAGCAGGTGATTCTTATGAGGATTTCAAAGAAGAGATGGGAGATCAGCTAGAAAAATTCAAAACGCGTGTAGATATATTCCGTCTACATTTCCATCTGGGAATGGCTGATTCTAAGGATGAGCTAGAAAATAAGCGTGTCGTATTGAAATCTCAGTTGCATGACATCAAAACGAAGATGGACGAGGCAGAAGATAAGGCAGAGGACAAATGGGATGATTTCTCTGAGGAAATGGGGAAAGCCTTTGGTAGCTTTAGATCTGCTCTCAAGAAGCTGATAGACTGATACAAAGTGAAAGAAAATGAATTGGAATTCCTGGCTTTCGAGTCAGGAATTTTTACTTTTTAGCCTAACCTTGTGCCCAAGCTATCGTTAAATAGGGAGAGAATTTCCCTTCATCCATTATTTTAAATTAATTATATTTCAATCCTATATATTTTTATATTTGGATAGGGTTGCTGTATGGGGAAGTGGTTTTACCGATCTCCAAGCATCGTATAAATAGTCCATTGAGTCATTAGATAACGTGAGAGGAAGTGTTTCTTGGGGATACGCTGTCCTTGGATAAAATAAGTGTGAGCATTATGAATGGGAAGCTGTGGATTTGTCTCCTACTGGGAGCGCATATGTATGGATTGATCGGACAGACGACAGACTCAGAAATTCAAGAAGTCGTGAATCTGCGAGATTCTGTCGTGCAACATGTATTAGTGGATGACGATCTCTTAGCAGAAAACTGGGATGTGCTACCTGAGATCCGATTTTGGCGTCAAGCGATGACTCTGACAGGTGACTCTTGTATCATGAACATTGCCGATACGCGCGAGACGTTGTTGATTTTTCCTACCATCTGGTATGACACCCTTCCCGAACCTCAGAAAGTAGCTTTCAAAGATAGCATTGTCCGAAGACTGGCTTTGCCTGAGTCCACGCGTATATATGTCACCTACGGAAAGCGAGAATATTATCAATTTGACGAAATTTTAGGAGATATAGATAAGGGCATCACCATCTTCGAAGAAGAAAAGGTAGATCCTTGGTATGCACAGACGATCTTGTTAATTGAAAGTCCAGGCGTCAACCGCGTCTCTATCAATGGGGCCAGAGGCAGATTCCAACTCATGAAATATGTAGCGATCAAGGAAGGCTTGACCGTCAATGCCGATCTGGACGAGCGGGACGATTTCTACAAGTCGGCACAAGCAGCTGCCAAGTACCTCAGGCGCGTGTGCATACCTGAGGCTAAGCGCTTGATGAAACGGAGAGGGGTGACGGTCTCTGAACGAGATCTATGGTTTCGCTTGCTCGTCATGCATGTCTACCACGCAGGTGGGCGCAATGTCTCAGGAGCCCTCAGCCAGATACCCAGAAGCTACAAGGGAATGAAGTTGATCACCAAGCTTTGGCACACCAACTATCGAGGGTTCCGAAATGCCTCTCAAAACTACTCACAAATTGCAGTGGCAGCTCTACTAGAGTTGCACTCGATTGTAGAAGAAACCTGTGACCGATACTGCTATCAGCCTGTTCTGCCTTTAGATACGCAGACTAAAACGTAACAGTCATTCCTATACCTTCTGGGCTTACTTGTATGGTATCTAACAACTGCTTCAGGCGCCCTTGATTGCCGTAGTGATGGAGGAGATATTGGGTAAGATCAAAGACAAAGAGGAATCCACCCTGCATAATCAAGGATTGTCCATAACCTTCGAGTCTTTCAGGACGATCGGTTGCTGTCTTGCTTCGCTCGATCAGATAGCCGCCTGCGGTCATGTAGGTGAAATTCAGCGCCATATTAAAAAGCAGGATCTTCTCTATGTTTTGCTGCGCGCGATAGGTTTCCCATGCTGTGTAGGTGGAGGGATCTTCTACAAATGAGCCATAGAGACCACCTGCGGCCAAACCCAGGTTCACGAAGTTCCAAATGGCATTCATCTCGTGGAAGTAGCGGACATTCCCTGTTGTGCGGCTGCGGAGATAGCCACTCACGCCAATGTTTCCCACAGCCCAAGCGCCCAGCACGTACATATTGCCTTTGTTGAGGCGGATACGTTGTTGGTTGATTTCATTTAGAAGCTCGGATTGTGCCCAGAGATCCTGTGGAAGGCAGAGGAGGCTGAGGGTGAAAATGAAAGCTAAGAGAATGTATAGTCGATTCATGCAAATGGTTTATTCATAATCAATGGCCAAAAAACCGCTAAGAGAGGAGATGGTTCAACACATGAGGAAAAATGGATGGAGACGGGCGAATAAAAACTAGATAGTAAAACCATAAACGATTATCACGAATGTGTGGGTACCGTATTTTCTATGTAGAGATGTCGATTTATCGCGTCTCTACATAGAAAATCAATCCCATCGGAATTCATCTGTGGTAATCACGATAGATTTTGAAGATTTTCATAACTTATCCTATGATCTCCTAAAACCCTCTAAACACATCCACATACCTTTAGAGTCATTGATATCATTTGCTACCTCACATACCATGCACAAATTCCTTTCAGCATTTGGAAAAGCGACGCTGATCTTCCTGCCAGTCTTCGCTTTTATGGGATGCCATGCAGTCCTATTATCTTTATTACCCATAGACAGATCCTGGTGGATCGATCCTAGCCTAGGAGGCTTTTTTGGTGGCTTCTTGATCTTTGTAGGCAGTGTAGTTCTGTGGCTATTCACCATTTTCGCATATACAAAGAACCCTCCTAAAAATTTTCGATATAAAGAGGAATTACTATTGGTTTTCGAAATTTTTGGTCCTGCCTACGTACTCGTATGGATTGCAGGTTCTTGGTTAGACATCTCCATCAAAGTCTTCAAATTCATCCTAGATGAGCCTCGAGACATAGGTAAACTCTTGGTCCTCGGACCTCTTGTCGTCTTCGCCTACGAGTTTACTAGGCATCGCCACCGACTCAAATCACTAAAGCAACGTAATGTTATAGGACAAAAAGAACTCCTCCCAGCTTATGGTAAAAAACGCCTGCTGAAATATCGATTCTTTTCCATTTTACAGCTTGTATTGATCCTCATAGGATGGTTGGTAGGATTATATGGGATGGCTGAGGGAATCTATGCGATCGAGTTAGAATCACATGAATTGCTGATTTTACTGATTGCATGGACAGTCTTTACTTTGGGAGGTGTACCGTTGCTGGGGATATGGGAGAAATGGGCACAGAAGAACGGGATCATACCTTGGGACTCAGGTTATAAGATAAACTTAAAGGACTTACTGAAAGACTGATCTTCCGATTGGAGTACAATCCATTATCACATTTTCTGAAATACCCTTATATTTGCAGTCAATAATTGATACAGATTTGTTAGAATCTACATGGACGAAGCCTTTCCTTTTCCCGATATCCTTCCTTTTGTTTCCCCCTCTTCAAACGGAGTCTTGTTCAGGCTCACAATCCTTATGCTCCTACTTTTTGTGCTAGGCCTATCTGTCTACAGGCGTGCGAAACGCTATTCCTCCCAAAGCGAGTGTTATTCTCCAGGGGATTTCCAGCTCTTTGTTCCGCATGGAAAAAACCGTGTTTTGTCTCGCTTATTTAATATTTTGGGCTAAATGGGAGTCATCGATCATACAGATATATTGGTGAGAGGTATCTTGATCCGCAATGGCGAGGTACTATTGCTCAAGCGCACACCAGAGAAAGGAGGAGGGTTCAATCTCGTAGGAGGGCATGTAGAGATAGGTGAATCCCCTGCAGAAGGCTTAGTACGAGAGATAAAAGAAGAAATAGGGATCTTTGTAGATCCTCAGACGGTCGAGCTGATTCGAGTCGTATATCGTGAGAAAAAGCAGTCATCACCCAAGCTTCACCTCGTGTTTTGGGTAAGCCACTGGAATGGTGATCCCGTCAATTGCGAACCTGACAAATGCTTGGGCCTTCAGTGGTATGCCCTAGATGCCTTGCCTCCCAACTTGGCTACAGTGGCAGGAATCGTCTTAAAGGCAGATCAAAACGATCCCTTTTATATCGAGTCGCGAAACCCCAAAAAAGAGGAAGACAGATAGGAGTGAGGAGAAATGGAATCCCCCTTTCATTTACACTCATCTATGCACATCGGATATCCTAAGGAATCAGTCCTTCTATCTCTTTTGCTAGATCTAAATCCTTGTCTGTCAATCCTCCTTCATCATGTGTGGTCAAGCGAATGTTGACGCGATTGTACACATTGGACCATTCGGGATGATGGTTGGCGCGCTCAGCTAAGATGGCACAGCTTGTCATGAACCCCCAGGCTTCGACAAAGTCCTTGAATGTGTAGGTCTTCTCAATTCCTTTATCTTTGAAAGTCCATCCAGGAAGGGTAGTGAGTTTTTCGGCAGCAGCTGATGCGTCGTAGGTCGTCATAATATGAAAGTTTGAAAAATGCGTCTGTTTTTGTTGCGAGGATGTGGATTTATATGATGAGTATTTGGTATGCTGAAGTCTAACATTTAATTTTTCTCTAAGAAACATAGATATTCATGAGACCTCTACAATGTGAAAAGATCTCTTGTATATAATGTCTACATTTTCTAATTCACCCATCAAAATCATATGTTTCTATCCTGCTAACTAAATCTTAAAAACTATGAAAGGAAAATTGTTTTTGGTATGTGCATTCCTCCTTATCAGTTTGCCTATGTGGGCTGGGGAGGTTGTGATCAAGGGAAAAATTGACAATCCCGCAGGAAAAAAAGTAACGGTTAGATACGATCCCATCATCTTGAGAGGAGAATCTGTTTCTGCTACGGCTGAGATAAATGATAAAGGAGAGTTTTCCTTAAAAATAGAAACAGACAAAGCGCGTTTTGCCACTTTTTCACATGGGCGAGAAAGATCGGATATCTATTTGATCCCTGGCGATGTGTTGAAGATTACGCTCGATACAGAAGCCTTTGACGAAACGCTTGCTTTTAAGGGTAAGGGAGAAAGCGTAGCGATCAACAACTATATGCAGATGCATTTCTTGAAGTTTGAAGATGACGCATACTTTGAGGAATATAAAAAGATGACAGCTAATGAAATTCCCATTACGGATACGCGCGATTGGTACTTGGAGCAAATGGGAGAGCAGTTGAGTTTGCTGAGACAATTTTCGGATTCTATTGCTTTAAATCAGGATTTCCAAACAACGATGGATGGACGCATTCGTTACCAATCGATGTCACAAATACTGAATATCGTGGGCTACAAAGCTTATCGCTTGAAAGTAGATGAAAGCGAAATCGAAGTACCCGATAATTTCTATAAGCCCCTAGCTAAGGTAAAGGTCGATAATCCTGCCATGGTAGGTGACCCTATTTACAATCGCTTCCTCATGAGCTACAGCTATTACAAATCTGGAGCTAGTCCCAGTGTGGAAGGCATGGCAGATATCCTGCAAATGGGGCGCGAATTGTACAAAGGAGACGTTTTGACGATGTTCCAGGCATCTATGATCCACGATATGCTTCGATATGGAGATTTCTTTAAGGCCGAGGAAGCCTATCACAACTTCAAGGGCGCCAATCCCGAGAGCGAGTATGTCGCTACCTTAACAGATGCTTACGATAAAGTCGCAGCGCTCGCTCCTGGAAAGGAAGCGCCAGGTTTCACCTTAGTCAACGAAGAAGGAGAGGAAGTATCCTTATCAGATTATAAAGGAAAGGTCGTTTACTTAGATTTTTGGGCGAGCTGGTGCGGACCTTGTCGCGGAGAGATGCCCTATTCCAAAAAGCTTAAGGCAAAGTTTGAAGGAAAGGATGTTGTATTCTTGTACGTCTCCATCGACAATACCAAAGATGCTTGGCTCAAGGGCATCGAAGACATGCAGATTGAGGGCGAGCATGCATTTGCGCCAGGATTTCAGCATGAAGTACCCAAGTCCTATGGGGTAGAGGGCATCCCTGCTTACTTCCTCATCAACAAAGATGGGACCATCGCCAACTCGCGTCCCGCACGACCCAGCAACGACAGAATCTACGGTCAAATCGAAGAGGCTTTGAAGAGTCCTTGATGACAGATAAAGAAAAGAGGGGCCTAAAAGGTCCCTTTTTTGTTTTTATATAATTTTTGCTACCCATCGTGGATATAGATGTGTAGTATATGGCGTTTCACCTATTACTTGATGCTGGATAAAGAACCATACTTCTTACCTTTTTTGATGTCTGATTTATTGAGATTTTTTGGTAAAAAATTAATTATCAATAGTTTATAGGGTGGGAAATTGTAAGGAATTTGAGTATGAACTCTTTGTAATACAGATCATTTTCTGAATCTTTTCCGCCAATATTCCCAAATTTTCCTACTTTTGAATTATAAATCCCCTAGAAACCAGTAATTCATTTCCTTAGGAATTTACGATTGGCGAAAATGTTTATCCTTAACACACGGAGCAAAGCAGCTATGGTTTTCCTGTTTGGATGCTGGCTATTTTGCTGTATATGTCCTACCCTGACTATGGGCATTACCTATTACATCAGTCCCTCTGGCGACGATTCCCAGACAGGTACCTCTATCGCACAAGCTTGGCAGACGCCTGCGAAGGTCAGCCAATCTACCTTCTCTCCGGGTGATAGCATCTTGTTCGAAGGTGGGCAGACCTTCGTTGGAAGCATCAAGCTAGGAAGTAGCAGCAGTGGAACCCCTACAGATCCTGTGCTGATCAGTTCCTATGGGACGGGCCGAGCGATCCTTTCTTCTCCCGATAGTATGGGGATCTCCCTTTTGGAATGTGAAGGAATAGAGATTCGTAATCTCAACGTCATCGGAAGTGTACTTCCCTTTAATGATGGCATAGGCATCTTGGTCCGCACAGATATCTTTCGTCCCAATCGCCTGCGGCACATTGTGATTGACAGTGTGGAGATCAGCGGATTCAATTTGGGAGGGATACTCGTTCTGAACGACGTTCCTGGTAGTCTCTCTGAAGTGGGGTATGAAGATGTCGTCATTACCTATGTGGAAGCACATCACAATGGAGATCATGGAATTGCCATTCAAGGCAAGATACCTAGCAGCGGAGTAGGATTTCCCAATCGAAATGTACACATCGCCCATTGCGAAGCCCATCACAACTTGGGTACGCCTACTATATCTTTTAGACATTCGGGAAATGGCATCGTTGTAGGCAATACAGACGGCGTGACGGTAGAGTATTGTCTAGCCTATGAAAATGGAGGAAACGGTATTTATCCTGATGGAGGACCTGTAGGGATTTGGATTTGGGATTCCAGAGATGGCGTGATCCAATACTGTGAATCGCATCACAACCACACAGGTACAACCAAAGATGGAGGAGGATTTGACCTAGATGGTGGTTGCATTAATTCTGTGATTCAGTATTGCTACTCTCATGACAATGATGGTCCTGGCTTATTGGTTTCAGGCTTTAATGCTTCCAGACCTTTGTTGGAAAATACCCTGCGATTCAATATCAGTGAGAATGATGCCCGAAAGAATGATTATGGAGCCATTACGATATATAGAGCACCTGGAACAGTTTTTCAAGGGCTAAAAGTCTATCACAATACCGTGTACCTAGAGGATACGATTGGGACAACGCCTAAATCCATCCAAGTCATCAACAACGGCTATAGCGACATTGGATTTTACAACAATCTCTTCCTGGCAGGATCGGGTGTACCCTTCGTCGACAACCCCAATGCCTCTCAACTGGAAGTGATGTTTATTCAGAATTCTTACTACAGCTTGAGTGCAGGACCTTTTCAGGTATTGGATCAGGGAACGACCTTTAATTCTCTAGCCAATTGGCAGACAGTCAGAGGGCAGGAAATGTACAACACCATACCTGTAGGGTTTACCAATGATCCGCAGTTAAAAGATCCAGGAGCGGGAATCACGATTGCCAATCCGCTATTTCTTGACACCTTGGAAGGGTACCGACCACTGACAGGCTCTCCCATCATCAATCAAGCACTGGACTTGATTACTGCTTATAGCATCAATATTGGGACGGTTGATTTTTTTGACAATAGCTTGACCAGTAGTAGCTTGACCTTAGGTGCGGCAGCAGGAGACGGCGCGCAGGTTCCCTTGCCTTTGGTGCAGCGTGCCTTTCAAGCTACCCGCCTCAATGGACAACAAGTAAAATTGACTACGGATTTCACCTTATCAGAGCGGCCCGTTCGCTTGTGGGCAGAGTATACGTATGATCAGGCACTGAGCTATAAGCAGACCGCAGACTTCAAAAGAATCGATCACGCGTATCAATTGATCCACCCCAACAATTTCCAGGGAGAAACATGGTATCGTTTGGCATGGGAAGACATACAGGGAGAAACCTATTGGACAGAGGCCCAACGCGTAAGTGGAGAGGTGGATGTCGTGTTTCAACTTCAAGGAGTAGGGAGCTCTCAAGGATGGAACCTAACGTTTTCTTCCTCTGTAGGTAGAGATGCAATCCCTGTAGAGATTCGGATTGCGAATCTAGAGGGGAAAGAAGTATACCGTCTATCTGTAGATACGCAGCAGCCTCTAAACCTAGCTGGAACTGAATCATTTGTGACGGGTATGTATGTGCTAGAGGTAAGAACCCCTTACCAGAGAGTCACTCAGAAGGTCTGGCAACCATAAAAACCTCCGCCCTACGTAGCCATCAAGCTACGTAGCCCCCCAATCTATGAGATTCCCATCTCACCACCCTCAGAGGCATCAGCAGGAAGGCATAGACCTGAGTCTACTCCCAGCCGAAAACGCATGTTTTCAAGATGGTATGCTTTCATCTAGAAGCACAAAAAACAGCACGCTCACATTCGAGCATGCTGTTTTTTATTCGATAAAATGACGACAATATTTAGTTGCTAGGAGCCTCTGTAACGACTTCTCCCTTAAAACGAAGGACAACCGTACGCTCTTCAAAGTTACCTGTGACAATCACAGACTTATTTTGCATACCACGCTTGCCACCGCTATTGAAAGCAACTTTAATCACACCTTCTTCGCCTGGAGCGATCTCCTCGCGCGTCCACTCAGGCGTCGTACATCCACAAGAGGGCTTCACACGTGTGAGTACCAGTGGCTCCTCCCCCGTATTGGTAAAAGTAAACGTATGCTTGGCGATGTCACCTTGCTTGATTTTTCCGAAGTCGTGAGAAGCTTCCGCGAACTTTACAGTTGTCTGAGCCATAGCGGCTGCTTTTTCCATGTAAGCGGGCTGCTTAACAGCAGGCTGCGCAGGTACATTTGCCTGTTCCTGTGGCTTGGGCTTCAGTTGAAGGGTAGAAGAAGCATCTTTAGTGATTGTCACGGGTTGTGCTTTCTCAGGTGTAGGCATGGACTTCTCTTGCTGGGCATCTTGAGCCGACGCCAAAGTCATGATTCCTAAACACATGACAGTCAATACAATATATTTCAATAGATTCATAAGAAATGGATTTTTACTTTCAACTATAAGTTTAGTGATAAGATGGGGACTTGCCAAAATCTTTTCGCGCTCTTTTTTACCTGATGCTTTAAATAGTAACGTGACATTTACCCAAAACCCCTCAAGATACCCGTCCCGAAGATCTCTCCCCTCCCTAGTACAGACGGCTTCCCAATGCGTATGTCATTCGTTATGTAATCATTGATACAAGCAAAGCAGAAGATTCCCTGATTCTTTAACGCTCGATGGAGAAATTCGTATATTATTTTTTGATACGCCCAAGGGATTTGCAGGGTATGCGCGACGTCAAAGGGGTATCTATAAACTGATAGATAAAATGGATCAAACCACACATATAGAATGGCAGGTCAAAGGCATGACCTGTACACACTGTGCCTTAGGCATAGAAAAGTTTTTGGAAAAGGAGGGAGTAGGTGAAATTGCGGTAGATTTCAGTGGAGGGGAAGTCTCATTTACTACAGAAGAACCCCAGAAAATTCCCTCCCTGATTAAAGGCATTCATCGGCTGGGATTCGAAGTAGTCAAGGAAGAGGATGCAGGAGAAGGGATTTCCCCGCTGACGTGGTTTTTGGGAATTTCGGCCGTATTTACTTTCCCATTGTTGCTGCACATGTTCATATCCTGGCATCCCCTTCACAATCCTTGGGTGCAGCTAGGGCTTAGTCTTCCTGTATTTGGGATCGGCATGTGGTACTTCGGGCGTTCCGCTTGGGGTTCGATTCGTGCAGGCGTACCCAACATGGATGTGCTGATCACCATCGGAGCAACTGCGGCTATGGGATACAGCTTATATGGATTGATCGGAGGTTTAGGGCCTGATTTCATGTTTTTTGAGACGGCAGCAAGTATCATTACACTAGTCTTGCTGGGCAATTGGATTGAGCACCGAGCCGTCCGCCAAACAACTACCTCCATACAGGCACTTACAGCTTTACAGCCTCAGCAAGCCACACGTATCCTTCCCTCTGGTGAGGTTGAAACCATCTCTATCCGTAGAGTAGAAGTAGGGGATCAACTCCGTGTGCTATCTGGGGACAAAGTCCCTGTAGATGGATCTGTCTTGGTAGGGGAGGGGACAGTGGACGAATCCATGATTACAGGAGAAAGCCTACCCGTTGAGAAGGAGCGTGAAAGCTACCTGACAGGAGGTACGGTTGTGTTGGATGGGCAAATGACCATGAGAGCAGAAAAAGTCGGTAGACAGACGACTCTTTCGCACATCATACAACTCGTCAAGCAAGCCCAACGCGATAAGCCAGAGATCCAGCAGTTGGCAGATCAGATCTCCGCCATATTTGTTCCTGCCGTCTTTGGCATTTCTCTTCTTACTTTCATTCTATCGTGGGCCGTTTTTGGCCTTAGCGTTCAAGCTTCTCTCATTCATGCCATTGCCGTTTTGGTCATTTCCTGTCCCTGTGCGATGGGGTTGGCTACGCCTACAGCTGTGGTAGTAGGAATTGGAAGGGCTTCGCGAAACGGTATTTTGATCAAGGGTGGACGAACGCTAGAGCAGTTTGCCAAGGTCCAACAGGTTGTTTTTGATAAGACAGGTACGCTGACTACAGGCAAATTTCAGCTAGAAAAAATCCAAACGGCAGATCCTGCGGACATTCCCTTGATCCAGCAAGTCATCTACAGCCTAGAGCAACATTCACGTCATCCCATTGCGCAATCACTGGTAGAAGCACTCGAAGGCACAGCTCCCCTGGCGCTGACGCAAGTCTCTGAGCAAAAAGGGCTAGGTATGCTCGGCTATGGAGCCTCGGGCGATAGCTATCAATTGGGCTCCTTTCGGATAGCCGCTGGATATACCGATCAGAAATTTGATCTTTACCTTATTCGAAATAATGAATTCTGGGCAGGAATCAATCTCGCAGATACGTTAAGACCTGAAGCAAAGGAGGCCATCGCTGAGCTGAAGAAAAAAGGTATTAGACCTATCTTATTGAGTGGAGACAAACAAAGTACCTGTAAAAAAGTCGCATCAGAACTTGGGATAGAAGAAGTATACGCGGAGCAACTTCCCCAACAAAAACTCGAACACCTTCAGCGACTCTCTCAGCAGGGATTGACAGCGATGGTAGGGGATGGAATCAATGATGCTCCAGCTCTAGCTAAGGCAGATGTAGGAATCTCGATGAGTGGGGCGACAGATATCGCCATTCAATCTGCACAGGTCATCTTGCTCAAGGGAAATCTCAATTTATTACCCGAACTCTTGCGCATCAGCCAGCACACCGTACGTACCATCAAACAAAATCTATTTTGGGCGTTCTTCTACAACATCGTGGCGATCCCATTTGCTGCCATGGGCTTCCTCAAGCCGATTCTGGCAGCCTTGGCGATGGCTTTTTCAGATGTGATTGTGATTGGGAACTCGATTCGTTTGCGCTTCAAGCGTCTGAAGGACTAGCGGGCTTAGGGCGATGCCGCAGGACGATATAGCCTACTAGGAGGATCGTACCGAAGACCAGAGTAAACAGGATGGCTTTTTTATTCCCATAAGGATCTATAAAAGGAGCAAAAATATCTACTAGGAGTTGCAGGGGATCTTTGAGGATGTCCCAGCTATTTTTGCGTAGAAATCTCCCAATGTATACCCCATAAGCCACTGCATACCAGAGTCCCGCTAGAATCCATTTACGGATACGTTCTCGTACATCTTGGAGCAAGTGATTTTCCATGATTTGAACCGAAGAGTATCCAATGATCAAGCCTGCAAACCCAAAGGAAAATAGCATCATCAGCTCTACCCACAAAGGCGCACCCACATCGGGACGAAGATGAAGGAGATCGGTGACCATGTAAGGCGCATTAGGTAGAAACAAAATCCAAAGCCCCATGCCTATGCCTAGCACAGGTTTGGGCCATGTCCGCTTGGTCAGATAGTGAGAAATGATCCACGGAATCCAGGCCAATATGAGATTCCATATCAAAAAGCGAAATCCAAGAAGTTGGTAACTAGCGAAAATCCTATAGATCAGTGCCCCCATCGCGCAGGCACTGATCAATAGAAGTTTTGTTGCAGAGGAAGGAATCTTCAAAGTTGTTTCTTCCGACGTCTTTAAGCTCATGTATCTGAACGTGTAATGGCGAACCAATTGATATTTCTCGTCACCCACATACTCGCAGCCAGGATGATGAATAAGCCGATACTGCCTGCAAGTAAAGAATATTCTTCGAGTTGGAGTAGGGTATAATTGAAACTGTAAAGCAGACTCAACAATCCTGCCATGAGCAAGGTAAGTTTGTTGTCTTTCCACACACTTTTCATATAGCCTGTGACCAATAATATCACGGAACCTGCGGCGAATATAAAAGCTCGGTTGAATCCGATTTGTTCGGATAGGGACAAGAGCAATACAAAGAATACGATTTTAGATAATCCTACCAATGCATATTGAATGGGATGTGTGCGCTGTTTCGTAAGCACCTCGACGAAGAAGAAGACCATAAATACCAGCGCGATGATCATGATCCCATACTTGATCGATCGTTCGTTCTTTTTGTATTCATCTACTCCGATCAGCAGATTGACCCCTAAGGTTTGAGAATCCGTCTGATATTTGTTCCCTTTCCATTGCTGGGGATAGTTGCGGTTGAGATGGAGGACTTTCCAGTCGGCAGAGAATTGGTCTGCTTGGATGAGACGGTCGTCGGGAAGGAAACTGCCACTAAAGTTAGGGGTACTCCATGGGGCATCTATGTGTACCTGCGTAGTCTTGCCTACAGGTGCGATATGTAGACCTTGACTCCCGAGAAGATCTAGGGATAGAGAGAAATCAAAGGCTCCTGCTTGGGTAGGGTCCAATGGGAAAGGCGTACTGAGCGATTTGGAACCAAAGGGTTTGGCTAGTGAACCAGGATCAAAGGTGTGAGTGTCATCTCCTGTCTTCATTTCAATGGAGCTTTGGATGCCTCTCAGATCTGATAGTCCCATAACAAAAAAGGCTTTGTCATAGAGAAGATTCTCTGGAGAAATGCCTAAGGTGGTAAAGTTGGGCCATTGAAAACTCCCTTCTACCATTTGTTTGGATTCATAGACGACGGATTCATAGATTCCGATGTGCAGCTTCTTTGGGTATATGTGCGCGTCAATGTTCAGCTTCTCTGGCATAAAAAAAGCATACTTAGGGACATGCTCCTCGTAGCAGGAAACAAACTCATTGGGACCTATTTTCTTTCTTTCTTGATTACAATAAGGGATCACAAGAATGGGACCTGTAAGAGTTTGGCTATTGCTCCAGGATTGATTGATTTTGGAGATAGCACTGGCTTGAAGAGACTTACGTTCTGAGATCAAGACGTCTACCATAGATAGTGGGACCAGCATCAAGAGCATGAGTATGACGATGGTTCCTACTCGGAAAAGCAAGTGTAAGTGAGGGCGAGTTTTTGCGTTATTCATTGATTCATGATTTAATGATTGAAAAGTAGTGAGGTGCTTTACGGTGGAAATTTCATTGTAATTGCGCGATCGAAAGGGCCATTTCGAGTATTCGTTTCTAATGTATGATTATTTGCTTTGTAATACAAAGTACTTTTGTTTGTCATATCTGATTTTTCTGAACAAATCCTGCCTACATTTTTTGACAAACTTTTCTCCCTCAATAGGATTGTATACTTTTGGACTCGAAAAAAATGACCCGTTTATAATTGATAATTGTTTCATCTCCCATGCACGAGGAATTATTTCTGTCCGATCAGGAACTTGAACGTAGAAGTGAATTGAACCGCCTGATTGAATTAGGTATCAACCCCTACCCAGCTGAGGGGTATGAGGTCAATGTGACGATTCAGAAGATCAACGATGAATTTGAAGAAGGGAAAGAGGGCTTTGAAAACCTTTCACTCGCAGGGCGCGTGACGAACAAACGCATCATGGGAAAGGCTTCTTTTGCAGAGCTGCAGGATGAGACAGGCAGCATACAGCTGTATTTTCAGCGCGATGAAATTTGCCCTGGAGAAGACAAAACCCTATACAATGAAGTATTCAAAAAGCTGATTTCGCTTGGGGATATCATCGGGGTAAAAGGCTATGCGTTCATCACGAAGACAGGTGAGAAGACGGTTCATGTGACTTCTTTTACTCTCCTGACAAAAATTTTGCGTCCGATTCCTTTCCCTAAAGAGAAAGATGGCGTCGTCTACGATACACTGACAGATACGGAGCAGCGTTATCGCATGCGTTATTTGGATATGATTGTGCACCCGCAAGTGCGAGAGGTATTTCGCCAGCGTACACAGCTCATGCAGACCATGCGCGACTTCCTCAATGAGCGTAGCTATCTCGAAGTAGAAACGCCTATCCTTCAGCCTTTGTATGGAGGTGCTGCTGCCCGCCCCTTTAAGACGCATCACAATACCCTGGATATGACGCTCTATCTTCGCATTGCGAATGAGTTATATCTAAAGCGACTGATTGTCGGTGGGTTTGATGGAGTGTATGAGTTTTCGAAAGATTTCCGCAATGAAGGGATGTCACGCTTCCACAACCCAGAGTTTACCCAGGTCGAGTTGTATGTGGCCTACAAGGACTACAACTGGATGATGGATCTGGTAGAAGAAATGGTAGAGCGCATTGCCATAGAGGTGACGGGAGGTACAAAGGTTCAAGTAGGCGAACATGTGATTGATTTTCAGCGTCCTTGGAAGCGATACACGATGTATGGTTCTATCTTGGAGTTCACGGGAGTAGATATTTCGGAGATGGATGAGGCTGCCCTACGTGAAACGGCCCAAAAGTTGGAGATAGAAGTAGACGACAGCATGGGAAGAGGGAAACTGATCGATGAAATCTTCGGTGATAAGGTTGAGCCTTTGTTGATTCAGCCTACATTCATCACAGATTATCCCGTCGAGATGTCTCCACTCGCGAAAAAGCACCGTACTGAAGAAGGTCTAGTCGAGCGCTTTGAGGGCATTTGTAATGGAAAAGAGTTTTGTAATGCCTATTCGGAGTTGAACGATCCCTTGGATCAGCGTAGACGTTTTGAGGAGCAACTGGAACTGGGTAAGCGAGGCGACGACGAAGCGATGGTCTTAGATGAGGACTTTTTGCGGTCTTTGGAGTTCGGAATGCCACCCACCGCAGGTTTAGGCATGGGAATTGATCGACTGTCTATGATCATGACAAATTCCGCTTCAATTCAGGATGTACTATTTTTTCCCCATATGCGACCTGAGCAGAAAGACGTCGTGGATAGTCGAGCAGCATTTGAGGCAGCGGGCATACCTGAGGAGTGGATTGCACCTGTCATCAAGTCGGGGGTACAGACCGTGGCGGCTTTGCATGAAACGAATCCTAACAAGTTGCATCAAGATGTATGTGGGATTAATAAGAAGTATAAATTGGGGTTGAAAAATCCTCCCAAGGAAGAGGTGGAGACCTGGGTAAATGGTCAGTAGTATCGAGATAAGGAGGCGGGGATCAATTCCATCAAAAAGATGGCAACTAAGGGAAATATTGGATTCCGATGCATAGGGGAGAATGAAAGGAGAGGGGAGAAATTTTGAGAAATCATACCCAAGGGCTCGGATTTTTCATTTCCTTAATCTTTCATCCACAATTAATTGGAAATAATTCACTTACTTGCATTCGCAAAGATATTTTTTTGTTATAAACGCACCAGGGCAGCAATTTTTGGTTGTGCCCATGATTAGGAAAAAGGATAGCCCATGTTACCAGAGCAAGAGTTGCCAGACATGACTGAAAAGCTGGACGAAGAGGTAAACACAGAGAACCCTACGCCACAGGCAGAAGAAGCAGACACCTCCGAAGCGGCCGAGCAAACGCCAGCTGTAGCTGAAGAAAGCCCTGTTGCTGAAGTCACCCCATCATCCGAAGAGGAAAGCGATGCTGAAGCAACTACAGAAGAGGCATCTTCGCCTTTAGTTGAAGAAGCAGAACCTCCAGTCGATACCGCTGAAGCAGAAAGCACCGCAGAAGAAGCCCCTTCCACAGAAGAGGTCTCTGAGGCTCCCGCTGCTGTCGAAGCGAGCGAAACCTCCGAGGTGCCTACTGCCGAAGGAGAAGTCCCGACAGCAAAGGGGGCTGTGGAAGAGGAAACGGTTCAAGCAGCATCACCTGAAGAGGCGCCTAAGCCCTTTGTCCTCCCAGAAAGTATCCCACAAGATCTCTGGGACCGCATGGAAGAAATTCTTGCTAGCGAGAATCCTAGCCAGCAAATCCTTTCGTCTGCTAACCTCGACAACTTGATGAATCTGTTGACCTTCTTTACAGAAGATGCGCAGATTCTGAAGCATACCGCTCGATTTGGTATTGTCAAGCGTACCTACGATGCCCTCAAGTATCAGGAGACGTTTACAGAGGAGCAGACCCAAGCCTATCAGGAGAAGCTTCAGGCATTCAATAAGCGACGTGTCGAAGCACAAAAAGCGGTAGAAAGTCAGAAAAGACAAAACGCTGAAGCAAAGATAGAGCTGATTGCTCAGCTTCAAGCTATCGTGGATACAGAAGATCCCTTGAAGATCAAAGAAGTCAGAGGGGTTCAAGATGCATGGAAAGAGATTGGGCAAGTACCAAGAGATAAAGTAGATGAGATATACAAGCAGTATCGCACCCTACTCGACATTTTCTACAATCGTCGTGGGATGCACTTTGAGATGCTCGAGTATGACCGTCGCATCAATTTGGCGGAAAAAGAACGCCTTATAAAGGAAGCCCAGGGCTTAGTGCCACCAGAAGAACTCATCGAAGATGTCGATACATGGAAGGCCCGCATGGACCTCCTATCAGAGCTGCAACAGCAGTGGAAGGCCGTGGGACACGTACCCCGCGATGACATGGATAGGATCAATAACTCCTATCGCGAAGCCATAGATAAGTTTTTTGAGGCTCGTCAAGTTTTCCGTGAAAAACAAGACACGAATCGTGAAGCCAACGCTACGATCAAAGAAGAGATCCTAGCCAAGATGGCACCCTTCTCAGAATTTACGGCTGAGCGCCCCAAAGCTTGGAACGAGGCCACGCGTGAGCTACAGGCCCTTCAAGAGGCATGGAAGAACTCAGGTCAAGCACCACAAGCTGTCAATAATGACCTTTGGAATCGTTATCGTGCCATTTGTGATGCCTTTTTTGGGAAGAAAGCAGCTTTCTTCAAGAAGTTTGATGAGTTCCGTCAGGAGAATCTAAGCAAGAAGCGTGAGCTATGTGAGCAGGCAGAAGCCATCGCCCAATCCCAAGAGTGGGAAAAGTCGGCCCGCGAACTCAAGCGTCTGCAACAAGAATGGAAGAAAATTGGGCCTGTACCTGAGCGTCATTCCAATAAGCTGTGGAACCGCTTCCGTGCGGCATGTGATGCCTTCTTTGAAGGTCGTCGCGCGCACTATCAGGAGCTGCACAAAGAGGAATATGAAAATCTTGATGCAAAGAAGCGCCTGATAGAAGAAGTCAAGAAGCTCGCAGATGCAGAGTCTACAGATATTGAAGGAGACATCGAGCGTGTAAAAGCCATTCAGCAAGAGTGGAAAGAAATTGGGAAAGTTCCTTATAAGGAGAAAGATAAAATCTGGGATGAGTTCCGTGGAGAGGTAGACGAATTCTTTAATGGCTTGTCTAGCAAGCGTGGAAAGATTCGTGAGCGACGTATGAACCGTTCGCTAGAGACGATCGCCGATCCCAAGGAGTTGAGTGCAGCTGTAAAAGAGCGCATTCGCATCTTGAGAAGACAAATCTCCCAAGTCCAAGAGAAAGTGGATCAGTACTCTACCAACGTACAGTTCATTTCGAAAGGAAAGAGTGGTGATGCCCTTCGTAACCAGATCAACAAGGAGATTGAATCTGAGAAGAATAAGATCGCAGATCTGAAGCGTCAGATTAAGGAATTGCAGGAGAAGGCCAAGAACCCTCCCAAGAAGGAAGCGCCTGCAGAGGCAGAAGCACCTGCGACACCCGCTCCTGAAGCAGAGCCTGCGGCTGAGGTAGAAGCTAGCGAGACTCCCGTTGTGGAGGCTGAACCTGCTGAAGAAAGTGCGCCAGCTCCAGAAGAAGCCCCAGTAGCTGAGGCTGAACCTGCAGCAGAGGCAGAAGCAAGCGCTCCAGACGAAGCGCCTGCAGCAGAAGTAGAAGCACCCTCTGAAGAAAAGAAAGAGGAATAACAACGATTTTAAGCTCCATCCATACAAAAAGCCATCCTGTACATCGGGATGGCTTTTACTTTTTCAAGGAGATGGATATGAGAAATGGGCTTGTAGCGGCTTCATTGTCCTAAAGGGACAATGCAACATAGCATGTGGAGTTTAGTCCCATGCTCGAAGTTCCATATGGTTTGCTTTCATCTGTACATACACTTAATCCTAGCCACCGCCAGGACGTTGATTCCGTCTTTGCTGCTGATTTTGGGCGATCTTCCCTAGGAGTCGTCTTCGCCACGATTGCTCGGCTTGGTAAAATAAAACGACCGTTCGTATAGGTAAGACTTCCTTGAATCGGTCGTGGTAGCGTCTACGCACTTCAGCTTCCTGACGATCTAGATTGGCATATTCATCGATGAGGGTTTCTAGTATGCGTGGAGCATTGATCTTCATCGTATTCTCTAGCTGCTGCTTCTTGGCTTTTTTCTTTCTTGCGATGGTAAGCAACTCCTTCTCCCGCTCATCAAATACAGGCCAGAACTTTTTGGCGTCATCTGGCGACAACTCCATAATACGTGAATAGTGTTCGGCTCGGATGGCTTTGAGCTTGGGCCCTAATTGCACTTCCTGTGCCTGTAGCTGGAGCAAGCCGATCAAAAGTCCGACTACAAAAAAAGATATATACCGTGTCATCATTGTTCTGAAATTCTGTTCCCTTTATTTCTCACTCCTACATGAAGTCCGTTAGGATTACCTCTAGGTCTTCTTCATCCAACTCTAGTTCCAAATCCTCAAATTCTTCCGAAAGGTCTGACTCCAGAAAATCTACATCCCAAGTCTCCTCGTCAAATTCTTGTTCCATATCCGCAATATCCGCTTCATCCAATGCGTACATGAGGTCATACTCGTCTATGTCTGCGTCTTCCGCTACAGCCAACATTTCTGTCTCAGAGAGTTCCTGCAGTACTTCTGTCAGTGCTTTTTGATCTCCAGCAGATGAACCTGAGTTCTGGAAGAGTAGGCTAAAAGCAATCAACAAAGTAAGTGCTGCGGCTATGCCTACAGCCCATTGAGCATTTCTCGTCCACAGGCTAACCACACGCGTTTCATTGCCGATGCGTGCCATGATATGTGCAGGCAGTTCCTCAAAGTAACGAGCAGGAACGCTGAATATATTGGTTTTTCCTGCTTTTTGAATCAAAGGAGCTGCTGCGAGTTCCTCTTCATCATCCAGCAAGTCCTTGAATTGATCCTGAAAGCGATCAAAATATCCTGCGGGGGCATCGAATGCAGGATTCCCCTTCAAGCTTTTGAGCAAGGGAGACCCTTCCAGTTCCTGGAGGATGTCGTCATCATGTTCTCTTCCTTCCTTCATCTCGTGATACTCCTCTATTTAACGGTGCTAAAGATAGAGAGATTGGATAAAATCTCGAAATCTCCCCTGACCAGCTCTATCTCCTGATGTTTTATTTTGACTACGTCCCAAAGCGATGGTTTAATTTAAATGAAATTTTTTTTGAGGGTATGTGAAGTCTCGATCGTTACAGTGCTTAGGTTGAAGATAAAGGATTTATAGTCAATAACTTACTTGTCCATATCTGCTGCTAGATATTTTTCAATCTTCTTGACCGCATGGTGATAACTTGCTTTCAAAGATCCAACAGATACCTCTAGCACCCCAGAAATCTCATCATATTTCATCTCATCAAAGTAGCGCATATTAAAAACAAGTCGCTGACGATCAGGTAGCATCGTGAGGGCAGCCTGCAACTTGCGCTGGATGCTGTCTCCATCTATATACTTCCCTTCTTGAAGGCTGTGACGCATGTCATTTTGCAGATCTTCAATATCCGTATACGCCTGCTTTTTCTTTTTATTGAGATGGGTCAATGCCTCATTTGTCGCAATCCGATAGAGCCACGTCTTCAACGCAGCATCTCCTCTAAATTTATCGAGATTTTTCCAGGCCTTGAGGAGGGCATTCTGTAAGACATCATCGGCATCTTCGTGGTCTATGACCATACGTCTGATATGATAATAGAGCATCTGCTGATACGCTCGGATGAGTCGATCAAATGCGCTACGCCGGGTAGATGGCTGTTGAAGTTGGGCCAGGAGTTCCTTTTCTTCTGTCGCTACCATGTGTACGTTTGACATGCCCCTCTATCAAAGGTTTAATCTCGAATGGGATTAAACAGTTAAAATATAGGAGAAAAATAAATTCCCCTGAAATCTACGCATGACTTTCTCCGCTTCACAAGAGGTGTCGCACATAGTATTACAAGTATCAAGAAAAGAATAAGACGCCTGTGAGAATAGCTGTAACAAAAAGGGTGAGTAAGCCGATGTAGACATTGTACTCAGGATTGCGTGTAGTAAAAAAGGTGAGGACACACAAACCAATCAATAGCCAAATCATATAAAATGGAGGGGCGTACAATGTCCCATAAACGTTCAACTCCTGTTCCTTCCCGTCCTTTATGACTAGCACTTTTACAGGAATGTGTCCAATAGGACTCTTTTTGAGGTGAATTTTGTCACCTTTGAAGAAGAACGGAGCCTCTGTTTTTTCTACACCAAAGGAAGACTTATCGGTGATGATACGAATCATACCTGGAGCTGATAAAGACCAAGGCATGAGCTTGTGGAATTCTACAGTCTCTGCTGCTGTTTTTTGTGCTGTATATTTATCCAGGACCATCCCAACAGCAAAGATGAAGATCCCGATGATGATCACTCGCTGGATAAGCGCAAAATATCGGAACCCCCTAAGGGTAGATTCTGAGTTTTGTACAGCATATTCTGCTTTGGCGGCAGCTTCTGACGCGTATGCCTCCTGATAGGATTGGGTGTAGGTACGTTCTCTTGGTTCTCGATCGGAGGCTGAGGGTGAAAACGTACCCCCACGATACCGCATCCGTTGCGTATACATGGAGCGTCCATAGCGGCTCGCCCGTTTACGTCTTACACGTTCCAAATGCGCATAACCCTCATTAGCTGTATTCTTCTGCGTCCCGAGTTGGTGATACTTGTCGTAGCGGATGTTGTATTTGCTTCGTGCGGCAGGCTGATTCAGAATCTGATAGGCCTCACTGATCTCTAGGAATCTGCTGTGTGCTTCAGGTGCATCGTTTTGGTCGGGGTGAAATTGTAGCGCGAGGTCTCTGTAGGCCGTCTTGATCTCTTCGGGGGTAGATTCCCGAGAGATGGACAGTACCTTGTAATAATCCTTGAACTCGTTCATGCCATTCGCTGCTATTCACTAAACTCAAATTTGTGCTCAAGAGGAGTTGTCGGCTCTACACTGAAAATATTTACTTTTTGTATTTTTCCTTTGAGACTCACAGCTCCTACTTCTTCAAATTTGTAATCGGGTAACATAGGCAACTGGTTGTACAGGTATTCTGAAATCAATAGTCTATGACCCAGAGGGTTACAACAGCTTTGGATTCTTGCTGCTGTATTGAGCACATCGCTATGGTAGGCAATTTCTTTTTTCACCACCCCGACTTCTGCTGTCATCACGAGTCCCATATTTCCTCCTGCCTTAAAAACTGGGACAAGGTCATATTTGTTAAAATAATAGTCAGCTCTTGCCTGTATGGTTTGCTCGAAGGTAAAAAAGGCACCTAAACAATTGCCGTTTTTGAGTCCTTGCGGGATGTGCCATGTCAGTACGGCTTCGTCTCCCACGTACTGGTACACTTCCACTTCATGTTCCTGCAAGGCATCCGTCAGATCATAAAAGCAATCCTGGATCAGTTCGCTGTATAGGATGTGACCCAAGCGCTCTGCATAAGTAGTAGACGATTTGAGATCGAGAAACATGAAAATTCGTTCCTCTTCCTTGGGGTGATGATACTTGCCGACGAGGAGATTGCGAAGCATGCCTGATCCAACCATAGCGTCTGTCTGGCGTATGAGTCCAAATAAAATGGAAACAAAGGCCGTGTAGGCAATAATAACAGGAGCTGTTTTGGAAAATGAGCTACTAAGAATGAATTTTCCTACATTGTCAATTTCATATTGTCCACTCATTTTTGCAGAAATGAGAAAGAGTAAACTCGAAATGAGCAGGGTAAATATCAAATGTCCTACCAAACGGATGAGAATGATAACCGCATAAGAGGTCTTTCGGAAAACCTTATGCTTCAATGCACGCTCCATCAATCCAAAAATAATTCCGAAAGCGGTGCCTGCTACCAGTCCTTGAATCAGAATCAACTGCCAGATCGAACGATTCGCTGCTACGCGGGTGTAGACCAGTTCCTCTTCTACCCCATACAAGCGTACCAGGCTGAACAGGAGTGCGGCCACAATCCACGCCAAGGTTGTCGTTCCTATATGCTTTAGTGTAGAATAAAATGCCCTCGACGTCATTCCGATTATTCGCTTAGGTAGGTCATGGATTCAGCCTACACCTTGAAATTAGGATTTTTTGGGAATAGGTAGAGAAAATGCGAAAAAAAAGCGAGAGATAAATGAATATCACAAAAGATGGGGAAGGTATATATACGCATGTGACAGTTGCGATACCTAATGGTTTACAGTTATATTTACTTTCTCATATGATAAAGCACAAAGATCAACATGAAAAAGCATCTATTCATTCTATAGTATCTGATCGGCATGACCTCTAGCCTCACAGCACAAAATAAAGCCGTTTACATCCATCCCTTCTTCGGTGCATTGACCGCAGATCATCAAGAGCTGGCTATTCTACCTTTTGACGTAACGTTGGAACTAAGATCAAAAGAAGGAGAGAAAGTTTCTGCTGAAAAAATCCAGTAATTGGCAGAAAAAGAAGGATTAGAAATCCAAAACACCCTTTATGGATTCTTTCTAAAAAAGTCGGTACAAAAGGATCTGACTGTGACCATTCAAGATATAGTCACTACGAATGCATTACTGGCGAAACAAGGCATCACAAGAGAGAATATCCACGCCTACATCCCGCAGGAGTTAGCAAAATTGCTGAAAGTAGATGGTGTGATCATGGGAAATCTCTTGTCGAGTAAGCCCATGTCCGAAGCCGCTGCAGTCTTTATAGGGGTAGTTACAGGTTTTTATGGAGCTACAAACTCAGGAAAGTGTACAGTCAAGGTCTACGATGCAAAGACAGACGCTTTGCTTTGGAGGTATGAAAAAAAACTGTCACGTGGACTTGGCAGCGACACCCAAACCATCATTACAGCGATCATACGGAGGGTCATTTGGGACTTTCCTTTTAGAGAGGCATAAAAAAAGCGAATAAGCAACTGCCTATCCGCTTTTTACAATCATCATCCATCATCAATTCAAAATCATCACACTTTCATCTCTCAGGAAGATTTTTTCCAGATCGATTTCAGGTAGCAGGGCGTAGCGGCCCGTATTATTCTCTTTGAACATGTCAATGTAGCGGCGTAGGTTCTTTGCTCGCGTATTGGGCTTGCCACCTAGTGCTGTCGTCAAGACCTTCAATAAGGGCTTCCCATTGTGTTCGTACTTATTCATAGATTCTTTGCGGAGCTGGCGCTGCAAGCTCAGTATCTTCTGATTGGCCAGATCAAAGTCCTGCATCATGACATACGTCAAAGCTAGGAAGCATTTGATTTCTAGTTCTATGTGCGCGTAACGACGCAGATTGACCTCGTTGCTGAGATTGTAAAGGATGCGGCCCGCCTTCTTATAGTTTTTGTCTGCGAAGTAGGCATGTGCCAAGAAGCGATAGAAATTCACGTAGTAGGTCACGCGGTAAGGTTCTACCTCAATCTTGGATACGTAGTTCTCTACGTCCTTTACCATCTGCTCGACCGTATTGGTGCGGAGGTGATAGCGCAGTTTATGGAAGAGGAATAGAGACGTATTTGCGTTGAAGTGATACTGCGTCATCAACTCTTCGATCTTGTAGTCGAGAATCTCGAAGTAGATCTTGGCCTTGTCACGAATCTGATTTTTTTCGTAGTAGACAAAGCGAAGGAAGTTGAATAAGATATTGATATTCAGGTAGAAAGAATCATCCTTGTATTCGCCCAGTATCTCAAAGGACTTCTCAAACATCACCTCCGTATCCTCTAATTCACAACGAATTGTCTGTGGAATCTCGATGAAAAGAGAGGCGTATATATGGATGATGCACTTGAAGATGTACAATCTATGCGATTCGTATAGATTGGTGAGATTATCGATGCGTTCCATCGATTTGACCATATCTTGCAGATCCTTCTCTTTTCTCCCCAAGAAGTACTCATCAAATGAGCGAAAAAATTGTACGACAAGATCCACTGCTTGATCCATAGCCAAGGCATAGGCTACTTGCTCTTTATACTTGCTACGAAACAGCGTGTAGTTGTCGTCAAAGGCATGCTGGTTTTGCAACTCCTTATATACAATCATCAGTCCGTAGGGAAAGTCGAACTTGAGTAGCTCCTTTTCTAGCTTTCGGAGTGCTGCTACAGATATTTCTCTTGGATTAGTAAATACCAAGTCGCTGGCATTCAGTACTCTGCGCATCACGTGGAGGTTAGGATCTCCTACGCGATTGAGTAGAAAAGTCTCTATTTTTTGGTTGAGACGGGACTTGAGCACATAGAAGGCAGAAGGGGTAATGTCGAATTCCCCCAGAAATTGCTTGTCGGGAGTCTCTGGGTTTTCGCGAATAATTTTGAGAAAGGCCGCGCTCTTGTCTGCTTTATTTGCCGTAAAGGTATTGTAGATATCGGTAAATTCTTCCTCGGTGAGCTGGCTAATGATTTTGTAAAGATCCATATTCGCTGATTTTGGGGTCTGAAGTGGGCGTCTCAAACAAGTAAGGTTAGGAAAAGCGAATGAGTACGCAGTCGTTTTGAATTTTTGATGAGTGAATTTAAAAAATCAAAACGCCAATTTGAATTTTTGAGTGGTCAATTTTTATTTTTCAAATAGCGTTTCTTAAAAAATGATCCTGCTGGTTTGTATTTTCTGCGTCAGCTTTATTCAAAAAACGGATTTGTATTTGTGAATTCTAGGGGAGAATGGTGAAAAATATTACATGGTTTTGAGTAAGCATTAGCCTTTGATTATCTGAAAACCATTCCTTTCAAATTGAGGTTTAGGAATACAATTAGAAAATGTAGATTTTTACCTCACCCGTTGGATATAAATAAAGATATGAGGTAAGTATCTGTATTCCAGATATTTGTAATTTGTTCTTTTTCCAAGGAAAATTCATCATTATATAAACATATGGAACGCTCCGTGCCTTATGCGCTGTCACACTTGTCTTATCAGCGTATTCCCAGTAGAGAAGTATATATAGGTGATGTCCCCCTGGGAGGGACCCATCCCATCAGAATCCAGTCTATGACCACGACAGACACCATGGATACGATGGGAACAGTAGAGCAGACGTTGAGAATGGTCGAGGCAGGCTGCGAATATGTACGTATCACTGCACCCAGTAAAAAGGAAGCATATAATCTTGCAGAGATCAAGAAAGAATTGCACATAAGAGGTTGCAAGGTTCCTTTGGTGGCTGATATTCATTTTACTCCCAATGCTGCGGAAATTGCTGCCCGCATCGTAGAAAAAGTACGCGTAAATCCAGGAAATTACGCAGATAAGAAACGCTTTCAAGAGATCGAATATACAGACGCTTCCTATCAGGAAGAATTAGACCGTATATATAAGCGTTTTGCACCCCTCGTGGAGATCTGTAAGGAAGAAGGGACAGCCATGCGCATCGGAACGAACCACGGCTCACTCTCCGACCGCATCATGAGCCGGTACGGAGATACCCCCAAAGGGATGGTAGAGTCTGCCATGGAATTTGTCCGCATCTGCGAAGACCTGGGCTTTTACAATATGGCGATCTCTATGAAGGCCTCGAATCCTCAAGTCATGGTACAAGCTTATCGCATGCTCATGGAAGACATGATCTCTCGCGACATGATTTATCCATTGCATCTAGGAGTGACTGAAGCAGGAGAAGGAGAAGATGGAAGAATCAAATCAGCATTGGGGATTTCGACCTTGCTGATGGACGGAATCGGAGACACCGTCCGTGTTTCACTGACCGAGGAACCCGAGCATGAGATGCCTGTAGCTGATTTTTTGGTGAGCCATTATATCCATCAGGCCAATAAACTTCGATCTGCAACAAACGATCAACCCAAACAAGAGAAGATCATTCTTCCATTTGATCACCTACAGTTCAAGCGACGCAAATCAGAAGAGGTCGTCAATATAGGACATGACCAAGTGCCACGTGTCGTAGCCGATATGCGCCACAACTGGGAGACGGCTTCTGCCCTCAAAGAGATTGGCTATACCTATATAGAGTTGTTGGACAAGTACAACTTTGCAGACATTGCGGCAGACTTCGTCTACTTTGGGCGTTCGGTTCCCGCCTACGACTTGCCTGGTGGACTTAAGCGCGTCTACGATCATGATACATGGAAGATGCTCAAAGATCATACGGTCAACTTCCCTTATTTTGACTCAGTATCAGCTTATCTTTCTGCTGAAGAAAAAAGTGAGCACTTGAATTTTGTTCAGGTAGACATACATACGGTTGATATGGTGGTGGCGAAGGCAGCTGCTTTCGCGCAAACGACCTTGATCCTAAACTCGACAGAGGTCATCCCTACATATGATTGGCGCAAAATGGTATATGCCTTGATAGAGGCAGGTATCCAACAGCCTGTCATGGTCAAGCTGACGCTGCCTGAGTCGTACGCGCACTACGACAATGAGAAGTATCCCGAAGATGTACAGATTACAGAGGAGGCGATGATCCAACTGACGATGGCTAGCAATGGCTCTACCTTGCTGGTGGATGGATTGATCGAGGGACTATGGGTCGATCAGGCAGACAAAACAAGGATTCGCACAGCCTTCGGCATGTTGCAGCTTGCACGTCTGCGCATTACAAAGACAGAGTATATCTCTTGCCCTTCTTGTGGTCGCACCTTATTTGACCTACAAGAGACCACTGCCAAGATCCGTAAGCGTACGGAGCATCTCAAGGGTGTCAAAATCGGCATCATGGGCTGCATCGTGAATGGCCCAGGCGAAATGGCAGATGCCGACTACGGCTATGTAGGCGTGGGGGTAGATAAGATCTCACTTTACCGTGGACAAGAAGTCGTCAAAAAAGGCGTAAAGACGGAGTTTGCCGTAGATGAATTGATCGAGCTGATCCGCGAAGATGGGAAGTGGGTCGAGCCAGCAGGCGAACCTGTTGGAGCCTAGCCTGATCTCCCTATCAAGAATTAATCCCAGTGTAAGCCTCTCTGTCGTTCGATGATGAATGGCAGGGAGGTTTTTTGAGAATAGCCATTTATCATCCTGTGTAGTGACCTTTAGGGAATAAAGAATAAAGCCAAATATCTATATTTATAGATATCATACAGAATATTCGTAATTTCTGGCATTGCGGTATTCCTCCAAATCGAAAATATGGACTACACACTCTCCCAAAGCCTCGCCACGCGTACAGCACAGTTTTTGGCTCAGCATCCTCCCTATTCCTTCTTGGGAGAAGACATCCTCAAAAAACTGGCAGCATCCATGACGATTCAATATTTCGCTGCGCACCAGTTCATTTTTCAAGAGGGTGAGCCCGCCCGCCATATGATCTATATTCTCCAAAAGGGACAAGTAGAGCTGATGCAAGAGGGGGAAGGAGAGACGCGTCTCATTGATGTGTGTGATGTGGGAGACTCTTTTGGGGTACGCTCTTCGCTGACAGAGCGAAACTATATTGCCTCGGCCAAAGCATCCACAGATACGTTGGTGTATGGCGTGCCTAGCGAAGTATTTCGGGTGTTTCTTTCGGAGTATCCTCGTGTGGCGATGTTTTTTGCCTCAGGTTTTGCCGCAGGGATGACCATCGTAAGAGAGCAGGGAGCCAAAGTAGAAAAAGGACGTAAACTCCTCCAACCCAAGTCCAAAGAAACGGCTTTATTCCGTGAGGAAGATGTCATCATCTCTAAGCCGCAAGCCAAGGTCCTCTTTTGCCTTCCCCACAACACCATCAAAGAGGCGGCGCAGATCATGGCCGACTACAGAGTCGGTTCGCTCGTCGTCGCCAACGAGCAGCTTCATCCTGTCGGCATCCTCACCAATGTAGACATCACGCGCAAGATCGGCACAGGTCTTCACAAGATCCAGGAACCAGTCACCCATATCATGAGCCGTCCTGTAATCGCCATTCCCCAAGGAGAAACCATCGCAGAGGTGATTCTGATGATGATGCGACACAATATCCGTCACCTTGTGGTAACCGAAGACGGAACACCTGACTCACAGTTTGTCGGCTTGATCTCTGAACACGATGTATTGCTCTCTCAAGGAAATAATCCCGCTGTTCTTGTCAAGCGCATCATGCACGCGACCAAGGTAGAAGAACTAGCCGAAATTCGAGATCGAGCAGAGGAACTGATCTTCAGTTACCTTGAGCAGGAAGTCTCGATTCCTTTTGTGACGGCTACGATGACAGGGATCAATGACGCCTTGATTGAGCGTGCGATAGAGATGAGCTTGACACGCCTAGATGAGGAAGGATGGAATCGACCTCGACAGCCCTTCTGCTGGATGTCGTTGGGGAGTGAAGGTAGGGGAGAGCAGCTCCTGCGTACAGATCAAGACAACGCCCTTGTCTATGTCGATCCACCAGAGGAAGAAGCCGAGACGGTTGCTTTTTATTATCAAAAATTGGGGACATACACCACGGATATCCTCTTGGCTTGTGGCTTTGCCGAGTGTCCAGGAGGCATCATGGCAAGCAACCCCAAGTGGAATCAACCTTTGAGTGGGTGGAAAAAGCATTTCTCCCATTGGATTCGAAAACCTGAGCCACAGGCACTGATGCATGCGTCTATCTTCTTTGATTTTAGAGGGAGCTATGGAGACCTAGAATTGATCGATGAATTGAATGCACACTTATGGCAGGAGATGAACCAGGAGCCTGGCTTTATCAACTTCCTCGCCCAAAATGCTCTGGATAGCCCGCCCCCCTTGAGTTTTTTCAAGAATTTCATTGTTGAGCGTGGTGGAGACCACAAGGATGAGTTTGACATCAAAGCTAGAGGGATGATGCCGCTGACACAGGCGGCCCGTGTCTGGACGCTTGCACACAAAGTGCCCCATATCACCCACACGGTGGATCGCTTTGAAAAGCTGGCGGAGCTAGAACCACAAAACGCACAGGTCTACAAGGAAGCGGCCATGGCTTATGAGCTCATGATTCGCTATCGTGCCTTGAATGGCTTTCGCAATCGAAACTCAGGCCGATTCATTCATCCCGAAACACTGAATAAGATCGAACGGCAGACGTTGAAATATGCCTTCCGCACCATTGAAGCGCTACAGTCAGCCTTACGCACCCGCTTTAATTTGGCTTTTTTTAGAAATTGATCCCCAACCCTTCGCCTATGTTTGATTGGTTTCAAATCCAAAGATTCAAGAAAGCCAAAAATCTGCCTGATGCTTTTGCAGAGTACCTGAAGACCTATGATCAACTTCCTGTGAAAGGCGATCTATGGGAGTCACTGCGCATGGTCGTCTTTGATACAGAAACTACAGGACTGAAGATAGAAACAGATAGAATCTTATCCATTGGAGCAGTAGCGGTAGAAGGAGGTCAGATTGTGATTGGAGATTCTTATGAGGTCCTTGTCAGTCAAGGTGAACCCCAAACGCATGAAGCCATTCCTGTGCATGGAATTATTCCTTCCGACTCTCGCCAGAGAGGGATCAGCGAGGCTGAGGCCATGGGTAGCTTTTTGTCTTATCTCAAAGCGGATGTCCTCGTAGCCCACCATGTGAATTTTGATGTAGGGATTGTGAATCGTGCCCTCAGGCGACAGATCCATCCCAAGGCATTCTTATTCAATCATATCATAGATACAGCTGCTGTCGCACGTAAGTTAGAGCATCCCCATCGTCCCCATGCCTACATTGATCATACCCAGTATTCGTTAGATGCGCTTTGCGATAGGTACCACATCAGCATGGAAGATCGACATACAGCTTGGGGGGATGCCTTGATCACAGCGAAATTGCTCCTTCAACTGTTGTACCAAGCCCGATCAGAAGGGAAGATTTCTCTCAGGTGGTTGATGAGCTAGAGGAAATTTAAATAGGAATGAATGTGTAAAATGGTATGATGAAAATAGGCCATTTAATCTAACATAGACGTAACTGATTATGGGTATTACTCTGTGTATTTCCCTAGAATTAGATAGCTTTATTCCTGTAGAAAGATAGACATGAAAAAATATATACTCATCACAGGATTGTTGGCCCTCCTGATTACGGCAGGAGTTATGTTGCAAGGAAAGGCCAGACAGTACCTGGGAAATATGGATGCCAGTCACAACTATCAGACGTATTGTGCCTCTTGCCATGGGGAGCAGTTGAAATCATTTGTGGATCGAAAGTGGACCTATGGCAAGTCGTGGAATACGGTCTTTACGGGAATCAAAGAAGGCTATCCTGATGGAGGGATGCCTGCCTACGGCGAGACATTTACAGACAAGGAGATCGCGGCGCTCGTGAACTATATTTTGACAGGAATCGAAAAGACCACCATTAAATCGTTTCAAAGCCCAACTCCTCCTCAGGGAATCATCCAAACGCAGGACCATAAGGTGCGTATTGATACAGTGGTTGGAGGAATCGATGTGCCTTGGGGGATTGCCTTCCTGCCTGATGGCGATATGCTTGTAACCGATAGAAAAGGCGATTTTTATCGATTCAGGGAAGGGGAACCGCTACATAGGATCGGCAATGTTCCACAAGTGAGAGCCGCAGGTCAGGGAGGCTTGATGGATGTAGAAGTCCACCCACAACATGCGCAAAATGGCTTTATCTATCTATCTTACTCCAAGCCGAAGGGGGCAGAAAATACCACGGCTGTCCTGCGGGCTAGATTGGAGAATGATCGGCTAGTAGAGGTAAAAGAAATATTTGAGGCACAGCCTTATGTCTCGACAAGGCATCACTATGGCTCTCGCTTGGAGTTTGATACAGCGGGCTATTTATATCTCTCGGTAGGTGACCGCGGACGGAGAGAGGATCATCCCCAGTATCTGACCAATTCTTGTGGTAAAATTCACCGCATCCATGATGATGGAAGCATTCCTGAAGGCAATCCCTTTGTCGATCAGCCAGATGCTGTGCAATCCATTTTTTCTTATGGGCACCGCAATCCGCAGGGGCTGGCCATGAATCCTGAGTCAGGGGAAATATGGGACAATGAACATGGTCCAAGAGGAGGTGACGAGATCAATCGAATCGAGAAAGGAAAGAACTATGGCTGGCCTATCATCTCTTACGGGATCAATTACAACGGATCAAAGTTTACAGATATAACTGCCAAGGAAGGTATGGAGCAACCTGTCGATTATTGGGTGCCTTCGATCGGAGTATGCGGAATGACCTTTGTGAGTGGAGATCAGTTTCCCAATTGGAAAGGAGATATTTTGTCGGGTTCCCTTCGATTCAATTACATCCACCGTACGATCATGGAGGGCAACAAGGTAGTAGGAGAGGAAAAGCTGCTGCCCAATATCGGAAGGCTGCGCACAGTCGTCATGGGTCCTGATGGGTATGTATATATCGGTAAAGAGAATCCTGGATATGTGTTGCGTTTGGTTCCTGTACCTTAGCCTTCTGTCAGTCGAGAACGAAAAGAAAGAACGTTCATCTAAATAAGCATCATTCATAAGGAGAAATTTGCTTCAGAATTGAAGATTCTTTTGCCAAAGAGAAGTTTATTATTTGCGAATATTAGAAAATGACCTGCATTTTTGATTCTATTTTCTTAAATTAAATCTTCAATCTTTCTAATATTTTCATTCATGGGTACGAAATCGGGCATACCCCTTATTGTATTCTTCCTTTGCTTCCTTGTCCTCCATTCACCTATCGACGCACAACCTTTTAAAAATTGGGAAAAAGCCTATTTCCCGAGAGGAGTTGATAAAATTTCCTTTGGGATGTCTTATGACGACCTTCGAAAAAAGCGTAAGAATACCCAAACGTCGCGTGACAGCAACGATTCCTTTCGCTTCATCCTTCAGGAGCAAGTAGATGAGCAAGAATTTATCGATCTGATCTATTATATAGACAAAGATGGAGAGAGGCCGCTTTATGAGGTGCTCGTCGTCTATCCGATCGGGACAGATGTACGAGAAGTGGCCGAAGAATTATACGGCGCGCCCAATCAAGGAGAAGAATGGTGGTTTGAGCATCCCAATGGCTATCCCATCAATATTTGGGTATATGAACAGAAACTCGTGATCGCGGCTGTCTTGCCTGATACTGAGTGGGACAAAGATTGAGGAAAAGAAAGTCAAGAACTGAGGCTAAAAGACCGAAGGTGTGAGGCATGCACGCTTCTCGCCTTTCTGATTTTGTAGATTTTGGAAGGAAATACAACAAAATTTCCCCTTATCCTCAATTTGCCCGTATATTCATGGAAATGATCCTTTTTGAATCTCATCCATGAATCTTTTTCACCAACTTCATCCACATCTCAGCCTCTCGCAGCCTCAGCATATAGATCGTCCTGAAGACTACTTACTCAGTGAGGAGTTGATTGGTGCTGTCAATGTAGCGATGGCAAGTGGACAACCCCTACTAATCACGGGTGAACCAGGTACGGGCAAGACACAGCTCGCCTACAAACTGGCGATTGAGCTTCATCAGCAAGACAATCAGTTTTTGCGTGAACCTTTGGTGTTTCACACGAAGACCAGTTCGGTAGCTTCCGAATTGTTCTACACCTATGATGCGTTGGGCCACTTCCAAAAAGCCAACATCAAGCAGGCAGGCACCTCTACATCTTCTATTGATCATATTCAACTTCAAGCATTGGGTAAAGCCATTGCCTTGACGCATGCCAGTCAGCATCCCCGCTTGTTATCCTCAGATCAAAATGCTCATTCAGTTGTGTTGATTGATGAGATAGACAAGGCGCCACGTGATTTTCCCAATGATATTTTGAATGAAATTGACCAGCAAGAGTTTTATGTCAAGGAAGCAGACAACTATCGAGTAGAAAAAGGAAAAGAGGGGAAAATTCTGGTCATCATGACGAGCAACTCAGAGAAAAATCTGCCTGAGCCCTTTCTGCGTCGCTGTATTTATTTTCACATCGAATTTCCCAGCCATGTGCAGCTGAGAGACATTGTTTCCTTGAAGTTGGGTTCTCAGTCTCGCTACCTTGACGATGAATTGATCCAACATTTTTTAGAGATTCGGGAGGCTGTCAATAAGAAAAAACCGGCGACGGCTGAACTTATCACTTGGCTCCGTGTACTAGAGGTCAGTCAGTTTATACAAGACGATTTCAACTTGTATGAGCTGGATGAACGTCAGCGGCATATTCTGGCATTGAGCTATTCGGCCATTGCTAAAAATAAGGAGGACCTAGCGTTAATCAAGTCTAGATTTCTCTCTTGATAGGTCCTTATCCATATTGAATAAAGCATCGTATACAGCACAAGGAAAACTTTCTCCGCGTCTCAAAAAATAATTCTGCCATTCCATGCGCGATACATCTTATAACGCCCTCCCTTTACAACCCTTGCTTGCATTCTGGGCAGCAGAGGTGAGATTGATCGATCCATCGACACAGATTCGGATTCAGGAGACGCTCAGCGCCTATGGACCTTCCTTGGTACAGTCGGGTAATCTCGCACAGCTGCGCATGCTCATAGGCCCTATCCTTGTCCAAAATCCTGAAGAACAAGAGATTTTCAAGCGAATATTTGAGGAGCAATACCTTCCTTTGGTAATGGATCATATGGGGGAACGAGAAGAGGAGGAAACCATCTCTCAGCTAGTGCCTTCTGTGGAGGAACGAGCTTCTAGCCAGATCAAGAAATTGCGTCCGCTTGTGTATGCATTCCTGATTTTGGGTGCTATAGGGCTAAATGTAGGTTTGTTCAAAAACAATATGCCTGATGTGGTCCGAGTGGAGGACCCAAAGATAGAAGGACTTCGTGATGCACCTGAGGTGGAGCGAAAAGCCTTAGAGGTTATCGAGACAGAAATCAAATTGCCATATGAATTGCAGCAACGCATGCTTCCTGACTTTCACATGGCTGATCATGCGCCCACTTTTTCAGTTAGAGCGGAGAAAAGCTATGAAGGCGTTGACACCCGTAAACCCCTTATTTTTACCCCAAATCCAAGTTCTCAATCCCAGGCCTATACGTATCGTTGGAGTATGGATGGAGAAATCTTGGGAGAGGAAAAAATCGCACGATATCAATTCTTCCTTCCTAATCTATATACAGTGGATCTCGACCGTGTCGGAAAAGAGGGCATCAATGGCAATACGACTAGTCATTCCAAAGGACGAGGAATCATCTTTGTCCCCAAAGTCAACCATGACAAGCAAGAATATGATACTTTTCATACAGAAGTAAATGAAGGTTTGCAGGACGAGATGAAGGTGCGGGTATTGTTCCTGTTTTTGTTGATTGTATTCTTTGCAGAAGGAGGTCTGAGACTTTTCAAGCGTCGTGCGAAGATGCTCGCCTTCAAGATGGAGTTTGAGAAACTGGGCGATGTAGCTCAAGCATTACCTTTCGAACACAAAGAGAAAATCTTCACCTCAGATGAGGACCTAGAAAAATTGGCGCGCCAGCTTCACAGGCGCAAGACCGCAAACAGCAAGCAGCTCCACATCCCTAGATCCATTGATGAGACGATCAAGATGGCAGGTATGCCACATTTGGTCTTTGATACGCGCACGCGGCAAGCTGAGTATGTATTCCTGCTAGACGATGATCCTCAGTTCGACTTTGCCCAGCGTTCCATGTATGGACTGATCGAGTACCTCCAAGATCAGGATCTGGCGCTACAGCAATATTTCTTCGAGAGGGATCCCTCAGTGGCCTTTCACCCTACTCAAATAGAGGGCTTGGATTGGGAACGTATCACCATGACCCATCCGCACAGCCATCTCATCATTTTCTCTGATGGACATCAGTGGTTCGATGCACAGACAGGCAAGCTAAATCCCATTGTCTTCAAGCACTTTGACTTGTGGGTAGAGAAGACCTTGCTTACGCCGATTCCTCAGGCACATTGGGGCAAGCAGGAACAGGCATTGAGTCTGTATTTTACCCTTTTGCCATTGGAGCGTGTCCATGAGTTAGGAGAATATCAAGGAGAGGTATTCACAGAAGTCACTTCAGGAAATGTGGCGGAAGCTATTCCACAGACACAGTCGGAGATCGAAGCTCGACTAGGAAAAGACCTCACACAGTGGTTGGCTGCTTCTATGATCCATCCCCAACCCAATTGGGAGATCCTCCTAAAAGTTGGTCGTACCATCGAGCGGGAGATGCAGGAACAGACAGTGGGCTTAGAGGAATCGAGCTACTTTGCCCTTGAGCTGGATAAAGAAGAATTGGTCACTTGGAAAAATCTGCAGCTGCTTTCTCAGATTCCATGGCTGAAGACAGGAGAAGCTTTTCCTGAGGGCTTGCGTCGCGAGATGCTAGGGCACCTAGATGAGGACTTGGCACATCAAGTACGTGAAGCGATTTTAGATGTGGTAGAGGCTGCTCCTGTAGAGGAGGGGAGTCTAGCCCATTATGAGCAGCGACGACAGCGTGCCATTCATGAAGCCATGCTTTATCCTGAGGATAAGGAGAAGCAGGAAAAGCTTCGTTACCTCATGATGAAGGATCAGATGGATACTTTCAACTGGGAGTCTGAGCAAACTTCAATAGATGTGATGACGCGGCTGGGCAGATACATCCAGCACCCTGCGATGCGTGCATTGAGTATGTTGGCTGGAATCTTAATCTTGGGTATACTAGGGGGTGGAGTGATTGGTCGATATCAGGCACACCAGCGTGAGCATATGGTACAGCGTCATTTTGTGGATTTTACAGGGCAATCGCTCCCTAAAGAAACCATGCTGACACATAGCCCAATGAATCTAGACGAATGGACTCCTAAAGAAAGAATCGCACACATTCCAGTCATGATTGAACGAGGAGACTATGCTGAAGCAGTTTCCTTGCTCAAACAGTGGAACGAGGATGGGATATATGATACCCTAACGGGCGATGCGAACATACTCAGTCAAGACTTGAAAGAAATGCTGCGTTTTTATGAGGCACTGGCCTTACTGGGTTTTGCCGATCAGGAAGTAGTAAAAAGTCAGTTGAAGGAATTGGTGGAAGAAAGTCCGAGTTATTACGTCCGTGAGCGAGCCTTTGTCTTGTTGTGGGACATGAGTCGGGGGCATTTTCAAGCGCCCATTGATCCTGGAAACTATTTGGATTTTTAGGTTAGAAGCCCACGGATTGTTCTGAAGGGACAGGGGCATATAGCATGCGGAGTTTAGTCCCATGCTCAGCTCAATTAGCTAGACAATAAAGAAGGATTTATAGGATCATATTGGTCTTATAAATCCTTTTCCTTTTGGGGAAAAGCAACTTTTCTCAGCTAGGGTGCGACTAGCTTATAAATAAGAATATTCAACGTAATTCAACAAAACGAATCAAGCTATGTACCTACTGCAAGTTCAATAATAGTTGCCCTTTAGGTCTCTTGTCTCGTTTTTCAATTCTATAAGTCTGCATATGAACATGAAAACAAAGGGGATCATACTCCTAGTATTAGCCCTAGGGATGCTGTCGTGCCGAAACGAAGAAGATCCCAGAATCACCGTATTTGCCTACGATTGGGAGGTGAATAGCTTAAAAGCTGAAGGTAACAGCGAAGTCATTTCAGGTGGCCCTTACCTATTACAATTTAACAATGACACTACGCTTGAACTGCTGCTGGACATCAATGCCTGTGACATGTACTTCGAATTTGATTCCACACAACAGGTGAATTGGAAGGGTGGGGGAGCCTGTACATTGGTCTGCTGTGACAGCGATTTTGCTACACAGATTTATCCCGCCTTGCTTACGACTATGCGTTTTGAATTGACGAATCGTACCCTTCGCTTTGAAGGACCGGACAGTTTTGTGGAGATGGAGCGAGGGCGGATGCGTTAGGGAAAATGATGATAAGGGAAACATGTAGTTGATCCCCCGTTTTCCTAACCCGATAATGTCCTACACCATGAGAATCCTTTTTCTGATTTTCTGGATGATTCCTATGCTATCCATTGCGCAGCCGAGTCGCTCTTTCGGATCTGTATCCAATGGAAGCTTGCAAAATGGCCAGCGGTTGGCTTACAAGGGATCGAATTATACCTATTTCAGTCGACTCAGTTATCATTTGTTGCGCCGCGCCCATGTGCATCACAAGGTGAAAGCGATTGTAGAGGAGGCTTATGCCGTTTGTGAAAAGCACAGTCCTGAGTATAAGTATCGCGTCATGGAGTGCTCCCGAAAGCATGGAGGGAAAATGTGGCCGCATCGCACGCATCAAAATGGGTTGAGTGTGGATTTCATGACGCCATTGAGGAAAAAGCAAAAGCAGTACAGGTGGCTGGATCGATTGGGTATCTGGCATTACTTGCTGACCTTCAGAAAGGATGGGAGTTGGAGGATGAACCGCAAAGTGCGCATAGACTATGAGGCGATGGCTGCGCATCTATTGGCTTTGGATGATGCGGCGAGAACGCGGGGGATGTACCTTCGCAAGGTAATCTTCAAGGTAGAATTGCAGGGACCTATTTTCAAGACCACTGCAGGAAAAAAGTTGAAGAGACGAGGGGTATATTTCGTCCGTAAGTTGTCTCGAACGATCGATAATTTACACGATGACCATTACCATGTGGACTTTGCCTTTAGATAAAAAAGGATAGATAGGGTCGCGTTAACACAACTTTATGATATGCCACCTCTTTCATGTGAGGAAAAATAGGCGGAATAAACATCTATAGATCAGGGAGATATATGCTTGTACATATCTCCCTATTTTCTTGTGCAATTTTCACCCATCGTCCCTGTCTCCAAAAATGGAACCCGTCATCCCCATCCCCGTTAATCCTATTGTCTTCGTAGCCGCTTGCTGCAGCAAGCGTAAAATATACAAGTAAAGCCCATAATTCGTAGATGTTTGTCATGGCAAACGTGAAACATATGCACTTGCGACAGCAAGTAGCTACGCCATCAAATCGTATTTCAACACTCCAATATTTCATACAAATGCAAATCAAGCAGTCAGTATTCAGTTTTATTTTCGTTGCCTTCGCAATGTTCGGTTTTTCTCTTCAGGCACAGGAAACGGCCATGGTAGGTGGGGCAAGCATGTCGCCCAAGCAGGACATCGTCGATAACGCCGTCAATTCTAGCGTTCACACTACGCTTGTAGCTGCTGTCAAAGCCGCAGGACTTGTCGAGACCCTCAAGAGTGATGGACCTTTTACCGTCTTCGCTCCCGTCAATGACGCCTTTGAGAATCTACCCGAAGGAACTGTCGCGACCTTACTCAAGCCAGAGAATAAATCGACATTGAGCAAAATTTTGACGTACCATGTAGTTGCGGGGAGCTATGACTTTGATGCCATCGCAGGGCTGATCAAGAAGAGTGGCGGCACGGCCACGATCCCCACCGTCAGCGGTGGCAAGCTTCAGGCCATGATGAATGGCAAGCACAACATCATCCTCAAAGATGAGAACGGCAACATCGCCAACGTCACCACATACGACGTCCACCAGTCCAATGGCATCATTCACGTCATTGACGCGGTAGTATTGCCCAAGTAGGTCCACTGCCACGGCGTGTAGGCCCACCGCTACAGCGTGGGCATCATCAGGAAAAGTGAAACAAGATGCTCTGCGTAGTCCTTCTACTATGCAGGGCGTATTCTTTTAAGTACCCTCCAAAGAGATTATGTAGAGGAGATATCTCTATCGCCTGCGATGCATAGAACTAGCCTCCTCCAAAATCACTACCTCTATCCTTCACGAAATACCAAAAAAATCCTATCTTACTTCCTATTAACTCTACTATGTAAATCTCAGCAGCCCATGTCCAAACCTGATATCATTCTTGAAATTGAAAAAAGTATAGGCTTTTCCCTACCAGAGATCACCTTAGACGAAAAGGGAAACTTTCAGGATTGGGATATGGGAAAGTTTGTGAGTTACAAACCTGGAACCAGAGGCTATGTAGTTGACCAAGAGAATCAAATCATTGCCTTGGCTTTGGATTATATCCATGAAGGTTGGATTCCTTGGGAAGTCGTCTTCCAAGGACTCCCTCATTTACAAAAATTAAGTCTGAGAGGCAGTTTACATTCATGGCCAAAAATACCTCATCAATGGAAGCAGTTGGAAGAATTACGGATTGGATACAATACGCAATTAATTGACTATACTTTTCTTGAGGAACTAACTAGTTTGACTTCACTGGATTTGAGTGAGAATAAACAAATCAATAACTATAATTTTCTCTGTAGGTTGGCTCTCTTAACTTCACTGGATTTGAGTGGGAATAATCTGCGTAATGGGAAATTTCTCAGCGAATTGACCCGCTTAACTTCACTGGATTTAAGTTTGAATAATTTAAGTAATGGGGATTTCCTTCGCGAGTTAATCTACTTGACTTCACTGAATTTGAATTCGAATAAACAAATCAGGGACTATAATTTTCTTGTCGATTTAACTCGCTTGACTTCTCTATCTTTGAATTGGAATAATTTAAGCAATGGGGAATTTCTTTGTGAATTAACCCACTTGACTTCACTCTCTTTGAGTTGGAATAATCTTCGTAATGGGGATTTTCTTGGCGGATTGACCAGCTTGACTTCACTAGATTTGAGATCGAATGAACAAATTAAGGACTATGGTTTTCTTGGCGGATTAACCCGCTTGACGTCACTGGATTTGAGTGGGAATAATCTGAGCAATTGGGATTTTCTTCGCGACTTAACCCACTTGATTTCATTGGATTTGAGTGGGAATAATCTGAGCAATCCGCCAAGAAAATCCCCATTACGAAGATTATTCCAACTCAAAGAGAGTGAAGTCAAGTCGGTTAATT